>JANNXQ010000275.1:0-10967 GCA_031409655.1 Chthoniobacteraceae bacterium | reverse complement strand
CGCACCTTTTACTCCGAGGGGTGGATATCCGGTCGATCCAGGAGCTGCTGGGCCATGCGGATGTGCGGACGACCGAGATCTATACGAAGCTGGCGCGGGCGATGCGGGGGGAGATTACCAGTCCGTTGGATGATTTGTGAGGGCGGCTTAGCTCGTGGTTCTTGGTTCTTGGCTGCGCCATGACAAAACGCTCGGTGAAGGCCTTTTACGCAAAAGAAGGCGCTGGCGCGCGGGGCTGCGGCACGCAGGCCATTCGGGTCGGCCTGGGAAAGCTGCTCACTGGGCAATGCTGGAGGCAATTTTTCGTCGGGCCGGGCCATCTCCGTCGAAGGAAAAAGCGCAGCTTTCACCGACTGCCCCCTCCCCCACTTTCTGCCTATATTCCGTCGCTTCTTTCCCCGCCGATCGCCTTGGCGGGAGGCGGGGATCAAATAAATTCACTTTCCGAGGCAAGTAATACGATCTGGTGCGTTCAAGGGTAATTGAGGTGATGGCTTCCCCCGAATCCTGTGAATCCTGTCTCCAGTTCAGGAAGCTTGGCCACAGACCGGATCGGCATGCTCCAAACTCCAAACGCCAAACTCCAAACTCCAAACCGTGCCTTTCCGGTTCGTGGCCAAGTTGCGGGGGAGTTGGACAGGATTATCAGGATTGGCAGGATTCACAGGATTCCCTCTGGCGAAATCCTGGAATCCTCTAAATCCTGTGAATTCTGTCTCCAGTTCAGGAAGCTTGGCCACAAACCGGATAGGCATGGTTTGAAGTTTGGCGTTTGGCCGCCCGCAAGGCCGACACCGTCCTGAATCTGCATCACATTTGATTACACCAAGCCCGGGGGGAGGGCGCGCGTCAACGATGTTTGACAAGGCGGGGCTGGCATCGTCCTCGGAGGAGCTGGCAAGCCCGATGTTTCATCCCCTGCTCCTCCTGCACCTTTCCAGAGTCGCCGCCGCGGCGGCAATAGCTTCCTGCGGCCTCGCCGGAACAACGTCGCCCGGCTGCGGAGCCTTCCCCGTCGCGGGCGTGGCCTCGCGGACCAGCGGCGTAACATTCGCGGGGTCGGGGGTAGCTCCGCTCCCGGCAGGAGCGGTACTCCCGGCGGGAGTAGCGGTGCTCCCGGAAGGAGTGGGGCCGTCTTGCCAGCCCGTGGCCCATCCGCCGGAAGGTATTCACGGGTCGGCACTGGCTGGTGCTCGCCGCTCAGACTGGGTGGACCAAGCCACCCGGCGAACTTTGCGCAAAGCAGCGCGGACCGGAGGCTTCCTATGACCTGGGATGCCGGCACCTGGGATAGCGGCCACTGGGACGCAGCGGAGCCTCCCGCGGGCGAATATTTTAGCGTCAGAAAAAAACCGAACAAACAAACCATGAAACGATCCGCCTATTATCTAAACCGTATCGCCGCCCAGGCTAGCTGGCTGGCGAATTACTCGATCAAACTCCCGATTCACGGCCCCACCCTCGGTCTTGCGTCCGGCGAAGTGAGCGCCGCCGTGAACGATGCCAAATGGGCAAACTATCTCCTCGGCGACTGGGTGAGTGCCGTGCGCACTTTCACGCCTGCCACCACCGAGGCCATGGATGCGGCGCTGAGCGGCGAAGGCACGGCCCCGCAGGTCCTGCCGACATTTTCCGCGCCGCCCATGCCCGCGGGGGTGACGGCGTCGCCGCCCGGGCTGCTCCACCGGATCTTTGCGCTCAATATCCGGATCAAGGCGACCGGCACTTACACGCCAGCCATCGGCTCGGACCTCGGGATCGAAGGCCCGGAGGATACCACGGTCCACCCGGCGCCCAAGGTCAATGCCAGCGTGGAGCAAGGCCCGGGCTGCCAATGCGTGCGGCTGAGCTTTTTCAAGTATGGGCACATGGGTGTGTATATCGAGGGGCGCCGCGGTGGCCCGTGGGAATTCCTGGCGATCGAGACCCATAGCCCATTTGTGGATCAGCGCCCGCTGCTGGTCCCGACCCAGCCGGAGATGCGGGAGTTTCGGCTGCGCTTCTGGGACAAAGGCACGCCGAATGGCGACTGGACGGATGTGTTGAAAATAACGGTCTCACCTTATTCGCCTGTTGCCATACCCGGACTAGGTGGATGGTGCGCTCCGCCGCGCCATGCCCAACGCTCGCCGCAGGCCCGGCTGCGCAGAGTGGCGCGGCGCGCGGAGCGGGTCATGGCGCGGCGGAGCGCGCCATCCACCGTGGGCCGAGAAGTCTTTCCACCCACTGCCAGGCGCAACAGCCCGCGAATGATCACCATTCAACCTAACTCAAACACTATGCCATATAACCCAAACCAACCCGCCGATAACTCCCCGCTCTCCAGCGCGGTGATGCGGGGGCAGCTCACGGCGCTGGATGCGGATACGCAGACGCGCGCCTTGCAAACGGATGTGGAGGCGGCCATCGCGGGCACTTCCTCGAATACTAACGGAGTGGGGACGCTTCGGATGGTGGTGAGCGACCCGCCGACGCAGGGGAAAGTGCAGGCGATCGCGGATAAGCTGGACGAACTGATCAACGGCCTGCGGAGGTAACGCGCCGAGCGGGGGGCGGCGGCGATCGTGCCGGGGTCTCGGCGAGCGGAGGCGGACAAAACACGCGGGGCCTCTTCCACACCCACTTGTTGATGAGTGGCGCCGCGCGCTTGGGTAACGGTGCCTCACGGGACGGCGGCGCTCCCAGGAGGATCCGCGCGGTGCTCCGCTTCCAGCTCCTGGCCGCTGTCGGCGCCGGTGACGGCACGTCCGGCCGGAGTGCCGGGCACAACGGGCGGAATCGGACATTGACACCCCTCCGCCTTTCCCTGCGCAATCCGCCGATGAAATTTGAGCCGCTGGATTTTGCCAAAATCCGCACCTTTTCCGTCGCGGAACGGGCCAACAAGGTCGCACTTGAGGCGTTCGCCAAGCCGCACGAAGCAGGACAAAGCTTCCGCGATTTCCTCGCGCAGTTGCCGGACTTCCTCGCGGTGCAGGATTTCAAAAAGACCGTGCGCGCGGTGGCCGCAGCGGTGCGGGAGAAGCGTCCGGTGGTGCTGATGATGGGCGCGCACTCCATCAAGGTCGGGCTGAATCCCATCTTCGTGCAGGCGCTGCGGAGCGGCCTCCTTTCGGCCGTCGCGATGAATGGCGCGGGCGCGATCCACGACTTCGAACTCTGCTACCACGGCGAGACCAGCGAAGACGTGCAGCGCGGCCTGAATGACGGCAGCTTTGGGATGGCCGATGAAACCGGTCGGATGATGAATGCCGCCCTGGCCGCCGGCATCTCCCGGGGACTCGGTGCCGGGCGCGCGCTGGGCGATGCCCTCGTGGCTGCCGAGCAGCCAAACACCCGTCTCTCCCTCCTCGCCACCGCGGCCGAACTCGACGTGCCCGTCACCATCCACATCGCCATCGGCACGGACATCATTCATCAGCACCCGACCACCGACGGCGCGGTGCTCGGCGAAGCGACCTATCGCGACTTCCAGACCTTCGCCTCCGTGTGCGCCCAGCTCGAAGGCGGCGTGGTGATCAACATTGGCTCGACCGTGATCATGCCGGAAGTGTTCCTCAAGGCGCTGACCATCGCCCGTAATCTCGGGCACAAAGTCGAGCGCTTCACCACCGCCACCTTCGACATGATCCGCCACTATCGCCCCGCGGAAAATGTGCAGCGCCGCCCGACCGCCCTCGGCGGCCAGGGCTTCTACATCGTCGGCCATCACGAGATCATGATCCCATTACTCTTTGCGGCGGTAACGGAGGAACTTGGAGGATGAAATTCCAAGTTCCAAATTCCCCCGCATGACTCCTTTCCGCCTCACCGAAATCGTCTCGCGCTTCCCCACGGCCCGCATCCTTGTCGTCGGGGACATCATGCTCGACGAATTCATCTGGGGGAAAGTATCGCGCATTTCGCCCGAGGCTCCGGTGCCGGTGGTCGAGGTCGCTCGCGAGGAATTTTTCCCCGGTGGCGCCGCGAATGTGGCGCGCAATCTGGCCGAGTTCACGAAAGGCGCGGGCGTCTTCGGCATCGTCGGACAGGACGTGCCTGCGGATCGTTTGAAGACGTTGCTCCGCGAGGAAGGCGTGCAACTCGACGCCCTCGTGCAGGACGCGGCCTACCAGACGATCGTGAAAACGCGGATCATTGCCCGGCAGCAGCACGTGGTCCGCATTGACCGCGAACGCCGCCTCTCTCTCACGCCCGAGCACGCGGCGCGCGCCCTCGAGCGCATCGGGGCCCTGCTCCCGGATCTCGATGCGCTGATCATCGAGGATTACGGCAAGGGGCTGCTCGATCAGGAGTTCGCGACCCAGCTTTGCACCCTCGCGAATCGCGCCGGGAAAATCCTCGCCGTCGATCCGAACCCGCACAACCCCCTGCGCTGGGAGCAGGTCACCGTGATGAAGCCGAATCGCGCCGAAGCCTTTGCCAGCGCCGGCGCGCTGGCCTCCGAGCCGATCGATCCTCCGACGGAAGATGCCGCGCTCGTCGCCGTCGGTCGCACCCTCGGCGAGTGCTGGCACTTCGACCAACTGCTCATCACCCTCGGGGAACAGGGCATGATCCTTTTTCAAAAAGACGCCGCGCCCTTTCATGCGCCGACTCGCGCGCTGAAAGTCTTCGACGTGAGCGGTGCGGGCGACACCGTGATCGCGCTCTACACGCTGGCCCTCTGTGCGGGAGCCACTCCACCCGAGGCGGCGGAGATCGCGAATCACGCCAGCGGCGTGGTCGTCGGCAAGCTGGGCACTGCGACCTGCACTCGCGAGGAACTGCTCGCGAGTTTCGAGGGCTAAGCCCGCCTCACCTTTCCGCTTATACGCTGCACACCGCAGCGCGTTTCTTCACCCGTCCCCTCACCCATGAAAATCCTCCCTCGCCTGCTCCTCATCGCCCTCACCGCCGCACCCACGCTGCGCGCCGAATGGAAAATTCCCGCGATCTTCAATGACCACATGGTCCTCCAGCAACAGCAGGCCAATCCGGTCTGGGGCTGGGACGCGCCCGGGACGAAAGTCACGGTTACTTTCGCCGGCCAGACAAAGACCGCCGAAGCCGGCGCTGATGGCCGCTGGACGGTGAAGCTCGATCCAGTATCGGTCAGCGCCGAGCCGCGAGTGCTCAAGATCGCCGGCTCGCAGACCAGGGAAATCCAGGACGTGCTCGTGGGCGAAGTCTGGATGTGCTCGGGCCAATCAAACATGGGCTTCATGCTGGGCGGCGATTGGAATGGCGATCTCGAAGCCGCTGCCTCGAAGCTCCCGAACCTCCGGCTCATCAAAGTGCCGCGCGTGGGCACGCAGGAATTGCAGAATGACTTTCAGGGCGGATGGCAGGCGTCGTCCGCGGAAAGTGCAAAACTCTTCAGCGCGGTCGGCTTTTTCTTTGGGCGCTATCTTCACGAAATCCTTGGCGTGCCGGTGGGGCTCATCGACAATTCCTGGGGCGGAAGCGCGGCCGAGGCCTGGGTGCGGCGCGGGACGATCGAGCAGGACCCACGGTTTGCGCTGCTCCTGGAAAACACCACCAAACGCGAAGCGGAACTGCAGGCGGAAAAAGCGCAGACCGACCACGAAGCCGCCGTCGCAAAGTGGAAGATCGCCACCGAGAAGGCGAAAGCCGAAGGCAAGCCCGTGCCGCGCGCGCCGCAATCGCCGGAGGCCTGGCTCACCGGCAATCAGCGACCGGGCAACATTTTCGCGGGCGTGGTGCATCCCACACTCGGCTACGGGATGAAGGGCGTGATCTGGTACCAAGGCGAGAGCAACGCCAGTCGCGCGCACGAGTATCGCGAACTCTTTCCTTTCATGATCGAGCAATGGCGCAAGGAATGGCAGCAGGGCGACTTCCCTTTCTACTGGGTGCAGCTCGCCGACTTTTTGCCGGAGAAATCCGAGCCCGGCGAGAGCGCGTGGGCGGAACTCCGCGAGGCCCAGACCCGCACGATGAAGCTGCCCAACACCGGCCAGGCCGTGATCATCGACGTGGGCGAGGGCAAAGACATCCACCCAAAAAACAAATACGCCGTCGCCTCCCGGCTGGTCCGCTGGGCCTTGGTAAAAGACTACGGACTCAAGTTTTCGTATCGCAGCCCCGAGTTCAAAAGCATGGCGATCAACGGCCCAAAAGCACTCCTCACGCTCGATTGTTTTGGCGATAAACTGCGGCCTTTCGAGGTCAAAGAAGCGCGCGGTTTTGCCGTCTGCGGCGAGGACAAAGTCTGGCACAACGCGAATGGGGAAGTGCGCGGAAACGATAAGGTCGAAGTCTGGAGCGCCGCCGTCGCGAACCCCATCGCGGTGCGCTACGCGTGGGCGGACAATCCCGTCTGCAATCTCACGACGATGCAGGGTTTGCCCGTCACTCCCTTCCGCACGGATGACTTCGAGCTGACCACCAAACCAAAGCCGACGCCGTAAACTAGGCCTTCATCTCCCGGTTGAGCAGCCGGATGAGTAATTGCAACCGCTCGCCGACCCGCAGCTCGTCGAAGATCGCCTGCCGATGTTTTGCGACGCGCAGGAAGGCGTGGGCAACCACGTCCGCGAGCACCGCGGGATCGTCGATCTGGGCCAGTTGCTGGTCGAACGCCTCAGGCACTTGCATGCCTTTGGCTCGAAGCTTCACGCAGAGTTGGAGAATCTTGGCGATCAGGGCGTAGGCGTCCACTTCCTCCGACGGCTCCGAGCGCAGTTCGGTGAGTTCGGCGATGCGGAAGGGCTCCTCCTGCACAAAGCCCGTGAAGCGCACGCGCGCCAGTCCCTGCAGGACGAGATGTGCGGTGCCGTCTTCGTGCCCGACGCAGGCGCGCACGAGCCCGAGTCCGCCAGTCGACTGGAAGTCGTCCGCGGTCTGCGGCTCGCTCACCCCGGGCTTGGGCTGCGCGATGCAAAAGACGCGCTCTTCCTGCAGCACCCACTGGAGCATGGCCCGATAGCGCGGCTCGAAGATAAAGAGCGGCAGCAGGGAATTCGGGAAAAGCAACGCATTGGGCAGCACCATGACGGGGGCGATGCGCGGGAGCGTGATCATTTTGGCGGCGATATTTTTCACGAATAAGACGGTGATTGATAGCACATAGGTTGCCGCCGCCGGTCACGACGCGTTACGGTCCCCTGTGACTTCCAGCAACGACGATCCCGGCTACGAATTGGTGACGGTGCAATCCGGAGATCGCAGCCTGCGGTCCCTGGCTTGCGGCGAGACCTTTCACCCCGTGGTGGGGCCAATGGCCGAAGCGAACGCGCTCCATGCCCAAGGTCAGCGGCTCGTGGAACGGACGGCCAAACACGATGGCGCGTTTGTGATTTGGGACGTCGGGCTGGGCGCGGGTGCGAACACGATCGCAGCGCTCGAGGCGCTGAGCGGGGCTCCGGGACGGATCGAGATTTACAGCTTCGATCTGACCCTCGCACCCCTCGCCTTTGCCCAAGCCCACGCCGGGGAACTCGGCTACGTAGTTCCCTGGCAGAAGCCAATCGCCTCGCTCCTTTCCGCTGGCGAGTGGAAAAGCCACGGCGGTCTCCGGAGTTGGAAGGTGCTGCTCGGCGACTTCCGGGAACGCCTCGCGGATGCACCTCCGCCACACGCGGTATTTTACGATCCATATTCCGCACGGACAAATCCCGAGTTGTGGACGCTGGAACACTTCACCGCCCTGAGGGCGCAGTTGACGGCGGAATCGGGTTGCATGGTTACAAGTTATACGCGCTCCACGGCCCTCCGGGTGTCGCTGATGCTCGCCGGATTTTTCGTCGGACTCGGCGGAGCGACCGGCGAAAAAGATCAAACCACGATTGCGGCCACCCGACTCGACCTCCTGGAACTGCCGCTCGCGAAGGATTGGCTCGCCCGTGTCGGTCGCTCCACCCGCGGCGCTCCCCCGCGCGCGGCAGATGCTGAAGGTCGCCCGATCAACACCGCGGATTGGGCCGCCCTGAACGCGCATCGGCAATTTCGAGAGGTCGGGTAAAATCCCGCGACCGCGAGTGTCCCGGGCACATCGCGGTTGACGCCTCGGACGTTTCACGTCTCATCAGCCATGCCGTTTCCTGCTGAATGCCGCACCCCACCGCCGCCCGTGCGGTCGCGCCGCCGCCCGTGGCGTCGCATCTGCTAAGCATTTCAAAGGCATGAATTTTGTCGCCCTACGAATGCTGACCGGCGACCGGGCCAAATATCTCGGCCTGGTCTTCGCCATCGCGTTCTCCACTTTCCTCCTCGAAAATCAGACTTCGATCTTCGCGGGCATCATGCTGCGCACGGGGAATCAGATCGCTGATGTCACCGATGCGGAAGTCTGGGTGATGGATCCGCAGACGAAGTATTTCGACGAAACGAAACCGCTCAAGGACACCGATCTGATCCGGGTGCGGGGCGTGGAAGGCGTGCAGTGGGCAGTGCGGATGTTCAAGGGGCTGCCGGTCGCGCGGACGAAGACGGGGAATTTCTACCAATGCCTCGTGCTCGGTCTGGACGATGCCACGCTCGTGGGGGTGCCGCGGAAGATGGAACTCGGGCACTGGTCGCGGTTGCGCGAGCCGCAGTCCATCGTCATCGACAAAGCCGGCTACATGCTGCTTTTTCCGAATGAGAAATTGGAACTCGGGCGGACGCTGGAGATGAATGACCGGCAGGTGCGCATCGTGGGAATCTCGGATGCCTCGGCGGCTTTCGTCAGCTTCCCGATCATCCACGCGCGCTATACCGAGGCGGTGAAATTTCAGGGGACGGAGCGGAGCCAGATGTCCTACGTGGTCGCCCGGCCGAAGCCCGGCGTCACGCCCAAAGAACTGACGAAACGCATCGAGGAGAGCACTCGACTCCGGGCCCGCACGACGGATGAGTTCCGTTGGGACTGCGTGATGTTCTACCTCGAGAATACGGGCATCCCGGTGAACTTCGGCATCACCATCGCCATCGCCCTGATCGTCGGTGCGGTCGTGGCCGGGCAGACTTTCTACCTCTTCACGGTTGAAAATCTAAAGCAGTTTGGCGCGCTCAAAGCCATCGGGGTGACGAATATGCGGCTCGTCGGAATGATCCTCCTCCAGGCGCTCACCGCTGGCGCGATCGGCTTTTCCATCGGCACCGGGCTCGCGGCGGTCTTCTTTGAAATCACCGCCCGCGAAGTTGCGACCCGCGGGATGATCCTGCCCTGGTACAATGTGGCCATCACCGCGGTGGCGATCTTCGGGGTCATCATTTTCTCCAGCCTGCTGAGCATCCGCCGCGTGCTGGTGCTCGAGCCCGCGGCGGTCTTCCGCTGATGAAAGCCGTCGATTGCCAGCAGATCCGCAAATCCTTTGGCGAGGGCGATACCCGGATCGAAGTGTTGCGCGGCGTGGACTTCACGGCGGAACTCGGTGAGCTCACCTTTCTCGTCGGCCAGAGCGGGTGCGGCAAGACGACGCTGATCTCGGTGATCGCTGGCTTGCTCGATGCGGATGAAGGCGCGGTGCAACTCTTTGGGCAGCCCATCGCGACGCTCAAGAGTCGGGAGAAGATTCTCTTCCGCCGGCGAAACCTCGGCTTCGTCTTTCAGCAGTACAATTTGCTCCCGTCGCTGACCGCCGCGGAAAATGCCGCCGTGCCGCTGCTGGCCGCGGGCGTGTCGCGCCGCCAGGCCGTGGACCGTGCCCGGGCGTTGTTCGTGAAGCTCGGGATCGAGGCAAAGGCGGACGTGTATCCCAACAAGCTTTCCGGTGGCCAGCAGCAGCGGGTGGCCCTCGCGCGAGCCATGGTCCATGAACCGCGGCTCATCATCTGCGACGAACCGACCGCCGCGCTCGATCACGCCACGGGCGAATCCGTGATGGATCTGCTGGCCCTCGCCGCCGTGCAGGCGGATCGCGCGGTGATCGTGGTCACGCACGACAGCCGGGTGTACCATTTTGCCAACACCATTGCGCATATGGACGATGGAGCCATTGTGCATGTCGAGACGGGGGCACACATCCCGCTCGCTTCTTTCCAGTAACCTGCCCGCCATGAAGCGCCTTATCCTGCCACTGATCGCCATCGTTGCCGTCGTTTACGCGTCGATTTCGATGGTTCGTAATAAGCCGACTTTCTTAAAGTCCGACCCACCTTCGCCACCCCCTGCGTCGGTCTTCAGTCACACCATCGCCGCCGTGGGCATCCTGGAGCCAAACTCCGAGGCGGTCGCGATCGGCACCGCGCTCGATGGCGTGGTGGAAAAGGTGCTGGTCCAGGTCGGCGAGTCGGTGAAGCAAGGGGATCCGCTTTTTCAACTCGATGCGCGGCATCACCTGGCGGCGCTCGCGGTGCGGCAAGCGACGCTCGAGTCCGCCAATGCCAAAGTGCAGACCGCGCTGACGGTGCGCTCCGATGCTGTGGATCAACTCGATCGCGCGCAGAAGCTCGGCGGCGGCAGTGTGATCAGTACGGATGAGTTGATGCGGCGAAAGTTCGCGCTCCAGGCTGCCGATGCCCGGTTGGGCGAAGCCAAGGCGGAAGTCGCTTCCGCGCAGGCGGGGATCAAGGCCACGGAGACGGAGATCGAGCGCAGCGTGATCCGCTCGCCCATGGATGCCGAGGTGCTGCAACTCAAGGTACGCGTTGGGGAATTTGCGCCCGCTGGCCAGACCACGCAGCCAATGCTCGTGATCGGCAAACTCCGGCCGATGCATGTGCGGGTGGATGTGGATGAACACGAGGCCTGGCGGTTGCGACCCGCCGCCGCCGCGACGGCCCACGTGCGGGGCAATGCGGATCTGCAAGCGCCGCTGAAGTTTGTCCGGGTCGAACCGATGGTCGTGCCCAAGCGCTCGCTCTCCGGCGACAGCACCGAGCGCGTGGATACGCGGGTGCTCCAGGTGATCTACGAGATCGCGGAAGAGTCCTTGTCCCTCTTTGTCGGCCAGCAAATGGACATCTTTATCGATGATCTCGTGGCCCGGGGGAACCAAGTCGCTCAGCCCGCGCCGCTGCTCGATCCCTTGCCGACCGCC
>JANNXQ010000274.1:0-50929 GCA_031409655.1 Chthoniobacteraceae bacterium | reverse complement strand
TCCACCCAGCCGAGCTTCATGAACTCCACGCCCTCCATCGTCGGCAGCATGTTCACGTTCAGGTCGCCATTCGGGTAGTGATTGATCTGCGCGACGGGAAATTTCTTCGCCCACCAGCATTCCGGCGCGATGCCCTCGGGCAGCGGCTCCACGGCGGGCGTCGCGACTGGCGTCACGCGATACAGCAGGCTCACGCCATTCACGCGCGGCGTGGCTTCGGCGGGCGCGCCTGGCTCGTCAAATTGCGAGCGCGGCTCCTGCCCCGTCATCATCGTGCAGCCGGCTTCCTCGCACACGAGACCGTCGCCCGTCGCATCCACGAAATAGTCGGCGACCAGCGTCCGGCTTTCCACGATCGACTTGCCGTCGGCGAAGCGGACTTTTTGCAAAGTAACATTTTGAATCCGCCCCGCGTTCGTCGGACTCATCGCGACGCGCTTGAACTCCGTCCGGAACAGCACGCGGCAATGCCCCGTCTCCTCCAGCATCGCGAGCATCGTCTTCGCCATCGCCTCCGGCTCGAACACCACGCCGTGCAGTTGCGAATGCGAGAGACCGTGGCGCCGCAGTGAATCGAGGTAGCCGAGCGCCGGATCGATCACCGTCTCACCGCCGGGAAATGGATACGCCTCGCGCTTCGGGTCGAAGGTGCCCATGTGCCGCCCCATCGAGTAAATGCCCACCGCCTTCGGCTCGCGCCTCAGCCGCCGGTAAATCTCAAATGGAAACCCCGTCCCGCCGAGCCCCGGCTCCCAGATGTTCACGCCGCCGCGCACCGAATTGCCGCCGAGTTTGTCGCTGCGCTCCACGAGCACCACGTCCACGCCGAGCCGCGCCGCCGCGAGCGCCGCGCCCAATCCGCCACTGCCGCCCCCGATCACCGCGAGCTCGCAGCGGATCGTTTCTGGCGCAGCCTCAGCGCAGAGCGCAGCGAGCGGCACGAACAACAGGGCGGTGACGGAGCAAAGGCGGCGCGGCTTCATGAGTTTGCGGTCACTTGTTCCTTTTCTTCTTTTCACCGGGCACAACCGGCGGACTCAGGCTGGCGGGGCGGGCGTCCTTGAATTGCTCCAGCGCCGCCTGGAGTTTGTGCGCGGCGGCGGCGGCCTCGCCTTTTAATTCGGCAATTTGCTGCGGCGAATTTTCCTCCACGTCCTTGTCGAGGTCGAAAAACTTGCCGGTGCTGTAGAGCTTGAAGTGCTGATCAAACGCCTGCTCCACCGCGCCGCGACTGCCGACATTCTTCGTTTGCGACGCGCGCAGCGGCACCCAGTAGCTGTAAATCCAATCGCGCGGCTGGCCATTCTCGCCGCGCACTTGCGGGAGGAAACTGCGGCCATCTAGGGTCAGCGTTTTCGGGACGGCGACGCCCGCCGCTTCGCAGATCGCGGGCAGGAAATCGGTCATGTCCACGAGGTCGGGACAAACGGTGCCGGGCTTCATTTTGCCGGGCCAGCTCGCGATGAGCGGCACATGCATGCCGCCGCGAGTGGTGCTGCCTTTTTCCCCGTCCTGCTCGCTTCCGTCCTCCAGCGTCGAGGTCGCGCCGCGGCCCGTGCCATTGTCGCCGGTGAAAAGGAGGAGCGTGTTGTCGCTCAGGCCGAGGGATTCGAGTTCCTTCATCAAGCCGCCGATCTGCTTGTCCATGTAGGCCACCATGTCGGCGAAGTGTTGCTGATCGGCCGCCTTCGCTTTCGCACCGGGCTGGCCGTAGTCCTTGCTGTCCGGCGTCGCCTCGTAATGCCCGTGCGTGAGGATCATCGGGTAATAGACCAGAAACGGCTTACTGCGATTGCGGCGGATGAAATCGACGACGAACTCCTGGCACACGTCGGGCCCGTATTTTCCGGCAAAGGTTTTGAACTCGCCATTTACCGAGAGGCTGGGATCGGCGTAGCGCTCGCCACGTCCGAGCAGCGACCACAGGCAGTGCTCATCGAAGCCGAAGTGCCTGGGCAGCGAGGCATCCTTGGAACCGAGTTGCCACTTGCCAGCGATGCAGGTGGCGTAGCCGGCATCGCGGAACAAATGGCCGAAGGTCGTCTGCGATTTTTCCAGCGAGCCGAAGCTCACGTAGTTCCGCACGTTCGACATGCCGGTCATCATCTGCACGCGCGTCGGCGTGCAGTTCGGCTGTGCATAGCATTGCGCGAAGCGCACGCCCGTGCGTGCGAGCCCATCCAGGTGCGGCGTCTGGTAGGACTTGCCGCCGTTGGCCCCGAGGCATTCGTAGCCGAGGTCGTCTGCAAGGATGACGATGACGTTGGGACGTGACGCACCAGACAGGAGTGGCGAGTTCACATCAGCGGCATGCAGCGCAGATAGCGGGATCAGCAGCAGGGTGAGGATGAGTGATTTTATGGGGTGCATTGATTTACTGGTCATGAAGGGGAGTGGAAACGTGTGTTATTCGTCCGCAGCCTTACCGCGGCGGGGCTTCCTTGTGACGGGTTTCATGCCTTGGTTCCATGTGTCCCAGAGGTCCTGCAGTTCCTTGACGGTGTCGGCGTGCTCGGTGGCGAGGTTCTTCGTCTCGCCAAAATCCTTGCCGAGATCATACAGTTTCGGGGCTTTATTGAAGGCGGTTCGGACCAATTTCCACGGGCCTTTGCGAATGGCCATCTGATCGCTATCGACTCGCCAATAAAGTTCATGACGCTCTAAAGTCTGGGTCTTGCCAGTGACGAGTGGCAGGAGATCGACTCCATCGAGCCCCCACTCAGGCTGGAGCTGAACGCCAGCTTGTTTCAATACCGTGGGCGCGATGTCGAGCTGGATCACGGGGTTGGTGATGACTTGCTTTGCAGGGATGTGTCCCTTCCACTGCATGAGCCATGGCACGCGGATACCGGCCTCGTAGAGGTGCCATTTACCGCCTCGCATCCCGAGTGAGCCATCGCCGCCATCGGGCCCGCCGGAGGCGTCGGCGCGGCCATTGTCGGCGATGCAAAAGATGATCGTCTTGTCCTCGATCTCCAGTGCGCGCAGTTTGGCGAGGACGGTGCCGATGGCCTCGTCCATCTCGCCCATCTGCGCAGCTTTGTGCAGCAATTCCTTTGGGACTCCGAGGGCGGTCATCTTGTCCTTCCAGTGATCGGATGAAACCGCCGGAGCATGGGCTGCATTGAATGGCAGGTAGAGGAAGAAAGGCTTGCTGTGGTGCTGGTCGATGAACTCACAGGCCTTCTTCGCATACAGCGGAGAGCTGATGAGATACTCGTCGGACTGCAGGCCGGGAGAGGTGATGATTTGATCCGCCTCATAGTAGTTCGACATGGATTTCCTAGTCTTCCTATCCTGCTCAAGATTGGCGACTGAGCCAAAGCTGTGATCAAAGCCACGCGACACGGGCAGGTATTCTTTGCCCTCACCAAGATGCCATTTGCCGATGATCGCTGTCGTGTAGCCCGCTTGTTTCAGGCGCTGCGGCAGCAGTGTGGTCTTCAAGTCCATGCCTGGAGTCGCATCCTGATTCGAGTCATGCCCGAAGCGCGATTGGTATTTGCCGCTCATCAATCCGGCGCGACTCGGGCTGCAAGCGCAGGCTGTGACGTAGCCATCGGTGAAGCGCACACCATTCTTCGCTATCGAGTCGATGTTCGGCGTCGGAGCTGGTCCGCCGCCATAGCAGCCGATGAGTCCTGCTGAGAGATCATCCATGTAAAAGAGGACGATGTTCGGCTTCCCCTCATCTTCGGCACGCAGAGACGTCAGAAGCAGAGAAAGTGTGGCGCAGAGGAGGGTGAGGATGGGTCTCATAGTTTTAGAGAGAAAGTATGTTGCTGCTTAACGGCTCCTCTCGCGTGCGATGGCCGCCTTCTGCGCCGCGAAGAGTTCCTTCGTTATGTCGGGCTGTTGCGCAAAGACAATCGTCGCCTCGCCCCGAGCGCATCAATGTTCGGCGTCTTGCCTTTGAACCGGTCCGAGCCATAGCACCCGACATCGCTAAGTCCTTCGTTATCGGTGAGGATGAAGAGGATGTTGGACTTGGCAGGTGGTGCGACTGCATTAAGTGTGGCCAGCGGTGCCAGCAGCAGGGCGGTGAGAAGTGTGACGGTCGGTTTCACAGTTTAGAGGTTTCCAGCCTTCCAAACATGATGCGGTCGGTGCTGCCGCCGGTGCCTTGGGTGACGGTGAACCAGATCCTGCCGTCGTGCTGGCGGAAGGTCGGATACTGGAAGGAGTCGGCGGACTCGAAGCGGTATTTGCGCTCCCAGTTCATGCAGTCGCGGGAGACTTCGATGTTGAAGATATAGCGACCGACACCGTGGCCATCGGTGATGCGCGTGGCCTCCTGCCAGCCGAGGTAGTAGATGCCGTTGAACTTGTCGAAGGTCGGCTTGGAGTTGCTGCCTTTGCTGACAAAGGGACGCGGCTCGCCTTGCCATCCTTGCTGGTGGAAAAGACGTAGTTTCGATCTCCGCTCTCGGTGCGGCAGATGGCCATCCAAGTGCCGTCGGGCAGGCGATTGACGGAGGACTCGGTGAGCCTGCGCTCGGCGGGTTCGTTGTAGTGGCCGATGATTTCAATGGTGTCGCGTGCGGCGTTCAACATCGCGAGTGCGTTCTGCGCGCCTTGGAAGTTGTTGATCGCGAGGTAAGTCTTGCCGTCGATGACCTTGAACGCGTCGAGCAGGTAGAGACCGAAGGCTTTCGCGGGTTGCTTGAAGCCGTGCTTCGCGGCATCCGCATGGAAATACTGCGGCTGCATGTCGAAGGTGCCGTCGCTGGTCTTGAGCTTCACGCGATGGATGTCCGGCGCGAAGGTGAGCGAGGCGATGTCGAAGTCGCGATACCATGTCTGCGACTGGCTTTTTCCGCTCTGATCCTCGCAGACAAAGAAGCAGCGCAGCGTCGTATCGTTGAGCCGGATGATGCGCGGGACAAAGCAGGCACCCACCGGCAGCGTTTCATTGGCGAAAGCCTGCGCAGACTTGGCCATCGGCACGACTCGCTCCACGCTCATCGTCTTCACATTCACGACCGTCAGCACGCAATACTGATCCTTCCCCGCGCCGTGGCCCGGCTTGATGTCATTGTCGTGCTCGACGACGAACGCACGCTCGCCAACCAAGACGAGGTCCGCATCGTGTGCGCCCTTCACCTGCGGCGCGCTGACTTTGATGAGAGTGGTCAGCACTTCATCGCCTGCACGCTTCGGATTCCAGCCGGGCGGGAGCAGGGTTGGTTTGTTGAGCTTGTTGATCACCTGCTTCAGCGTCACCGCACCAGAGATGTTCTTGCCCGCCGTTACATCTTCCTCGCGGAACTTGGCCATCAAGATGTCGCCTGCGCCATTGCGGTCCCGATCATAGGTGATCCAGATGAGGCCGTCTTTGTCCTGCACGCCGTCGGGGTAAGAGACGCCGCCGCGTTCGTCAAGCAACAGGCCGTCATTCCATGTCGCACCGTCGTCGGCAGAGAGCTGTGCCGTGAGATGGCTGCGGCCTTTGAACTTGTGGTGGTTCACGAGCAGCAAATTGCCTGAGGCGAGTCGGCGGATGAAAAAGCGCGAACCGGGATTTGCAATGGTGCTCGCCTTAGGTTCGTCCCAAGTGACGCCCTTGTCGGCCGAGTGACTCTCCCAAAGGAAGCCACCGCCCGTGCGCGTGAGCAGCCACAATCGGCCATCGCGCAACTGCGTAATCATGCACTCGAGCGCCCACTTCGGCGCCTTCAGTGCGCCATGCAACTTCCACGACCTGCCCTCATCGTTCGAGATGCCGACACCTTGAAGCTGAGTCGCGAAGGGAAACCAATCATGCGCCGGTTCCGCGGCGTGAGTGACCGGCATGATCCATTCGCCAGAGGAAAGCACAGTCGGCTTGTTCATGCGGAAGGCGAACGGGACGTCGTAGCCGACGCGAAATTCCGCTCCCCACACCGGCAGCGAGGCATCGGGATCGTCGCAGATGCGAGCCCACACGTCGTGCTTCGCGGTGTCCTTGTTGCCGCGATTGAAGACATACCAAAGGCGCCCCTTTGAATCGATCCAGAGGGTGGGATCAAAGCAGCGGGTGCCGTCGCTCAAAGGCAACGCCATCGCCTCGGGCGAGCTGAAGGTTTTTCCACCGTCATCGCTGCGTGAAAGCACGACCGTATTGTCCGGCGACGGCTCCTTTGGCCCGCCGGTGAACCATGAGGCAAACACGCGGCCCTTCGCGGTGCGTTCGATCCCCGGAATGCCCTGCCAGGTGCGCTTGCTGAGGTCGATGGTGACAGGTTCAGCGGCGTGCAACGCGGCCAACGGTGCGAGCAGGAGGGCGGCGAAGAGTGTGTAGCTGGATTTGATCGTTACGTTCATTTTGATTTCTTAGAACGAAGCAGATTTGCGGGAGAATCGGTGCGGAATGGCACGGCGGGCAGTCCTTCGCGATTGAATAAATTCCCGTCAGGAACCATGGCCCAGCCATAGCGGACGGCGGCAGCTTTGGTGATCTTCTCGGAAGTGACGACCACCGTGGACCCCTCAATCACGGCGCGGGCTGGAATGAATTTCCCATCCGCGCCCGCCATGGTGAAGCCCTTCAGCGAATCGCCCTGCGCCACTAACCCTTCGCCCAGGTGAGTGAACGAAATCACGGCGCGGTTGCCCTCGACTCTCAGGCTGTCAAAGACAGGACCGGAATATTCGATCCGCTCGCCATAGCTCAGAGCGCGGGCGGCCAAGGCCAGGCGCGCTCCCACCGGTTGCTTGCGGGTCGGATGGATGTTCTGTGCGTTCCCCACGTCCGTAGTGACGACCATCGCGGTGTGCGGAGTCGCGTGCCAGATGCGATACTGCGCTTCGCGAAAGGCTGGATGCGTATCCCGATAGGGCGCCAGTTGGACAAACAGGAAGGGCAACTCAAGCCCCCACACCCGCCGCCAATCCGCGATCATCGCTGGGAGCAGCTTCTCATAGGCGGCAGCCTGGGAGGAATTCGATTCACCTTGATACCAAATGGCACCGCGAATCGCGAACCGTTCCAGCGGTGCGATCATGCCGTTGTGCAAGGCGCTGGGACAATCATGGCAACGCTGCTTGGGCATTTTGGGTTCGGGCGGCAAGGGAGCACCTTGTGCTTTGGCCGCTTTGACGGCCTGCGGGTGGACCTCATCACGCTGATGCTGAAATTCGCGGTAAGTCGTGGCGATGTTCTGAAACTCGTCGGGTGACACGTGTGCCCACTTTTCGATCAGAGCACCCGACTCACCCGTCGCCGCAAGAGTCTCAGCGCGCATCCACGACTCAATCCGGGTGCCGCCGACCGAGCTGACGAGCAATCCCACCGGCACGCCGAGTTTCTGCACGAGGTCTCTGCCGAAGTAATAGGCCACTGCCGAGCACCCGGCGACCGTCGCGGGTGCTGCTGACATCCAAGCGCCTGTAACGTTCTCGCATACCTTCTGGTCAAACTGATGGTCCACCGTGAAGAAGCGCAGATGCGGATGCTCCGCCGCCGCGATTTCCTAGGCGGCATTTTCGACGGTCTTCATCCGGAAGTGCATGTTCGACTGACCGGAGCAGAGCCAAACATCACCCACTAAGACATCGGTGATCTTTGATTGTCGATTTTTGATGCTGGACTGAACGACGAGATCACGACCCACAGCGGAGGCGGGCATGGGATCGAGTTTCACCATCCACTTGCCAGCGGCGTCTGCCGTCGCCGATTTGCTCTGGCCTGCGAACGCTACGGTGACTTGTTCATTCGGATCAGCCCAACCCCAGACCGGCGCAAACGCGTCACGCTGCAAAACCGCATGATCGGTGAAAGTGCCCGCTAAGTTAAGATTGGCCGCTGACAACTCTGAAATCGCTGAAATCAGTAAGCCAGTGAGGAGGAGGATGGTGTGTTTCACTTAGATTGTGGACTTCGCTTTGGCGCATCTTGGAGCTGTTTCCCTGCGAGCGCGATATCCTTGGTGCCATCAAGGCCAAGCAACTCGGTTTTGCAGACCGTATCGAGTTGCGTGTGCTTTTCTAGATCGCGGAGCAGGCTGCCGAATCGACGCGGCACTCGTTGGGGGGCTTCGTTCCGGGCGGGGCGTTTGGGTTTCATTGCTCGGATGGCGGAAAGATTTTGGACCGTGGCATCTTGATGAATGGGAACGATTCAATGCCAAGCAGTGCGAGCAACAGGGCGGTGAGGAGGATAAGCTTTCGCGTGTTCCGAGACCTCATGCCGTTTCCTTCAAACACTTCTCCACGTAGGCGCGCGACTTGTTGATCGCCGCGGTGATCTCCGGGACGGTCGGCAGGATTGGGATGCCGCGTGGGGTCGGGTGCATGAAGATTTCCACGTAGCCTGTGTAGCCGATGTCGCGCAGCGCCTTGACGATCGGCCGATAGTCGAAGCCGCCGCCAAAGCCAGGCATCTGCTGCATCTCAATCGATTTGGAGACCTTCTCGCGGATGCCAGCGGAATGCTCCTGAAAGTACATGAATGGAATCTGCCTGGCGCCGAGGTCACGAAGCAGCGCTGGGATCTGGTCCACCCAGCGCGAGAGATGATGTGGGGCAAAGGCGACACCAAGGTTTGGGGATTTGTTGAGCTCGGCGAAGTAACGCAGCGAGTCGGGATGATAGATCACCTGCTTGTCGTGATTTTCGATCGCGATGGTTACTCCGAGTTCCTCCGCCTTTGCGACGTGCGGCTTCATTTCCTCGAGAAACTTCTGCACTGCGGTCTTTGCTTCCGCGCCTCCCGGTTCCTTCGGTCCCTTGCTGCCGCAGACCACGACTTTTCCGCCGAACTTTTTCACCCACACCATTTCATCCGCAAGTCCGAATGGCCCCAGCGGATACCGCGTGCTCACGCCGAGCTGCACGCCGTGCCTTTTCAGCAGCGCGGCAAATGCGGCGTCGCCCATCTCGGTGATTTGTTCGCGCTGGTTGCCATGCACCTTGCACCAGATGTCGATTGCCTCGCAGCCAGTCTTGGCGATTTCCGGCAGGATGACATCGAGCGGCATCTCGCCATACATCGCGGAGGAGAGGATGTAGCGGAGCTTGAAAGGCTCGGGCGCTGCGAATGCGGGAGCAACCGCTGCGGCTGCAAGAGTGTGAAGGAATGATCTGCGGTTCATGTTGCGCGTGAGAGTTGGGTTAAACATGCCACGCCTACTTTCCGCACGCGGCATCGAGCATTTTGATCCACGGCCCGATGAAGTGCCCGCTGTCGTGGTAAGTGCGACCGCTGACCATGTGCCGATCGATCACGCACGGCTCGTTGACGTAGATGCCGCCACAGATCTCGAGGTCAAATTTGCACTTCGCCACCGTGGCCATGCGCAGCCCTTTCACGATGCCCGCGCGGGCCGGGATCTCCACGCCGTGACAGACGCTGGCCATCGGCATTTTGTTTTCCCAATACCACCGCGTGGTCCGCAACAGCGCCTCATCTTCGCGGAGGTACTCCGGCGCGCGGCCGCCGCTGAAAAGGATGCCCGCGTATTCCTCGGGCTTGATGTCCTTGAACGCGATGTCCGCATCAATCGTGTAGCCCTCCCATTCCTTGGTGATGGTCCAGCCGGGTTTCACTTCGTGGAGCACCATCTGGTATTTGCGCTTCTCCGGCGCAGCGACTACGGGCTGATAGCCGCCTTCGATGAGGCGGTAGTAGGGATAAAGCGTGTCCACGGTTTCCGTGGCGTCGCCGACGATGATCAGGACTTTGGGATTCATGCCCACAGCTTGCCCGCCGCGATGGCAAAGTCACTGCGAGTTCGCCGCGAGGATCCTCAGATTTTTCGTCACCCGCTTCCCGCCCGCACCTCAGTAGTTCACTGCGCTGACGGCATCGAGGTCGAAGCCGGAACTGCCGATGCCACTGAGCGCGTTGGATTCCCCGGTGTGGCGCACGGGGTCGGCTCCGAAGTCGTCGGTGAGCGCGTTGTCGCCGGTGGATTGGAATTTGATGAAGCGAATCCAGTTCAGTCCGGGAACGGCCATTTCATCCACGTCGAAGCTGTCGCCGCCGCTGGCGGTGGGATTGGTCGGGTCGCTGCCGGTGGTGCCGTTGCGACCGGCGAAGCCTTTGTTGTAATAGAACGGGTCGCGCAGATTCAGCGGTGCTCCGGCGGCGGGCGGGACTACGTCGATGGGAAAGCGGAACCATTGTCCGTCGAATAACGCAACCCAGACGATGGCGGGCTCCATGAAGCGCACCGTAGCCTTGCCGCCGACAAAGAAGACATTTTCAAATACCGTGAAGTCCATGCCGGCGCCGAGTTCGACGATGTTGTCGGTGAATTCGACCACGACGGAGCCGCCGGAACCAAGCCGCGCATGGAGGGAAGCGAGTTCCGTGGGCTGGGAGGCGGGGGCGAAGGTGCCTTTGCCATCCGGGGGGCCAGTGACGTTTGCGGGGACGAAGCTCGCGCCGAAGCCACCGGCGGTGAGCGGCAAGAAGACGGTGACGCGATCGGCAAAAGGATCGCCGGAGACTCCGGGTTCAGCGCGCTGGCGCGTCATGGGTTGGATGGCGACGGCAGCGCTGGCAAAGGCTCGCACGTTCCCGGCGGCGGTCTGCACGAAGAGCGTGTAGAAGTAAGTGCCGCCGGTGGGCAGGTTACGGTCCACGAGGTTGGTGCCCGCTCCTTGATAGACCAACACACCTTCCGCTGGAGTCTGGGGAAAGCCGACCGTGCTGCGGACGATGGCGAGGCCCGTGAGGGCCGTGCCGGTGGCGCGCAGGGTGCGGTCGATCTGCTCCGGTTGCCACGCGAGCCCGATCTTTTCGCGACTGGCGATGGCGATCAATCCCTGACGCACCGGGATCTCGTAAGTCTTCGTGAAGGATCGGTCCGCGGCATCACGCACCTCGAGGGCGAAACGGAAGACGCTCTCACTCGGTCCAGCGACTCCGGAGAGCACGCCTTCTGCGGAAAGCGTCCACTCGCGGCCGGAGTTATCGACGGGCAGGGTGCCGTCCGTGACCGTCCATTGATAGGGCGCTTCGCCGCCGGTCGCGGTAAAGGCGATCTGGTAAGGAACGCCGGGTGAGCCGGGGAAGAGCGGCGCGGGCGTGGTGATGTCCAGGCCATTGACGATGGTCAGTGGGAGACGCTTGGTCGTCGTCACGCCGAGGGCGTCGGTAAGTTGAATCTCGACGGTGAATTCACCCGCGCCGACGGGCGTGCCGGATAAGGTGCCGGTGGCGGCGTCAAAGGACAAACCCTCGTCCAACTCTTGCGCGATCTTCCAAGTGTAAGGTGCGGTGCCTCCTTCACCGGTAACTTGCGCCGAGTAAGTCGTATCGACCGTTGCCTCCGGGAGTTCAGTGGTCACGATCTGCGGACCGGAGCCAGTGACGGTGAGGATGAGGGTCTTCGTGCTGGTGGTCTGGGCTTGGTCGGTGACGCCGACTTCCAAAGTGAACGTGCCGGCGGTCGCCGGAGTACCGGTGAGTTCGCCAGTGTTTGGCGTCAAGGCTACTCCGGCGGGCTCGGCGCCGAGCACCGTCCAGGCATAAGGCGGAGTGCCGCCGGTGGCTTCGAGCCGGGTGGTGTATGCGGCGTCCATCTCGGCGTCGGGAAGCGTGGCGGTGGCGATGGCGAGAGCGCTCTCTTCCAGAATGGCCAGCGGGTAGCGCGCGGAGTCCACGGTGCCGTCCGCATCGGAGACGAAGACTTCCAACGTGGTCGTGAGCGGCGCCGCCAATGAGCCGGAGAAAATTCCGGACGTCGAATCCATCGCGAACGCGGCGGACGCTGCGCCCAGCCGGAACGCCCACTGATACGGGGACACTCCGCCGATGACCTCGAAACCGAAGGCAAAGGGCCGACCGACTCGCCCCGGCGGCGGCGTGCCCGAGGTGATCGAGAGCGGCACGGCGGCCACGGGAGACAGATCCGCAGTGCCGTCTGGTCGCAGGGTCTTGCCCGGCGAGAAGACGGGAAACCACACACCGTTTTTCAAGACCGCGCGATGCACCCCGTGCCCACCTTCACCGTCGATGCTGGTGATCCCTTTGGGCAGGAGCGTCGTGCGCGTGGTGCGTTCGTCGGTGGTGACGAGGCGCTCCGGCTCAGGAGAAGGGATCGAGATGTCTGCGCTGAATGTCGCGTCTTCCGGCTCGGAGCCGGGAGCAGGTCCGAGCGCGATTTCATCCGCAGGCATCAGGTCGGGAGGCGTGCGGTAGGACACGGAAAGCGTGAGCCCGATGGCCACCGCGCCCACGGCGAGGAGCGCGAGCAGCAGTCCACGTTGCTGAAGAAACGCGCGCATCCTCAGGGAGAGCTGATCCGCAGGCGCATGATCCTTTTCGCCGCGCCCGCGGCCAATGCCTGATCGGTGACGGTGACCCGCTTCATCACGCCTTCCACTATTTCACTCACTGCCGAGGCTCCAGTGGCGACGGTGGCCGCGCCGCCGATGCTCGTCGCGATCGCCGTCCAGCCATTCGTCGCGAGCGTGCTGGAGACTTCCACGGTGTAGGTGAGATCGGTGATGAGCGGATGGCGCGGGAAAGAGCAGGTGAGCAGCGCGCCGCTTTTCGCGATCGTGATTGGCGACGGGCCATTCGGGGTGAGCGGCGGGGTGTTCAGCGCATACTCGGTGACGTTTGGCAGGCCATCGCGATCGGGATCGGCGGTCGCGCCCCAGAGCGTGGATTCCGATGCGAGGCTGAGCGCGGCGGCCCCGAAATTCGCCGCGCGCCACGTTGCGAAAGTAGTCCCGCTCGGCATGGAAACGTCCACAGCGGGCGCATTCCCGATGATGACTGGCGTGCTGGGTGTGCCATAGAGGTCGTAGGCGAGAAAGCCGAGGTAGGGCGTGCCGCTGCGCGTGAAGGTGCTCACCTGATAGCCGCGCGTGCTGGCGCCAAGGATGGGTGCATGCACGGGCTCGAGCGTGCGCACGCGGCCCGTCGCAGGGTCGAAGACTTGCAGGCGCTCCACTTTGAACCCAGCGGACCAGACGCGGCCCAGGCCGTCCACGGCGATGGAGGAAGCGCTGTCGAACTTGTGAACAAACGCACTCGCACCGCGCGCCAGCGGAGCCGGCGAGCCATTGATCACGGCCTGGATCGCCGTCTCGATCTGGGCGGCGGAAAAGCGCAGCACCTTGTCGGATTCGGATTCTTCGTCGGTGCCCTCGAGTTCGTAGAGCGCGGTGTAGAGATTTCCGCCCGCGTCCACCGCGATGCCCGCGGCATAGCTGCTCAGCTCCTGGGTGACCGCGCCGCGGATGGAGCCGGGAGCATTCGCGCCGATGGTCGTCGAGTTCACGAAGACGACGTTATGCCCGAGGAAGGGACCGCTCGGGCCGTTCGCGCCGCCGATGAGCCAGCCTTCCAGCGCCGAGGTGGGCGACTTCCAATAGATTCCCACGTAGTTCTGCGCGGTGCTCGCATACGCTGGCGCGACGCCGGTGACGGGCGCTGAGGGATTAAAGGGATGCAGGCCGCTGATCGCGCCGAAGTTTCCGCCCGCACCGAGCAGCGCACTGGTCGCACTGCGGACGGCGATGAAGGACGGATCGAAGGTGCGGCCGTTGGCTGCGACCTCCGTGATGGTCGCGAGGCCGAAGGTGGGTTGGACGAAAACCTTCCCCTGCTGACCGAGCACAAAGCGTCCCTCCGGGAGATGCGCAAAGACGATGCTGAATCCGCCGCTCGTCTGCCAGGAGTTCACCGGCTCGCTGGTCCAGTTGATGGGATCAGCGTGGACGCGCGTGGAGAAAATCAGCGCGAGCAGGACGAGCATCCAGCGGCGAAAGGTCTGGATTCCAAGAGGCGAGTTCACGATGCGGGATGGATTGTGGATTGGAGAAAGAAGCACGCGATCATCGCGCTCATCACGGTGTGGCGACGATGCGGATTTTCAAAAAACGCGGCGTGATGCCGCCGGGTGCCACGATGTCCTGCACGCGATGGCGGCGGATGATGCCGAGGCTGGCGATCGCGCTCTCGGAGTGATCTTCGATGACTGGCGTGAAGGGCGCGACTGCCGTGAGCGGACCGCCGGCAGTGCTGCGCGCGATCACGTCCCACTGCTGGAGATCGCTCCCGGCGAGCACTTCGTAAGTGAGGTCGGTGGCGCGAGTGTCGCGGCGGAAGGAGATCGCGAGCACCCCGGAGTCGAGCGTGACGCGCGGCAGCAGCTCGGCGTCCGCGGCCAGTGGGCGCAGGGCAAAGGCATACTCGAGCAACTGCCCGGCGCCATCGCGGTCGGGATCGGCGAACCCGCCGCGGTCCGCGCCGGTCAGCACCTGCGCGTCCTGCCAACGAGCAAAGCCGAGCACTACGGAGATGACGCCGAGCGCTTCGAGATCAAAGCCACCCGAGCCCGCGGTCAGCCACGCATCGTAGATCGGGTGCGCGGCGGGCGAGGCGGCATCGCGCGAGCTGCCGTCGCCCGGGATATCCACGAGCCGCACGGCGCGGATGGCATTCAGCTCCACGAGTCCGGCGACGACCAGCGGATGCGTGGCGAGCTGCGCGAGATCGAAGGGCGTGCCCCAACATTCGCCGCCGGCATTCTGATGCTTGCCGGCGAGGTGGAAGACATTCGTGGGATCGAGGGTGCCAAACGGACCCGTCGCCATCGCCGTGAGCGAGACGCTCGGAAAGCGCGCAAAATTCACCCCATCCGACGACACCTCGACGTGGGCGAGATCGCCGAAGATGCCGCCCGTGCCAGCATTCACGATGAAGGCATTCTCGAAGACCACGAAGTCCGCGCCCGGCAAATCGCGCAACGGCTCGGGCGCCTCCGCGGTAGTGAAGTGCAGCGTGAGCTGGCCTTTCGGGAGCAGCGCGAGGAGTTGCGCCGCACTCAGATCGCCGAGCGAGACCACGTCCAGATTGTCGCCCGTCACCGGCCCGAGGGCGAGCGCGGGCGCGCTGAACTGCGCGCCCGCATCCGAGCGCACGTAGTCCGACACGGCGAGCGCCCAGCGCAGGAAGAGCGGATTCACGGAGTTGCGGGCGTTGCGGAATCCGCCGCTGCCATCGGGCAGCCGCGCGAGTCCCTCGCCATCCGGGCCGGTGAAGCCGGGGACGGGCGCATCGAAGGCACTGGCCGGATCGTCGAGCGCCGCGGAATACGGCCCCGCGGCGAGCGGGCACGCGAGCGCGACGCCACACAGGGCGGCGATCGCGATCGGGATGCGCTTCATATGTTTACGCCCTCCGGCGACGTCCTGCGAAGACCAGCGCACCGAGCGCGGCGAGGCTGGCGGTGCCCGGCTCCGGCACCGTCTGCACCTGATCCACGGCAAAGTAAGCCGGCGTATTCATGCCAAAGGCCCCATTGTCCGAAGAGCTGAGCGTGAACTCAATCGTCGCCGTCGCCGCGCTGAAAGAAGACACGTCCACCGTCGTCCACTCATCGACGATGTAGTCGAGCGCGTTGTTCGCGAAGCGGAAATCCGCGAGGTAGAAATCCACCTGTCCGGTCGGCGCGAGACTCGCGTCGCGGCCCGTGATGGTGAGCCGGAAGAAGTCGGGATCATTGCCCGTCACGCCGCCGAATTTCTTGGCGAAGAAATCCCCGTTGCGCATTGAGAGCCCGGCGTAAGTAGTATTCGTGAGCGCGAGGCTCAGCACCGGCTCGCCGGGCGGCAGGGTGATGGTGGGGAGGAAGGGCGAGAAGGTATTCACAAACCCGGCCGCATATTGCAGGCTGCCCGCCGCGCCGCTGCCGGCGAAGGCGCTGAATTGGTTGCCGAAACCGGCCGTCGTCACATCCGTCTCGCGCGAAAGCGCAAAGCCAGCCCAGGAGCCGAAGGTGGATTCGTAGGTGTTATTAAAGAATGCGCCGCCGCTGGTGAAGCCGCCGACGGGCGACCAATCCTCGTCGTGCGTGGCGAGGCCGAGCGCGGGTGCCTCGAAGGTGATGGTGGCCGCCGCGACTCGAGTGGTGAGCGCGACGAGGAGAGCTGCGGGAAGCAGCACGGTAATGATTTTCATGAACGGATCTCTTTCTATGGGTGGAGAGAGATCAGGACACGCGGAAGGCAGCGCGCACGAAAGCACGCGAGCCGCTCCGGCGAGCGGGACTGATCCCTCATTCTTCTTTCTTGCGAAGAAGTTTTGTCGAGGACACCCACAAGCGTGGGGCCACGAATGAGCGCGGATCGGAGAAGTATTCTGGCTCCTGGATTCAGGCAGGCCTGGGGCCCGCCAACCTTGTCTCCGCCTTCACCTCCGAGCTTGTCGGAGATTGGCAAAATGGGGACTCGTCTCCAGTTACAGCAGCGCAACTGCTTCCGATTTTCACGGAATTCCTTCCATTGATCCGCAGACTAAATAACTCGCAAAGAACTGGAACGCGGATCGTAGGGCGGCGCGTGAGCGTGGCAAGCGGATTGTCCCCGAGCGGCGCGCCCGACCGCGGAAACTGCGCACTTCAAAGCTGGCCTCCACCGCATCGCAGCGGCTACCACTTTGGCCTTCTGCCATCCCAAATTCCCACCCATGCACTCACCCGCCGTCAGCCTGCACCCGTATTTCAAAGTCCACCCTGGCCAGCTCGCGGCCGCGAAGGCGCTGCTCCCGGAGTTTGTGGCCCGGACGAAAACGGAGGCCGCGTGTCACTACTACGAGTTCACGATCGACGGTGACGTGGTCTTTTGCCGCGAGGCCTATGCGAATGCCGAGGCGGTGCTGGCGCATCTCGCGAATGTGGAAGCGCAACTCGGCGCGATGCTGAAAATCGCCGATCTCACCCGCCTGGAACTCCACGGCCCGGCGGAGGAGCTGGAGAAACTCCGCACGCCCCTCGCCGATCTCAAGCCCGCGTGGTTTGTCTTCGAGTGCGGCGTGGAGAAGTAGCGCGGGATATCTGCTCGCTTTGCCGGTGGGGAAATCGGTGGATATGGTGGAACCTCCTCAGGTTTCTCGTCATGCGCTCTGCTCTCTGATTTTATGCCCACCCGACGTCGCATCCCCCGCGTGGCGCTGCTCATCGAGACGACGCGCACTTATACCCGGGAATTGCTCGGCGGGGTGCGGCGGTATCTCGCGGAGCATGGGGCGTGGTCCACTTTCCTGGAACTGCGGGCGCTGGAGTCTTCGCCGCCAGCGTGGCTGCGCGGGTGGGATGGGGACGGGATCCTGACGCGCACTTTCACCCAGGAGATGTCGGATCTGATCGCGGCGACGGGGCTGCCGGCGGTGGAGTTGCGGGCGACGAAGTTTGGCGGGGATCGGCCGGCGGTGGGGATGGATAATCGGTTCATCGGGCGGATGGTGGCGGAGCATTTTCAGGAGCGGGGCTATCGGCATTTTGCGGCTTACAGTCTGCACACGGAGCATTTCTTTGTGGAGCGGGTGCGGAATTTCGCCACGACGGTGGAGGGCTATGGGGAGCGCTGTGCGCTGCTGCCGGAGACGGGGTCGGACCGGGCGGCGGATTGGGAGAAAAGTCAGGCGCGGCTGATGGCGTGGCTGGGGGAGCTGCCGAAGCCGGTGGGGATCTTTGCGGCGAATGATCAGCTCGGGGTGCGGCTGCTGGAGGCGTGTCAGCGCCTGGGCGTGGCGGTGCCGGAGGAGGTGGCGGTCGTCGGCGCGGAGAATGAGGAGACGCTGTGCTCCTTTGCGACGCCGCCGCTGACGAGTGTGCGCTTCGATGGCGATGCGGTGGGCTACGCCGCCGCCGCGATGCTGGACAAGCTGATGCAGGGAAAGCGGCTGCGACCGCGGGAGGTGCTGGTGCCGCCGCGGGGGATCGTGGTGCGGAGTTCTTCGGATGAATATGTGATCCATGACCCGCTGGTGGCGCGCGCCGCGCGTCTGATCCGCGAAGGGGCGAGCACGGGGCTGAATGTGGATGAGCTGTGCCGGCGGTTGAATGCGTCGCGGAGCACGCTGGATCGGCGGATGAAAGCGGCGCTGCAGCGTTCGCCGAAGGAGGAGATCGTGCGGGTCCGGTTCCGGGCGGTGGAGCGGCTGCTTCGGGAGACGGATCTGACGATCGAGACGATCGCGGCGCAGACGGGTTTTGCGCACAGTCACTACTTGCAGGCGGCGTATAAGGAAGCGCGGGGGCAGACGCCGGGGGAGTATCGGCGGGGGCAGGACGGGGATCGGGCGGGGGAAGGCGGGCGGGGTCGAACGGGGAAAACGCCAAACTTCAAACCTTAAACGTTAAACGCCAAACGGCGGAGGGCGCTCGCGACACTGAGAGAAGCGGGCGGGGAGCGCGGCGGGCTCTGCGTTTGAAGTTTGGAGTTGTCCCCCTTCGCGGGGCGCCCCCCTGCGCCAGCCACGGGAGCGGTGGCCTGCGATGCTGGCTCCGCGAGCTGCACACCGGGCTTGGCGGCGGCACGCGGGCTGCATATAGACCTCCGCCTATGTTCAAACGCTCGTCTTCCTCGCCCATCACCGTGGTCACCGGCGGCGCCGGATTTCTCGGCTCGCATCTCACGGATCGTCTCCTCTTGGAAGGGCATCGGGTGATCGGGCTCGACAATTTCATCACCGGTAACGTCGCCAATATCGAGCATCTCGCGGGGAATGAGCGCTACCGCTTCATCAAGGCGGACGTTTCCAATTACATCTTCCTGCCGGATGACGTGGACTTTGTCTTTCACTTCGCGTCGCCGGCTTCGCCAATCGACTATCTGGAGCATCCGATCCCGACTTTGAAAGTGGGCGCGCTCGGGACGCACAATACGCTGGGCTTGGCGAAGGCCAAAGGCGCGGGCTACCTGATCGCTTCGACGAGCGAGTGCTATGGCGATCCGCTGGTGCATCCGCAGAAGGAAGATTACTGGGGCAATGTGAACCCGATCGGGCCACGCGGCGTGTACGATGAGGCGAAGCGGTTCGCGGAGGCGATGACGATGGCCTACTACCGCTTTCACAAGGTGAACGCGCACATCGTCCGCATTTTCAATACGTATGGTCCGCGGATGCGGCTCCGGGATGGGCGCGTGGTGCCGGCCTTCATCGGCCAGGCGCTCACGGGACAGCCGCTGACGATCTTTGGCGATGGCTCGCAGACGCGTTCCTTTTGCTACTGCTCGGATCTCATCGACGGCATCTACAAGCTCTCGCAGTCGGACTTTCACGAGCCGGTGAACATCGGGAACCCGCGGGAGATGACGATCAAGGAATTCGCGGAGCAAATTCAAAGGATCACGGGGACGAAGTCGCAGATCGAATACAAGCCGCTGCCGGTGGATGATCCGAAGGTGCGGCAGCCGGACATCACGCGGGCGCGGGCGGTGCTGGGCTGGGAGCCGAAGGTGGATTTCGACGAAGGGATTCGGAAGACGATCGAGTACTTCAGCACGCGGCTGGAGTAGGCGGCAGGCGGGACACGGTCCGCCGTGTCCAGGGCCGTGTGACGCCGGGGAATTGCCTCGCCTTTCCGGGGAGCCGTCGGCATTCTCCACAAAAACCAGCAACTCGCTGCCCTCGTCCTTTGGCGCTCCGGGTCGGTCTTGGGGCAGTCGCTCGGATGCATGGATCAGTGCGCTGCCCCTCGCGCCCATCCATGAAATCCTCGCACGTCTTCTCCTTCGCGCTCCTCGCCTTCCTCGCTGGAGCCCATGCCGCGCCGACGGAGATCGCGCGCGAATCTTTCGAGGGAACGCCGGGTGCCATCGGGTTCACGACTTCGGTGGCGCAGTTCATTGAGACGGCGTTCAACCCGCAATCGGACTTCTTCTCCATCCTCCCGAATAACGGGACGAAGATCAGCGGACTCCGCACCCTGCCCGGCGCGGATGGAGCCAGCATTTTCGCCGCGGAGGACTGCGATACGCCGCGCACGCTTCCGGCGGTGGTCGGGCCGCAGGAAGTCTCGCTCACGAGCAATGCGGTCAACATCGCCGGTAAGATCAATACCCAGGTGCGCCTGCTCATGGCGGCTCCGGGGAGGAGCGATGGCACAACCGTCACGCTCGGCGAATACGAGAACTTCAGTAACGCCCCGCTCTTCATCAACAAGCTCAAGGTGGAGGCCAGCATCGATGGCGGTCCCTTCCAGCGCGTCGTGCAGTTTTCGCCCACGCTCGTGGACGTCGGAGGGCAGCAGCTTTCCTACGACGCCGATGGCAACAACGTCGGCAACGATGCGAATCCCATCCCGACGAACCCCACGGTTCTGGATGCCACGTTGCGTGAAGGCATCTACTCCATCCCGACGGGCAACACCGTCGCGATCCGCATCACGCTGGAGACCGACGCCACCGGCGAACTGATCGTCTTCGATAACCTCCGCATCTTCGGCGAAAGTCCCGCGACTAATCCGCCGGTGCTTGCCGGTGTGCCGGCGGGTAACCTTGTCTTTAGCGAAGGCAGCGCGGCGACAGCCATCGCCCCGGCAATCACCGTCACGGACTCGGACAGCGCGAATCTTACCTCGGCGTCCGTGGTGATTTCGCAGGCGTTGGTTTCGTCGGAAGACGTGCTCGCGGCGACTCCCTCGGGGGCCATTCTCGCAGGCGACATCGTCTATACCGCCGCCACCGGGACGCTTACCATCACTCGCACGGCATCGGTGGCGACTTATCAGGCGGTGCTCCGCAGCGTTACTTATCGGAACACGAATCTCGTCAACCCATCCACCTCGGTGCGCCGGGTGGCTTTCCTCGCGAGCGACGGCACGAACTCCAGCAACGCCCCGATTCGCGACATCAACGTGGTGGATAACATCGTGACCCAGGCAATCCCGTTTGTGGAGAGCTTCGAGACGGATGGGCGCGGCACGCGTTACTCGGTGGAGGGTGGGTTCTCGCTGCCGCCTTCGATGTTTGCCCGCGTGGCTCCCGGTGCGGTGTCCGGGCTCGATGGCACGTTTGCCTTCGGTGTGGAAAACGTGGACGACAATTCCGACTTCACGGAACTCGTGACCTTCAACCTCAACGCCGCCGGAATGCTGAATCTCACGGGCACGCTGCGGGTCGCGGCGGGTGGCGGTGCAGTCTATGATGGCGTAGGGACGCCCGACTTTCTCCGCGTCGAAGTCAGCGCGGATGGTGGCCCTTTTCAAAACGTGCTCGCCTTTTACTCCGACGCGGCCGCCCAAGGCTCCATGCGCCAGGACACGACACCCGCGGACGGCACGAACCTCGGCAATGGCACGCTGCTCACGGCGGCGTTGCAGACGTTCACCTTCAATCTCCCCTCGGCCAACACGCTCACCGTCCGCATCCGCGCCTTCACCAACATCGTGGGTGAGAACATCCTCTTCGATCGACTGTTCGTGGATGGGACGTTCCCGCCACTCCTCGTGACTACGGCGGCAGATAACGTCGCGGGCTCCCTGCGGGCTGCGGTGGCTACGGCCCTGGCTCAGGGTGGCCCGAGCACGATCCTCTTCGATCCCGCGGTCTTCAATGGCGAGGCCGCGGATGTCATCACGCTCAGTGCGGGTGAGATCGTTATCAGCGATGCCGGGGGCGTGACCATCGATGCCAGTAACCTCCCCACTGGCGTCGGCATCGACGGCGGTCCCGGCACCAACCGCCTCTTCCGCATCGAGAGCACCGGGATCGCCACCTTCCTGCGGCTGAAGATGACCGGCGGCAACGGCGGCGGCGGCGGCACCCCGGCGAACTACGGCGGAGCGATCCACACCCAGGGGGAGCTGAGCCTCTGGGAGTGTACGCTCAGCGGCAATACTTCCGGAAACGTGGCGGGAGCCCTCTTCAATCAAAGCCCCGGCGTGCTCGCCATCGAGCGCTGCACCTTCTCCGGCAACAGCGCCGGCGGCACTGGAGCCATCCAGCACGAAAGCACCCAGCCGCTGATCATCATCTCCAGCACGTTCGCGAATAACATCGGAGGCTTTGAAAGTGGAGCCATCAATGCGAATAACCGCGCACTTACGCTCATCCATTGCACCATCACCGGGAATGCCGTGACTAACACCGGCGGTCCCGGCGGCGGCGGCGTCCGCAGCACCCTCCCGACCAACGTAACCGTACGGGACAGCATCATCAGCGGCAATACCGATGCCAATACCCCCGGCGTGCCCAACATTACTCCCGGCTTTACCGCGCTCGGCCAGAATCTGGTGAACCATGCGACTCCGCAGCTCGCCCCTCTCGGCGACTACGGCGGCCCCACGCAAACCGTGGCCCTGCGCCCCGGTAGCCCCGCCCGCAACACCGCCCCCGGCGGCAGCGAGACGAGCGACCAGCGCGGTTTCCCGATCGTCGCGCCTGCACACGACATCGGCGCGTATGAAACCGGGACCTTCACGAACTTCAACGCCTTCATCTGGGAAACGCTCCCCGCCGCCGCCACCGCACCGCAACACGCGCCCACCTTCGACTTCGACGGCGACGGCCGCCCGAACGTCCTCGAGTACGCCACCTTCACCGACGGCGCCGTCCCCGGCGGCAGCACCGGCACGACCTTCGTCCGCGTGCCCGATGGCAGCGAAGCGCGCTTCACCTTCCTAGTGCGCACCACCGCCACCGACCTGCTCTACGAACTGCAACGCAGCCTCCCCGGCGTCGGCCCCTGGGTCACCATCGGCGACGTGAACCTGCGCACCAGCGTCATCCATGACTACGGGATCGGCGTGACGCACGTCCCCAGCCTCTTCTCCATCGAATTCCGCGACCCCGGCATCGCCGGCCAGGGCAAAGCCTTTTACCGCCTGCGCATCGGCTTGCTACCGTGAGGAAACGAAGTGCTCGTCACCGACGGTGAGGGAAAGTATAAGTCAGAAATTCTGAATCCATGCGTTTGTCGAAGGCACATTTCTTATCGCTGAGTGTGCGCGTTTTCTTCTCGGTTTGCCTGATCGCCATCTTTTCGAGTAACGCCCGCGCGCTCAACGTCGCCGAGCCGCCCGACTTCCCCTCCGATGCCGATGGGCCATCCTACGTGCTCGACGTCGGCAACAATGATTTTTCGGGCTACGTCAATTCGCAGTTCTACGACAGCAAGGATGCGTTCAAAGTCGTGGTTCAGCCCGGACGAAAGATCGCCCAGATTCAGGTGACGGGTGCGGCCTTGCTGGGATCGAACACGCTGCCACTTTACGCGGGCACCTATATCTTTGTGGCGAGTAACTTTGGCCAGTCTCAGGCATGGCGTTTTGTTTTCGTCGTCACCGCGGCGCCGGATCCTATCCCGGACTACGACATCACGACGACGGGTGGGCAAATCATCGTCACCCATCTGGTCAGTGATGCCGCGGCGCTCTCCGCGTCCGAACCCGCGGCTAATACGATTCGATTCGCAGCACCTGGCCGCACCTTCAGCATCGATGGCGCGCCGCCCGTCCCCGGCGACAGCGGCCCCCTTTCGCTCGGCGGAATCACGAGCGTCTTGCTGCGGGAACGCACGGGGAGTCAGACGATCGACTTCGGCGACTTTTCCCGCAGTTCCATGCCGAGCCTGACCATCACCGGCGGCACCGCCGATAACACGGTGAATTTCAACGGCAACGTCACTCTGGCGCCGAATCGTCATCTCGAAGTCGATCTACAGCGGAGGACCTACATCCCCGGAGCCAACTCGATGCATGTCTCGGCAGGCGCGCGGGTGGTCACCTCCGGCACGGGCAAGGTCACCATCCGCTGCGCGCGCAATGTGTCCTTCGCGCCTGGGGCGTGGCTCGGCACTGCTAGTGGCGAGATGATCATCGAGACGAATGAAAATTCCCCATTTCCGGTCGGAGATTACGTCGGCGTCCTGATCGACGGCGCGACCATCGATACCGGTTCTTTTCGGGGTACGATCTTCGGCTTCGGGGGAACCGCGGCCACGGGTTCGCAGACGGGCGTGATGGTGAAGAGCGGCGGAGCCATCGTGGGAACGCAGGTCTTCGTCGAGGGCCGTGGCGGAGAGGGAAGTGGAGGCCAGGGCAATCGCGGAGTCTCCGTGGTCGGCGCGGGCTCGCGCATCGCGGCCAGCGGTTATGTTTCTGTGACCGGCTATGGGGGGGGGGTCGAAACGGGCAGCGCGAATTCCGGCGTCGCCGTGCTCGATGGTGGAGTGATCGGTGGACCCACGAATCTGGCACCGATCTACGTGGATGGGTGGAATGGCGCGGGCACCGCGGGGAATCACAGCATCGAGGTGGCGGGGCCGGGCTCGGCGATTACTTCCGCGAGTGACTCGGTTTACCTCAACACATTCCTCAGGTGGCACGGTGGCTTCAGTGTCTCGCTCAGCGACGGGGCATTGATCTCTTGCTCGGGTGGGTTGGGAAAGGCGGAGTTCTACGTGTACTCGTTGTCCATCGATGCCACCTCGGCGATTGCTGCGAATACCGTGTGGCTGCTTCCACGGGTGAGTTTCACCGACCTGGGAGGACCTGATGTATGGAACACCCTCGGGCTCAGCAGCGCGGAGCTGGACCGCATCACCACCGAGGATCTCCTCGTGGGGGGGGCGCAGATCACGATCAGTGCTCCCTTCGAGCACGCCAACATTGGGGACCTGAGTCTCGGCGACAGGATTGTCGCCGCCACTCCCGGCGTGGATGTGACTCTCGGTGCTGGCAGGACGGTTCAACTCTACGGTCTGGCTTGCCCCATCTCGGGGCCAGTGGCGCACACCGACTTTCCGGTCCTGAAGGTGAATGGCCAGGTGGATCTCGCCCACACGCGCCTCTTGCTGGACGGCACTACCTATGCCGGCAGCGAAGGACAAACATTCACGTTGATCGAGAACGACGGCACGGACCCGATCGTCGGCAGTTTCGACAACTCGGGCGGTTTTATCCTGATCCCGGAAGGTGGCAGCGTCCCGTGGCCAGGCTCGCCGCTTTTCAATGCGCGGATCAGTTATCGCGGCGGAGACGGGAACGATGTGGTGATTACCCTGGTCAGCGCCCTCAAGGTGACCAGTGCCTCCCCATACGACGTCGGCTCACTCCCGAACGCGCTCGCATACGCCGCGACGCACCCCGGGCCGGATGTCATCGTTTTCGATCCCGATGTGTCCGGACAGACGATCCCCTTTGCCTTTTTCACGATCGCCGACCCGGACGCCGTGACCATCGACGCCAGCAATCTCGCCGCCCGGCCAATCCTCGATGGCGAAAACTACCCCATCCTCAATGTGCCCAGCGGTGCAGCGGTCACGGTGCGCGGCGTCAACTTCACCCGCGGTAACTATGCCGTCTGGAACCTGGGCACGCTGACGGCCGACCGATGCACCTTCACGATGAATAGCGGCGACGAGGGCGGCGCGATTTACAACGAAGGCACCGTGACCCTCACGAGTTGCGTCCTGACCGACAATGTCGCCCGGTGGGGCGGCGCCATTCACAATCGCGGAACGTTGCGCCTCACGGACTGTTCGATGTCCGGAAACTATGTGTATTACTACGGCAGCGCGATCGACAACGCGGGCTCGCTGGAGCTGACCAACTGCGCGCTCTTCGACAATACCGGCGAAGCCATCAGCACCTATGGCTCGGCCAGTCTCACCCGTTGCACGCTTTCCGGAAATCTCGACGGTGCCATCGGAAACGGCGGTCCGCTCACGCTCACCCACTGCACCATCGCGGGAAATTATCGGCAGTGGCCGCAATCCGATGTGACCAGCAGCAATAGCATCATCGTGGACATCCGCTGGAGCCTCGTGGAGCTCTTTTCCGGTCGGTCGAACCGGCAGGAGAGCCTCGTCAATCCCGTCTTCTCCGGCATCGACCCGCAGCTCGCGCCTTTGGATGACTACGGAGGTCCGACGAAGACTCGTGCATTGCTCCCGGGCAGTCCGTTGCGCAATGCCGCCACCACGTCCACCGTCACCAACGATCAGCGCGGCTTCCCCATGGTCGGCCTGCCCGACATCGGCGCGTATGAAGCCGGCACCTTTACAAACTACGCGAACTTCATCTGGGAAACCCTGCCCAACGCCGCCACCGCCCCGCAACACGCGAGCACCTTCGACTTCGACGGCGACGGCGTGACGAACCTGAACGAATGGCTCGCCCTTACCAACCCCACCGACATCACGAGCTACCTGCGCGTGACCCAATTCACCCGCACCAGCCCGAATGTGACCGTCACCTTCCCCAGCGTGGTGGGCCGCAGCTACACCTTTGAAAGCTCCCCCGACCTCGTGACGTGGACCCCCATCGCCGGCGCCCCCGTCCCCGGCACCGGTGGAAATCTCGTGATCCAGCTCGGCCCCTTCCCCGGCGCGACGAAGCTCTTCATCAAAGTGCGCACCGGGCCGTAGGAGCTGCCCGGCGCGAGCCGCGGGTGGATTTCGACCAGGACATCCGGAAGACGATCGAGCACTTCAGCACGCGGCTGGCGCAGGCGGCTGGCGGGAGTGGTACAATGTGGAGTGAAAATGCGGGGCGGAAAATCTGCGGGATGAGGCCCGCGCAGGGGTGCATGGGGTTGCGTATTCGTGCGCCGTGACGCAGTCTGCTTTTGCCGCTCGCGATCCCCGCGAACCGCCTCCCGAATTGATTTCGCACAGAGGAAACACTTTTTCCTTCCCAACGAAAAAATAAATCAGCAAGAACTGCGGACCTTTTTTAGGTGTCATCCCCAGCAATCCCCTCCATGAAAACATTTTCCCTCACCCTCGTCGCCGGACTGGCCCTCACTCTGGGAGCGCACGCCCAAACTGCAATGAAGGCGGGTGACGTCAAACTCGGCAAAGTCCAGCCCGCGATGGTCAAGACGCCGGAGTTTAGTCTCACGAGCGGCCCGCAGAAGCGCTCGAAGCCTGGCGACTGGCTGGAGGTGGAGATCGAATACGAAACCAAGCCGGAAGACGTGGACGAACTCACTTTCACCTACACGATCATGGTCGAGAAGAAGCTCCTCGTTGGCCAGGTGACGCACATCAATATCCCGAAGGGCCGCGAACACTACTCGGTGATGTACGTCTCGCCCCGCTCGCTGCTCAAGCTCACGGGAGGCAAGGCTCTGACCGCTGGGAGCATCGAGAACGTCTGGGTGTCCGTGGAGCGGCAGGGCGTGAAGCTCGATGCGCCGGCGACTCTGAAGCCGGGGGCGATTCCGAATGTGGCGCAGGTCCCCGGCCTCGTGCTGAATAAGGACGAGACGCCGTTTGCTCCGCTCTTCTACGACCGGTACGAGGCCATCAAAAAGACCCGCTAAGCCTCGGGGACCGGATTCGATTTTTCATGGCTGCCCCAACTCGCATCCTGAGTCTTAATCTCGGTAGTCAGACGCTGGGTCTGGCCGAGTTTAAGACCGGGCAAAAGGGAGGACTCGTCCTCAATTCATATCAGACTCGGGAATTGATGGCGGATCCGGCGGCGGACGCCACCCGGCATGCGCAGGCGCGACTCCTCGTGCAGGAGATGGTCGCGGCGATGAAGCTGAAGGGGCAGCCAGTCAACTACTCGATTTCGGCCCAGCAGGTCTTCACGCGCTTCGTGAAGCTCCCGTCCGTGGGCGAGGAGCAGGTGGATCAGATCGTGACTTTTGAGGCGCAGCAGAATGTGCCGTATCCGATCAATGAGGTGGTCTGGGCCTACCAGCTCGTGGATAGCGGCGAAGCCAGCCAGGTGGAGACGGTCATCGTCGCGGTGAAGAGCGACCTGCTCGATGAGATCAACGACGCGGTCGAGCATTCCACCCTCCAGACGGGCATCGTGGACGTGGCGCCGATGGCCGTTTACAACGCCTTCCGCTACAATTACAGCGACCTCGACGGCTGTTCGCTGATCCTCGATATCGGCGCCCGCACCACAAATTTGCTCTTCATCGAGCCAAACAAGGTTTTCAGCCGCTCCATCCCGAATGGCGGAACGACGATCACCACGCAGATCGCCAAGGAATTCAACGAGACCTTCGCCGACGCGGAAAAGCGGAAGCGTGCGGAAGGGTTTGTCAGCCTCGGCGGCGCGTATGCCGAGCCTGATGATCCAGATGTGGCGCGGCTCTCGAAGCTGATCCGCAATTCGATGACCCGCCTGCACGCGGAAATCGCGCGCTCGATCACCTTCTACCGCTCGCAACAAAGCGGGAGCGCACCCGTCCGGGTCTTCCTGAGCGGCGGCAGCTCCTCGCTCCCCTACATCCGCGAGTTTTTCCACGAGAAGCTGAATCTGCCCGTCGAGGTCTTTAACCCGATGCGCAACGTGACCATCTCGGGCAATGTCAATTCCGAGCAGATCGGCCACCAGGCGCACACCCTCGGCGAACTCGTCGGGCTGGCGCTCCGCAGCGCGACCACCTGCCCGATGGAGCTGAACCTCCAGCCGCTCAGCGTCGTGCGGCGGAAGGAGATCGCGAAACGCCGGCCATTCTTCGTGCTCGCCGCGCTCGCAGTGCTCGCAGCCTTCGCCGGGTTCTGGCTCTACTTTGAAAATGCGGCGAAGGTCACGGAAGCAGTGGCAGAGAGCATTTCTCCGGAGGTCAATCAACTGCAGGGCTACGAGAAGAAAATAAAGGGCGCGCGCGCGGAAGTGGCGGCCCTCGTGGAGCAGTCGCAGCCGCTCATTCAGGCGTCCACGGACCGTCAGTATTGGCTGAAAATCATCGACGATATCAACGGCCGCCTGCCCGCGGATTTTGTCTGGGTGACGAGTTTCGAGGCGTCGCAAGTAGCGGCACCGGCCCCACCGCCGACCCCGAAGAAAAAAGGCGGCGCAGCGGAAAAACCGGCCCCACCCCGGACCATCGCCATGCTGAAAGGGCTCTATCTTTTCAACGACCGCCAGGCCAGTGTCGTGGACGACTTCGTCACGAACCTTGAGAAGTCCGAGCAGTTCGAAGTGCTCAAGAGTGAAGAGGACGGCTTCGTGCGGTCCGTGCAGAATGAAACCGAGTGGGCCTACGAGTACGCCATCCCGCTCGTGCTGAAGAATCCCATAAGCCTCCCGGCCGAGAAGAAATGAACTGGATCAAAGAAAACAAGTTCCTGACCGGGTTGCTCGCCGTTCTCGTCATCGGGATCGGGGTCCTCGGATGGCTGATCATGGGCGCGAGCGGCCGACTCGAAGAAGCCACTGCGGCCTACGAAGCCAAGGCCAGTGAACGGGCCCGCCTGCACAAGCTTGCCCCCTACCCGAGCGCGGCGAACGTGAAGGAACTGGAAGGTCAGAAAGGCACCGCGCAACAGAAGATCATTGATCTCCAGCGCAGTCTCGCTGCGACGGAATTGCCGATCGAACCGCTGACGCCCGCGCAGTTTCAGGATAAACTTCGGCTCGCGGTGACCGATGTCCAGACGCTGGCCGGCACGCACACGAAGCTGGGCGACAAGTTTTTCCTCGGCTTCGATAAATACGAGACTTCGACGCCTGATCCTGCGGCAGCAGCGCTTCTGGGGAGGCAACTGAAGGCCATTCAGTGGCTCGTCACCCGCTTCATCGATGCGAAAGCCGTGGAGATTCGCGACCTGCAAAGGGAGCCACTGCCCGAAGAATCCGGAAAAGCGCGCTCCGCCGTCGAGGAAAAGCCTGCGGCCAAAGGCGCGAAGGCCGAGAAGCCGACTGTTCCACTCGTGCAGCCGCACGAGATTTCGTTGACCGTCCGCGGGGAACCCGGCGCGCTCCGCAGCGTGCTCAACCAAATCGTGTCCTCAAAGGAACAGTTTTTCATCCCTCGCGTCGTGTCCTTTAAAAACGAAAAGGAAAAACTACCGCGCACTGACGCCAAAACAGGAGGAGGCGCGGCAGTAGGCGCAGAGCCAGCGGAGGACGGAAGCGCCCCGCCAGTGCCAGTCGCGGCACCCTCCACGTACATCGTCGGCGAAGAACGCGTCGATTTGACGCTCCGCCTGGAGATGATTGATTTCACCGAGCCCCCCGCCAAGTAACCTATGGATTGGATCAAAAAGAACTACGATCAATTCCTCCTCGTTCTGGCCAGCGTCGCACTGCTGGGCGTGGCATTTCTCCTGATCCAGCGGAGCAAGGGGTTCGACGAGCACTTCACGGCAGCCATGGTTAGGGGCCAGCCGAAGAAGGACGTTCCCGCGCTCGTGCTCGAGCCCGTCGATATCGCCAAGCAAGCCATCGAGGCGCCCGCGCAGTGGAAACCCTCGCTTGAGAATTCTTTTTTCCTCGTCCCGAAGCGCTACGTCATCGACGCGGCCACCAAGACACCGAAGCAAATCAAGGACGTCGCGGGTGTGCCGGATACCCTCTCCGGGAAAACGATTCCGAGTCAGTGGCTGCTCGATAACAAGCTCGACCCCCTCAACGTCAACGCTACCAAGGAAGACCCGGACAAGGATGGCTTCCTGAACGAAGACGAATGGCGCGCGAATCCTCAGACGGATCCGAACAACAAGGACTCGCACCCTCCATACGTCTCGAAACTCTTCCTCGTGGCCTGGATCAAGGTGCCCTTCCGGCTGCTTTTCAATGCGATCGACGGCAATCCGAAAAAGGACAAGCCCGAGAAGATGAGCTTTCAGATCAATACCGTCGATCTCCGGCAGCCAACCGAGTTCCTTTCGATCGGCCAGACCGTCAGGAATACAAAGTTCAAGCTGAAGCAGTTTGAGTACAAGGTCATTCCCGACCCGAATGCCGGTGACAAGGATGTCTCTGAACTCACCCTCGTGCATACCGAGACGAATGAGGAAATCGTGCTCGTGAAGGAGCAAGTGAACGACTCCCCGGACTCCTTCGCGCAGTTCGATTACCAATGGCCGCAGCCTCCCGTCCAGATCCGCGTCAAGAAGCTGCAGGAGTTTGTGCTCTTGCCGGAAAAGGAGAAGAAATACAAACTCGTTGACATCAAAGAAAACGAAGCCGTAATAACGCTTCCGTCAGGGGAGAATCTGACGATCATCAAGGATCCACGACCGAAGCGCTAAGCGCGCACGCACTCCTCCGGTTTCCCTTCTTCGCCCGCTGCTTTTTATTTTCACCAACCAGCCACCGCCTCGCCACCAGTCTGCCATGATCAAACCCCCACTCACCCGTTCCATCTCCACGCTGCTGGTCACTTCAATGCTCGTGACCCCGACTCTTTTCGTGAGCACGAGCAATATCGCGAGTGCTGCGTCAGCATCCCAGGTGGAGAGCGCGGTGCAGCGAGAATTGCGTCGCCGGTATGACTACGACGCCCGGGGCACCGAAGCCGTCGCTGGCGGCGACCGGGCGATGAAGGACCGGGACTACGCCAAAGCCGTCGAACTCTACCGTCAGGCTGTTCGCTTGATTCCGAACTCGGACAACACCGCGAAATCTTATCAGTCTGCGCTCGTCAGATTTGGGGATGCTTCCGCGAAGCTGGCTGAACAGCGGATCACCGAAGGTCGCTATGCGGATGCCACGAACCTCCTTCGCGACCTCCTCGACAACTACGATCCAAAAAACAAGCAGGCCGTGGTCATCCTCTCCCGGTTGGAAATGCCGGATTACTACAACAAGACTCTCACCCCGAAGTTCGTCGGCACCGTCGAGCAGGTGAAGCAGTGGTTTGTGGATGCCGAGGGCTTTTACCAATCCGGACGGTTCGACCTCGCCTTCAAGCGTTGCGAACAGATTCTGAACGCCGATCCTTACAACATCGCGGCGCAGCAGATGAAGGAGAAGATCGACAAGGCGATGTCCGACGCGCATCTCGCGGGATACAATGAGACCCGCGCCCGGGCGATGCGCGAAGTCGATCGCGCGTGGGTTCGCCCGATTCGGAAATTCAATCTCCAACCCGGTTCGGTCGTCATCGACCAAGGTCAGCAAAGCGGCGGCGACATCGCCCGCATTCAGAAGAAGCTCGAGCGGATTATTCTTCCCACCTTGGACCTCAAGGAGGCAACGATCCGCGAGGTGGTCGATCTCCTGAAAAAGAAGAGCAAGGATCTCGACACTACGGAGGAAAACGAAGCCAACCGCGGCGTTAATTTCGTACTGAAGCTCGAAGGTGGCGGAGGAGGGAGCATTCCATTGCCGGACCCTGCCGCCTCGGCAATTCCGTCCATTCCCGGTTTGGAGCCGCTCCCAGGCACTGCGCCGGCAACGCCGCTGGCCGTGGCTCCGATGCCTTCGGTCAATTCCGGCGACAGTCGCATCACGCTCCAGCTCACAAATATCCCCCTCCTCGCCGCGCTCAATTACGTTACTGGCCTGGCAAATCTGAAGTTCAAAGTCGAACCGCACGCCGTCTCAATCGTTCCCCAGGGGGTCAATACCGACACGGTTTACACGAGGGAGTGGAAGGTTCGTCCTGACTTGATCAGTCGCACCGCTGGTGCGGGCGGTGGCCCCGGCCTCGAAGCACCCGCCGCGGCTCCGGCAGATGCCACTAAAGGGGGTTCAGGCATTGGCAACCGCGAGGGGGCGAAAGACTGGCTCATCACCAACGGGGTTGCGTTTGGCCCGGGTGCTTCGGCGATCTACATCCCGAGCAGCAGCAAACTCATCGTCCGCAATACCCAGGAGCAGTTGGATTTCATCGACGGAATCATCGAAAGCCAAGGCACCACCGGCCCTGTTCAAATCGACATCGAAGCGAAGTTTGTCGAAGTCACCCAAAACAACCTCAAGGAACTGAGTTTCGACTGGCTGCTCGGTGGTTTTAATATCGGAAAAGGCGGCGTCTTTGGCGCCGGTGGAACACCCGGAACCTCGCCCTCCGTCAATGGAGCGGATTTCCCAATTACGGGTCCTGGCGGCGCGATTGGCACGAACCCGGTGACGGGCGGAAATCGGAGCGGCCAAGTGGCCATCAGCTCCAATGCCATCGACGCACTCCTCTTCGGAACAGCCGGTGCCTCGTCCCTTGCACCCGGGATCTTCGGCATCGCGGGCGTCTTTACCGATCCGAACTTCCAAGTCGTCATCCGTGCGCTCAACCAGAAAAAGGGCATCGACCTTCTCTCCGCACCGCGCGTCACCACCAAGAGCGGTCAGCGCGCCGTCATCGAAATCATTCGGGAATTCCGTTATCCGACCGAGTTCGACCCACCGCAGATCCCGCAGAACTTCGGCAATCAGGGCAATCAAGGCGGTGGCGGTGGTCTCGGCGTGACCATCGTTCAGGCACCCAGTTCGTTCCCCGTCACCCCGACGACCCCGACCGCCTTTGAGACGCGCAATACCGGCGTGACCCTCGAAGTCGAACCGGTCATCGGACCGGATGGCTACACCATCGACCTGAACCTCGTCCCGCAGGTCGTAGAATTTGAGGGCTTCATCAACTACGGCAGCCCGATTCAAACCTCCTCCACCAATCCCATCACGGGGGTGACGGCAACCAATATCATCACGCCGAACGTCATCAATCAGCCGATCTTCAGCACCCGCAAAGTCACCACGAGCGTGAGCATTTTCGACGGCCAGACGGTCGTGCTCGGCGGTTTGATGCGCGAAGATATCCAGAAGGTGGAGGATAAGGTTCCGTTCCTTGGCGACATCCCCCTCTTGGGCCGTCTCTTCCGCTCCAATGTTGACCAGCATCTGAAGCGCAATCTCGTAATCTTCGTTTCCGCCCGCCTCATGAACCCTGCTGGCGATCCAGTGCGGCTCGAAGAGGAGACCGAAGAAGTCGTTGAGACACTGCCCGCTCCTGAAGTGACGCTCCCGAATAACGAACTTCCTTTGATGCCAAAGTAAGGACGCGCCGATGCTGAACGACGCTCCCGATGGAGAACCCGAATTGGAAAAATTTGGGGCAGTCGTTTGGTGGTGTTCGATCGGTCTCTCTCGCTGAGACACCCTTGCCGTGCCTGTTCTCGGCGTCACTGGTGGGATTGCGACGGGCAAATCGACCTTCGTTCGGGCACTGATCGGTCAGATCCCGGCTCAGGTGTTCGACGCGGATCGGGCTGCGCATGAGTTGCTGGCCGACGATGAAGCGACGCATGACGCCATTCGCGAGGCCTTCGGTGCCGGCGTCTTGGATGCGGGAGGGAAACCCGACCGGGCTCGGCTCCGTGAAATTGTTTTCTCCGATGAGTTGCAACGCAAGCGACTCGAAGACATACTCCATCCAGTCATCCGTTCCCGATGGCTCGCGCTCGCGGAGCAGACAGTCCGCACCGGCGGTTGGCTTTGCATTGATATTCCGCTTCTCTATGAAACGGGCGTTGAAGCAAACTTTGACCGGACCATCGTCGTCGCCTGCTCACCAAGCACGCAGCGCCGCCGGCTCCAAGACCTTCGGGGCCTCGACGCTGGCATGGCCGATCGCATGATCTCCGCCCAGCTCGATCTCAATCTCAAAATCACGAAAGCCGATCACCTCATCTGGAACGATTCCACCGACGCCTGCCTCGAAAACCAGGCCGCGTTGCTCGCTGGATGGCTCCGCAAATTTTATGGAAGAAACTGAAAAACGCGCCGCGAATATCGCCACTGCCGACGACCTCGACGACGACTCCACCCCGCAAACTTACGAGACCCCGAAGCAGCTCTGGGTGGATGAACTCAATGCCGCTCCGCTCAACGAACTGCTCGCCCGCGCCGCCACCGTCCAACTCCGGCCAAACGCCGACAAGACGCGGCACCATATTGTTTTCGATCTTCTCCGGGCATATGCCGCTCTCGGCACGGAGCTTTTCGCGGATGGAATTCTCGAGCCCAGTCCGCAAGGTGGCGGTTTCCTGCGCTGGCCGCGCTACAGCTTCCGCTCACTTCCGCAGGACATCTTTGTGCCCGTGCAGGTCGAACGGCAGTTTGGGTTGCGCGCGGGCAATCGCCTCAGCGCGCGCATTCGTCCGCCGCGCGACCGCGAAAAATTCATGGCGATCGAGGAAGTCGTCTCCATCGAAGGCATCCCCGTCGCGGAATGGAAGGAGACCAAGGAGTTTGAGTTGCTCACGGCCACGCATCCTCGTGAGCGCATCGTCCTCGAAAATCCGAAGAGCTACTCGATCAGCGGACGGGCGATCGACCTGATCGCCCCGCTCGGTCGCGGGCAGCGCGGGCTCATCGTCGCGCCACCGCGCACCGGCAAGACGATCCTCCTCAAGGACATCGCTCAAGCCATCTTGCAGAGTTCGCCGGAAACGCATCTCATCCTGCTGCTCGTCGATGAGCGCCCGGAGGAGGTCACCGACTTTAAGCGTTCCGTGAACTGCGAGATTTACAGCTCCACCTTTGACGAAGGTCCGCAACGCCACACCGCCGTCGCCGAACTCGTCGGCGAGCGCGCCAAACGTCTCGTGGAGATCCACCGGCACGTGGTCATCCTGCTCGACTCGATCACGCGACTCTCCCGCGGCTACAATAACCTCCAGGGCAATCGCGGGCGCACCATGTCGGGCGGCGTCGATTCCAAGGCGCTCGTCAAACCGAAGAAGTTCTTCGGTGCCGCGCGCAACACGGAAGAAGGCGGCAGCCTGACCATCCTGGCCACCGCGCTCATCGAGACGAATAGCCGCATGGACGACCTCATTTTCGAGGAATACAAGGGCAGCGGAAATATGGAGGTCCAGCTCGACCGCGCGCTGAGCGACAAGCGGGTCTTCCCGGCGATCAATTTCCTGAAATCGGGCACCCGCCGCGATGACCTGCTCTATCATCCGCAGGAATTTGAGAAAGTCTCAGTGATCCGTCGCCAACTCGCCGCGTTGCCAGCGCTGGAGGCCACGGAAGTCCTGATCCACGCCCTCAAGGCCACCAAGTCGAACACCGAACTGCTGCTCACGGGGCTCCGGGGTTGATGCAACCTCTCCTCGAATCCGCCCCGGCTCTCGCGGCCGTTCTCCCAGCGCTGGAGTCGCACCCGCGCATCGCCATCGATACCGAGGCCGACAGCCTGCACTGCTACTTTGAAAAGCTCTGCCTCATCCAGATCAGCGTCCCCGGACATGATCTCCTGATCGACCCACTGGCGGGCTTTTCTCTCGATCCCCTCTTCGCCGCGCTCGCGGGAAAAGAGCTCGTCATCCAGGGTGCGGACTACGATCTGCGCTTGCTTCGCCGGGTGGGCTTCGCGGGTCCTTCGAGTGTCTTCGATACCATGATCGCCGCGCGGCTTTGCGGCATCACCGAGTTCAGCCTGGCGGCGCTGCTCAAGCGTTACTTCAACCTCGAAGTCACCAAAGCCTCGCAGAAAGCGAACTGGGCGCGCCGCCCGCTTTCGCCGCAGATGATCGATTACGCGATCATGGACACGCACCACCTCCTCGAGATTGCTGCGTTTCTTGAAGCGGAGTTGGTGAAACTCGATCGCCTCCCGTGGTTCCAACAATCATGTGAGCGGGCGATCGTGGCCTCCACGATCACGAAGGATCGCGACCCCGAACAGTCCTGGCGGATCACCGGTAGTAAAGATTTTCGTGGGCGCGGCGCGGCCATTCTGCGCGCGCTCTGGCAGTGGCGGGACGCCGAAGCCCAAGCCTCGGACCGCCCGAGCTTTCACATTTTGCACAATGAAAAGCTGCTTGAAGCCGCCGCGCGCTTCGAGCGTGGGCAGGAGGTGGGCATCGATCATCTGAAGGGCACCCGGCGCGTCCGCTTTTTCGAAGCGGCCGAACGCGCGCTGGCCCTGCCCGAGCACGAGTGGCCGCAATTTGTCCGCAATCCCCGCCCGCGCGCAACTCGCGAGGAGGAGGCCGTTTGCCGCGAGTACAAATCCAAGCGCGACGCCATCGCCTTGAAGTTGAACCTCGATCCTTCGCTCATCGCCCCAAAAAATACGCTCGAGAATCTCGCCGCTAATCGCGACGAGACCGTCGCCCGGATGATGACGTGGCAGCGCGAGCTGCTGGGACTCGCCTGACTGCGACCATCCGGGAAAGCCGTCGGCGACGAAGTTCACGGGATCGCGGAAAGTTTATACGGAGCGGCGGGGTGAGGGGTTGACGCTCCGCCGTTCGCGCTTGCCGCGAGCGGTTTCCATCAGCCCCATCCTTCATGAAACGACTCCCCCACCTACTCACTGCGCTCAGCTTCGTTTGTCTCTCGGCACACGCCGCCGACGCCCCTGCCCCTCCGCCCGCGGCGCCGGCGGCAACTCCCGTCAAGAAACCCGCGCCACCACAGACCAAACCCACAATGGCAAACGTGCCCTACGGGGCGCACGAGCGCCAGGTGCTCGACTTCTACAAAGCTGAGTCTGCCAAGCCGACACCGCTCCTTTTCTTCATCCATGGCGGCGGCTGGGTGGGAGGTGACAAAGCGCGCGTGGCCAGCCTCGACCAGTATTTGCAGGCCGGTATCTCCGTCGTCTCGATCAACTACCGCTACAACACCCAGGCCCATGCCGCAGGCGTCAAGCCGCCGGTGCAGTGGCCGCTCAACGATGCCGCGCGGGCGCTGCAATTTGTCCGGAGCAAAGCCAGCGAGTGGAATATCGACAAGGCACGCATCGGCGCGTCGGGGGGTTCCGCTGGCGCGTGTTCGAGTCTTTGGCTCGCCTTTCACAACGACATGGCCGACCCGAAGAGCGCCGATCCGATCGCGCACGAATCCACCCGGCTCTGGTGCGCCGCCGTGATCGGCGCGCAGACGACGCTCGATCCGCAGCAAATGAAAGAATGGACGCCAAACAGCCGCTATGGCGGACATGCCTTTGGCTTCATGCCAGACCCTTCGGACACCAAGACGCGCGACACGCAGTTCGCGCAGTTCCTCGCGGGCCGCGAGCAGATCCTCCCGTGGATCAAGGAGTACTCCCCTTATGAACACGTGAGCAGCGATGATCCACCGATCTACATGATCTACTCCGCGGCGCCCGCGCTCGGCCAGGATCAGAAAGACCCGACGCACACCGCAAACTTCGGAGTCAAACTTCAGGAGCATCTTAAGACCTCGGGCGTTCCTTGCGAACTCGTCTATCCCGGAGCGCCCGAGGTGAAGCATCCCCAGGTGCAGGAATACCTCATCGAGAAACTGAAAGCCGCATCCGCAAAATAGGGATGAAAGTCCGCCACGGCCTCGCGCCGCTCGTTGCGCTTTCTGCCATCACCCTCCGCGCGGCAGACGCGCCGCTCACCTTCAAAGACGCGAGCCCTCAGCGCTACGAACTCACCGCCCGCGCCAGTCAGATAGATGCGCGCGCTCGCGCCCATCCGGAGATCGACTTCGTTTTTGAAAAAGGCGGCAAGCCGGCCGACGTGGAGAATGCTTCGGTGGATACGCGGGTCGCTCCACAGGGTAAATTGGTGATCTGGCTCATGGGCCACAACGCCGGCTTGTTCGAGCGCGTGAATAGTTACGGGTTGCATGCCATTCGCGTCCACTACGCCAATGGCTGGTTCGGCAAGTTCGGCCAGGAGCCGCCGCCGGCGGACGACAAGTTCCTCGGCAAGATCCGGCTCGAAGCCGCCACGGGAGAAGACTTCAGCAACGTCGTCGAGATTCCAAAACCCGACGGCATGATGGAGCGCGCGCTGGTGTTTGTGAAGTGGCTCGCGAAGGAGAACCCGCAAGGCCGCTGGGATTACTTTCTAACCGCCGATGGCCAGGGCCTGCGCTGGGATCGCGTCGTCATCTCCGGCAGCTCGCACGGCTCCACCACCGCCGCGCGCTTCGCCAAACACCAGAAGGTCGATCGCGTCGTCATGCTCTGCGGCCCGCGCGATCAATATGAAACCTGGCAAGGTTTGCCCTCGGCCACTCCCGCAAATCGCTTCTTCGGCTTCAGCCATGTGCTCGATACCGGCTGGAGCGGCAATCACTACTGCCGCTCGTGGGAATTGCTCGGACTCCATCAGTTCGGCCCCATCGTGAATGTCGATCGCTCCTCACCTCCCTACGGAAACTCGCGTCGGCTGATCACCGACGCCGATGTGAAAGGCGATGCCAAACGCGCGCACAGCTCCGTGACTCCCGGAAGTGCGTCCGCGAAAGACGCCTCGGGTCAGCTCCTGCACGAAGCCGTCTGGCGCTATCTTTACACCTCGCCCGTGGAGCAGACCGGCCAGCCAGTGCCCGCCGATCCTGACTGCATGAAAGATCTCCGAGCGACCGCCAAGCCGAAGAAGTAGTCGGCGACGGAAGCACGAAGCACTCGCACAATGCTCCGGATTGGTGCGAAGATTCCAGGCGACATCTTCCCTCTCCCGATTCCATGAGCACGCTCTCCCACACCGCTACCGCCGGCGAATACCTTACCTCCGAGCAAGTCCGCACGCTGATCGCCGAGGCTTGTCCGCCCAAGGACTACCGCGATCGCAAAGTGCTCGTCATCGTTCCAGACGCCACGCGGACGTGCCCGCTCGGCATGGTCTTCGCGGGCCTCTTCGATCGCATCGGCGCGGCGACAAAAGCCTTCGACGTGATGATCGCCCTCGGCACCCATCAGCCGATGAGCGAGGAGGCGATCTGCGAGCGGCTCGAGATCTCGCTCGCTGAGCGCCGTGCAAAATTCGGCAGCGTCCGCTTCTTCAATCACGAGTGGGACAATCCCGCTGCCCTGCGCAAAATCGGTCACCTTTCCACCGCCGAGACCCGCGCCCTGACCGGCGGCCTTTTTGAAATGGAAGTGCCGGTGAACGTGAACGCGCGGCTTTTCGACTACGACCAGATCATCATCATCGGCCCCGTCTTCCCGCATGAGGTCGTGGGCTTCTCGGGCGGAAACAAATATCTCTTCCCCGGCGTGAGCGGCCCCGAGGTGCTGAATTTTTTCCACTGGCTCGGCGCGGTCGTCACAAATCCGATGATCATCGGCAACAAGTGGACGCCAGTGCGCAAGGTCGTTGACCACATCGGCGCCATGGTCAAAGTGCCGAAGCTCTGTCTCTGCATGGTGGTCGATCACGCGCAGCTTGCCGGGCTCTTCGTCGGTTCGCCGGAAGGCGCGTGGGATCAGGCGAGCGAACTTTCCAAGCGCCTGCACATCACTTACAAGCCGCGCCCCTTTCACACCGTGCTGAGCTGCGCGCCGAAGATGTATGACGAACTCTGGGTGGGCGGAAAGTGCATGTACAAACTCGAGCCCGTCGTCGCCGATGGTGGCGAACTCATCATCTACGCGCCGCACATCCACGAGATCAGCGTCACCCACGGCGAACACATCCGGCAGGTCGGTTACCACTGCGTGGAGTATTTCCGCAAGCAATGGGACCAATTCAAAGACCTGCCCTGGGGCACCCTTGCCCACAGCACCCATGTGCGCGGCATCGGGACCTTTGCCGACGGCGTGGAGAAATGTCGCGTGCAGGTGACTCTCGCGACGGGCATCCCGGAGGCGATCTGCCGGGAGATCAATCTCGGCTACCGCGACCCGGCGACGATCCATCCTGCCGATTACGCGGATCGCGAAGAGGAGGGCATCCTCTACGTGCCGAAGGCTGGCGAGATGCTCTACCATCTGGAGCAGCGTCCGGCGTGGGCTCGGGAGATGTAAGCTGCGCGAGCCCCATGACGGTTCACGAGGCTCTGGAGATTGCGCTCCAGCATCATCAGGCCGGACGCTTGGGCGAGGCGGAGGAGATCTACCGCCGGATCATCGAGGAGTGCCCGGAGGTCGCCGATGCGCCCCATTTTCTCGGAGTCCTGACGCACCAGGCGGGGCGACATGAAGAGGCGATCCATTTCATCCGGCGCGCCATCGCGCTGGCTCCGGAGGTGCCCAGTTTCCACGCAAATCTCGGCGCGGCGCTCGCGGCCACCGGAGCCCATGCCGCCGCGATCGCCGCCTATCGCGAAGCCATCCGCCTCGCCCCCGATCTCCCGGAAGCGCACTACAATCTCGGTAACTCACTCCTCGCGCTCGGTGCGGACAATGCCGCGCTGGAGGCCTTCGCCGCAGCGCTCGCGCACCGGCTCGGCTATGCCGAAGCACTCTACAATACCGGAAACATCCACACTGCCCTGGGCCGCCTCGACGAAGCGATCGCCGCCTATTCCGGCGCAATCCGCGCCCGCCCGGACTACGCGGAAGCTCACTACAATCTCGGCAACATGCTGGCCAAACAGGACCGGACCGAGGAAGCCGCGACGTGCTACCAGGCCGCAATCCAGGGCCGGCCCGACTTTCCCGATGCCCACTTTAATCTCGGCAATGCGCTGAAACTCCTGGGTCACCTCGATGCCGCCGCGGCCGCCTTTCGGGAAGCTCTCCGCTGGGACGCGAAGCACACCAGCGCCCTGACCAATCTAGGCAATGCCTTGAAAGATCAGGGCCAGATCGCCGCCGCCATCGCCTGCTACCGCCAAGCCGTGGCCCTCGAACCCGAGGACGCCGCGCTCCGCAGCATCCTCGTACTCTATCTGCGGTACGCTCCGCAGAGCGATGCGCGCACGATCGCCGAAGCCGAAGCCGACTGGGATGCCCGTCATGCGAAGCCCCTTCGGAAGACGATCCTCCCGCACCGCAATCCGCGCACCGCGGATCGGCGACTGCGAGTGGGCTACGTGTCGCCGGATCTTTGGGAGCATTCCGTGGGACGCAATGTACTGCCTTTGCTCACGCACCACGATCGCGAGCGTTTCGAGGTGATCTGCTACTCGGGCGTCGCCAAGCCGGACGCGCTGACCGGGCGCTGCCAAAGTCTCGCCGATCGCTGGCGCGACACGACGGCGATGTCGGATGAAGAGTTGAGCGCCTGCATCCGCGCCGACGAAGTGGACATCCTCGTCGATCTCGCCCTGCACACCGCAGACAACCGCCTGACCACGTTCGCGCGCCAGCCCGCGCCTGTTCAATTCAGTTTCGCCGGCTATCCGGGAGGCTCCGGAATCGCAGCCATCAACCACCACATCAGCGATGCGCGGCTCGAATCGCCTAATGGGAGCAGCGGTCCGCAGACGGCACGGCTGATCGATAGCTTCTGGTGCTACGATCCGTGTGGCGAAAAGCTCGCGGTGAACCCACTGCCCGCGCTCACCGCGTCGCACGTGACCTTTGGGTGTCTGAATAACTTCTGCAAAGTGAACGACGCCGTTCTCGAGTTGTGGGCGCAGGTACTCGGGACGGTGAAAGAATCGCGGCTGCTCCTGCTCTGCCCGCCGGGAAGTCACCGCGAGCGCGTCTCCTCGATGCTCGGCGCCGCCGTGGATTTCGTGGAGCCTTGCCGGCGCAGCGACTTCCTGCGGCTGCATCATCGCGTGGATCTGATGCTCGACACTTTCCCCTACACTGGACACACGACGAGCCTCGAAGCGCTGTGGATGGGCGTGCCGATCGTGAGCCTCTGCGGGGCGACGCCCGTGTCGCGCGCGGGTCTCAGCCAGCTCACGCATCTCGGCCTCGAAGCACTCGTCGCGCAGTCCCCGGTGGACTTCGTGCGCAGCGCCGCGGAGTGGGCGGCGGATCTGCCGCGACTGGCCGCGCTCCGGCAAACCCTGCGCGCACGGATGGAGAAATCGGTGCTCATGGATGCGGCGCACTTCGCCCGTTCCATTGAAGAAATCTATCGGACCGCGTGGCGGGAGTGGTGCGACAAAGCGGAGAGGTAACGTGGCCGATCTCACCCTCCAGCAAGCCTTCGATCTCGCGCTCGTGCACGTGCAGGCCGGGCGCCTCGACGAGGCGGCGGCGCTCTGCCAGCGCATCCTGGGAGCCGTGCCAGACCAGGCGGACACGCTACAACTCCTGGGCGTCGCCGAATATCAGGCCGGCGACATGCAGAGCGCGCTGCGTCACTTTCAAAAAGCCGCCGCCTGCAATCCGAACCTGATCGATGCGCAGAACAATCTCGGCTGCGCGCTCGTCGCGCTCGGGCGGTTTTCGGAAGCCGTCGAAGCCTTCCGCGCCGCGCTGCGCCTGAAGCCGTTTGACGCTGAAGTACACAGCAATCTCGGTAACGCGCTCTGCCTCTGCGGCCAGCCGGAATCAGCCGTCGCCGCGTGCCGCACGGCGCTCAGTCTGAATCCGGATTTCGCCCCCGCGCACAACAACCTCGGCAACGCACTGCGCGGACTCCGGCAATTCGCTGCGGCCATCGCGTCGTATCGCACCGCGCTCCAGCTCCAGCCGGGATACTGGGACGCGCAAAATAATCTCGGCGCGGTTTTGAGCGACCGGTTTGAAAACGAAGCCGCCGTCGAGGCCTTCCGACTCGCGCTGCAATGGAACCCCGACCTCGTCTCGGCGCACAACAATCTCGGGTGCGCGCTCGGCTACCTCGGGAGATTCGAGGAAGCCTCGGTGAGCTATCGGCGGGCGATGGAGTTGCTGCCGGACGACGCCTCGCTGCACAGCAACCTGATCTACATCCAGCAATTCGCGCCGGATCTCGCACCAGGCGTCCTGGCTGCGGAGAAGGTCCGTTGGAATGAGCGCCACGCCCGGCCACTGGCAGCATCGATCCTTCGCCACACAAACAGCCGCGACCCCGACCGGCGCTTGCGAGTGGGCTACGTGTCGCCGGATTTCCGCGAACATCCCGTGGCGTTTTTCCTCGCGGGACTTTTCGCCGCGCATGATCGCACGCAGGTGGAGACACACGGCTACGCCAGCGTCGTCCGGCCCGATGAGGTGACCGCGCGGCTGCGGAGCGCGGTGGACGAGTGGCACGATGTGGTGGCCCTTTCGCACGAAGCGCTGGCGGAAAAAATCCGCGCCGACGGCATCGACATCCTCGTCGATCTCTCGATGCACTCGGCGGAGAATCGCCTCCCCACCTTTGCCCGCAAACCTGCGCCCGTGCAGGTCTCCTGGCTCGCCTACCCCGGCACGACTGGATTGGAAACGATCGACTACCGACTGACGGACGCGACGATGGAGCCGCCCGGAGAAACGATCGCGGGCAGTTCGGAACGACCGCTGCACTTACCCGACGCGTGGTGCTGCTACGAGCCGATCGGCCCTTTTCCCGAAGTCAGCGATCTACCCGCACTCCGCACCGGGCACGTGACCTTCGGCTCGTTCAGCAAGACCTCGCGCCTCAACGATCACGTGCTCCGCTGCTGGGCGCGGCTCGCGCAAAAGATGCCGGAAGCACGCTGGCTCATCCTTCATCCCCCGGGCCGCGGGCGGGAACGAGTGCTGAGCTTCTTCGGAGCAAATACGAGCCGCGTGGAATTCGTGGATCACCGTCCCTGGGTCGAATACCTGACGTGCTTCGCCGGGATCGATGTCTGCCTCGACAGCTTCCCCTCCAATGGACTGACGGCCACCTGCCACGCGCTCTGGATGGGCACGCCGGTGGTGACCTTGGCGGGCGCGAGTCCCATCGCGCGCGCCGGAGCCAGTCTGCTGAAGACGGCGGGCCTTGCGGAACTCGTGGCCCACTCGGAAGACGAGTATGTGGAAATCGCCGTAGCGCTCGCGGCTGATCTCCCGCGTCTCGCCGAACTGCGCTCCGGGATGCGGGAACGCCTGCGGGCATCGCCGCTCATGGATGCCCCGCGCTTTGCGCGCAACGTCGAAGTGGCCTATCGGAGAATCTGGCGGGACTGGTGTGCGAGCCCCGCCGCCTGATCGCCTCCACGATGACCATCCCGCAAGCGCTGCAACTCGCGCTCCAGCATCTCCAGGAAGGGCGGTTCGCAGACGGCGAGGCACTTTGCCAGCAAGTGCTCGCGGCAGACCCGGAGCAACCCGACGCGTTGCATTTACTCGCGATCGTGGCGCAGAAGGTTGGGCAGAACCAAAGCGCCTTGGACCTTCTGCATCGGGCTCTCGTCCGTTCCGCACCTTCCGCGGATTTGCAGAACAATCTTGGGACCGTGCTGGTCGCGCTTGGCCGGATTCCGGCGGCGATTTCGGCATTTCAGCAGGCCCTTTTGCTGAGGTGCGATTTTGCCGAAGCTCACGCGAATCTCGGCGATGCCCTCCGCCTCGCCGGACAGCCCGCGGAGGCCGCGGCCGCCTGCCACGAGGCTCTGCGGTTGCGTCCGGATTTTGCCGCCGCCCATGGAAATCTCGGCAACGCGCTCAAGGAACTCGGCCGGACTTCCGAGGCGATCGACGCCTACCGCAGCGCGCTCCGTCTTCGGCCGGAGGACGCGTCGAATCACAGCAATCTTGGCGTGGTGCTGCTGGAGATCGGTGACGAAAAAGCGGCCGAGTCGGCTTTCCGGATGGCCCTGCGCTGGCAGCCAGGGCACGCGGGAGCGATGTACAATCTCGGTTGCCTTTTTCACCGCCTCGGACGCCTCGCCGAGGCCATCGCCGCGTTTCGCGCGACGCTCGTGATCACGCCGCACGATCCGGAAGTACACCTCAATCTCGGTGTTGCCCTGGCCGATACCCACCAAATCGAAGCCGCCGCCGCCTGTTACCAGGCTGCGTTGGATGCGGCGCCGGGACTCGCCTCGGCGCACGGAAACCTCGGGCTCGCGCTCACCCAGATGGGCGAATTCGACGACGCCAGCCAGCGGCTGCAACAGGCCGTCGCGCTTTGCCCGCAAGACGCCTCCGTTCACAGCACCGCAATCTATTGCGGGCAGTTTCACGCCGGGCGCGACCCCAAAATCGCGCCCGCCGAAAGAGTCCAATGGAACGAGGCGCACGCCGCCCCGCTCCGGGCGGTGCGGAGGCCGCACAGCCAGGACCGCAATCCGTGGCGGTGCCTCAAGATCGGCTACGTCTCGGCGGACCTCCGCGACCACCCGATCGCCTTTTTCCTCGCAGGTCTGATCGAAGCGCACGATCGCACCGCCTTTGAAATCCACTGCTTCGCCAGCGTCAAACGACCCGACGTCATCACCGAGAGAATGCGCGCAGCGGCCGACTGCTGGCACGACGTGCTGGCCGCCGATGACGAACGCCTCGCGGAAGAGATCCGCCGGACGGGCATGGATATCCTCGTGGATCTCTCGATGCACTCGGCTGGAAACCGGCTGCTCGCCTTCGCCCGCAAGCCCGCTACCATCCAGATCTCGTGGCTCGCGTATCCTGGCTGCACGGGCCTCGAGACGATCGACTACCGCCTGACCGATGCCGTGATGGATCCTCCTTCCGGCGATCATCCAACAGCCAGCGAGCGTCCCTGGAGACTGCCCGACGCGTGGTGCTGTTACGAACCGATCGGCTCTTTCCCAGAAGTCGCTCCTCTTCCAGCCCTGCGCGCAGGGCAGGTGACTTTCGGGGCACTGAACCAATTCTCCCGCTTCAGTGCCGGCGTGTTGCGCTGCTGGATGCGGTTGTTGCAGAAAGTCGCTGGCGCGCGGCTCATGTTACTTTGTCCAGAAGGCCGCTGCCGGGAGCGGATCCGGGCATTCGCGGAGGCCAGCGGGGTCGCGCGGGAGCGATTGGAGTTCATCAGTCATCTACCCATGGCCGACTACTTGCAGACCTGCGAGCACATCGACATTTGTCTCGATCCTTTCCCCTGCAATGGCCTGACCACCACCTGCCACGCGTTGTGGATGGGTGCGCCTGTCGTCACTTTGGCCGGCGCGAGTCCGGTCGCGCGCGCCGGAGCCAGCTTATTAAAAGCGGCGGGTCTGCCGGAACTCGTGGCACACTCCGAAGACGAGTACGTGGGTCTCGCCTCCACACTCGCGGCCGATCTCCCGCGGCTCGCCGCACTGCGCTCCGGGATGCGCGCGCAGATGCAGGCATCGCCGCTCATGGACGCGCCGCGCTTTGCCCGGAATATCGAGGCCGCCTACCAGGCGATGTGGCACGAGTGGTGCCGCACAGCCAAATAGCGGCGGACGGGGCATCCGATTCACGGGGCACCGGGTGGCGCGCAGGCTGCTTCCCTCGTCGCGTAACCATGTCCACTATCCCCGCCCCGGCCAAACGCGTCCTCTTCGTTGACGACGAGTCCGCCCTCCTCGACCTCTATCGGATCGCCTTCGAAAAGGAGGATAAAGAGTGGGACGTGGAGTTTGTCGGGGACGCCCCCGGCGCTCTCGAACTGATGGCGGCTGAGCCGTTCGACGTGGTGGTGACCGATATGCGGATGCCGGCGATGTCCGGAGCCGAGCTGGTCGTCGAGGTTATGAAGCGGCACCCGAGGACCTCGCGGCTGATCCTTTCCGGCTATGCGGATCAGGAGCAGGTCGCGCGCTGCATCGGCGCGACGCATCAGTTCATCGCCAAGCCCGTCGGCTTGAAGGCGCTGCGCTCGACAATCTGGCGGGTCTGCTCCCTGGACACCTGGCTGGGTGACGAAAAACTCCGGACGCTCGTCTCACAGCTCCGCAATGTGCCCAGCTTGCCGTCCCTTTATTTCCGGATCAATGAGGCCCTGGCGAATCCTGCCACCTCGATCGAAGAAGTCGCGGCGATCGTCCAGCAGGACCCAGGGATGACGGCCAAGCTCCTGCAGTTGGTGAATTCCGCATTCTTCGGCATCGCCCGCCGGATCACGAATCCCGTGGAGGCGGTGCAATTTCTCGGCGTCGGACGACTGCGCTCGCTGGTCCTCTCGTTGCACGTTTTCTCCTGCTTCGATGAATCGAAACTCAACGGCTTCTCGATCGAGAAGGTGTGGAGCCACAGTATTTCGGCGGGCATGGTCGCGCAGCGGATCGCCCGGATCGAGAAGATGGACCGCGGCACCACGGACGAGATTTTCGTGGCGGCAATGCTCCACGATATCGGCAAGGTGATGCTGGCCTCGAGCCTGCCGGATCTTTACCAGGAGGCGATGACCATCGCTCGCGACCGGACAATGCCGCCCGTGGACGCGGAGCGGGAAGTCTTTGGGGTGAGCCACTGTGAAGTTGGTGCCTATCTGCTGGGCCTCTGGGGCCTCCCGGTCACGATCGTCGAGGCCATCGCCCTGCACCACGAGCCGGCCAAGAGTGGGGTGCGTGTTCTCAGTCCGCTCAGCGTCGTCCACGCGGCGAATGCGTTGGAAAAGGAAATCAACGATCCCTCTGGCGAAGCGGGCATCGCGGAGATCGATCTCGGCTACCTGAATGAAGTCGGGATGGGCAAACGCCTGGACGCCTGGCAGGACGAGGCGCGGGAAGCGCTCAATCAGGACCGCTAAGGCCAGCTCGGAAGCCGCGTCCGGGAGCGCCGCCGTCTCGTGCGGCAATCGAACATCGCGCGTAGCGCCAATTCGTCGGTGCGCAAAGGACGCGGCCCTGCGCGCGTTTTTCCACGTGGCCGCACCGGGAGGGCGGCGTTCCCAGAAGCGCGGCCAAAAACTGCTCGCACCGTCCGGGTGCCCCTGTATCCTCCGCACTCCCAAATTATACACACCTATGGAACCGAAAGCTGACATCGCCCTCATTGGTCTGGCCGTCATGGGCCAGAACCTCATTTTGAACATGAACGACCATGGGTTCACCGTCGTCGCCTACAATCGCACCACTTCCAAAGTGACCGACTTCCTTGCCAACGAGGCCAAAGGCACGAAGGTCATCGGCGCGCAATCCATCGAAGAGATGGTCGGACTGCTCAAGCGCCCCCGCCGCATCATGCTCATGGTGAAAGCGGGCAAGGCGGTGGACGAATTCATCGAGCAAGTCCTCCCCTTCCTCGAACCCGGCGACATCGTCATCGACGGCGGGAACTCGCTCTACGACGACTCCGCACGCCGGACGAAGTATCTCGAGTCCAAAGGCCTGCTTTTCGTCGGTACCGGCGTCTCCGGTGGCGAAGAAGGCGCGCGCAAGGGACCGAGCATCATGCCCGGTGGGTCGCCGGCCGCGTGGCCGCATGTGAAGGATATCTTCCAGGGCATCTCCGCCAAAGTCGCCGACGGCGCCCCGTGCTGCGACTGGGTCGGTGAAGGTGGCGCGGGGCACTACGTGAAGATGGTCCATAACGGCATCGAATACGGCGACATGCAGCTCATCTGCGAAGCCTACCAGCTCATGCGCGACGGCCTCGGCATGACGGCGGACGAAATGCACACGGTTTTCACGGAGTGGAATACTGGAGTGCTCGACTCCTACCTCATCGAAATCACCCGCGACATTCTCGCCAAGAAGGACGAGGACGGCACGCCGCTCGTGGACAAGATCCTCGACACCGCCGGCCAGAAGGGCACCGGCAAATGGACCGTCATCAACGCGGCCGATCTCGGCCAGCCAGCCACGCTGATCGCCGAGGCGGTATTTTCCCGCTGCGTCTCCGCGATGAAGGACGAGCGCGTGAAAGCCTCCAAGAAACTCAAGGGCCCGCGCCCTAAGATCAGCGGCGACCGCGCCACCATCGTCGCGCAGATCCGCGATGCCCTTTACGCCTCGAAGATCATCAGCTACGCGCAGGGTTACATGCTCATGCGCGCCGCGGCGGCAGAGAATAAGTGGCACCTGAACAACGGCGGCATCGCGCTCATGTGGCGCGGCGGCTGCATCATCCGCAGCGTCCTGCTCGGACACATTAAGAATGCCTTCGACAAGAATCCGAAGCTGACCAATCTCCTCCTCGACGATTACTTCCGCGGCGAGATCAAGCGCTGCCAGAAAGGCTGGCGCGCCGTGGTGGCGACGGCGGCGAAGAAAGGCATCCCGGTGCCCGCCTTCAGCACCGCGCTGGCCTTCTTCGACGGCTACCGCACGGCGAACCTACCCGCCAACTTGCTCCAGGCGCAGCGCGACTACTTCGGCGCCCACACCTACGAACGCGTGGACAAAGCCCGCGGCGAGTTCTTCCACACGAACTGGACCGGGCGCGGCGGCACGACCTCCTCGAGCACCTACACGGTGTAAAGCGGCGCAAATACTTCCCACTTTAAAGGGGCGCGGAGAAATCCGCGCCCTTTTGCTTTCCACTGCCGCCCGTGGCGCACCCCTCTGCTTGTCCGCGACTTCCGCTGCCGCCCTTTCCGGCACGACCTTTCGCAGAGCCGGCATCCCTTTCAGCGACAAACCCGCTTGGCGGTTGGGTTCGCAGGACGTTACAAAGGCGCCCATGAGACGCGCGATCTATCCCGGCAGTTTCGATCCCGTCACAAACGGTCACCTCGACGTCATCCATCGCGCCGGGAGAATTTTCGACGAAGTCATCGTCGCCGTCGCGCATAACGAACAGAAAGCCGGCTTTTTTTCCGTGGCCGAACGCGTCGCTTTTCTGGGCGATGCCGTGAGCGGGATCAGCAATGTGCGGGTGGCGTGCTTCGATGGCTTGCTCGTTGAATTCGCCCGCAACGAGGCGGCTGATGCGGTGATCAGAGGGCTCCGGGCCGTGAGTGACTTCGAGTTCGAGTTCCAGATGGCGCTGATGAACCGCAAACTCGATCCGCAGATCGAGACCATCTTCCTCATGCCCCGCGAGGATTACGTGTACCTCAGTTCGCGCATTGTCCGGGAGATTGCGCGGCATGGTGGAAATGTGGAGGCCTTTGTGCCAAAGTCCGTGTTCCAAGCCTTGCGGAAGAAGTTCGCGAAAAACACCTCCACCTAGCTTTCTGAAGCTGGGCGGAGGCAGCAGCAGGAAAAGTCAGCAGCCCTCCCCGGAGCGAAACCATTATGAAAGTTCACATCAATCAGATCCCACCCGAGGGGCTCCACGTGGAAGGCACCGAAGACCGCAAGATGCTCGACCTGCGCGATCCGCTCGTCCAACCCGCCGGCGACGTCCATTTCTCGCTCGATGTCGGGCTGAGCGATGGCGGGCTTTTCGCCACTGGCACCGTGGGAGTCGATCTGGATCTCCAGTGCGTGGCCTGTCTCGAGCGTTTTCACTTTCCACTCGAGGTCGCCGATTTCGCCTGTCAGACCGATCTCACGGGTTCGGAGACGGTGGACTTGACAGACCCAGTGAGGGAAGACATTTTGCTAGCCCTTCCGCCCCATCCGCACTGCGACTGGAACGGCGAGAGAGTCTGCCAAGGTGCGACGATCCCTGCGAGTCTGGGAACGTCCGCCGACGAAACTCTCGAGTCGAAATCCGAGAAAGTGTGGGGTGCGCTCGACCAGCTTAAATTGAAATAACGATACCGATATGGGAGTCCCAAAACGCAAGATGTCCAAGATGCGGCTGCGCACGCGCAAAGCTGCCAACCGCTTTCACGCCGCCAAGCTCAACAAGTGCGGTCAGTGCGGAAGCGCGATCCCCGGGCACACGGCCTGCCCGTCGTGCGGCTACTACGGCGGACGCCAGGTGCTGACGATCGCGACCGCGTAGGCGGGTCTCGCGGTTGCGGATGCGGTCAATTAGACCGCGAGGTTTGGAAAGTAGTTTCGCACGCTTCATTCATGAGGCGTGGCCGAATCTGGCGATTGTCACGCTCTTCGCACCCTCGCGCATTTTCATAAGGAGTGACGGCCGCGGTTCCAGTCTTGTCTCGGATGGAGACGCGGTGTGGCGGATTATTGGGGAATCAGTATCGTGGTGCATTAGGCACTCACGCAGGCCGCGGTTGGAGGGTGAG
>JANNXQ010000273.1:0-93765 GCA_031409655.1 Chthoniobacteraceae bacterium | reverse complement strand
CGCGCCATGACTCGCTTCGCGCGCAGCGCCACTCTGAAAGATGGGCCTGCGGCCGGAGTTTGGCATGGCGCGCGGAGCGACGCCATCCACCGAGGATGCGTTTTTCAACAGGCTGTTAGGGTTCTCGTCCTGCCCGTCACTCGTGGTTGGGGAGGATGAGGAGGAAGATTAAGAGGAAGAGTGCTGCGCGGAGGGGGGTTGGCAGCGCTGGGGGCAGTCCCTACACTCCGGCCCGATGAATGAACCGCCCACGCCCGCCACCGTGCCTCCGTCGAGGTGGAGGACGGCGGGGGCGGTGGTCTGGCGGGCGCTTATCAAATACGACGAGACCGACGGCGAGCAGCGGTCCGCTTCATTTGCCTACTACGCCTTCTTCGCCCTCTTCCCGCTGATCGTGCTGCTCATCACCGTCGGCACCACGTTTTTCGGCAGTCGGGAGATCGCCGCGACCCAGATCACCGCGCAGATCCAGCACTACATCCCGGGTGTGGAAGGGGACGCCGCGTCGAATATCTCAAAGGTCGTGAATGGCGTGGTGCGCTCGCGGCGCAGTGCGGGTTTCATCGCGTTGATCGTGCTGGCCTGGAGCGCGCTGCGCTTTTTTCAGGCGCTCGTCCGCGGCGTGAATCGCGCCTGGGGCACGAAGGAAATCGCGTGGTGGCATCTGCCGATCAAAAACCTCTTCATGACGGCGATCCTCGCCAGCGCGCTGCTCCTCGGTACCGTCGCGCCCACGGTGGTGAACCAGGTGGAGTACTATTACTGGCTGCACTCGTCGGAGGTCGGGCTCGAATTCGACGCCGTGAAGCATTGGTTCAACTTCATCCGCTTCCTCGTCCCGCCGTGCGTGCTCTTCTACGGCTTCCTGATGTTTTACAAATTCGCGCCGCGCCGGAGGACGACCTTCCGCGAAGTCTGGGTGGCTGCGCTTTTCGCCACGGGCGGGCTCGATTTGCTCCAGCGCCTTTTCATCCTCTACGCAAAAAATATCGGCAACTTCAACGCGCTCTACGGCACCTTCGGCAGCGTCGTTGCACTGCTCATGTGGATCTATCTTTCCGGTTCGATCATCATCCTCGGAGGCTGTATCGCCGCGGCGCAGCACGAGATCCGGATGCGTCTCAAGGATCAGTCGCAGTCGAACAGAGAGCGTTGATGGAACCTTCCTCCGAGCCGATGTCCGATGCCGACCCGACTGCAAATCGCCCTGTGCTCCGCGAACTGCCCGCGCTCTTCGCCTACGTGCGGCCGTATCGCGGGCGCTTCCTGCTGGCCATGGCGGCGCTGCTCGTCTCGATGGCCTTCGGCCTCGCGTTTCCCTTCCTTGTCGGGCATCTGGTAGATGCGGCGCTGCCCTCGGCGACCGCCCCGAGCGATGGCTGGAAGCCGACCGTGGACACCGTGGCGCTCACGCTCGCCGCGACGCTCGTGATCCAATCCGCGCTCACCTTTTTCTACTCCTACTCCTTCAATAAAGTGGGCGAGAGCGCCGTGGTGAAAGTGCGTCGCGATCTCTATGCGCGCCTGCTCTCGCTGCCGATGAAGTTTCACGGCGAGCACCGCGTGGGCGAACTCGCCAGCCGGCTCTCCAATGATCTCGCGCTGCTCAGCGACACGCTCGCCGGCACCATCCCGCAAGCGCTCCGGCAGGCGATGATGCTCATCGGCGGCGTGGGGATGATCGCCTTCACGTCGCTGCGACTTTCGCTGGTCATGATCTGCTCCTTCCCAGTGCTCATGCTCGTCGCGGTGTTCTTTGGGAGAAAAGTGCGAAAGCTTTCGCGCGAAGCGCAGGATCGACTCGCCGAGAGCGCCACGGTGGTCGAGGAGACCTTCCAGGGCATCGCGAATGTGAAGGCTTTCTGCAACGAACGCTTCGAGGAGCGCCGCTACGCTTCCGGTCTCGACGCATACTTGCAGACCATCCTCCGCACGTCGCGACGCCGGGCCGGGCTCATCTCCTTCATCATCGCGGGCATCTTCGGCTCCATCATCCTCGTGCTCTGGTATGGTGCGCGGCTGATGCAGGCCGGCGAGCTTTCACACGGCCAGCTCACGCGTTTCACGCTCTACACGATCTTCGTCGGCGGCGCGGTGTCGTCCTTTGCTGAAGTGTTTAGCCAATTGCAAAAAACCCTCGGCGCGAATGAGCGCGTGCGGGAGCTGATGGAAGAGGAAGAAGAAGGAAGTTCGATGTTCGATGTTCGATGTTCGACGTTCGATGTTTCGTCTCCTCCTGGAGACACGGACGGCGAAGGAACGGAAACAACATCGAACGCTGAACATCGAACATCGAACATCGAACGCCGCGGGGCGCGTCTCGTCGGAGCGGTGACCATGGAGGGAGTTTCGTTTCGCTATCCTTCGCGACCGGATTTGCCGGTGCTGCGCGAAGTCTCTCTCGAAGCGAAAGCCGGCGAACGCATCGCGCTCGTCGGCCCGAGCGGAGCGGGAAAATCGACGATCGTCTCGCTGCTCTTGCGCTTCTACGAGCCGGACTCCGGGCGCATCCTGCTCGATGGCCACGACGCGCGGACGCTCGATCTCGCGGCGGTGCGCGGGAACATGGCCATCGTGCCGCAGGAGGTGCTACTCTACGGCGGCAGCATCCGTGACAATATCGGCTATGGGCGGCCTTCGGCGACGGACGCGGAGATCATCGAAGCGGCGGAGCGTGCGCAGTGTGCGGAGTTCATTGAGCGCTTTCCGGAGCGCTATGACACGCTGGTCGGCGAGCGTGGCGTGAAGCTCTCCGGCGGCCAGCGCCAGCGGATCGCCATCGCGCGGGCGCTGCTGAAAGATCCCGCCATCCTGCTGCTCGATGAGGCCACGAGTTCGCTCGACAGCGAGAGCGAAGCGCTCATCCAGCAGGCCCTCGCGGAGCTGCTCCGTGGACGCACCGCTTTCATCGTCGCCCACCGGCTCGCGACCGTGCGTGAAGCGGATCGGATCTACGTGATCGAGCAGGGAAGCGTGGCCGAAAGCGGCACGCACGAGGAGCTCATGCACCGTGAAGGCGGCACCTACCGGCGGCTGGCGGAAATGCAGTTCGCGGGGTGAGAGGGCGGGTCGTCGTCTGCACGGAAAGGTCTCGGAAAGGCGATCGCTGGGATAAAGCGCTTCGCGCAAAAAAAACCGTGCGTCTCGTTTCGCGGCGCAGCCGCTTTGGAGTGCGGCGCGTCCTCGCGCCGCTTTCCCCCAACTGGCTGCCGTCGCTCGAGATCTGATCGACTACCTGGCGCCGGTCGCGCCCTCGAGCACGCTGGTGCGAGGCTGATAGAGGTCGAAAAATTCCGTCGATCCCACGCGCCAGAAGGTGCGGTTGAAATCGGTCCTCAGCTTGTCCTGAAATAACGGGCCACCGGGTGGATAGAAGGTGCGCATCGAGAAGGGCTCGCCGTCTTTTGGCAGGATGAAGAGCACGGGTTTGCCGAGGCGTTTCATGGTCGTGCGGGTGAGCGCCAGCAGGTCCACTTCCGCAGCGTCTCCACGCACGAAGTCCATGAGGGCACAAGGGTCGATGCCGATCGGGGTGCCTTCGAAGATGAGGCGGAAACGACCGAAGGTGTGTTTGTAACTGTCGTCGCCGCTGGGCATGACGAGCAGCGTGGCGTCGGCGTGTTCGGAGCGTGCGCGGAGGAGGTCGGCGAGACATTGCCGGGCCTCGGCGTCCTCGCTGCGGGTCGTTTTGTAAACGAAGATCGCGGAGCGAAACGTGGAGATGGAACAACAGGCGATCCAGGAACAGCCGAGCGCCGCGGCGAGCGCCGGGCCCGCGCTTTGGAAGCGGTAAGTCTTGATCGAGATCACCGAGACGCGTGCGGCGAAGAGCAGCGCCAGCGGGATGAAGGGGAGGAAGTGATGCCGGCCGGCGCCGAGCTTCGAGGCGGGAATGAGGATGAGCAGGAACCCCACAAAGAACGCGGCGAGATACACGGACTCGCCGCGGAGAAAGCGCGGGGTGAACTCTTCGAGGCGGATCATCATGATCCCCATCGCAAAAAGTGCGGGGAAAGCGAGGGCCACGCACCACTCGATATTGCCGCGATATTCATCCGGACCGAAGCCGTGTTTGGCCGCGACTTTGAGGAGGCCGGCGTAGTTCACGGCGGAGACCTGCGGGAAAATGAGGAAGGGCAGGATGATGACGATCAGCGCAGCGATGCAGGCGCCGATCCGCGAGCGGCGGCTCCAGTTTTGTTTCCAGGCGATGGCAAAGATCGGGAGGAAATAGGCGAGGGAGTGCAGCTTGAGATTCACCGCGACGCCGACGCAAAGGCCGAGGACGACGGCGGTGCGGGAGCGTTCGTAAGTCGCCGCGAGCAGGCCGATGGCGACGACCAGCATGATGAAGGGATCGCTGCGTGCGCTGAACGCGAGGTGGTAGGAATGCAGCATCATGGCCGCCATCAAGCCCGTGAAAGAGAAGGCGGTGAGCCGGTCCGTGGTGCGGGCGATGGCGAGGAAGGTGCAGAGCAGGGCGCCAAAGGCGGCGAGCGTGCCAGGCAGTTTGGTGGCGAAAACGGTGGGACCGAGCAGACCCTGAAAGGTGCCGACGATGGCGTAGAGCAGGGGACCGTAAACGAGGCTGTAGCGCTCGGGGGTGGCGAAATTTTGATAGACTGGCTGGCCTTTCCAAAAGAGCGCCGAGATGGCCGCGACGCTCGGCTGGACGTGATCGGGGAAGGCTTCCGAGCGGAGATTTGCCCAGGCTGCGGCGCCCAGAGCTCCGAGGAAAGCCAGCGCCACGGCGGCGGCCAGGTAGCGGCTGAGCGCGATGGTGCGGCACTTTGGCGCCAGCCGCGACACGCCGAGGAAGATGAGGAAAAAGGGAACGAAGAGCGCGAAGGGCCAAAACAACGGGTGATATCCGAAGTCGGTCAGGAAGTCTTTCAGCGGGAGGACGCTCATGGCGCGCCACCGAAGCGGACGCGCTCCGAAGGCGTCAATCTTCTTTTCCCGCAGGGGGGGGGAGGAGTCAGGAGTCAGGCCAGTCGGGCGGCTTCGCTCGACTCTGACCCCTGCCCCCTGACTCCTTCCCTCACCGCCACCCGAGATGGCGGTGGAGAAAGCGGAAAGTCCCGGTGCCGTGGATCGTATGCGGCCCGTCGAACCACTCGATCTCGGCGCGGTCGGGCACGCCGAGTTTGTCGTAGCCGCGCCGGACTTTCGCCCACTCGTAGCCGATCCACTGGTCGAGCCCCACGCCGTCGTCGTGACCGCGCTCCACCATGAAAGGGCGCGGCGCGATGAGCAGCGCCATCTCCGCGTAGCCCGCCACGTGGCCCATGTTCCATTCCGGCATCTCCCATTCGGGGGTGAAGGGATAGTTGTTCTGCCAGGCGGGGCTCACGACCTTGCCGATCCATTCATTGAAATCGCCGGAGCAGATCGAGAGGCAGTAGCGGTCGAGGATCGCCGGCACGCGCATCGCGGTTTTTCCGCCATAGCTCAGGCCGTAGAAACCGATGCGCTCGGGATCGACGAAAGGCAGCGTGGCGAGCCAGCGCGTGGTGACATCGTGCTGGGCGATAATGAAGGAGAAGAGCGAAAGGCCGAGCGGGTTCGCCTTTCGCTGGAGGAGGCGGAAGGCGTCCTTGCCGCGATAGGGATTGTGCGGCGCATAGACGATGAAGCCGCGCGCGGCGAGCTGCGTGGCAAAGCCTTTGTAGAAGCCGAATGCGCGGCTCTTCGTGTCTTCGGTGACGACATCCTCGGGCAGACCTTCGAGGCCGTGCTGGCAGACGACCACGGGCCGGCGCTCGCCGGGTTTCAGGTCTTTCGGCAGGAGCAGCCAGCCCCAGGCGAAGACTTCGGGCAGCACATCGAGCGTCACTTCGTAACCGGTCCACTTGGGATTCGGGGGCAGGGGACGGGTGCGGGGATTCGGCGGAAGGTAATCGGTGGGAAGTTTGCCGATCACATTTTCCCAAAGTGCTGCGCGCACCTGGTTTTGTGCGGCGGTGAAATCCGCGCCGGGTTTCAAACGCGACCAGAGTGCGGCGCCGCGGACGGACTCGGATTCACGCAGGAGCCGCTGCGTGTGCTCTTCGAGTTCGCGGACCGTGCGACGCTGGATATCGACGGGCGAGGCGAAGCTCGCGTGAATTTCCAAGGGCGCTGCGCTGGCGGGCTGCGTGAGGCCGAGGTCAGCGATGAAGACGTCACCGGCCTCGTCGCCGGGTCGGGCGTCGGCTTTCGGGAAAAGCGCGATGATCGGCAGTCCACCGAGCAGGAGATTAGCGCGCCTCACCTCGGCGCGAACGGCCTCGGAGGTGGGCGTGACGATGCGACCGGGAGCGGCCCCGGCGCGGCGTTCGCGGGGCGCGGGCGGTCCGGAGACAGCGGGTGCGGCGCAGGCCTCGATGAGCAGTTTCCGCGGCGTGATGAGCGCGGCGATCTCGGCGTCCCCGAACTCGCGCAAGAGGCCGAAAAGATTGCGGTAGATCGGCTCCTGCCAGAGCGCTTCGCGCGGACCGAAGTAGCCGCTCACCACCGTGGCCGCGACGCGGTCGTCGAGCGCCGCCGTGTAAAGCGCGAGCAGTCCACCTTCGCCGTAGCCGAAGACGCCGAGCCGCGCCTCCGGGGCCAGCGTCCGCAGCGCATCCAGGCCGGCCTGCATCTTCTGCACTTCGTAGCCGATGAGCGTGCGGCCCATCTCGAAAGCCTGCCGATAGATCCATTCGCGATGCGGCTGATTCGTGAAGCGGTTGAGGCGCTCGCTGCCGGACCAGCGGTCGCTGCGGTTCGCGATCACCGGCACGAGCACGGTGCAGCCGGCGCGGGCGAGGCGCTGGGCGATGGGAAAGTCGATCAGCTCGAAGGCTGCGGCGTCCGCATCGGGGATCGCAATGACCGCGGCGCGGATCGGCCCGGGCGGACGCAGGAGCAGGCCTTCGCCCTGCACGTCATCGAAGACCGGCCAGCGCACGCGCTCGATGGTGAGCGGAGGCTTGGCGACCGAAAGCGTTGCGGCATCAGGCGTGGTGATGATCTCAAAGGTGCCGTTCAGCCGCTCATCCGTGGCACCGAGGATCGTGCGGAGCGCCGCGCGCTTGGCGTCGAGAAACTTGGTCCGCGTTTCCGGGTCACTCCGCAGGGCGGACCAGTGCTCCGCTCTCCGCGCGACAGCCCCAGTCGTGAAGCGGTCGAGCGCGCGGTCGATCCCGGCGACCATCTGCGCGGAGAGATCGCCTTCCGTCACGAGCGGCTCCGTTGCCGCGAGCGGCAGCGAATCGACGGCAAAAAGCGATCCGCCGAAAAGAGCTGTAACGATGGCGAGGAACGCGCGGGCGGCGCGACTCCGGGGAGCGCGGGCGTTCATGGCAGCCAGGTCACGCCCCGAGCGACCACCCTTCGCGATACTCGCGCCGGATGATCTGCGCCGCTTCCGGCGCATTCGTGACAGTGAGCTTCGCGGCGTCCCAGATGATTTTTTTCCCCACGCGATACGCGACATTCCCAAGATGGTTCGCCTCGGTGAGCGCGCCGGCGTAGTCGAAATTGCACGTCGTCGGGCTGCCGTCTTTGCACGCTTTGATCCACTCGGCGTGGTGGCCGATGGACTCGGGGATGAAGGGCTCGGGCCGTTTGAAGTCTTTGAAGTCCGCCTCGGGCAGGAGGATGTTTTTCGAGTAGTCGGCGAGCACCATTCCTTTCTCGCCGATGAAGAGCACCCCATTCGCCCACTGCGGGATGCCGCCGTCGTGCCAGATCTTCGGCTTTGCCTCGCCCTGATACCACGTGAGCGTCACCGGCGGCAGGTCACCCCGAGCGCCGTAGGTGTAAGTGGCGGACATCGACGCCGGCGCGATCTCCGGGTGCGGCGGCGGACCGCTCGCTTCGATGGTGAGCGGCGCGTCGAGCTTCAGCGCCCAGAAGGCGAAGTCATTCCAGTGGCTGCCGAGATCGCTCATCGTGCCGCTGCCAAAGTCCCACCAGCGATACCACTTCGGTCCGGGGAAATAGACTTCGTGAAAGGGCCGCATCGGCGCGGGCCCGACCCACAGATCCCAGTCGAGCCCTGGCGGGATCGGCGAGGAACCCGCGGGCCGTTCGCGCACGGAGACGATGTCCTTGTTCTTCGCCGCCGCTTCCTCGCTCTGCCAGCCCCACGCTCGCGAGACCCAGACATGAGTCTCGCGCACTTTGCCGATCGCCCCGCTTTGCACGAGTTCCACCACGCGGCGCATATTCGACGTGGCGTGCATTTGCGTGCCCATCTGCGTCGCCACCCGCGCCGCCCGCGCGGCCTCGGTGATCTTGCGCGCTTCCCACACTGAGTGCGTGAGCGGCTTCTCGCAGTACACATGCTTGCCGAGTTGCAGCGCGGCCATGGTGACGAAGGCGTGCGTGTGCTCCGGCGTGCTCACCACCACGCCGTCGAGGTGGCGCATTTCGTCGAAGAGCCTGCGGTAGTCCACGAAGCGCTGCGCCGAGGGATGTTTGTCGCCGGCGCTGGCGAGCCGGTCGCCATTCACGTCGCAGATGGCGACGATATTCTCCGTGCCCACGGAGCTGAGATTCGCCGCGCCGCGGTTGCCGCAGCCGATGACGGCGAGGTCCAGTTTTTCATTGAGCCCCTTCCCACGGAGGAAAGCGGGCGCACCGAGCACTGCCGCGCCGGTGGCGAGGGCAGTGTGGCGGAGGAAACGGCGGCGATTGAGCGTGGCGGGAGGATTGTTCATGGAGGGGAGGGGATGTGGAGACTCCCTGCCTGATCCGAATTCAAAAGACAAGCTTAGCCAGAACGACGGAATTGGACCCGAAGACGGCGTTTGGAAACGCACTCTTCGCCTTGCACAGCACTGGTTCTGGCGGAGGCTCGCGGCGGGGGTTGGGAGTTCCGAAAGTCGCCCGAAACACGGGCAAAAACGCCGGCGTTTTCCAGCGCAAAGGGCCGTTGACACCCCACCTTCGCCCGCTAGACTGCCCCTCCTTTTTCCAGAGACACCGGCCTATGAAACGCACCTATCAACCGTCCAAGCGCACGCGCAAACAGCAGTTTGGCTTTCGCAAACGCATGTCCACCAAGAATGGCCGGGCCATCCTTGCCCGCCGCCGCCAGCGCGGTCGCAAGCGCCTCCTGCCAAAGGGCGTCGAGATCCACTTCAAGCGTCACACGGAAGCCTGATTGAATTTCAGATTGAAGATTGCAGATCGCAGATGTGCCGCGCTCCCGATCGGGGGACGCCAATCTGAAATCTGAAATCTGAAATCTTCAATGCCTCCAACCCGTCTGCGCTTTCCGAAATCGGCGCGTCTCAACCGCGCGGGGGAGTTTGCGAGGATGCGGCGCGAGGGTGAGTCCTTCCACGGAAAGCTGATGATCCTGAGTGTTCTCAAGGTCGAGGCCGCAGTCACGACACGCGTCGGCATCGTCACGTCGCGGCGGGTGGGTGGTGCGGTGCTTCGCAATCGTGCGCGCCGGCGGCTCCGCGAGATCGTCCGACTGGCTCAAGGCGAGATCAGGCACGGCCTCTGGCTGGTGCTCATCGCGCGCCCTTCCGCGGCGACTGCGGAATCTTCGGCGCTCCGCGAAGACTGGACACGGCTGGCGCGGCGGAGTTCGATCCTCGCCCCATCATGCTCCTGATTCGTGCCCTGCATCGTGGCTACAAGCTTTTCATCTCACCGCTGCTCGCGTGGATGGCGGGCCCGGGTGGCGGTTGCCGCTTTGAGCCGAGCTGTTCGGATTACTTGGTCGAGGCCGTCGAAACGCATGGATTCACGCGGGGTAGCTGGCTCGGGGTGAGGCGGCTCGGGCGGTGCCATCCGTGGGGTGGGCAGGGGATCGACCTCGTGCCTCAGTCGCTGGCGCAAAAATCTCCCCCAGGCAGCGAAGAAAAAATCATGGAACACCCTGTTTGCGACTGCCCCCATCCCACCCCGCGCGCGCGCGCCTCATTCGAACTCCGAACTTCCCTCTAGGGCCATGGATCGCAAAGGAATCATCGCCATTGCCCTGTCCCTCGTGACGCTGTTCGCGTGGACTTTTTACACCCAACGCGAGAGTCAGAAACTCGCCGCCTTCCGGGCGCAGGAAAAGGCCGCGGCCCTGGCCGAGAGCCAGGCCAAAGCGGCGGAAGCGCCCGCACCCGTGGTCACGCCCGTTGCGGCCGCCCCCGTCATTGCGGCGCCGCCCTCCGTTCCCGAGGAGATTGGCAAAGTAACCTCGCCGTCGGTGGAGTATGCGCTCACGAATCTTGGCGGGGGCGTGGCGAAAGTGGCCCTGCTCAAGCATGCCGCGGAACGCGATCTCCGGATGTTCCTGAATGATTTCAGCAACACGCCGATCGGTGCCGTGACCCTCCAGCCGGGGGACGATGTCCGCGCCGTTTACACGGGCACAGCAGACCCGATCGCGGGCTCGGCAACCTACGAGCGAGAGATGGCGGGACAGTTGCGGCTGACGAAGAAGTTTCAGTTCCCCCGGGCCAGCGATCCCGAGGAGTATCTGCTCACGCTGGATGTCACCTTCACGAATCCGACTCCGGCCGCCATCGCCGTCCCCGGCTACTACGTGCATCTCGGCGGTGCGGCCCCGATCCATCAGATGGACCAGGCCATCTACACCGGCTTTACCTACGACGCGGCGCCCAAGTTCGTGGATGTGACCTGGTTCGGCGGCGGCGGCTTTCTCGGCTTCGGTGGGGGCGCTCGGCCGATCTATCCCGAACAGCCGGCCCCCCTCAGCGGCATCCGCTGGGCGGGCGTCACTAATCAATACTTCAGCACGCTCGTGAGCCCCGTGACTACCGCTCAGGACAGTGCCGGGCAGGCGAAGCAGCTCGGCAGTGCCGTGTGGGCGCGGCGGACTGTGATTTCGGATGCCGACTGGACCGCAGCGGGGCGTTCCCGGGACGGGCAGAGCGGTGAGCGTCACGGCATCGAAGGCGCGCTGGGCCTCCCCGCCTTCACCCTCGAACCCGGCAAGACCCAGACGCAGACCTTCCAGATCTACACCGGCCCCCGCGAGTACTCGCGGCTGAAGCGCCTCCCTGCCGAAGAAGAGCGCATCATGGACTTCGGCATGTTCGGCTTCGTCAGCAAGACGCTGCTGAACTCGATGAACTGGTTGCACGCGCGCCTCGGTAGCTACGCCGCGGCGATCGTGGTGCTCACCATCGTCATCAAGCTCCTCCTCTGGCCGCTGCAAAACAAAGCGACCAACTCCATGAAGAAGATGGGCCTGCTGACGCCGAAAATGACGGAGTTGCGGGAAAAGCATAAGGACGATCCCCAGAAGATGAACATGGAGATCATGAAGCTGTATAAGGACTACGGCGTCAGTCCCGTCGGCGGCTGTCTGCCCATGCTCGTCCAGATCCCGATTTTCTTCGGCTTCTATAACATGCTCGGCAAAGCGGTCGAACTGCGGAACAGCAAGTTCCTGTGGGTGCAGGATCTCTCGCAGCCGGACACCATCGCCCACCTGCCCATGCTCGGCTGGCCGCTCAATGTGCTCCCGCTGCTGATGGCCGGCACGATGCTCTGGTCCATGGCCATCTCGCCAAAGTCGGGCGACGCCACGCAGCAGAAGATCATGATGTTCATGCCGTTGATCTTCATCGCCTTCTGCTATAATTTTGCCTCCGCGCTGGCGCTCTACTGGACGGTGCAGAATCTCTTCTCCGTCGTGCAACTCTATGCGACGCGGAATCAGGCTCCGCCCGAACTCAAGAAGCTGGCCCCGCCGAAGAAGAAAAAGTAACACCTCATCCCATGAGTCTGAACGCCCTCGAAACCCTCGACACCATGCTCGGCCACCTCGGCTTTGTCTGCGAGATCAAGGAAATCGAACACGAGCATGGCCCCACGCTGATGATCTATTCCGCGGAAAAGGATCGCCTCCTCGGCCGCAATGGCGCGCTCCTCGAAGACACCCAACTCCTCTTGAACCGCGTGCTCCAAGCCAAGGATAAGACTGCGCCGAAAGTCCAGGTCGATGTCGAACACTGGCGGGAAATGCAGGACGACGCCCTCGCTCATCGCGTGCGCCAGCTCGCCGAAGCGGTCCGCCAGACCGGACGGCCTTACCACCTCGATCCCATGAACGCCTACGAGCGCCGGATCGTGCACAACGTCTTCAAGGACGACCCGGAAATCCAGACCTGGAGCCCGCCGGACGATTCTCGGATCAAACGAATCACCCTGCGGAAACGGTAAGCGCCAGGGCGGCTCGCCTCCCCGCATATCTCCCGTTGACAAAGCCTGGGACGGCCACCAATCTCCCGACCCGTTTTATCCCGACGTTTCCGCGCCCATTATGACCAGCTCCCTACTCGACGAGGCCTTTAAGGTAATCCCCAGCCAGCAAACCCTCGTGAACGTCGTCTCCAAGCGCGTCCGCCAGTTGACTCAGGGACACCGGCCGATGGTCGAGACCACGCTCCGCATGGGCTACTCCGATATCGCGCTCACCGAGATCATCGAAGGAAAGCTGAACTTCGAACCGCCGACCCCTCCCGAAGCCGAAAAGGCCTAGGCCGCTGCGGCGCGGTCGCGCCACTCGCATGGAGGCGGACATCTCGGTCAACCGCAAAGCACTGCGGGATTACCACATCCTCGAACGTCTCGAGGCCGGCATCGAACTCAAGGGCACCGAGGTCAAATCCATCCGGGGTGGTCTGGCCAATGTGAACAACGCCTTTGCCCGCGTCGAAGGTCGCCAGCTTTTCCTCTTCGACGTCGATATCCAGCCCTACGCCCGCGCGAGCTTCGAGCAGCACGAGCCCAAGCGCCGTCGTCGCCTGCTCGTCCATCGGAAGGAAATCGACCGCCTCCTCGGCCTCACGCAAGTCGAAGGCCGCACCATCGTCGCCCTGCGGATGTATTGGAAAGATGCGCACGTGAAGATCGAGCTCGGCGTGGCTAAAGGCAAAGAGCACCACGATCAGCGTGCCGACATCAAAGCCCGCGTCAGCAAACGCGAGATGGATCGCGAAGCCGCCGAGTTCAACAAGCGCCGGAAGTAGCGGCGATTCCGGGGACGCCCTCCGCTCAGAAAAGCGCCCGGGTCGCCGCCAGCGCCTTCAGATACACGCGGTGCCGGCTGCCCAGGCCGATCTCATCCGTCAGCAAACTCAGCGTCTCATTGCAACCCGCCGGCAGCACGTGCCGGTAGATCCGGTCCCCCGGCAGGCTCACCTCCACGTGGAAAAAATCCCCGTCCACATCCCGGCGCACCTCCACCGCCCCATCGTCCGACGCGATCCGACACCGACTCAGCGAACGCCCCGGCGTCGCCGCCAGATCAAAATGTACCTTGCGCCCATCCGCCCCACTGAAGAAAAGCCGATCCCCCTCCTGCCGCTGGGGTGAGAGCTTGAGTTGCGCGGCAAACCAACCCACCAGCAACAACGCCGTCGAGCGAAATTCCGGCGCATGCGCGATCTCCACCGTCTGCAAGTGGTGCAGGATCGGCACATTCTCCGGATGATCAAACATCTGCGACAGCGCCTGCCGCAGCCGCAGCGACCGCGCCCAATTCAAATCGCACAAAGTCAGATGCGCCTGCGCCGCCGCGATCGACTCCTGGAGCAGCGCAAACTGTTGTCTCGGATTCGTCCACGACTGACTGTCAAAGATCAGCCGATCCACCCAGGCCCAGAGCTGCGCATCGATCGGATCGTGAAATTCCCCCTGCCACCAAAAGTGCAGCGGCAAATCCGAATCCAGATTCGCAAAGACGATATTCGGGATAAACCCGCACGCCTTCCCCTCCAGCAAAAAGGAAATCTGCTCACAACAGACCTGCTTCGCTCCCGCGCGACTCAGATGACAGTGCGCATTGATCCACGCACTCACCTTGCTCTCCGCCGCCTTCGGCTCCGCGATGATGAGCAGCGCCCGGCAGGCATGATTGCGGGTAAACTCATTGATCCACTCCGTATTCTCTGCCGCCTTCGCGATCCCCTCGCAATACACCGCAAAATTGATCAGCGAAGCCCGCGTCGTCGCTCCCCCGGACGAATCCCAAAGCTTCTTGATCTCCTTCCCGATCTGACCGACTTCGACCGGCTCACCGAGTTGCGTAGTATCGAGCATCGTAGGCATCCCCGATATTGAGAGCGACCCACCCCCGAGCGCACGAAGATTTTCTCGGGTGACCCTTGTCAAAAGCCGACCCCCAGTCTGGCACCATCGCGAGCGGGTTCGATGCCGAAGATTAGCGTCTCCCTGCAATTTCCCGCTCGTAATATTCCTGCCCTCAGGCACAACGCCTCAATCTATGGCGGACGAGCGTTCCCTCACTTTGCTGCATGTCTCCGACATGCAGTTTGGCCGGCACCATCAATTTCCGCAGGACACCGAAGCGCCGCCCAATGAGTTCGACACTCTGCTCGAGCGCATCTGGGACGACATCGACGCCCTGCGAAAGTCCGAAGGCTTGCAGCCCGATCTGCTCGTCTGCACCGGCGATCTAGCCGAATGGGCGTGGCCTACGGAATTCGCCGACGCTTTCCGCTTCCTCGATTCGCTTGCCAAGAAGCTAGGGCTCGGACGCGACCGCGTCATCACCATCCCCGGCAATCACGACGTGCATCGCAAGGAATGCCTCCGCTACTTCGAGCGCTGCGTCGAGTCCGGCGAGACGATTGTCCCGCCGTGGTTTCCAAAGTGGCAGCAATACGCGGCGGCCTTCGGCGAGTTTTACAAATACGTGCCCGGCGTCCGCTTCACCCCCGACGAGCCGTGGTCGCTCTTTGAGATTCCAGAGCTGGAAGTCGTCGTCGCGGGGCTGAACTCGACGTTCGTCGACGGCCCCGACTGGCCCACGGATGGCAGCCTGCCAAATCTCCCGGACAATCTCCGCCCCAAGCACGCCGGGTGGTGTGGGGAGAAGCAGCTTCGTTGGTTCGCGGAAAAGCTCGGGTCTCCGGAATACCACGGCTGGCTCCACGTCGGTGCCGTTCATCACAATCTCGAACGCGGCGCGCGGACCGATGACGAAAACCTCCGCGACTCCGAGGACTTCGAGCGCGTCCTGGGATCACACTTGCACCTGGTAATGCACGGCCACACGCACCGCGCGCGGTTTGGACAAGTGCGCGACAAGTTCCCCTGGTTCGCCACCGGCAGCGCGGGACTGAAACAAGACATCCGCCCCTACGGCGTGCCCAATCAATATCAATTCCTCATCCTAAACCCCGAAGGTGTCCGCATTCGCGCACGCTTCTACATGCCTGATGAAAAGGAGTGGGCCGACGAGACTCGCTATAAACAAGCTTACCGCGCAGGAATCAAAGAAGTGTCCCATTCTTGGCGCGATGTTCGCCGTCTTATCCCGCCAGTGCCTGCGTTCGCCCAGGCCGCAACCAAGGGGTGGGACAAAGGTCTCTCGGACGATTTGGACGAAGCATTCGAGCGGCGCGTGTTTCGCCCCAGTAAGTTCAAAGAGAGCGAAAGCCCAATTCGTCCAGATGACTTCCTCTCCACCGTCGCCGAGTGCTGCCGCCTGCGATTTCCCCCTGTGCGCGATGGCGGCGCGGCGCACAGCATCGAGGAAATCCGCCCTTCGGATCGCTCCACACCTTATCTCCGCGTCTCCTGCCGCGACGGCGGGATCGTCCAGCAGTATCCCGTCGGCGCCACGCGCGACCGTCCGACGCGCGAAGTGCTCACCCAGTTTGCCGAGGAAGTGCTCGCCCAATACCGCGCCGCCGCGCCGAGAACGATGGGCGAGTTCGTCTTCGGCGGCGGGCTGGTGGCTGGCGACGAACTGCGTCACCACGCCGCGACCTGCGGCCTGCGTTTGCGGAGCCTCCTCGAATACCAGGGCCTCATCGACTTCGCTCCCTATCTCGAAAAGCAGAACGCCCGGCTCGCGCAGGACGACATCTATCCCCCGCATCTCTACGTGCCCCAGCGCATGGGCTTCGAGGCCGGCGCCCAGCGCGCCTCCACCGACGCGGCGCTGGATCAGGTCAGCGCATGGCTTGTCGAGCCCGACCCGCGTTTCATTCTCATCCTCGGCGAATTCGGCACGGGCAAGACCTTCCTGCTCCGCCAGGTCGCCCTGCGCCTCGGGCAGATGGATGCGGCTCCCGTGCCCCTGCTCATTGAGCTGCGGTACTTGGAAAAGGCCCGCAAACTCGATGAACTCCTCGCCCAGCATTTCGCGCGGCAACAGTTCGACCGCTTCGACCTCACCGCGCTCCATTACATGATGCGCCAGGGCCGCGTCGTCCTGCTCTTCGATGGCTTCGACGAACTCGCCTTGCGCGTCGGCTACGCGCAAGCCGCCGAGCATCTCGACACCCTCATCGAAGCTGCCGAGGGCGACGCCCGCGTGGTCGTCTCGTGCCGCACCAGCTACTTTGAAAATGACCGGCAAATCCGCCTCGCCCTCGGTCGCCACGTCGAACGCGTGCGCGGCTTGCGCTGGTGCCGGCTCCAGCCCTTCGATCGCTCGCAAATCTTCTCCTTCCTCCTCCACCGCTTCGGTTCCGAGGCCGAGGCGCACGCCTGGCAGCGGCTCTTGCAGGAAGTCCACGACCTCCTCGGTCTCGGCGAAAATCCGCGGATGCTTTCCTTTATCTGCCAGCTCCAGCGCGAGCAACTCGAGGAAGCCGAGCGCCGCACCGGATCGATCTCCGCCGCCGAACTCTACCGCATCCTGCTCCTGAAACACTGGCTGGGCTATGAGATCACCCGCCGCTTCCCGCGTGGAGTCCCGGTGATCCTGAGTGCCGAGCAGTGGCTCGATCCCGCCACCGTCCTCGCCCTCGCGCTTTGGACCCGCACCGATCGCTGGCTCGCCCTCGACGAGTTGCGCCAGGCCGTGCGCGACGCCCTCGAACGCTACGCTCCCGACAAGCTGAACGCCGTCGAGGAAGCCGTCCACGTACTCGGCGACGGCACCCTCTTCATCCGCGACGAAGACGGCCGCTTCAGCTTCGTGCATCAAAGCGTGATGGAATGGCTAGTGGCCCGGAGGATCGCGGAGGAACTGACCGAGCGAAATGTGCGGAGCCTGCTCGGCTTCCATGCGCTCTCGCCGCTCATGGCGGAATTCCTATGCGCCCTAAATTTGGACGGATGCCGTTGGTGGATTGAGCGGAATTGGTTCGGCGAAGCACCTGAGAGTGATGCCTTCGACAAGAACACGCTCCAACTACGCGAGTGGCTTGGGAGTGCAGGGTTGAAGCGCGTGGAAATGCCAGGGGCCGATTTGCGCGGGCAGGACCTGACGAAGCTTGACTTGCGTGGGGCGAATCTGCGCGACGCCGATCTCCGCGAAGCGTTGCTGTCGAATTGCGACCTCTCCGGCGCGGATTTGACGGGCGCGAATCTGGTGAAGGCCGTGTGCGATGGGGCGAAGTTTGTCGGAGCGAAGTTGGACGGGGTGCAGGCGGAGGGGTGTTCGGCTATGGGGGCGGATTTTACGGGAGCCACGATGGCGGAGGGAAAGTGGCGGCGGGCGCGGTTGCTGGCGGCGGCGCTCACGGGGGAGCAGGCACAGGAAATGGAGTTGTCCGGGGCGGCTTTGCCGGACCGGGCGGGGGTGGCACTCCGTCTGCCGGCGAGTGCTTCTGCCTATGCGGTGGCTTGGAGTCCGGATGGAACGCTGCTCGCCACCGGGCATCACGATCACACTATTCGCATCCTCGACGCGGGGACAGGGCTCGAACTGCTTGCCTGCAAAGGGCATAACAAGTCCGTGATGGCGGTGATCTGGTCGCCCAATGGCACGCGGCTGGCCAGCGGCTCGGACGACCAGACCGTGCGTGTGTGGGAGGCGCAAAGTGGTCGCGAACTACTCGTCTGCAAAGGGCATGAGCGCCCCGTGGCTGCGGTGAGCTGGTCCCCCGATGGCACGCGGCTGGCGAGCGGCTCGTACGACGGGACCGTGCGCGTGTGGGAGGCGCACAGTGGCCGCGAACTGCTCGCCTGCAAAGGGCATGAGGGTTACGTGATGGCGGTGAGCTGGTCGCCCGACGCGTTGCGGCTGGCGAGCGGCTCTGTCGACCGGACCGTGCGCGTGTGGGAGGCGCAAAGTGGCCGCGAAGTGCTCGCCTGCAAAGGCCATGAGCGCCCCGTGGCTGCGGTGAGCTGGTCCCCCGATGGCACACGGCTGGTTAGCGGCTCGTTTGACCATACCGTGCGCGTGTGGGAGGCGCACAGTGGCCGCGAACTGCTCGCTTGCAAAGGGCATGGAGGCTACGTGAGTGCGGTGAGCTGGTCGCCCGATGGCACGCGGCTGGCCAGCAGCTCGTATGACCAGACTGTGCGCGTGTGGGAGGCGCACCGTGCGTGGGAACTGCTCGCCTGCACAGGGCATTCGCGCCCCGTGAACGCGGTGAGATGGTCGCCCGATGGCACGCGGCTGGCGAGCGGCTCGTCTGACTGGACAGTGCGCGTGTGGGAGGCGCAGAGTGGCCGCGAGCTGCTTTGCTACAAAGGGTACAAGGGTGAGCTCCCGGAGATCAGCGACGATGGCCGGATGCGCTGGCCGCCGAGGCGGCCGAATGGCGAACCCATCCCCTTAACGGAATCCTTCCACGGCGCCGGTCTCTGCCGCTTCACCCTCGAAGAGGCCCGCCGGTGGCGGCCTGATCTCTTCTTCGACGACGACGAACCCGTCGTTTCCTAGAACTGGTCCACGCGCGATGCGCTCCGGGTGGGCCAAAGGCCCAAGACAAGCCAGCCCAGGGCCGAAGCGGCGGAGGGGAATAGCGGCCGACGGCGGGTGGGTGAGCACACGCCCTGGGTTTCCGGTGAGAACCGGACAAGCCCTGAAAGGGCGGGACAACGATCGCGTATTTTGTGCCGCCCTTTCAGGGCTCGCGCGGTTGTTTTTTGCCCACCCAGGGCGTTGCCCTGGGCTGGCTTGTCCGGGGCCTTTGGCCCAAGCGGAACGATGGGCGCTAAAAGGCGTTACAGTCCTAAAGCGGGGCACCATGCTTCCTCCGAGTGGAGGCGCCTCCCATTTCGTCCGGCGTTCTCCGCGGCGGCGGCGAGCGGGTTCGCAGTTGCTTGGTTGCCTCCCGCCTCCGCGGCAGGCGGGTCGCGCTTTGGCGGGTGGCTTTTCGCAGACGTGGAAAATCACGGGCAGTTTTGCGAGATGGCTTCCGCGCAGGTAGGAGACAACGCTTACTTTTCAAAAGTGGCTCCCGCGTGCGAGGATGGCAGACATATCTTTTCAGAGGTGGCTATCGCGTATGCGGATGGCAGTCATACCTGCTCCGAAGTGACTCCCGTGGGAGCGGGGGAGGCCGGGATGACTTTTCAGCAGTGGCTTCCGCGCGTGCGGGGGGAGGGCGAAGTTTTCGGCTGCGCCCGATTGGCACAGGCGATGCTACTTGAGGTTTTCCTTAGACTTAAAACTTAACCGCCTTCGGCACCCTCTCATTTTGGCCCGCTACGGATTTACCTTCTTCGACAGCGGAGCCCGCTGGGACTCACCGGACGCACACCCCACCCATATGATTGATCTCCATCGCTTCCTTGAAAATCCCTTCGACGACCCCGGCATCAGTCTCGCCGAGTTACTCGCCTTTAGTAGTGATCACCTGCAGCGGATGATCGCAAACTCCTCCGGCGGCGAACTGACTCCGCGCATCACCGCGACCACCAGCGCACTGACGCTGGTGGAAAATTGCGCCACGGATGACAAGACTAAGAAGGCGGTGCGCAAGGCGCGCAAACAGGTGAAGGATGCCTTTCGCAAGGATCTCACCCCGGAAATCACCAAGGTGCATGCCGCGGTGGTGGCAAAGTTCGGCCCGAATTCACCGGAGGTCACGGAGTGTTTCCCGAGTGGGCGCCGGATCTTCGGGGAGTGCGGCGACGATCAAGTCGCCGGGAATCTACAAACGCTCCTGAATTGTGTGACTGCGCACCAGGTGGCCCTGGGTGCGCCGCTGGTGGCCACGGTCCAGGGGCTCGTGTCCGAATGGGCCATCATTTACACCGCCAGCGAAAGCTCCGGAGGCGCCGTGACGACCACGCAGGGAGGTAAGAAGATGGCCCGGGAGAGTCTGCAACTAATGCTTTTCCTCAATCTCCTGAAGCTCGGAGAAATGTTTCCCCGTCAGCCGGAGAAGACGGATCTCTATATGCGTCAGAGCCTGCTGGAAGACGCGCCGCCGGAGGAAGAGGAGCCGACTCCCGAGCCACCGCCGACGCCGTAGGGGGAGATCGGGACAGCTTCCATGTGCGCCTCAGCTATTCGAGCGTTTTGATGTACCCTCTCAAGTCAGGCCTAGAAATCCCCGGATGCTTCTGGATGTATTTTAACACATCCTTTGCAACAGAATCTCGCCGGGGTTGATCTAGTTTTGTATCCCAGAGAGCGCTCTTAGCGCCGCTGAAAGCATCTACACAAATAAGCGTGTGGAGGCGCTTTGTTTTGATCCACTTCATCAGGCGCTGGTTGGACGCAATAACCGGCAACGCGTTGCCTAAGTTGAAATAGTCGATGACGAAATTCGCATCGTAGTCCCCGCCGACGCGATTGAAGTGATCTATCGTGAACAAGCGCCACCAATCCATGCCCCGCAACGGCGGTTTGTATATGTCGAAAACCGCGAAGATGTCTTCTCTCGTCACGCCTCCCTCGATTGTAATCGTTCCGTCAGAATGAAAGGCGATTGCTCCAGAGGGACGATAAAAAATAGTTTTCCAATCTTTCCCCGCTCTAACTTTTTCAACTTTTGTCACGCGTGCGTCGGTGTCGAGATGGCTCATCTGGTGACTTGAAACATTACATCCGCCGCCAAGTGCGGCCGTCGCGTTCGAGGAGGTCGTCGGATTCTTTGGGACCCCAGGAGCCGGAGGGGTAGGTGCAGACTTTGGGTGGGTTGGGGGTCTTGTGCCAGGCGTCTTCGATGGCGTCGATGAAACGCCAGGCGCCTTCGACTTCGTCGCGGCGGGCGAATAAGGTGGCGTCGCCGCTCATGGCGTCGAGGAGGAGGCGCTCGTAGGCTTCGGGGCTGGCTTTGCCAAAGCTGGTGCCGTAGTGGAAGTCCATCTTCACGGGTTCGATGCGGATGGCGTTGCCGGGCATTTTGCACTGCATGCGCAGGGAGATGCCTTCGTCGGGTTGGATGCGGATGACGAGGACGTTGGGGCCGAGGGGTTCGTCGGGCGTATTAAAGAGAACGCTGGGGGCGTTCTTAAACTGGACGGCGATTTCGGTGCCACCTTTGGCGAGGCGTTTGCCGACACGGACGTAGAAGGGGACGTCGGCCCAGCGCCAGTTATCCACGTTCACTTTTAAAGCGACGTAGGTTTCGGTCATGGACTCGGGGTTGACCCGGTCCTCGGCGCGATACTCTTTCACTTCTTTGCCGGCGATGGCTCCGGCGCCGTATTGGCCGCGGACGACGTTTTGGGCGACGAGCTGCGGGGTCATCTGGCGGAGGGAGCGGATGACTTTGACCTTCTCATCGCGAATGCTGTCGGCGGTGAGATCGGTGGGCGGCTCCATGGCGGTGAGGCAGAGGAGCTGGAGGAGGTGGTTCTGAACCATGTCGCGCAGGGCGCCGCTGGCTTCGTAGTAGGGGCCGCGCTGCTCGACGCCGAGGGGCTCGGCGGCGGTGATCTGGACGTGGTCGATGTAGCGATGGTTCCAGAGGGGCTCGAAGATGGAGTTGGCGAAGCGCAAGACCATGATGTTTTGCGCGGTCTCTTTTCCGAGGTAGTGGTCGATGCGGTAGGTGTCTTTTTCGCGGAAGACGCGGCCGACGACTTCGTTCAGTTCGTGGGCGGTGGCGAGGTCCGTGCCAAAGGGTTTTTCGACGATGACGCGGGTCCAGGCACCGGGGCGGGCTTCGTTCAGCCCGGCGGCGGCGATCTGGGTGAGGATGCCTTCGAATTCGGTGGGGGAGACGGAGAGGTAAAAGAGGCGGTTGCCGCGGATGCCGCTTTGGGCGTCGAGTTCGTCCAGCTTGGTGCTCAGGGAGCGGTAGCCGTCGAGGTTGCCAAATTCACTGCGGTGATAGGAGATGCGGGGGGCAAAGCTTTCCCAGATCTGCTCTTTGAGCCCGGAACGGGAGCACTTGGCGGTGGTCTCCTTGAGTTCGGTGCGCCAGACGTCATCGGATTTTTCGCGGCGGGCAAAGCCGACGATATTGGTGGCGGCCGGGAGGTCGCCATCGGCGGCGAGATTGTAGAGGGCCGGGATGAGCTTGCGGAAGGTGAGGTCTCCCGAGGCACCGAAGATGACCACATTGCACGGCTGCGGCATCGGACGATTGGAGAGTCCTTCGCGCAGGGGATTGGCGGCGGCGGAAGCGTTCGGATTCAAGATGCCCGATCTTGAGCGACGGGGCCGGGGTGCGGGAAGTGAAAACATTTCATCCCGAAAATGAATGTCCCGACCTCCGCTGGAGCCGGATGCCTCTGGGCCGCCGACTACGAGCCCTTGGTGCTCGGCATGTAACGATAGTACACTTCGAGCATCAGGATGCAGAGGGTGGTGCGATAGACGGGGCCAATCCCGGCGGAAGTAGATTGAGGACCGTGCGCTTTCCCCCCTGCCGGTGGCCAACTGCCGTCGGCTGATTGATTGTCGCAGATTTCATCCTGAAAGAGGCGGTTCCAGGTGGTCCATGCGCTGCCGCCGAACATCAGTGCGGCTTGGGTATTGTAGTACCAGGCATAGAGGTCAGCGGTCGAACCGGCGTATTTGATGGGCTGATCGGACTTCACCCTCTTGATGATGTAGTCCATGCCATCTTTGACCATGTCGTCTTTTTTTTGCTTCCAGAAATAGGTGCAGAGCACCCCGACGCCAGTGAGGCTGTAGCGATCCTCCGGACCGCGGTAGCCAAAGCCACCCTCCTTGCCCCGCACCCGCTTGAGGTTGAGCATCGCCTTATCCATGGTTTCATCGACGAGCGAGATATTGAGTCCGGAAAGATGGGCCGCTTTCAGCGCCTGGATCTGCCAGCCACTCACCGAGGTGTCGCTCTTGGACTTGTCGAAGGCATACATCCAGCCGCCGTCCGGCCCTTGCCCTTTGATGATGTGGTCGATCGCCTGCTTGAAGAGTTCGATGGCCCGCTCGTCCTTCGTCATCGTGTAGTATTCGCCCAGAGCATAAGCGGCGATCCCGTGCTCATAGACGCCCTGTTGATTGAAGGCCTTGGCCATCGAGAGGCGGCCCTCGTTTTTCGCTCCTTCCGTGAGGAGCCAATTGACGGCCTTCTCCACGGTGGGGCCGAATTCCGGCGAAGTGGGCAACTCCCCGTGTCCAAGAAAGGAGAGCAGCGCCAGGCCGGTCATGGCGCCCTTATTACTCGGCCCCCACGAGCCATCGGCATTTTGATTTTTCACAAGCCAGCGCAGGCCTTTGAGCACCGCTTGCTCGCTCTTGTCCTTGCCGCCCTTGGCCGTCATCAGAGTCTTGCGAGCAGCACCGCCCATCCGTCCAGACATGGAGCCGGGGATCCCCGCACCCACCCCTTTGCCCATGTTCTTCGCCGCATCGCTCAGCGATTTGCTCATCGCATCGGAGGCGACGGGCTTCACTTGCGGCGCGACGGCGGCGATGGTGAAAGCGGGCGTCTGGAGGTTGGTCGTGACGATGGTCGACTGCACGGGCGCGGAAATCTCGGGCGCCTGAGGGGTGAATTGCGTCTGTGTGATATCGACCGGAGCCGACGGCGGAGCCGGGGTCTCGTCGCCGCCGAGGAGCCCGTCCGCGGCTTCGAAGTCCGGGGTCTCGACGACGCGTTTGATGAGCACCACGCTGCCCGCCACGAGCACGATGAGGATGTGGAGCAGGAGCGAAAAAGTAAGGAACCGGGAGGCGGCGAGGCGCTCCTGAATCTTCTGGATAAATGTCTTCGGTGGCTCGGGGGTGTCCATGGCGTCATAGGATTGCCGCGGGCGCGGGTGAAGTCAACGCGGGACTCGGGCTTTCCTGGGAGGAAAATGCGCGCCAGCACGGCGCTTGGCAGCGGTGAAAACTGCCGGAGGTTTTGTCTTCGCATTCCGCGTCGCGCCCGCTTTCATCAGCAGACCGGCGCGACGTTGAGCGTCGTCCACCACCTCACCCCTCGAATCCCATGGCCAAAAAGCGAGTCTTCATCGTGGACGACGAGTCCGGCTTCACCCGCCTGCTCAAGCTCACTCTCGAAAAGTCCGGGAACTACGTCGTCCGCGAGGAAAACGATTCGACGAAGGCGTGGCTGGCCGCGCGGGATTTTGCGCCGGACATCATCTTTCTGGATATCGTGATGCCAAAAGCGGACGGCGGCGAGGTCGGCCAGCAGATGCGCTCAGACCCGACGCTCGCAAAGGTGCCGATCATTTTCCTGACCGCGATCGTTTCGCAGACGGAGACGAAGACGGAGATCGGAGGTTTCCCGTTTCTCGCGAAGCCGGTGAGTCTTGACGCAATCACGCGCTGTATCGAGGAGCACACCGGGGCGGGAAGTTGAGCGGGGTGGGTTAGTTCACAGGGAGGGAGATTTCGGCGGGGCGGCTGGTGTAACTATTATCGGAAAAAAGCGACTAACTCCTCGCATGGACGATGCTTTTCTCGGGTGCGTCGGTGTTCGACGTTTCCACCCCAAGAACTCCTTTCATGCGTCTTTTCCAATCAATGGGTCGCGGACTTTCCCGCAGGGCAGTATTTGCCGGTCTCGCACTCGTCCCACTGGCCGCTTTCGGTCTCACGCTGCAGCGGGCGAAGCCGGCGCCGACGGCAAAGGCGGCATCGCCAGCCCCGGCGTCCGCGCGCTGGAGTGATCTCGCGAAGTCGGAAGATCCCAGCTTTCGCCGCCACGTCGTCCCGCTCATGAGTCGCTCGGGATGCAGCGGTCGCGAATGTCATGGGTCGTTTAGTGGGCAAGGTGGTTTCCAGCTTTCGCTCTTCGGTTACGATTTCGACAAGGATCACAAAGCGATCAATGGCGAGTCAGACAATGGACCGCGCGTGGATGCCGCGCATCCGACGGACAGTCTCGTCCTGCTGAAAGCGACCAATGAGGAAAAACACAAGGGCAAGGAGCGGATCAAGAAAGGCTCCTGGGAATACAACCTCCTGTTGAAGTGGGTTCGCGGCGGCGCCAGGAATGACACGGTCGAGACGGGGGACTTCGACCGCCTGACGATCGAGCCGAGCGAGATCGTCTTCGCCAAGCCCGGCGACGCCCGCCAGCTCCGCGTGCTGGCACATTGGAAAGACGGCACGACTGAGGACGTGACCCAACTCACGCGCTTCCGCACGAACGACGAGTCCGTGGCGAATGTCACCGACACCGGCAAAGTCGAGTGCAAGGAGAAGGGCGACACCCACATCGTGGCTTTCTATGACAACGGCGTCGTACCCATCCCCGTGATGCTGCCGATGAGCGAAAAGACCGGCGCGAAATTTCCGACCGTGAAGACGCGCACCAAGGTGGATGCGCTGGTGGTCAATAAACTCCGCAAGGCCGGCATCGTCCCAGCGGAGATCTGCACCGACGCCGAGTTTTTCCGCCGGGTGAGTCTCGATCTCACCGCGACTCCACCGACCCCGGATCAAGTCCGCGCCTTTCTCGCCGACAAGGCGCCCGACAAGCGCGCGAATAAGGTGGAGGAGCTCCTGAAGACGCCCGGTTACGCCGCATGGTGGACCACGCTCCTGTGCGACTTTACCGGCAACAATCCGCGTCAGCTCAATAACGGGGGCGAGATCCAGTTCAGCGATCGCTTCTCCCGGCAATGGTATGACTGGCTCCACAAGCGGGTGGCTGCGAATCAGCCCTACGATCAGATGGTCGCCGGCATCGTCCTCGCGACGGGACGCTCAAACGACGAACAAAGCTACGAGGACTACGCCAAGGAAATGGCGTCGTATTTCCGCGATGAGAACCGCGTGGATTTTGCGGAGCGCGCGACGATGCCCTATTTCTGGCAGCGGCAAAATGTCCGCAAGCCGCAGGAGAAGGCGCTCGCTTTCGCCCACACCTTTCTCGGCGTCCGCATCGAATGCGCAGAGTGCCACAAGCATCCTTTCGATCAGTGGACGCAGGTGGACTTTAAGCAGTTCCAGGCGTTCTTCGAGCCCGTGAGCTACGGCGGGCGGCGCGTGAAGGACGACCCGATGAACTACGAGAGCCTCACGAAATCGCTCCAGGAGGAGATCGGTTACGACCGCAAGACGCAGAAGAATCGCAACGAGTATCGGTCCAAGCTTCAGGCGCTGCTCAAGGCCGGGGAAATCATCCCGTGGCAGGAAGTGTTTGTGAATCCGCCGAAGGAGAAAAAGCCGCTCAGTGAGAAAGATCTAGCGCGACTGAAGCAGAAAAATCCGACCTTCGACGGGCGCGTCTTTACTCCGAAGATTCTGGGGGGCGACGAAGTCATGCTGACGAAGTATCCCGACCCGCGCGGCCCGCTCATGGACTGGCTGCGCGCGAAGGAGAACCCTTACTTTGCCCGCGCCTGGGTGAATCGCGTGTGGGCTGTGTATTTCGGCCGCGGGATCGTCGAGCCTGCGGATGACATGAACCTCGCCAACCCGCCGTCGAACAGCGAACTGATGGATCACCTGGCGGCTGGGTTCGTGCGCAGCGGTTATGACATGAAGTGGCTGCACCGCGAGGTCGTCAACAGCGACACCTATCAGCGGAGCTGGAAAACGAACCCGAGTAACAAACTCGATGAAAAGAATTTCAGCCACGCCCTCATTCGCCGGTTGCCTGCGGAGATGGTCTTCGACGCGATCGCCGTGGCCACGGCTTCGGAGAGCGGGCAGAAAAAATTCATCGCCGATCTCGACAACCGGGCCATCGGGCCGAATGCGAGCATCAGCGGCAAGACCAAGGGCGGCGACAGCTACACGCTTAATACCTTTGGCAAACCGGCCCGCCTCGCGAACTGCGACTGCGAGCGCACCAGCGATCCGACGCTGCTCCAGACGATCTACACGCGGAACGATCCCGCGCTTCTCACCCTCCTGGACTCCGCCAAGCGCGACGGCTCCGGGTGGATTGAGGAAATGCGCCGCGCGAGCAGCCCCGAGGCGACGCCGGAGAGATTGCAGGCCGAGTTGGCGAAATTTGAAGCGAGCCGCGCCCGCACCGTGGAGCAGCGCACGGAACGCGAGGCGAAGCAGCTCCTCGCCGAGAAAGAGCGCCAGAAATATGACGCTCAGCTCAAGGAACTCGACGAGCGCACGGCCCGCACCAAGGCCGAGCTGGCCCGCGCCATCACCCGCAAGCCGGTGGATTTCGATCGTGCCATCGAGGATGTCTTCCTCCGCACCGTCAGCCGGCTGCCCACCGCGGCTGAATTCCAACTGGCCAGGACCGATCTCGCTGCCGCGGCGACGCCCGTTGACGGCCTGCGCGAATTGCTCTGGGCCATGCTGAACACCCGCGAATTCATCGTGAATCACTGAGCCCTCCGAAACCCACACCTCCCAACCCAATCAGAACACCAAACTCATGAGCACCTACACCTGCTGCGACGGCATTGCCCGCCGCGATTTCCTCCGCATCGGCGCGATCACCGGCTTTGGCCTCGGCCTCGGCCTCCCGCAATACCTCGCCCAGGCATCCGCTGGAGCGGGGCGGGGACGTGCGAAAGCCGCGATCTTCGTCCGTCTCGGCGGCGGACCGTCGCACGTGGATACGTTTGATCTGAAGCCCGACGCGCCCGACACGCACCGCGGTGAATTCAAGCCCATCGCGACGAATGTGGACGGCGTGCAGATCAGTGAACATCTGCCGAAGCTCGCGCAATGCGCGGATAAGTTCGCCATCCTCCGCGGCGTCTCGCACACGCTCGCCGCGCACGAACTCGGCACCCTCTACATGGGCACCGGAAATCGTCCGCTGCCCTCGCTCAGCTTCCCTAGTTACGGCGCAGTGGTGACCAAGGAGCTCGGCGCACCCACGGAGCTTCCAGGCTTCGTGGCGGTGCCGAGTCAGGGGAATAATCCCACTGGTTATCTCGGCGTCGAATACGGCCCTTTTGAAACCGGCGAAACGCCCAAGCCCGGCCAGCCCATGCGCATCCGCGGCCTCGCGCTCCAGAGCGGCGTGACGATGGAAGACATCGACCGCCGGCAGAACCTCGTGAAGCGTTACGACACGGCGTTTGGTAACTTCGCGCAGGAAGACAAGATCCTCTCCGGCATGGATGAGTTTGGGCAGAAAGCCTACGCCATGATGCGCTCCCCAAAGGCCCGCGAAGCCTTTGACCTTTCGCGCGAAAGCGCCGGCGTCACCTCGCTCTTCGCGGCCGATCCGTTTTCCCAGAGCTGCCTGCTCGCGACGCGGCTCGTGGAAAATGGGGTCAAGTTTGTGACCGTGAATCTCGGCGGCTGGGACACCCACGACGACAATTTCAACAAGCTGAAAGGCAAAAATCTTCCGACCCTCGATGCCGGGCTCAGCGGCCTTTTCCAGGCGCTCGCCCTGAAGGGCATGCTCGATTCCACGCTCGTCTTCGTGACTGGCGAATTTGGCCGCACGCCGAAGATCAATGTGCGCGGCGGTCGCGATCACTATCCCCGCGCGATGTTCTCGCTCCTCGCCGGTGGCGGACTGAAAGGCGGCCAGGTCGTCGGCGAATCCGATGCCAAGGGCGAAGGACCGAAGGACAAGGCGATCACGCCTGACGACATCGCCGCCACCTTCTACACCGCCCTCGGAGTTGACCCGCGGAAAGAATACAACACGCCGAGCGGCCGCCCGGTGATGATCGTCCGCTACGGCACTCCGATCAAAGAGCTGATCGGCTAAGCCGGCAGACTTAGATCAGCCGAAAGCGCGCGAGGTCTTGCGAATCGACGACGCCGATTGGCGTGGTCGATTCATCGACGACGACGAGGTCGTCGATGCGATGACGTTCGAGGATGTTGAGCACTTCCACGGCGAGTTTGTCGCCACGGACGGTGATCGGATTCTTCGTCATGAATTCGCCGACCGGTTTCTCCAGCAGATCGGCGTGCGTTTGAAAATGCCGGCCAAAATCTCCGTGCGTGAAGATGCCCGCGAGCGCGCCGCCCGGGACCGTCACGACGGCCGCACCAGCGCGGGCCCGCGCCATGGCGTGGAGCACTTCGCGGATGCTCAAAGCGGGGGCGACGAGGGCCATCTGTTCCGGTCCGCGCATGATCTGCTGCACCCGCAGGAGGAGGGTGCGACCCAGTCGGCCACCGGGATGGAAGCGGGCGAAATCTTCTTTCGTGAAGCCGCGCGCCTCGAGCAGCACCATCGCCAGCGCGTCGCCGAGCACGAGCATCGCCGTGGTGCTGGATGTGGGCGCGAGTTCCAGCGGACAGGCCTCGCGCTCGACGCGCACGTCGAGATGCACATGGCAGTTTTTTGCGAGGAAGGAATTGGGGTTGCCCGTCAGCGCTACGATCTTCACGTCGAAGCGCGCGAGGGCCGGGAGGATGTTGATCAGTTCATCCGTCTCTCCGCTGTAGCTCAGCGCGAGGATGACGTCGCCGTCGGCGATCACCCCGAGGTCGCCATGCAGCGCGTTCAGCGAGTTCAGGACGACGGACGGTGAGCCCGTGCTGGTCAGCGTGGCCGCGATTTTTTCGCCGATGTGTCCGCTCTTGCCCACGCCGCAGACGACGACCTTGCCGCGCTTTTCCACGCTCTCTCGCAAGGTTTCCACGGCGCGGCCAAACGAGTCGTCCAACCGGTCGCGCAGGCGCGTGATTTCGGTGAGTTCGAGTTCGATCACCCGGCGGGCGCGTTCGAGGTAATCCATACCTCCGGTTTTCGTCGGGTTCATCCGGCTCGACAAGCCAGCATTCGCCGCCGCAGCGTGACGCCGCTCCATGGCCCCGCCCGTCGCTGCCCAATACGTCGTCACTTTCCTCAAACCGGAGATGCTCCACATCTACCGGCAGATCACGGCGCTGCGGGCTTTCCGGCCAGTGGTCTTTTGCCAGAAGCGCGAGCACGCGGCGGACTTCCCGTTCCAGGATCTCGTCGTCCTCCCGAAGCCGCGCACGCATCAGTTCCGCCGGTTCGTGCAAAAGCAAATGCTCAAGCGGCCGATCACCATCTACCGCAGCGAAGCCCGCCGCATCCTCGCCGCGCTCCATGCGGCGGAGGCAAAGGTTCTGCACATCTACTTTGGCCACATCGGCGTGCATCTCCTGCCGTTGCTGGAAATCTGCGACATCCCGGTCGTCGTCTCCTTTCATGGGGCCGACGCGCGGGTCGGTCTGCACCCCGCGCCGATGCGCAGGATGTTGGAGAAAGCGACGCTGCTGCTCGTCCGCTCCGAATCACTCCGCGCCGAGTTACGCACGCTCGGCTGCAATCCTGCAAAGATTCGTCTCCACCGCACGGGCCTTCCGCTGGATGAAATTCTCTTCACCCAGCGAACTGCTCCCTCCGATGGCGCGTGGCATTGCGTGCAAGCCTGCCGGCTGATCCCGAAGAAGGGTCTCGCCACTAGCCTGCGTGCTTTCGCGGACTTTTCCGCAAAGCATCCGCGCGCGACTTTCACGATCGCTGGGGAAGGCCCGCAGCTAACCGACCTCCGAGCGCTCGCCGCTGCGCTCGGCATTGCCGACCGCGTGATTTTTGCTGGGTTCCTGCCGCAGGAGAAACTGCGCGCGCTCTCCGCCTCCGCGCATCTCTTCCTCCACCCGAGCGAGCTTACTTCGGACGGCGACCAGGAAGGGGTTCCAAACGCGATGCTCGAAGCCATGGCCAGCGGCCTGCCCGTGCTCGCCACAGACCACGGTGGAATCCCCGAGGCGGTCGAGCATGGCGTGAGTGGATTGCTCGTCGCGGAGCGGGATCACGCGGCGCTGGCGCGTGAAATGGCGGGCCTTGCGGAAGGCCCGCACCGTTACGCCGCGATGAGCACGGCTGCGGCAGGGCAGGTGGGCGTTCGTTTTGAAATCGGCGCCCAGACCCGCCTGCTCGAAGGATACTATTCGGAGGCGGCAGAAGCCACGCGCTGAAGACCAGAGCCGGATCGTCCGTGGCCCTTCACGCCCCTTCTTTCGGCTCCGCACTGAGCGGGGCCGGCGGCTCGGGAGCCATGGCTTTGCGCAGGGCGGGCACTTGCTTCATCAGGGTCTCAAACTTTACCCCGGTGAGGCTCTCCAGCACGGGCGGTAGCTGGGCAACGATTTGGGCGATGTCTCCGGTGACTTTGCTGGCGCCTCCGCCTCCGTCGCCGCTGTTGATGACGATCATCTTTTCCATCTTCGAAAGCGGCTCGCTCACCTTCGCCGCGATCTCGGGGAGCACGCGCACGATGAGTTCGATGACGGCCGCCTCATTGTACTGTTTGTAGGACTCCGCCTTCAAACGCATGGCCTCCGCCGTTGCGCTGCCTTGCGCTTCGATGATCGAGGCCTCGGCGAGACCCTTGGCCTTATTGGCCTCGGCTTCCGCGATCCCGGTGGCCTTGGCGACATCCGCATTCGCAAAGCCTGTCGCCTTCGTGGCGGACGCCGAGCCAGCGGCCTCGGTCTCGAGTTGGTATTTGGTCGCATTCGCGAGGGTCTCGACGCGGTAACGCTCGGCATCGGCGGGCTTCTGCACCGTGGCTTCGAGTTCGCGTTGTTTGCGCAGGATTTCTTGCTGGCCCAGCTCGATCTGTTTTTGCTTTTCGATGATCTGCACCTGTACTTCCTCCGCCTTGACGAGTTGCCCCGTCTTAAACTTCTGCAGATCGTAGGCGAGGTCGGACTCGGCCTTCTTCTGATTCACCGTCGCGGCGTATTGCGCGAGGTTCGATTCGTAGTCCCGCTTGGACTCGGCGATCTTGGAGTCGGCGGCGAATTTCGCCTCCTGTCCGGACTGTTGCGCTTGCGAGCTTTTGATCATCGCATCGCGGTCCGCCTCGGCTTGCGCGATCTGGGCGTCGCGCTTCACCTGGGCGATGCGCGGTTTGCCCAGCGCTTCCAGGTAGCCTTGCGAATCCTTGATGTCGCGGATCGTGAAGCTGACGATGCCAAGCCCCATGTTAGCCATGTCGCCAGCCGCCACTTCCTGGACCTTCTGCGCAAACTGGTCTCGATTCTGGTAGATGTCCTCGACCGTCATCGTGCCGAGAATCGCGCGCAGGTGACCTTCCAGCGTCTGGGTGGCAATGTTTTTGATTTCGTCCACCGCCTTGCTGAGAAATTGCTCCGCGGCCGTGGCAATCGAAACGTCGTCGCCCTTCACCTTGATCTGCGCCACGCCGTCCACCTTCACCGGCACGCCTTTGCTGGTATAAACTTCCGGCGTCTGGACATCGATCGTCAGGAGTTCGAGGGAGAGGATATCCGACTTCTCGATCACGGGCACGATGAAGGTGCCGCCACCCTTCACGATGCGGAAGCCGCGCAGCCGAGTCTGGCCATCGACATCAATGAAACGATGCTTCCGGCCCGAAACCACGAGCACTTCATTGGGGCCAACCTTCGTATAGCGACTGGCCCAGACCGCCGCGAAGAGGAAGACGACGACAAGGATGCCGAGGATGGCGGCGCCAGCGGCGGCGAATTCGCCGAGCGCTGCGAGGTGGGGTTCAATCATGGGTAACATAGAATTGGGTCCCGACGACTCGGGTGATGCGCACCGTAGCGCCGGTGGGAAGTTCTCGATCCTGCTCGGTACGAGCTGGCGCGGTGTAGCGGGAGCCGCTCTGGACGTAGCTGATCTGGCCGACGCCATGCGGTGTGATTGGAGTCTCAACCGTCGCCAGATGACCAACGAGATCGCCGACGCGGCCTTCGCTCGAACTCTGCGTGGAGCGGAAGACCTTCCGGAAAAGTGCGAGCACTGCGCCGGCTACGGCGACGCCCCCAATCGCCGAAAGGGGCGCGCTGAGCCATGGGTTTGCGAGTGCCGGGATCCTGGAGAGAATCATCCCAAAGCCACCGAAAGCCGTGATGAAGCAGGCGATCGTCGTGGGACTTAGTGCGGAAAAACCCGGCATGTCATGCGACCCGAAGCCCGCTTCCGCGTGTGCTGTATCCACGTGCGCCGCGCCATCGTGGCCACCAAAGACCCCCGCAAAGAGCGCGCTGATGACCGCAAAGAGCAGCCCAACGCCAAAGCAAATGAAGTAGAGGAGGGATAGATCCACGGGAGCGGCTGGACTCAAAGGAGAAAGCCCGAAACCGCGCTCCATGGCAAGACTCGATAGTCCGCAACCTGCCGCGCTGGCAGGTGCTCTTGCAAAAGCCAAACGCCGGCTCCGAGATCGGAGCCGGCGTTTTATTGGAAAGCGGCCGCCGGGGTTTCCCCCTTGTAAGGCGTGGCGGCGCCGCCGTGAAGCTTAGCGCGGCGAGGCGTTGACCTTGTATTTTACCTTCTTCGGTGCGGGAGCGATGCCGGGCTTGGGATAGTCTGCGGCGAGTGCGCGCTGGGAAGATGGCACGAGGCGCTTGGCGCCCTTGGCGTTGTTGCGCCAGCCGTTCGGATCGGCAAATTCGTCGCCGGTGTGGCTGAGTCCGCTGACCTGAGTTTCGAGACCGGTGCCGTAACCTTCCTTGATCACGGTCGGGGTGACGAAGACGAGCAGGTTGCGCTTCGTGCGTTGATTCATGCGTTCCTGGAAGAGGTAACCCAGGATCGGGATATCACCCATCACTGGCACCTTCGTGCGGGCTTTGGTTTGTTCGTCCTGGAGCAAGCCACCGATGGCGAGGGTGTCGCCGCTTTTGATGAGGACATTCGAGTCGAGCGTGCGCTTGTCGATCACGGGGCTGGTCACCACCGCGCCACCAAAGCTGAAGGTGGCGTCGCCCACTTTATTGCTGATCTCCGGCTTCACCTGAAGCGTGACAAAGTCGTCTTTGTTAATCGACGGCGTTACGACCAGGGTATTGCCGAACTCCTTGTCCTGAAATCCGCTGAAGACAGCCTGCGCGGTTTGTTCGTTAAAGTTAAGCTGCGGCACGGGTTGGCTGCGGGTGATCTTGATCTCCGCCTTCTGGTTGTTCGCCGTCACGATGCGGGGATGGGCGAGGAACTCCGCATCCGCATCTTCATTCAGGAGGCGCAAGGTGGCGGAGAGTTGAGGCAGTGAAAGGATCGCGAACTGACCGGCGAGGGCGTCGCCAAAACCACCGGCCGTCAAACCATTGCGGAAGAAGTCACGGCCCTTCAGCGTGCCGCTGCTTTCGTTGTAGGCCCCTTGGGCGGGTTTGCCGGGGGTGGCCACGAGGTCGCCATCGATGATCTGGTAAGAAGGAGCCTCGGCTGGATCGCTGCCACCGTAGCGGAAGGTCTGCGGTGACGCGGCGCCCCCGACGATCCCGGCCCAGTTGATGCCGTAGCTCTGCTTGGGATTCGCGGTTACTTCCACGAGCCTGGCTTCGATCATCACTTGCTGGGTCGGGCGATCAATCGACTTCAAAAAATCATCCACCTTTTCGAGATTCGAGCGGTTTTCGCGGTAATAGACAGTGTTGGTGCGGTTGTCGAACTGTGGAGCGACGCCACTTTGGATCTGCCCTCCGAGTAAGGTAACGACATCTTTTGCCTGGGCGTAGCTCAGGGTGTAGCTCCCGCTCTCGGTGGGTTCCTTGGCGCGCTCGGCGAGGGTTTTGATAAAGAAGACGCCTTTCTGTTCGTCCATCACCAATCCTTTGGCGGTCACGATAATCTCGATGGCTTCCTTTGGCGTCTTGTCTTCGATGCGCATGTTCACCGTGCCGGCGGTCGTAGTGACAGCATCGCTGACGACGATATTCATCTTGGCCTGGCGGGCCAGGGTGCGGAGTACGAGGTCGATGGGGTCGCCTTGAAAGTCATTCAAACGCGAGGAAGGTAAAGCATCACCGGCTGCGCCAACGGAGGGTGCGATGGGTGTGCCATCCGGGGCTGTGGCCGGTTCGAGGGCTGCGGGTGGGACGACTTGCTCAGGTGCGGCGGGAGGTGCGGCCGGCACCGCCACTGGCGGCTCGATGGGAGCAGGAGCGGCTGGCTTGGAGAGGGCAGGATCTTGGGCGAGCGCCGAACTGAAGGAGAGCGAAGCTGCAGCGAGGAGGATGGGGTGGAGTTTGGCCATGGTATGCGCGGATTTCTGAAATAGGTTTGAAACCGAAATAGCACGATGCAGGCAAGCATCGGCATGGGCCGGGAATCTTACCCTTTTCCTTACCTAACTCCCCGTGAGCGGAGCCCGGAATGCTTACGCCAAATCAATCCCTGCAAACGCCGCAATGAAGGTGGCCATCCGCTCCGCGCTCTTTCTCCGCGGATCACCGGGCAGTTCCACGCCGCTCGCGACATCGACGGCGAAGGGTCGGACTTTCCGCACCGCCTCCGCCACATTCTCTGCCCGCAATCCGCCCGCGAGGATGAGCGTGGATCCCGGGGCGTGCTCCGCGAATTGCGCCGCGAGAGCGAGATCGATGAGGGTGCCAGCGCCGCCGTAGGCTGCGCCGGCATCGGCATCGAGCAGGAGGTGCGGTGTGGAAAAATGAGTCGCAGTGCTGAGAGTGGCGGCATCGCGGAGACGCAGCGCCTTGAGGAAGGGGCGGGTAGATTCACGGGCGAAACGCGCGCAATACTCAGGGTCTTCGTCGCCGTGGAATTGCACCGCATGAATCGCCGAATGGGCGGCCACGCGGAGGGCCTCGTCGAGCGGCGCATTGACCAGCACGGCGACGCGCATGACGAAGGGCGGGAGCGCGGCGATCCACTCTGCCTCCTGATCGAGGACGATGGCGCGTTTCGATTCTGGGTAGAGATTAAAGCCGAGCGCATCGGCTCCGAGCGCGATGGCCGCCAGGGCGTCTTCGCGATTTGTGACTCCGCAGACTTTGACCCGCACGCGCGCTGACTTCATGGGAGCATCGCCCCTGGCTGGAAGGGCGCGTCTGGGAATGGCAGTCCCGGCATCTCTTCGACGAGTCGGACGATTCCCGTTCCCCACTTTTCCTGAATGGTGCGCAGGTAGTGGTCATTCTCTTCGATGCGCACGCGCTTGCGCACGGCGAGGGAGTCGGTCTCGAGCACGAAAACGTCGATGGGAGGGCCGACGGCGACGTTACTTTTCATCGTCGCCTCCATGGAGAGGATGCCGAGCTTCACGGCTTCGGAGAGGTGCGTCCCGTAGTGGAAGCCGCGGTCGAGGATGGGCTTGCCGTATTTGAATTCGCCGATCTGCAGGAAGGGCGCGGAGACGGTGGTGTGCAGCGAATTTCCCTGGGGATAAACGAGGAAGCTTTGGGGTGGCAGTCCGGCGATCTGGCCACCGACGAGGATGTTCACGTTGAAGGCAAGGCCATTGGCCTCCAGCGCGGCCCGGTCGAGTTCGGCAACCTGCCGGATCTTTTGGCCCACGTAGCGCGCGGTCTCAAAGATCGTCGATCGATTCATCAGATGTTGAATCTCGGGCTCCACTTTTCCACGCAGGAGATCCTCTTCGATAAGCGAGAGCACGGTCTGGCTGAGGGAAAGATTCCCGGAGGTCATGAGGCAGAGCACGCGTTGCCCTTCCTCGGCGAAGACCCGCATCTTCGATTGCACGGTGATATTGTCCACCCCCGCGCTGGTGCGGGAGTCCGAGATGCAGACCATTCCTTCGCGGCAGAGGAGGCTGAGGCAGTAAGTCATTCGGGAAAGGATGAAGGATGAAGGGTGAAGGATGAACCAAATTCACGCCGGTGCCTCGTGGCGGTGGCTCAATCCTTTTCCCCCAGCACCCTTCCTTCGACCTGCTTCATCCCACCTTTGCGGACCTCTCCACGCTGCGTGAGGATGCGGTATTCGCCGTCGGTACCTTTGGTGAAAATGCTCAGCGCCCAGTTCACGAGACTCACGATGATGGCACCGAAAAAGGCATTCCAAAATCCGCCCACGATGAAGCCGGGCACGAGGCCGCCCGCCAGCCAGAGCAGAAAGGCATTCAGGACCAGAATGAAAAGGCCGAGCGTGACGACGATGAAGGGCACGCTGAGGAGCAGCAGGATGGGGCGCACCACGGCATTGATGACGCCGAAGACCAGCGCCGTGACGACGAGCGGGAGCCAGCCCGTGACCGTCATGTCGGTGAGGTAAACGGCGATCGCCACGGCGATGGTGGTGCAGATCCACCGGGTCAGAAACGAATGCTGGCCTTGGTTCATGGGATGAAAATGCACCCGGGTCGCGGGCTTGCCAATCGCCGAGTGCGGGCGTGGAAAATGCCAAGTCCGCAATAGACAATCGGAGGCCGGGCAATAGCATCCGCCGCGTGCGAAAATTCTTGCTGCTGCTCAGCGTGCTGGGGCTCCTCGTGAGCCCCGTGACCCGCGCGCAGCAGAGTCGGCCGTTGACGGAGGAGCAGAAAAAGCGGGCCTTTCTCAAGGCGCGGGAAGAGATCAAAACGATGCCCGCCTCGCCCGCACCGCAAGCGACGCCGCGGCCCAAGCCGAAGCCCGTCCGGCCTCCGACGACGCCCGAGCCGACGACACCGCGGCCAGCCACGCCGCGGCCAGCGACACCGCGGCCGACCACGCCAAAACCGGAGCCGGAAATGCCGCCCAAACCACGCCCCAAACCCGAGCCCGAGCCAGAGGCCACACCTCGTCCGCGTCCGGCAGTCACGCCGGCTCCAGCGACGCCCAAGCCCGCGACGCCCAGCCCGAAACCGCCGACTCCGAAGCCCCCTGTCGAGAGACCGCAGCCCACCCCCAGGGCTCCCATCCTGATCGAGAAAAAGACCGAGCAAGAGCTCGAGCCAGTGGTCGATGCGCCCAAGAACAGTTGGTGGGGATTTCGGCGCTACAAATATCTCACGGGCACGAATCAGAAGGAGATCGACAAGGCCCCGGTGAAAAAGAGCCGCTGGCGTTACCTCGTCGTCCACAACAGCGGCACGCGGCAGGGGAATGCGAAAGCCTTCGACTACTACCATCGCTACGTCCGGAAGATGCCGAATGGCATGGCCTACCAATTTGTCATCGGCAACGGCAGCTCCAGCGGCGATGGTCAGATCGAGATCGGCAACCGCTGGCGCCGGCAGGTGAATGGCGGCCACGTCCATAGTGACTACCTCAACAATATCGCGCTCGGGATTTGTCTCGTCGGCGATTTCAACCGCGACAAACCGACGAAGCGACAGCTCGAGGCGCTCGATGAACTCATCACTTATCTGCGGAAGCGGGTGGGCAAGACGGAGGGAAAAGTCGCCGTCGTGCGGGCGCATCGGCAGATCAATCCGCCCCGCTGGCCGACCGATTGCCCGGGAAATCGTTTCCCCTTCAGTTGGCTGGATCGGCAGTTTGACTGAAGCCGCGAATGATCATCGGCCTCACCGGCGCCACTGGCTTTCTGGGCCGCCGCTTCCTTGATGTCGCCTTGCGGCGCGGGCATGAAATCGTCGCCTTTTCCCGGAGCCCCGAGCGCGCCCTCCCGGGCTGCGAGATGCGGCGTTTCACGCTCGAGAAGCCGCCCGATCTGCACGGTTGCGAGGCCATCGTGCATCTCGCTGGCGAGTCGGTGGTGGGGCTTTGGACTGCGGGGAAAAAGCAGCGCATCATCGCGAGTCGGGTGCTCGGGACGCGGCGGATCGTGGAGGCCATCGGGGCCTTGGCAGCGAAGCCGGAAGTCTTTCTGAGCGGATCCGCGATTGGCTTCTACGGAGATCGCGGCGAGGAGGAACTCACCGAGAGTTCGCCGGTCGGTCGGGGTTTCCTCGCCGAGACGACCCAGGCTTGGGAAGCCGAGGCCACCAAGGCCCAGGGCGTGCGCACCGTCCTCATGCGCACTTCCATCGTCCTCGGCGACGGCGGAGCTTTGCGCGCGATGACGCCCGCCTTCCGCCTCGGCCTCGGCGGGCGCCTCGGCGGCGGCCAGCAATGGATGTCGTGGATCCATCTCGACGACTGGGTCACGCTCGCGCTCTTCGCCATCGAGAATCTCGACGTCTCCGGTCCGCTCAACGCCTCCGCGCCGTGGCCAGTGCGCAACGCCGACTTCACCAAAATCCTGGCGTCCACGTTGCATCGTCCGGCATTCCTGTCCGTCCCGGCGTTTGTCTTGAAAGCCGCGCTTGGCGGCTTTTCCGCGGAGTTGCTCGACAGCAAACGCGTGCTCCCCGCCGCAGCGACAGCCCACGGCTTTGGCTTCCGCTTCCCCGAGTTGGGCGGGGCGGCGCGCGGAATTCTCGCGTAGTTACGGATTCGCCTCGGGTTCGATCTCCACAGCAGTTCCGCTCGCACACACCATCAGCATTCCGCCGATGTTTTCGTAATCGAGGTCCGCGCCGAGCACCGCATTTCCGCCGCGCTTCGCGGCATGAGCGCGCATTTCGTCCATCGCGATGGACTTTGCGTCACGCAGGCACGTCTCATAACCGCCCGAGCGCCCGCCAACGACATCGCGAACGCTCGCGAAGAAATCACGAAAGACATTCGCGCCGAGAATCGCTTCACCGGAGACGAGTCCCAATGTTTTGACGACCCTCCAGCCAGGAACGTGAGGGATGGAGACCACCAACATTTTGGTTGGATTCGATTTCTGAGAAGGTGTGGGCATAGAGCACGGAGTAGAGACCAGTGAAGGATCTCATTCCAGACTTTAGGATTTCAAACATTTGGGATTTGGTTGGAGGTCACTCCACCGCTCGACCCATGCCCGCTCCCCAAAACACCATCGCGATCGTCTATGACTACGATCAGACACTTTCGCCGAACTACATGCAGGACGAGGTGCTCTTTCCGAAGTTCGGCATCGACGCGAAGAAGTTTTGGGCGCGGTGCCATGCGCTGGTCAAGGACGACGGTTACGACAATGAGCTGGCTTACATGAAGGCGCTGCTCGACTACCTCGACATGGATCGGCCGACCAATGCCGAACTGCGCGCGCTGGGTGGGCGGCTCAATTTTTTCCCCGGCCTGCCGGAGATGTTCGATGAATTCAAGACGACCCTGCTCGATGCGCAGCATGAGGCGCACGGCATTCACGTGGAGCACTACATCATCTCCAGCGGCCTGAAGGCGCTGATCGAAGGCTCGCGACTCGCGCCGTATGTGCGCGCGATCTTCGGTTGTGAATTTGCCGAAGATCGCGAAGGCCGGATCACTTTTCCGCGCCGGGTGATCTCCCATACGCAGAAAACGCAATTCCTCTTCCGCATCAATAAGGGGATGCTCGAATACTCGGAGGATGTGAATGACCACATGCCTGCGGAGCTGCGGCCGGTGCCATTTGAGCACATGATCTACATCGGCGACGGGCCTACGGATGTCCCGTGTTTCACCGTGGTGCGGCAGCACGGTGGGCACGCCATCGCGGTGTACAATCCGGAGGATCCGTCGCGGTCCTCTTTTAAAAAGTGCTACCAACTTTCCACCCATGCCGACCGGGTGCGGCACATCGCGCCGGCGGATTATCGGAAGGGTTCGCACTTGCGCTGCCTGCTCGAGCAGATGGTCGCTGAAGTGGCGGCGCGCATCGTGGATCGGCGCGCTCGCGCCTTGGCGGAAGGCACGGTGCGCGCGCCGAAGCATACGGACTGACGGGAGCCATCACGGTGCCCCCTTTTTCTCACCGAGCACGAGCACGAGCGGGAGGAGAGCGAGTGGTGCGACTTGCAGGATGAGGCGGTCGAGTGATGTCTCGACGTGCATTTCCCACGGCTGGAACGTCGTGAAAAGATACGGGACGAGATAGAGCGTCAGTGGAGCGATGATGCCTATGGTGAGCGGGATGGCGGCGCGCTGACGCTGCCAAAGCAAGACCCCGAGGGCCGCGGCGACGAGGGGCCACAAAAGGTTCCAGGCGGAGAGACGGAGGAGTTCCTCGCCGAACCGATGGAGCAAGGGAGGGAGGCGCGTCAGGTTTCTCCCGAGCGTCTCGATGGCGAGCGGCTGGAAGGTCGTCTCGGGCGCGACTTCGGCGAAGCTGAGGAATGCGCGCCACGCGAGGAGGGTCACGAGTCCCGGCGCGATCAGCACCAGCGCGGCCCGCCAGTCGCGGCGCCAGAGCCAGGCAGCGGTGATTGCAAAACATCCCCAGAGCACCAGACCCTCCACCTTCACCCATGGAAGCAGCCCGGAGACAAGCGCCGCGACCTGCACCCAGCAGCGCTCGCCATCGACACTGAGCAGGAGCGCGGCAAAGGCCGCGAGATAGATGCCCGCCAGTGGGAAATCCGCGTAGCCCTGCAGCACGCCACCTTGGGCGCCGACGACTCGCGGAATCGCAAAGAGCAGCAGCGCGGCCACGGACCCCAGCCAGACCCGCCCGGTCAGCCGCAAGCCCGCGGACCAGAGCACGCAGGCTGTCGCGAGGTAGAAGATCGGGGAAAGTGCCTTCACCAAAAACTGGTCCATCTCGCCGAGCCAGAGATAGACCCACAACTCGAGCATCGGCAGATACAAGGGATAGGCGGGATGCGACCAGAGCAGCCGCACATCGGGGAAGTAAGTTAGCGGAATGGCGCCTCCGTTTTGGAAGGCAATCCGCGCCTTGATCTCCCAGATCAGCAAGCCGTCCCAGTGCAGGGTCTCGCGGAAAGTCTGCCCACTGAGAAAGGCGATCGGCACGAGTGCGAGAAACGTGAGGGCGATCTCCCAGGGCTTCGTGCCCTCGGGGAAAAAGCGGGGCCGGCGTTCGGCGCGAGATTTCCGCATCCCGGCGAGTCCGAGGGAGGCACTCGCCAGGGAGACGACCGTGACGAGCATCGGCCCGCGCAAGCCCATCCCGCCCACCGCGAGCAGGACCGAGACGAGACCCGTCCCGAAGAGCCATGAGTAGCCGAGCAGCTCGAAGGACCACACGCGCACCGCGCCTCTCAAGAGCCAGCGCGCCAGGCCATAGCCCGCGCAGAAAATCACGGCGAATGCGGCCAGCAGCGCGAGGCCGTTCATGGTTCGATCGTCGTCAGCGGCACGAGGGCGATGGCCAGTCCGAAGTGCTGCGCCGGAGGAAAAGACGACGGTGGATTTTGCCCGACGAAAATCACCGCGGCGAAAATTTTGCGCAGCTCCTCCACGGCTGCGGGCGTGTCCGTCAGTGCCGCCTCCCGGATGACTACTGGCCGATGGCAGAGCGCATAAGCGAGCATCATCGACGGCAGGGAAGTGGTAAGATTCTCGCGTGGCTGCAGGACCAGCAGCCCGCGGTCGGAAGGGAGCTTCGCCACGACCTCCAGCAAACGGCGCGGCACCTCGCGTTCGTTGGTCAGCAGGGCAAAGATCGCCTCGGAAGAAGCGTCGGGTGAGCGCCCGTTTGGCGCGAGTCCCGCGAAGCCCCGGTTCCAATTTGCAACGCCAATCGCCGCCATCGCCAACAGGGCGCACAGCCAGATTTTGGCAGAGAGACGAGAATGGGAAGCCGGCACAGACCGGGAAAAATAGCCGCTCGCGAGCCAGTCTGGCGGCAAAATTCAGCGCCTGCGGGAACTATCCTTCAACCTTCGCGCAGCGTGACCATCCCGACGTAGAGGTCTTCCACCTTCTTCCGCGCCCAGGGGGTTTTGCGGAGGAATTTCAGGCTGCTTTGCACGCTGGGGTTGAGTTGGAAGCAGCGGATGTCCACGCAGCGGCCGAGTTCGTCCCAGCCGAAGTGTTCGACTAACGCGACGATGATTTTTTCCAGGGTGATGCCGTGGAGGGGGTCTTTGTTCGCGGGTTGCTTCATGGCATCCGCAGGATCAAGCGCAGGGCGCCGAGGCGCAGGCGGGCGGTGGTGATGGCGGCTTGCAGGGCGGTGCTTTGTTCCTTGATCGCGCTGATCTCTTCCGGGGTGACGTGGGTGTTGATTTCGCGGAGGTCTTCGAGGCGCTCGATCTCGCCCTGGAGCTGTAACGAAGCGGTCTCGCTGGCCTTGGTGACGGTGGCGGTCATCTTCTCCGTGGCGAGGCGCAGGGCTTTTTCCAGCATCTGCGGGAGGAGCTTCTTTTTGATCGCGCCGCGGTCGAGCAGGCGGAAGACGTCGCCCTTTTCGAGCTTCGGTGCGGCGACGGCGGGATCTTCGCTCAGGTCTTTCAGGCTGTGATCGACGACGATGCGGAGGGGCTTCGCGGGGAGGAAACGTTCGACGTGCAGCGCGGCAGGCGCGACGCATTCCACGATGGCCCAGATCTCCAGCAGGATGGCTTCGCTGCCGGGTAACTTCCACTGGCCAAAGCCAGCGTTGCCCGCTTCGCCGCTGAGCAGGAGATCGAGCGCGCCGCGGACCAGCGGGTGATCCCAGGTCATGAATCCGAGGTCGTCGCGGCTCAGGGCCTTGGCGCGGTCGAAGGTCACGGAGAGGCCTTCCTCGGGCAGGGCAGGGAAGGCATCGGTGATGAGCGCACCGGGACGGAAGATGTAACTGCGACTGCTCAAGTCTTCGACCTGCACGCCGAAATGATCGAGCAGGCGGACCATGAAGTCTTCGAAGGTCGCGTCGAGATCGGCGGCACGGATCTGCGCGGCGAGGGCGGCGGCGCGTTCGGTCTGGCAGGAGTTGAGTTCCAGCAGGCGATCGTAGCCGCGCTCCAGTTTGCGGACGACGCGGCGACGCTCCTCGCGGGAGTGCTCGATGAGTGCCTTGAGGCCATCGGCGTCGTATTCGGCGAGCAAGGCTTCGAGTTCGGGCGCGACGGCGCGGGCGATCTCGGAGGCGCCGTGGAGGTTTTCCGCGAAGGCGTTCAGACCATCGGCATACCAGTGTGCGAGCACCTCGGAGGCGGTGCGCGGGAGCCAGGGCACGTGGATCTGGATGGTGTCGCTCTGGCCGATGCGGTCGAGGCGGCCGATGCGCTGTTCGAGCAGTTCGGGATTGGTGGGCAGATCGAAAAGGACGAGATGATGCGCGAATTGGAAGTTGCGGCCCTCGCTGCCGATCTCGGAGCAGAGGAGCAGCCGCGCGCCCTCGGCCTCGGCGAAGTAAGCGGCATTGCGATCGCGCTGGAGGAGGGTGAGCCCTTCGTGAAAGAGCGCGCACTTCACGCTCAACTCCTGCTGCAGGCGGTCGTGGATTTTCTCCACGAGCGCGCGGGTGCGGCAGATGAGGAGCAGCTTGGCCTCGCCGAGCTTTTTCAAAAGCGTGACGAGCCACTTCACTTTCGCGGCCGTCTCGTCGAGGCCCGCTTTTGCTTCCACGCGCACGAGCCGCGGCTTGCGCTCGGGGAAACCGCGGAGCGCGGCGCGGGTATTCCGAAACATCACGCGGCCGGGACCGAAGCCATCGAGTAAGTCGGAGATCAGTCGCTGCCGGGCGTCTTCCGAGCCGGAGGCGAGTTCTTCGGAGTGTTTCCGGATGCGCGCGGAGTGTCCGCCGAAGAGCTTTTGATCGGCCTTGGTCAGCGGCTTGCCGGCGATGAGGCGATCCACGGCTTTCGCCACTTCCTCGTAGTGTTCGGCTTCGCCGAGGAAAGTCTCGAGGCTCGCGTAACGCTCGGGATCGAGCAGGCGCAGCCGCGCGAAGTGGCCCTCGGGCCCGAGCTGCTGCGGCGTGGCGGTGAGCAGGAGCAGGCCGGGAGTCCGGGTGGCAAAGGATTCCACGAGAGTGTAGGCCGGACTAGCAGCTTCCGGTTTCCATTCGAGATGATGCGCTTCATCGACGACGAGCAGCTCCCAGCCCGCCTCCAGCGCCTGCCGCGAGCGCTCCGCATTTCCCGCGAGGAAGTCCACGCTGCAGATCACGAGCTGGCTATCGAGGAAGGGATTGGCCTCCGCGTCGAGCCGCGCGATGGAGGCGCAGCGCTCTTCGTCGAAGAGGCTGAAGAGCATATTAAAACGACGGAGCAGCTCGACGAACCACTGATGGATGAGCGGCTCGGGGACGAGGATGAGCACGCGGCTCGCGCGCCCGGTGAGGTGCAGCCGGTGCAGGATGAGGCCGGCTTCGATGGTCTTCCCGAGGCCCACTTCATCCGCGAGGAGGACGCGCGGGATGAGGCGCGCAGCCACTTCGCCAGCGATGGAAAGCTGATGTGGGATGAGATCCACGCGTCCGCCGACGAAGCCGCGCACGGGCGACTGCTGCATCCGGCTGCGCCAGCGCAGGGCCTCGGCGCGCAGCTCGAAGGTCGGCAATTCATCCACCTGACCCGCGAGCAGGCGCTCCTCGGGTTTGCTGAAGCTGATCTTGTCCGAGAGTTCCGCCTCCGGCACCTCGCGTCCGGCGGTGTGGTAGAAAAGCACGCCGGCGCGATCTTCCACGCGATCGACGAGCAACTCGGCGCCATCGTGCAGCTTGATGCGTTCGCCTTCCTGGAAGAGCACGCGACGCAGGGGCGCGGTCTTCATGGCGTAGTGGCGCTGCTCGTTGGCCGCGGGGAAATGGATCTCCACGCGCCCGCTCTCCACGCGCAGGATCATCCCGAGCCCGAGCTCCGGCTCGCTATCGCTGACCCAACGCTGACCTGGAACGGGCGGAATGAGACTGGTGGACATGGGCCGACAGCCTTGCTGAACGCCTCCGCGGCAACAACGGATTTCCACGCGCGGCGGCAGAGAGGGTCACATCATTATGCGATGGGATTACGGCCTCCGCTGGGTTATGGGAGGGAACCCATGAGCCGACTGTTTCTTCTCCCCATGCCGCGTTTTCGCTTCGATGTCTGCTGCGCCCTCGCCCTCCTCGCGGGCGTGACCTTGGCCAGCGCGGCGGAGAAGGTCAGCTTCAATCGCGATATCCGCCCGATCCTTTCGGACAAATGTTTTCACTGTCACGGACCGGACGCGGGGACGCGCGAAGCGGATCTGCGGCTCGACACGCGGGAAGGACTTTTCAGCGAGATCGACGACATCTTTCCAGTGGTGCCGGGGCATCCGGAGAAGAGCGAGGTGCTGGTGCGCGTGCTCTCGCATGACAAGGACGAGCAGATGCCACCGCCGAAGACGAACAAGACGCTCAAGCCCGCCGAGGTGGAGCTGCTGCGCGAGTGGATCAAGCAGGGCGCAGAGTTTCAGGGGCACTGGTCCTTTGTCGCGCCAGTGAAGGCGGCGGTGGCGAGTAGTCCAGGCGGAGCGCCGATCGACGCATTTCTGCGCGCCAAGCTCATGGAGAAGGGGCTGGAGCCAGCGGGCGAGGCGTCGAAGGAAGTGCTGATCCGGCGGGTGACTTTTGACCTTATCGGATTGCCGCCGACGATGGATGAAGTGGATGCCTTCCTCGCCGACCCGGCGCCGGATGCTTATGACAAAGTGGTCACGCGGCTGCTGGCTTCGCCGCACTACGGCGAGCACATGGCGAGGTACTGGCTCGATGTCGCACGCTACGGTGACACCCACGGGCTGCATCTGGATAACGAACGCTCGATGTGGCCTTACCGCGATTGGGTGGTGAAGGCGTTCAACGAAAACCTGCCGTTCGACAAATTCACGGAGTGGCAGCTCGCGGGCGATCTTTTGCCGCAGGCCACGCCGGAGCAGCTCGTCGCGTCCGGCTTCAATCGCTGCAACGTGACGACCAGCGAAGGCGGCTCGATCAATGATGAGCTGCTCGTGCGTTACGCGATCGATCGCACGACCGTGATGGCCGAGACTTTCCTCGGCCTCACGGCAGGCTGCGCGGTCTGCCACGATCACAAGTTCGACCCGCTCGCGCAGAAGGAGTTTTACCAGCTCTACGCCTTCTTCAATTCCGCCGCCGATCCGGCCATGGATGGGAACATTCTCCTCACGCCGCCGATCTACACCCTGACTACGCCGGAGCAGCAGCAGACGCTCGACGATTTCGATGGTAAGATCGCCGCCGCGGATCAGCGCACGAAAGAGCTGCTGGCGAAGATCGAATACACCGACCCTGCGGCCCAGACGCCGCCGGTGGAAAAATCGACGAAGGAGACGATCTGGTTTGACGACGAACTGCCGTCGAAAGCGAAGTCGAAGGTGAACACGGGCAATCATCCGCTGTGGTGGGTGACGGAGGAGGAGGGACGGGTCGCGAGCGGCACGCGCGCGCTGAAGCGCATGGATGCTGGCCTGGCGCAGGATTACTTCATGAGCATCACGCCGCCGATCATTCCGCCAGCGACGGGCAAGGTCTTCGCCCATGTCTGGCTCGATCCCGAGGATCCGCCGCAGACCGTGATGCTGCAGTTTCACACCGATAAGTGGTCGCACCGCGTGGCCTGGGGGGATATCGACAAGATCGGCTTGGGGAAGAAGGGCTCGCTGGAGCGGCTGCACAAAGGGCCGCTGCCAAAGCTCGGCGAGTGGGTGCGGCTGGAGGTGGATCTGCGCGACTTCAAACTGGCGGCGGGCACGAAGTTCAGCGGCTTCGCCTTTACGCAATTCGGCGGCACCGTTTACTGGGACAAGCTCGGGGCGAGTTCTGTGGATGATCCGGCGAACGATCCCGCGCGCTCGCAACTGACGTGGGAGAAACAGAATCAGGGTAAGCAGCCGAAGGGTTATCCGAAAGAAATTCAGAACATCCTCCGCTCCGTGAAGCCCGGGGACCGAACCGCGGAACAAAAGAAACAACTGCGTGAGTATTACTTCACGAGCGTGAATACGGAGATCTCGAAGGTGCTCGAGCCAGTGACCAAGGAACTGACCGCGCTGAAGACGAAGCGGGAGGCATTTTCCAAGACGATCCCCGCCACCCTCATCATGGCTGATCTCCCGAAGCCGCGAGCGGCGAACATTCTGACGCGCGGCCAATACGATCAACCAAAGGACGCGGTGGCCCCGGCCACGCCGAAATTTCTCCCCGCGCTGGCGATCCCGGCGGAGCAGCGCCCGACCCGGCTCGATCTCGTGCAGTGGCTGGTCTCCGCCGAACATCCGCTCACGGCGCGGGTGACGGTGAATCGTTTCTGGCAGCAATTCTTCGGCACCGGTCTCGTCAAGACGGCCGCGGATTTCGGTTCGCAAGGGGAGCCGCCGACGCATCCCGAGTTACTCGATTGGCTGGCGGTGACTTTCCGCGAGTCCGGCTGGGACACCAGGCAACTCGTGCGCAGCCTCGTAACCTCGGCGGCGTATCGGCAGGACTCGAAGGCCACAGAGAAGGGATTCGAGAAAGATCCCGAGAACCGCTTCCTCGCGCGCGGCCCGCGGCTGCGCCTGGACGCTGAGTGCCTGCGGGACAATGCGCTGGCGGTGAGCGGACTGCTCGTCCGCAAGCTGGGCGGCAAAGGCGTGAAGCCGTATCAGCCGGAGAATATCTGGGAGCCCGTGGGCTTCGGCGGGAGTAACACGCGGGAGTACAAACAGGATCACGGCGAAGACCTCTACCGGCGCAGTCTCTACACTTTCCTCAAGCGCACCGCACCGCCGCCATTCATGGCCACCTTTGACGCGCCGTCGCGCGAGCAAAGCTGCACTGGCCGCGAACGCAGCAACACGCCGCTGCAAGCGCTGCAACTGATGAACGACGTGCAGCATTTTGAAGCGGCGCGCGCCTTTGCCGAGCGGATGATGAAAGAGGGCGGCGCGCAGACCACCGAGCGCATCGCCTGGGCCTTCCGGACCGCCACGGCCCGTCCACCGGCGGCGGATGAACTGGAGATCCTGCAAGCTGCCTACGCGGAGCAACTCGAACGCTACGAAGCGAACCCCAGCGCCGCGCTGAAGGTCATCGCCGCCGGGGAATCAAAGCGCGACGAAGCTCTCGACCCCGAAGAACTCGCCGCGACGACGATGGTCGCGAATTTGATCCTAAACCTGGATGAAGTCGTCTCGAAAAACTGACCTATGAACCCACTCCACGAATTCGCCGCGCTGCAAAGTCGCCGTTCTTTTATCCATAACTGTGGCCTGAGTGCCGGTGGCATCGCGCTGAATTACTTGCTCGGTCGGGACGCCACTGCGGCCCTCACTGGCGCGAAAGGTTACGGCTCCAGCGTGCATCCAGCGCTGCCGGGGCTCCCGCACTTTCCGCCAAAGGCGAAACGCCTGATCTACCTGCACATGAATGGCGCGCCGTCGCAGCTCGATCTCTTTGATTACAAGCCGGGCCTGGCGGAGCATTTTGACAAGGAACTCCCGGACTCCATCCGCAAGGGGCAGCGCATCACTACGATGACCAGCGGCCAGGCGCGGCTGCCGGTGGCGCCTTCGATCTTCAAGTTTGCGCAGCATGGCAAGTGCGGGATGTGGGTCAGCGAGCTGCTCAAGCACACCTCGGAAGTCGTGGACGATCTCGCGCTCATCAAGACGGTCCACACGAATGCGATCAATCACGATCCGGCCTGCACTTTCGTCATGACGGGCAGTGAAATCCCCGGCAAGGCGAGCCTCGGTTCGTGGCTCAGTTACGGCCTCGGCAGCGAAAATGAAGACCTGCCGTCCTTCGTCGTCCTCACGCCGAATTGGTCGTCGAAAGGCAACGCCCAGGCGCTCTTCACCCGCATGTGGAGCAGCGGCTTCATCCCCTCGCGCCACACTGGCGTGGCGCTGCGGAGCAAAGGCGACCCTGTGCTTTTCATCCAAAATCCCGAGGGCGTGGATCGCGAGGCGCGGCGAGACATGCTCGACGCCCTCGGCCAGCTCAATGCGAAGACCTTTCAGCGTTTCGGCGATCCGGAGACCCAGACGCGCATCGCGCAATACGAGATGGCCTTCCGTATGCAGACCTCGGTGCCGGATCTTACGGACTTCTCCAAGGAGTCCAAGGAGACCCTGGATATGTACGGGCCCGACGTGCTCAAGCCCGGGACCTTTGCGGCGAGTTGCCTGCTCGCGCGGCGTCTCGCGGAGCGCAATGTGCGCGTGGTGCAAATCCTCCACCGCGGCTGGGACCAGCACAATAACCTGCCTGCCGAAATCAAGGCGCAGTGCGGCGACGTGGACCAACCGAGCGCCGCCCTGATCAAGGATCTCAAAGCGCGCGGCCTGCTCGATGATACGCTCGTCGTGTGGGGCGGCGAATTCGGTCGGACCGTGTACAGCCAGGGCACGCTCACGGCGACGAACTACGGCCGCGATCATCATCCGAAGAACTACTGCATGTGGATGTCCGGCGGTGGCATCAAACCCGGCATCGTTCACGGCGAGACCGACGACTTCTCCTACAATCCCGTGCAGGACCCCGTGCATCTCAATGAACTCAACGCGACGATCATGAACCGCATGGGCATCGATCACGAAAAGTTCAGCTACCGCTTCCAGGGTCTCGACCAGCGCCTCACCGGTGTGGAGGCCGTGCATCCGGTGAAGGCACTGCTGGCCTGACGGCAAGGTGGCGGGGGTGCGCCGTCACTGGCGCCGCGCTACAATTGGGAGATCTCGAAGCGCTCGTTGAGATTGGCGCAGCGGGGGCAACGGGTCAGGAGCGTGGTGCTGTCGTCCAGGAAGTCGAAGGCGCAGATGCCGCAGCGGATGACTTTGCGGAAGGCGGCGCGTTCGCGGCGTTGGCGGCGCCATTCGTGGAAGATCCACGCGCAAAAAATCGGGCCGAGGAGGAGGCCGAGGTAAAAGACGATCAGGTAACTCAGCGAGACGCGGATCATTCCTGCTTCGGAGTTTGGGGCTTGGATTTCGGACGGGCGGCAAAGACTTCATCGCCCCACTCGATGGTGGCGTGGCTCCAAGTGACCGGGACTTTATCCTGGGCAAAGGTCGCGGTGGTGAGGGCGCGCGAGGCTTCGGCGTCGAGGGCGGGATTGCCGGAGGATTGCTGGAGGAAGACAAAGCGCACTTCGCCGCGGTCCGTCACGCCGATTAGGAAACGCGACGGCTCCACGGGAGCGATGGCGGCGGTCTCGGTTACGAAGGCCGGCACCTGCTCAAGTGGACGATGGGCGAGGGTGGAGGAGAAGGTGATGCGGGTGGAGAGGAAGATCGGCGCGGGTGCGGGCGCGGAGGCGGTGGCGTCCGCGCTGCGGATGATGGCGAGCGGGTTTTTGACGGCGGGAAACTGCACTGGCACGACGACCTCGGGCACGCTGCGCGGCGCGGTGCGCAGGGTGGTGAAAGACGGGCGGTAGGCTACGTCGAAGAGCGAGACTGGCGTCGCGCTGAAGGTGCTGGCGACGAGGCTCGGGTCTTCGGCCTGCACGCGCTGCCAGATGGCGGAATATTCCGGGAGCTCCGGGGAGAGTAACTGGACCTGCGGCGGCGGCGGGGGTAGAGTCGCGCGCTGCGGATAGATGACTTGAAAAATGAGGAAGCTGCCAGCGTGTGCGGCGAAGGAAAGCACGACGCAGATGAAAAGGAACCACGGGAAACGCTCGCGATCGAACCACGCAAAGGAGAGCCCCGGCTCCGGCGCGGTGGCTTTCACGGGCGGTCGGGATTGGCCGCGAGAACCACGGAAAAGCTGAGCTTCAGTCCTTCATTCATGATCTGCACGGCGAGATCGTAGGGCGTATTGCGATCCGCTTTCACGATGAGCGTGCGCTGTCCCGGCGGGCTGTCCTGGAGTTGCGTGCGGAGTTCCGCGAGGGTCACTTTGCGGTCGCGGAAAAAGATCGCCGGCACCGGTGCGGCCGTGATGCTCACGATCTGCGCGGCGCGCTGCGGGCCGAGATTGAAAGGCGAGGTGGGCAGCGCGATGGCCATGCCGGGCTGGAGGACAAAGCGGGAACTCATCGCGAAAAAGATGACGACGAGGAAGAGCACATTGACCAGCGGGACGACGCTGAAAAGCGCGGGGCTGATGGTGAGATTGCGCTCGAGCTTCATGGGGAAAAGTCCTCAGAGACCCGCGGAAACTTCTCTGAGCCGAACGGCGCCAACGCCAAACTTCAAACGCCAAACTTCAAACTTCAAATGCAGGGAGCGTGCGCTCCGGAACCTTTGAAGTTTGGCGTTTGAAGTTTGGCGTTTGGCGTTTGCTTTGTTCACGAGCGGCAGGCTTCGCGCGCGCATCCATCGGAGCACTTTTCCCATCATCGCGAGTCGCTCTTCGGATGCCGCATCTCAGGCAGTTCGATGATGTCCGGCGAAGGCTGCGGGCGGCTGTCCACGAGCAGATTCACGATCTCGATGCCGGCGCGCTCCATGTCGTGCATCATCGAGTTCACGCGCGAGTTCAGATAGCCGTAGGCCACCGCGCATGGGATGGCCACGACGAGGCCCGCCGCAGTCGTGAGGAGACTTTGATAGATCCCGCTCGCGATATCCGTGGAGCTGGCAAAGCCGCTCTGGGACGAGATGTTCACAAAGGATTCGATGAGCCCGGTGATGGTGCCGAGGAGGCCGATCATCGGCGTGACGAAGCCAATGGTGGCGATGATGGCGAGGCGTCGCTCGAGGCGTGGGACTTCGAGTTGACCCGCTTCCTGAACGATCTCCTTCAGCTCCGAGCGGGGCGCGTCGTGCCGCACGATCGCCGCGTGGATGACGCGCGTGACCGGAGTCGGGCTGCTCGCGCATTCCATCTGCGCTTCGGCGAAGCGCCGGTGCTGGATGAGATTTTGCAGGCCTCGCATGAATTCTCCGACGCGCAGCGTGATGCGGTGAAAGTAGGTGGCACGCTCGAGGAAGACCGCGCCGGCGAGGACGCTGCAGAAGAGGATCAGCCACATCAGGGGGCCGCCCTTTTGCATATAGTCGATCATTCGCGGGATTAGAGGGAGCGGAGTGCAGTCGCGCCAGCGGAAAAATTTTCACCGGCGTCCCCGATTGCAGATTGCGGAGCGCGGCGGGCGAAATGAAATTGGCATTCGCGTGCAAAGCCATGAACTTCACGCCCCCTCCGCGAACGAACTCCGAAGAAATCTCACTGCCGCAAAACTTCCCAATGTCCGAACCCGACCTGCGCGACGCCCTCAAAGAAATGATGGTGGAAAATCTGATGCTGAAAGTTTCGAAGGAGGAGATCGCCGACGATCTCCCGCTCTTCGGACCGGAAGGCCTTGGGCTCGATTCCATCGACGCCCTTGAACTGGTCGTGTCGTTGGAAAAAAAGTTTGGCGTCTCGGTGCCGAATTCCGAAACCGCGCGCCAGGCTCTCGCGACCGTGAACTCCATTCACGACTACGTGCTCGCGCAGCGGAAGGCCTGACGGCTTTCCGCCCGTGATCGCGCGCCCGCTTTTCCACTTCCCACCGTTCCATTTCACTTTCACTCTTCCCTGATGACCGAAGCCCAGCAGCAAAAGATCGACGAAGCGTTTGAGATGCTCAGTGAGCATTTTGACCACGTGGTGATCGCCGTCGGCACCTACGACGAGGACAAGCAATACACCACGACCGCCAGCTACTACGGCGGGGTCGCGCCGGCCATCGGGCTCTGCAAACTCTACGAGAAACGCTGGACCAGGGAGCACCTCTGGGGACCAGACGACGACCTGGATTGAGGACGAGGAAAGCGGGAGTCCTCGCGCGCCGCTAGGCCGACTCCGTCTCCGCGGAGTTGATCGCATTCAGCAGCAACCGGAAGCGGCCAAACTTTCTCCGATGCGGGGAAAGGACGATCCGCGGGAGGTCGGCGATCTCGGGTTCATTGCTCTCTTCCGTGAGCGGCGTCGTCTGCTGGATCTCGCCGCAATCCAGGATGTCGCGAAAATCACGATTCAAATCCGCGACGGCGCCCGGCGTGAGTTTGCGCAGGATGCGGATCACGAAACGATCACCCACCCAACGGTAGCTGCGGAAATTTTTGTAAAACTGCGTGACCTCTGCGAGCGCCACATCGAGATCATCCGTCATCTTGAAAAAGTGGAAATCCTCGGGTGAGACGAGCCCGCTCACGAGCATGTCCTCTTGCACAAAGGTCAGCCACTTTTCCCAAAAAGTACCGCCCGGCACATCCACGAGTACAAAGGGGATGATCCGGCTCTTCCCAGTCTGCATCAGCGTCAGGACCTCAAAGCCCTCATCCAGCGTCCCGAAGCCGCCCGGGAAAAGCACCACCGCGTGCGACTCCTTCACAAAGTTCAGCTTCCGGGTGAAAAAGTAGTTGAAATTGATCAGCTTCGGGTCGCCGTGGATCGTCAGATTCGCCCGCTGTTCAAAAGGCAGCCGGATGTTCAGCCCGAAACTATTCTCCCGACCCGCTCCGCGCTGGGCCGCGCCCATGATCCCTTCGCCGCCGCCCGTGATGATCATGTAACCCGCCTCCACCATGCGCCGGCTGAACTCCTCCGCGAGCCGTGATGCCGGAGCCTCCGGCGGCGTGCGCGCACTGCCAAAGACCACCACTTTTCGCAGATGCCGGTAAGGGGCAAAGACCCGCGCCGCATAGCGCAGCTCCTTCAGCGAGCGATTGAACAACTTCAGATCCGCCGTCGTCGTCTGATCGCGGCCGAGCTTGAGCGCCGTCATGATCATCTCCTCGATCAGCACGCACGACTTGTCGCACCCCCAATCCGCAACCAGTTCGCGGATGCGCTGATTAAAACTGGGATGACCCGTGCTGAGTGGAGTCGGGGAGCGTTCTGCCGAAGGGCCGGTGGCGGTAAAGTCCTGCATACAAGGGGAGGGCGGTAAAAAGCGGGCGGAGAAAGTTGAGTGCTAGCCCCCCTGCGGATCAAGCGCCGTTCCACGCAGAGGGAAAAATCAGTGGGGACGAGCAAGGACGTTTTTTCAAACTTTCGAAAACGCCACGCCTCATCCTGTTCGCGGCTGCTCAGCGAGGGGCGCCGGACTCGTCAGAGGGCGAGCAATGAATCCACTAGCGTCGGCAGGGTTCGAGAAACTGGTCCCACGCGGTGTTCGTCGAAGATGGGCGAGATCTCCGTGCTTTCGAGGTTCAGTTCGATCAGGCGGCAGCTCTTGCGCGTCGCGGCCATCATGGCGAAACCGGCTGCCGGATAGACCACGCCGCTCGTGCCGATGGAGAGGAAGAGGTCGCAGGTGGTGAGCGCTTCGACGATGGCCTCCATCTCGAACGGGATCTCGCCAAACCACACGATGTGGGGACGCATGGCGCCGGTCGCTGCGCAGGCCGGGCAGGGCGTTTCCGTGGAAAGATCGTCGCCCCAAGGATGGACGGACTGGCAATGGCTACAGCGCACTTTGCGCAATTCGCCATGCATGTGGATGAGCTTCTCACTGCCGGCGCGTTCGTGGAGGTCGTCCACATTTTGCGTCACGAGGAGGCACTCGCCAGGCCACTCCTGCTCAAGCCGGGCGAGCGCGTGATGTCCGGTATTGGGCTCCACTCGTTTCAAGGCGGCGCGGCGGAGATTGTAAAACTGCTGCACGAGGCGGGGATTTGCGGCGAAGGCTGCCGGCGTCGCGACATCCTCGATCCGGTGCCCTTCCCAGAGTCCGTCCTGGCCGCGAAAGGTGGGCACACCGGATTCCGCGGACATGCCCGCACCGGTGAGCACGACGATCTTGGCATCTGGATTGAGCATGGCGGAGTTTCGGCGCCCGATTGCGACAGGCAAGTCTTGGCGCAGGCTGACGGTTGCCCAGTTGCGATCCCCCCCCTTTTTGCGTATCATCGCACGGATGCGATTTCTTCCTACCCTCCTCGCGCTGACCCTCGCCATGCTGAATCCGCTCCGTGCGTCCGATTTTCCGACGGTGAAGGCAGCGCTCCCGGACCTCACGACCGCGCCGGGAGAAGCCATTCCAGCGATTGATCTTCGCAACCACTTTGAAGTCACCGGCATCGTCGGACCGGTGGTGCAGTTCCCGACGACTTTGGGGACTTATAATCTGGAGCTTCTCCCTGCTGCGGCTCCGGTGTCGGTGGCAAATTTCCGGACCTATGTGACTGCGGGACGGTATGAGGGTACGTTCGTCCATCGGTCGGATCAGGGCTTGGGGATCATCCAGGGAGGTGGCTACGGAGTGCTTAGTGGGAATCCGCTGCAAGTGGGTGCTATCGCGACCAACGCGCCAATCGTGTTGGAGTACAATCTTCCCAATGCGCGCGGAACCATCTCCATGGCGCGGACGAACGTGCTAAATAGTGCGACCAGTCAGTGGTTTATCAATACCCGCGACAACACGACGACCTTGGGCGTGGCCAATGGCGGTGGTTATGCAGTCTTCGGACGAGTGACGGGAAGCGGAATGGCCGTGGTGGACGCGATCCAGGCGCTGCAGGTGTACGCGTTTGCCAGCCCGTATGGTCAATTGCCCCTCACCGGCTATGCGGGAACTGGAGGTGTGGTGGTCGCGAATCTCGTATCGGTGAATGCAGCGCAAGAAGTTCCCGTGTTTCCGACTACTACCGGACAGAATGCGGTAGTTACTTTCTCAGTTACCAATACCAACCCCGCGCTCGTCGCGGCGACTGCCGGAGGAAGCACGCTCACTCTCGGCCCTGCGCCTGGGCAGTCGGGGATTGCGGATCTGACGGTGATCGCGACGGACAGTAATGGTAACACCGCCCAGCGGACGTTCCGGCTAAACGTGTTGAGCTTCGCCGCCGACACTGACGGGGACGGATTAAACGATGCTTCGGAACGCTTGATGGCGCCGCTTGGGTTTGATTGGCAAGTCAGCCAACCCGCGCTCGTGACTAACTACTATGCCAATGCGAGTGGGGCCGGTCTCTTCACCCCAGCTCAAGTGCGAACGCTAAACGTCGGAGTGCCTCTCATTCAGAAAAGCCAGACCAGTGGCCGCTTTAAGCTGACGATCGGGGTGAAGCAGACCACTGCTCTGGGTAATGGCTTCAGCGACTTGCCGCTCAATGTTTCTGGCGGGTCCACGGTCATCAATGCGCAGGGAAGATTGGAGTTCGAGTTCAACGCGCCAGGTGACGCCGCCTTTTTCCGCTTGGAAGCGCAGTGAGGGCGTTCCGCTTCGGCCCGGTTGCGATTGAGCCCTTCTCGTGTATCATCGGTCCGATGCGTTTCCTCCCAGCGATCCTCGCGCTGACCCTCGCCATCCAGAGCCCGCTGCGCGCGACTGATCTGCCGACGATCAAGGCGCCGCTCCCAGATACCGCAATCACCCCGGGGATGCCGTCGGCGTCGATCGATCTGCGGGATCACTTCGAGGTCACGGATATTGTGGGGCAGGTGGTGCAGTTCCGGACGAGCCTGGGCATGTACAATTTGGAGATGCTTCCGGCGGCCGCGCCGGTGTCGGTTCCAAACTTCCTGACCTACGTGAATGGTGGGCGTTACGCGAATACCTTCATCCATCGCTCGGACAAGGGCTTGGGCGTCATTCAAGGGGGCGGCTTTAGAGTGACCGGAGACAATCCGACAACTGTCGGCTCAATCGCGAGCGACCCCCCGATCGTTCTTGAGTACAATCTGCCAAACGTCCGGGGAACGATCGCGATGGCTAGGACTGATGTGCTCAACAGCGCCACGAGCCAATGGTTTATCAACACCGACGACAACACCACCTCTCTCGGCGCTGCAAACGCTGGCGGATATGCAGTATTTGGCCGAGTAACAGGTAGCGGTATGACTGTTGTTGACGCGATTGCCGCGCTCCCCACAGGTAACTTCGGCGGCGCATTTATGACCTTGCCCGTCATCGGCTACTCAGGGATTGGCCTGCCGCTGCGCGTGAACTTTGTCAATGTGGCGGCGGCCGAGGCCGTGCCCGTTTTTCCTACAACGGCGGGTCAGAATTCTGTCGTCACTTTCTCGGCGACGAACACGAATCCGGCGTTGGTCGCGGCGACCGTTTCCGGGAGTGCCCTGAACCTTGCCATAAGCGCCGGGCAGTCCGGATTCGCAGACCTGACGGTGACGGCCACCGACAGTAACGGGAACGCCGTGCAGGATACTTTCCGCGTGTCAGCTAACGCGCTACCGACGCTGACCTTGCCCGGATCGCCGGTGATCCGGGAGGCCACGTCAAGTGCGGGGGCCGTTGTGGAATTCACCGTGACGGCGGCCGATGGCCAGGGGGGCGCGCTCACTCCGACGGTGACGCCAGCGAACGGGAGCAGCTTTGCAATCGGAGAGACGACGGTGAACGCGAGCGCCACGGAAACGAGTGGGGCGCAGGTTTCCGGGAGCTTCGTCGTGCGGGTGCGCGACACGACGGCGCCGGTGGTGACGCCGCCGGGGAATCAGTTGGTGGATGCAACGAGCACGGCGGGCGCAGTGGTGGACTATCCCGTGGCTACGGTTTCGGATGCGGTGGGCGTGGCGAGCGTGACGTACTCAAAAGAGAGCGGGACGAACTTTCCGGTCGGGACGACGACGGTGACGGTGACGGCCAGGGACGCCGCGAACAACACGGGCACGCAAACTTTCCTGGTGACGGTGGCCTTCCTCCGACCCATCGCCACGATGGTGACGGAGCGCCTGAAGAGCGGCGAAGCTGCACCCGGTGCCGGGACTGGGACGCTCCCCGCGGAAGCCATCATCAAGACATTCGGTCCTCCGGCCCTGAGCGATGTGCGCAAGCTGGCGGCACGGGTGTCACTGCTGGCCGGTCGCAGGTCGCTCGCCGGCATCATTCTTGAAAATGGTGGGGTGCAGACTTTGGTGGCTTACCAGGGCGGCGCGGCACCCGGAATCTCGACCGCGGGCACGACCTTCAAGAGCTTCCTCGATCCCGTGATCGCGCCCGGTGGGGCCGTCGCTTTCGCCGGGACGTTGCAGGGTGGGGGCGTCAAGACCTCGGCGGACACTGGCGTCTGGACAGATGCTTTCGGGGCCACGCTGGAACTCGCGCTGCGCGAGGGCAGCGAGGTGCCGGGCCTGCCCACGGGGGCGAAGCTCAAAGCGGTGGCGAGTCTCTCCGTGCGCGATGGCGAAGTGCTCGCGCTCCTGAGCCTCTGCGCGGCGCGTGGCCTGGTGACCGCGGCTAACGACTCCGTCTTGCTCCTGATGACGAGCGCGAGTGCGGCCACCGTATTGCTGCGCGAAGGCAGCGAACTCAACGGCTTTCCGGGCTCGAAGATCAAAACCATCAGCGTGCTGAGCCCGGCGCTCGGTTCGCCGGGTCACGGTCGCTCGCAGGCGGATGGCGTCGTCGTCGCGAAAGTAACGCTCCTGGACGCGCGGACCCTTGTGGTGAAAATCGCGCCCGATGGCACCGTGACGCAGCTCCTTTCCACGGCGCTCGAGGCGACGCCCGTCACGCTCGGCGCGCGCTGGAAGTCATTCGGGCTTCCGGCCATCGGCGGCGAAGGCGCGGGCTGCGTGGTCTCCGCCTCCCTCCAGCCGAAGCTCGGCGGCATCTCCACCGTGGACGATGCCGCGCTGCTCTTCAGCACCGATGGGAACGCGTGGAGCATCGTCGCGCGCGAAAACGTCCAAGCCGCGGTGGCACAGTCCGGCCAGACCTACGCCACCTTCTTCGATCCGGTGGTCAATGATGGCGGCCGCGTCGCCTTTCTCGCCACGCTCAAGGGCACCGCGGTCAGTGCGGGCAATAAGACGGCGCTTTTCGCCGGACTTCCCACTGGGCCGCAGCTCGTCGCGCGCCTTGGCGCTCCGGTGCCTGACTCGGACGGCGTCCTCACGGAGGCAGGGTGGAGCAAATTCGTCAGCCATGCACTGCCGGGCGGTCCGAGCGCAGGCGTCGTTTTCCTCGCCGAGACCAGCGGTGGCGACACGAACGCGAAGAACCGACTCGGGCTCTGGGCCGTGGATTCGCTCGGCACGCTCCGTCGACTCCTGCGCACTTCGGAACCCCGCGGTCCATCCGGTTCCGCACTCACCGCGATGACCCTCCTCAATGCCGCACCAGGCGTTTTCGGCACATCGCGCAGCTTCAACTCCACGGGTTCCATCGCGCTGCTCGCGAGCTTTGCCGACAAGAGCCAGGCCTTGCTACGGGTCGAGATTCCCTGAGAGGGTGTCTGCTTCTTCCTCTTCCTTATTCTCACTCAGCGGGAGGAAGATTAAGAGGAAGAAGCGGACCTTTTAGACGCCCCCTGAGTCGGAAAGCCGTTATCCCCCTCCGAGCTTGTTTTTCATCGCCCACTTTCCCGTGAAAGTGGTCGGGCTGGCGGGATTCGAACCCGCGGCCTCCTGCACCCGAGACAGGCGCTCTACCAAGCTGAGCCACAGCCCGATTCACGACGCGATTACTAGGAGCGGCCCGGTGCCGGGTCAAGGGAAAGCTCGCCAGCTTGCGGTTCGAGGACGAGGACGAAGCCCCTCCGCTCACTCCCACTCGATCGTCGCCGGCGGCTTCGAGCTGATGTCGAAAACGACGCGGTTCACGCCCTTCACTTCATTGATGATGCGCGTGGAGATTTTGGCCAGGAGGTCGTAGGGCAGCCGCACCCAATCCGCGGTCATGCCGTCCTGACTTTCCACGACGCGGAGCGCGATGGTCTGGGCATAAGTCCGCTCGTCGCCCATGACGCCGACGCTACGCACCGGCAGCAGCACGGCGAAGCTCTGCCACACGCGATAGTACCAATCGCTCGCCTTCATCTCGCTCACGACGATGGCGTCCGCTTCCCGCAGTATGCGGAGATTGTCCGGGCTGAGCGCGCCGAGGATGCGCACCGCGAGTCCGGGACCGGGGAAGGGCTGGCGCTGCACGATCTCTTTCGGCAGGCCGAGCTGGGCGCCCACTTCGCGGACCTCGTCTTTGAAAAGCTGCCGGAGCGGCTCCACGAGCTTGAACTTCATGTTCTTCGGCAAGCCGCCGACATTGTGATGGCTCTTGATGAGTGCCGCCGGATTTCCCGCGATGGCCACGCTCTCGATCACGTCCGGATAAAGTGTCCCTTGCGCGAGGAACTTGTACTTCGGCGCGGATGGACCCGATCCTTTCGTCAGCGATTTCACCGCGTCCTCAAAGACCCGGACAAACTCCACGCCGATGATCTTGCGCTTTTTCTCGGGATCAGTGACGCCCTTCAGTTTTTTGAGGAAGCGTGTGCTCGCATCCACATACTTCAGCTTCATGTGGAAGTGATCGCCAAAAAGACGCTGCACCGCGCCGGCCTCGTTCTCGCGCAGCAGCCCATTATTGACAAAGACGCAGGTGAGTTGGTCGCCGATGGCCTTGTGCAGGAGGGCCGCCGCGACGCTGGAATCCACGCCGCCGCTGAGTCCGAGGATCACATGATCCTTGCCCACCTGCGCGCGCACTTGCGCGCAGGTCTGGTCGATGAAGCTGCCCATCGTCCAATCCATTTTGCAGCCGCAGATCTCGTACACGAAATTTGCGAGCAGCTCCTTGCCGCGGGGGCTGTGGACCACCTCGGGGTGAAATTGCAGGCCGTAGAATTTCTTCTTCGGATGCTCGATGGCGGCGAATGGCGAGTTGTCCGTGACCGCCACCGTGCGGAAGCCGCGCGGGAGTTTTGTGAGTTTGTCGCCGTGACTATTCCAGATGTCGAGTTGCTCGGGCAGGGCCTGGAAAAGCGCACACGCGGAGTCTTTCACATGGAGTAAGCCACTGCCGTACTCCCGGCGATCGCTGTGCTCCACTTTGCCGCCGAGATGATGGCCCATGAGCTGCATACCGTAGCAGATGCCGAGGATGGGTACGCCAAGGGCGAAGACGCCGAGATCCGGATGCGGCGCATCCTTCTGGTACACGCTGCAGGGACTGCCGCTGAGAATGATCCCGCTCGGCTCCAGCGTGCGGATTTCCTCCGCCGGAGTGTTGTGCGGGATGATGTGCGAATAGACCTGAAACTCGCGCACCCGCCGGGCGATGACCTGCGTGTACTGCGAGCCGAAGTCGAGGATGACGATCTTGGAAACCATCGGGCCGGCCATCCTAGTAGCCGACGCGGGTATTCTCGCGGATGACGGGATCTTCGGAGCGGTCTGGTTGCACGATCTGTCCGGGTACGCGACCGAGCTGCGGTTTGGGCGGCGCGGGCGCCACGTCCGTCTCGCATCCCGCCGAAGCAAAGGCCGCAGCGGCCACCAGGATCATCGCAAAGGATATTTTCATGCCCTCCGTGATACGGCGGAAGGAGTGACAAGTGAAAGGGGAAAGTGCCATGAGATACGGCACCTCAATGGCCCCTCGCCTCATTCCCAACCACCAGTGATCGACGCGGAACTCCTCCTCAACGCCTACGCCCAAGCCGCCTTCCCGATGGCCATGCCAGACGGGGAGATCGGCTGGTTCTCGCCCGATCCGCGCGCGATCATCCCACTGGAGGAATTTCACGTTCCCCACGGGTTGCGGCGCGTGCTGAAAAAGGCGGAGTTTGAAATCCGCATCGACGCGGGCTTCGAGACCGTCATGCGAAAGTGCGCGGAACGCGACGAGACCTGGATCAATGAAGAGATCATTGCCAGCTACGTGAATCTGCACCGCCTCGGCTTTGCGCATTCCGTGGAGGCATGGCGCGCCGGCGCGCTGGCTGGCGGACTCTACGGGGTCTCGATCGGCGGGGCCTTTTTCGGCGAGTCGATGTTTCACGAAATCACGGATGCCTCCAAGGTCGCGCTCCACGCGCTGGTCGTGCGTTTGCGCGAACGCGGCTACTCCCTGCTCGATACGCAATGGACGACCCCGCATCTGCGGCAATTTGGCGCCCGCGAAATCCCCCTCAAGACCTACGGGCGAATGCTGACCAAGAGCCTGCGCCAGGAGTGTTCATTCAAGGACTGAGCCCGTTCGGCCTGCCCAGGCCAGTGCTGGAGTGAGGTCGCCGACGTGACGAGATGCGCGGCTCTGGCCATCATTTCCTGGTGCGCGTCCGCGGTGGTGATGAGTCGCTGGCCTTCACTTCTTTGATCGCCCACTTGGTGACCGTGACGCCTTTCGCCGTGCGGCTGCTCACGGGCACCGAAGTCAGATCGACATCCAACTCACGGACCCGCGCGCCGCTGCGGCCATCCAGCGCGACGTGGAGCGTCCCGGGCATCGCCTTTTCCGTGGCCGCGATGTGCAGGTAGATGATGCGCGAGTTTTCGCTCTTCCCGAGTTGGTAGAGCTTGTCGCGGGAGAGGCCGCCGATTTGGAATTTCTTGGCGAAGGCCTTCCCGGTTGCGCCGTCCTGATAGACCATCGTGTAAAAGTTTGGATCGCCGTCTTTCGGCCAGATGGCGAGGTGCAGGATTTCGCGGCCCATGAAAATCTTGTCGGCGACTTTTGCGACTTTGAGCGAGCCGTCCTTCATGATGGTCAGGACGCTATCGAGAATGGTGCATTCGGTGACGAATTCGTGCTGGCGCCAGTTGAGGCCGATGAAGCCGTCGGTGCGGTTGACGTAGAGGCGCTGATTGGCGGAGACGACGGCGGAAGCATCGATCTGCGCGATCTCGTCGTAGCTCGTGCGGCGCTTGATGCCCTTGCCGTATTTTTCCTGGAGCATCTCGAACCATGCGATGGCGTAAGCGGTGAGGTTCTTCAGGTTCGCCTTTGTGTCCTTCATGCCTTGCTCGATTTTCTTCATGGCCTCGTCGGCCTGAAAGCGATTGTAGGCGGAGATGCGTTTGATCCGGATCTCGGTGAGGCGCACGATGTCTTCTTCAGTCACCTCGCGGCGGAGTTGCTGGAGGAAAGGCTTCAGGCCCGTGCGGATTTCCGCGAGCACGCTCTCCCAGGTCTTCGATTTCTCGATGTTCCGGTAGATGCGCTCCTCGATGAAAATGCGCTCCAGGGAATCCCAATGCCACTGCTGCTCGAGTTCGCCGAGTTTGATCTCGAGTTCGCGCTTGAGCAGCGCCTTGGTCGCCTCGGCGCTGGTCTTGAGGAGGTCGCGTACACCGAGGAAATGCGGCTTGTCCTCGCCCGTCTCCGGGTTGCGCACGATGACGCACGCGGCAGGGTTGAGCTGCACCTGGCAACTCGTGAAGACGTAGAGCTGCTGGATGACTTTCTCCGGCTCCGCGCCCGGCGGCAGATGGATGAGGATCTCGACCTTGTCTGCGGTGTTGTCGTCCACATGCTTGACCTTGATCTTGCCCTTCGCATTCGCCGCGAGCACGGATTCGATGAGGGACTCGGTCGTCACGCCATACGGCAACTCGGTGACCGCGAGCAGGTATTTCGAACGCACCTCGATCTGGGCGCGCACCTTCACCTTGCCGCCGCGCTCGCCGTCGTTGTATTCGGAAAAATCCGCGGTGCCGCCAGTCGGGAAGTCGGGGAGGATGCGGAAATTTTTCCCCTGCAAATGATTGATTGCCGCGCGGCAGAGATCGTTAAAATTGTGCGGCAGAATCTTCGTCGAGAGGCCGACCGCGATCCCGTCCGCGCCTTCGAGCAGGACGATGGGAAATTTCGCCGGCAGCGTGATCGGCTCCTTGTTGCGCCCGTCGTAGCTGAGCTGCCACGCCGTCGTCTTCGGATTGAAAAGCACGTCCTTCGCGAAGGCGGTGAGCCGCGCCTCGATGTATCGCGGTGCGGCCGCATCGTCGCCAGTGAGCGTGTTCCCGTAGTTCCCCTGCGGTTCGATGAGCCACCCGCGCTGCCCGATGGAAACGAGCGCCGCGCCGATGGAAGCATCGCCGTGCGGATGCAGCTTCATCGTCGCGCCGACGACATTGGCGACCTTGTGAAAGCGCCCGTCGTCCATGTCCCAAAGCGTGTGCAGCACCCGGCGCTGCACGGGCTTCAGCCCGTCGTCGATGTGCGGTACGGCGCGGTCGAGGATCACGTAGCTGGCGTACTCGAGGAACCAGTTGCGGTAGCTCTGGGCCAGCGGCGCCTGCTCATCCTGCACCTTCTCGCCCTCCTTGCGCCTGGGTAGAGCCAACTCCGTCGGCAGTGGAGCGTCGGCATCCGCCTCCAAGGGTGCATCCGCGGCCGCACCATCGCTGGTCACCGGCGTTTCCGCGGTCGCCGCTGCCGGCTCACGCGCAGGTGCGGAATCCAAAGGCAGTTCCGGTTGATCGCTGGAGATTGGTGTCTGAGACGGATTTCCGGCGGGCTTCTTCTGACGTTTTGGCATTTAGAGCGTGGTCTGAAATTCGGTGGGCAGCGATGCGAAGCCGGGGGAGGTAAATGGATTCATCCCCATTCGACAAGCGTCGGAAGAGAGATCCACAAACCACACGCCCACCGGTGGGCAGATCGCTCGCAAAGGGCCGCGCGGCAGGGATGATTCCCCGGCGCTGGCCAGACCGCGGTTACTTTGAGAAATGGACGAAATCCACGCCGTAGTTTCCGAGCGGCTCCCAGAGGCCGCGAGTCGGAGAACCGTCCGCTTTCCGCAAATCCGTGGACCAGTAGGAGGGCGTGAAATTTGGGAAGATGCCGAGGTCGCGGAAGTGCGCGGCGTCGGTGACATCGTAGAAATGACGGGTGCCAAGAGTGCCGACGACCAACAGGCCGCGGATGACGCTGAGGGTGCCGATGTTTGGCTCGGGGTTCTCGCTGGCGAGTTGGAATTTCCCGGAAGGGTCGAGCTGCCAGGCTTCGATGCGGCTGGGCTTGGGGTCATTTGCGCGCAGGCCGAGCAGGACAGTGTCGCCATCGAGGGCGTAGGTGTCGTCGTAATTCGGGAGGGCGATTTGATCGACGAAGGTGGCTGCGGTGCCGTCGAAGTTGCTCGCGTGGATGGCGCGGTTCGCGACGGGCGTGCCGTCGGCTTCATACCGGCAGCCTACGGTGTAGAGCCGCGCGCCGGCATTCGAGATGCCGAGGAGTTTTCCGGGAATGTTTACGTCCGGCGCGGTCACGGGTCTGGCGGGGTCCGCGAGGTTCACGACTTTGAGAAAGTGGCGATTGCGCCGGGACGGTGTGGAATCGGCGTTCGTGGTCTTGTCGCCGATGGTCACGAAATCTTCGTAGGCCACCGAACTCACGTAGAGTTTCCCCGCGGCGGCAAAGGGCTCGCTCCATTCGCCCGTCGTGCCAGTGCGGAGTTCGAGCTTGGAAGCGAGAGTGGGCGCGGTGGGGTTGCTCACGTCGAAAACGACGGCCTCGGGACCATCCGTGGAGTAGTTCCACCAGGGATAGGCAATGCGGAGGGATGAGGGCGCGATCGTCAGGCTGCTGGTCGCTGCGATCGCCGAACTCCGGGCGAGGCGCGTGTTCGCCGTGGGTGAAATTCTCGGGGTGTCCGTCCCCGGGCTGGAACTCGCGACGCTGGCCGCCAACGTCACGGTAGGGCTGGCTACGGCACGGGCCGTCGGGAGTCGCGTGATCCCGATATCCCCATAAAAGGGATACGGCCAGCCCCAGCGAAAAGCCTGCTGCCGCACCCACACGAGCACGCCAGCGCTGGGCCACGCGGCGGTCAGTTCATGGGCGTAGCCGAGGTCCACTTCGGACGTCGTCTGCGCTAGGCGGGGGATCGCGGGGAGGCTCGTGAGATCGAAGACGGAGAGCGTGAGGGACGCTTTTTGCAGCACGTTCGCGTTCGTCTTCTCCCGACCGACGATGTCATCGGGGGCGGTGTAAAATGCGGCCTTGTATTGCGCCACGTAGAGGCGGCCATCGCGCTGACTCGCGCCAACCACGGGCGCGGCATCGAGTTGGACGGCGGTGAGCGCCGTGTCCGGCGCGGTAGCGGTCGAGACCGTCAGGGTTTGCTGGCGGGTGCTAGTCCAATCCGCCGCGCCGCCGATCTGCACGAGGTGATCGCCCGCCAGGAAGACGCGATCGACGCGCCAGGCGATCTCCACAGCGGAGGTCACCACCGGCTTGTCGCGGTCGTTGAAATTTACGGTCACGAGATCCGTCGCGGAAATGGCGAGGAGGCGGTTGCCTTTCACCGCAGTGCGGCGGGCGGCGAAGCCGTGCTCGACCACGCCGCGCTTCACGAGCGCGTTGCGCTGCAGGTCGATGAGTTGCACGCGATTCGCGTAACCCGAGCCGGGCTCGTAACCGGAGTAAGGGACCACGATGAGATTTTCCTCCGGCATGACGTTGAAGGCTTTCTCGGTCCAGTTTGCCTCGGAGTAGCTGGAGCCATCGCCGAGCGGGAGCTGGCTGAGCGCGGTGGGATGCGCGGGATCGCTCACATCGAAGAGCGACACTGCGGTCTGCGCGCCCAAGCGCCCGATGGCCACGAGCCGGTCGCCGAGCGGGAGGATGTAGCTGGAAAAGCCGGGCACCTCGAGTTCGCCGAGCAGGGTGGGGGTGGCGGGTTGCGAGAGATCCACGACCCAGAGCGGGTCGATCTGAAAGAAGGTCACGACGTAGAGCCGTTTGTCGTCGAAGCGCGTGGCGCGAACCGTTTCACCCACGCCGAGTTCCAGCGAGCCGAGTTTCGCCGGGGCATCGGGATTCGTGAGGGAGAAGGTTTCGATCTTGGTGCGCGAGGCATCTTCCGGCGCGATGCCATTCACCCACTGCCCTTCGCGCCATTGCCGCGGGATGGCCGAGATGGCGGTGAAGATGTCGCCGTCGAGGTGCATCTTGAATTTGTCGTTCACCGTGCCGGCAGTCGCGATTTGACCGCGCTTCACCAGCACGCCCGTGGGCGACGAGATGTCCACGATGTCGATCACGGAGGATTGCCAGTCAGCGCCGTAGTGGACGACGAAGAGATAGCGATCCGTGGCCGTGATGACGCCGCCCCAATTGCCTAGGAAGAGGGTGTCGCGCTTCACGGGATGAGCAGGATCGCTCAGGTCAAAGGAGGTGACTTCAAGGCCGTGCTGCTGATCCGTCGCGCCCGAATAGTTCCAGACTTCCGAGACGACGTAGAGCACCGAGCCGACGAGCCGGCTTTCGCGTAGGGAGCCGCGATACTCGACCGCAGCGGCCTCCGTCGGAACGCCCTTTGAGACATCGGCGACGATCACGCTACTCGTCTCGTTGCCGCCGAAGTAGGGCGCAAAGGAGCTCGCCACCCGCAGCGGCATGAGCCGCGTCCCGCGCGTCAGGAGGACGACGTGCGTCGCATCGAGCACATACATTTCCTCCCCGTTGCCCGCGGCGCGCATTTGGCCGAGCAGCGCTGGGTCGTCGGGATTCGTGATGTCGAAAACCTGCAGGCCGCGCAGCTCATTGAAAAAGTAAAGGCGGTCGCCCGCCAGGCGCCAGATATCGGACTCGGAGACAGTGCGGGTCTCGGAACCGTCCGCCGCGGACGCGCTGCTGGACAGGGCCAAGGTGCCGGCACCGGATTTGATGAGGCCATCCGAAACCGCGAACGGACCGCCGCTGGCGAGCGCGGGATCGGCGAGGAAAAGGCGGGCGCCGGCGAGCCCCCGGGCGGCGACTTGCGCTTTCACCCGGAGGAAACGCCGCGAGACCGCCGCCGGAAGCTCAAAAGTCACGGCGCCCGCAGTGCGCGCGGTGGCCTTCGTGCCGACCACTTGCCACTGCCCGAGGCGCACGCTGGTGCAGCGCTCGAGAGTCACACTGTCGAATCCCGCCGGCACCCGCACGCGCACGGTGCGTCCGCGGACGGAATCAATGGCCGCAGCGCGGGAAACGGTGGAGTCGCCAGGAGCTCGACCGGCGCTGAGGAGATCAAGGGAGAGAAGCGCGAGGACGACGAAGACGCGCACGGTAGCGGCAAGTGGGTTCATGGCAGGGAAGTGGAGAGTGGCAGTGGACGGGTGAATCTTCAAGCCCAGGAACGAGGAGCGGTTTCAAGCGCACCGCCGTCGGCCTCAGGCAGATACTTGCTCTATTCACGAAGTGCGCGGTCTGGTTTGTCTGCCGTGCCTGAAGAATTTTGTCCGGCGATAAAGGAGATTGCCACCCGCTTTGGTTGGAGTCTACTTCGCTTCCCGAGCCCACTGTCTGAGCAATGTTCCGCACCTGCCTCCTTTTCGTCGCCCTCGTCCTCTCCTTCGCGGCCTGCGAAAGGAAGCCTACGGAGGCAGAAGTTTTGGAAAAAGAGGTGGCGGAGAAACGGGAGGCCGCGAAGCTCGCGACGCCCACGCCCACGCCCACGCCGAAGCCCGGCGATTGGATGTGGAAAAAGGATCGGAAAACCCTCCTCGACGAGAGGCCAAAGTAGGAGCGATCGAAGGGGTCGTTGCGGGAGCTTAAAAACGATAACGACCGTAAGTTTCCGGCTTCTTCCTTGACGAATGAGCCCTCCGTTTGCCATGTATACGCCAGGATTTGACGGGGACTTTTCTCCGGACTCCACGCTGAGGGCCCTGCGCGCCGACTCCTCCATTCACGCCACTGACCATGACCTCGCCCGCGAAAACCGACCGTTATCTGGTGGCCGCCGAGCCTCTGGAACCCCGCATCGCTCCTGCCGGAATCCCCTGGGCCTTGGCGGAGACTTCGGGCCTGGGTGGGGGTAGCTCCGAGAGTGACGAAATCTTCGCGGCTGCGCAGGATGTATTTTCAGTCCCTCCTGCCATTTTCAACACCGAGAACCTCGGCACGATTCTCGACACGCAAGTCTCAACCTTCGATACACAGTTTTACAAGGGCACCGTCGAGAGCATTGCGGTCCGCCGGACGGCGACTGCCGACGCTGCGAACTTCCCGATCGGTGGCATCGATTTTTACTATCAGGTGAACGTGACCAGCGGCGACCCGACCGGGCATATCGATCGCGTGGCGCTCTCCACTTTCGCTCCCTTCGACGTGTCCGGCGGTCTCGATCCCCGCATTGGCCCGATCGTCTCGACGGATCCTTTGAACGGGAAAATCGGCGGTGCGCGGATGCCGGTGCTCTACTCCTTCTCTGCCGGGGTCGTGACTTTTGACTTCGCGCCGACCGTCGTCGGAAGCACGGCGAGCCCGCTCACGGTGGACAACCCGCTCAGCTCATGGATGGTCCTGCGCACGACGGCCCGCACCTTTCTTGAAACTGGCTCCGCCGCGCTCGCTGGTTCTGAGCCGGCCAGTGTCGCCATCCTCGCTCCTGGTCCGGTGCCACCAGACGCGACGCCGCTCGTGGTCACTGGCGCGGGGACCGGCTCGCTGGTGCAGGTCTTCGATCGCTCGTCTGGAGCGCTGAAGGAAAGTTTCAGCGCCTTCGGTCCGCGCAATAAATACGGGGTGCGCGTGGCCACGGGCGACGTCAATGGCGACGGCGTCGAAGATATCATCGTCGGCTCCGGTCGGGGGAGTGTCGGCGGCGCGCACGTCCGCGTTTTCGATGGCGCCGATCCGAATCACGCTCCGTTCGCCGGGGTGCTCGGCGACTTCCGCCCTTTCGGCAGCGGCATCCTCGGTGCGGTGAATGTGACGGCAGGCGATGTGAATGGCGACGGACGCGCGGACATCATCGTCTCGCCAGCCTCCGGCAGCCTCGGCCAGGTGCGCATTTTCAGTGGGGTGGATGGCTCGCTCTTGAACAAGTTTACCGCGCTTTCAAAAGTCACTGGCGGCCTGCGCGTCGCGGCCGGAGATCTCGATGGGGATGGGAAGGATGAGGTGATCGTCGGTGCAGGCATTGGCTCCGCGGTGAAGGTCTTTGACGGACTCACCGGGGTCGAAGTCGCGGGTAAGCAGTTTCAGGCCTTCGATCGCGGCTATAAAGGTGGCGTGACCGTCGCGGCGGGCGATGTGAATGGCGACGGCATCGACGAGATCATCGTCGGCACTGCCAAGGGCACGAATCTCGTGCGGATCTTCGACCACACCCTGACACAACTTTCCGAATTCCGCACGACTGCCCGCCACGGGGTGCGCCTCGCGGCCGCGGATCTGGACGGCGACGGTTTCGCCGACATCATCGCGGGCAAAGCGACGGGCGACGATGCGGCCGTGAGCATTTTCGATGGAGTCACGAAGGTGAAAGTCCTCGACCTCAGCGGCTTCAATCCGCGCGGCAAGGCGGGTTCCAACGTCGGCTGAGGCGCGCTCGCGGTCCCCCGCATTTGCCATTTTACGCCTTCGCGTCGATGGTTCGCCATGAACCGCACGCTGAAAGCATCGCCCCGCCTCCAGCAACGACCGGTGAGGCTCCGGGAATCGAGCTACCGCCGCCGATGGAAACCGGCCGCCCACGAATCCCGCCCCCCGGAGATTCCGATCTGCCCCGAAATCCCCGCCTCCCAGACCCCGCGACTCTCACTCTAGCAATGCTCTATCTCAGCACGCCCCAACTTACCCCAAGCCCGGAAACCCAACGCGCCCTCCATGCCACGGATGGCTACCTCGTCCTCGCGATGCCCCGCGAAGCGCTCGCCGCGCTCGACGCCATCGTCCCTCCCGAGCGCGAACTGGCCCCCGTCCAACTCGCCCGTATCCGGGTCCTCCTGCACCTGCGAAAGTGGAAGGCCGCCGAAAATCTCTCCCGCCACGGGGCGGCGAAGCACCCCGATGAGCAGGAGTTCACCGTGCAGCACGCCTTTTCCCTGAACCAGATGCAGCAGGGGGCGAAAGCGGTCGCCGTCCTCCAGTCCGCGCCGGAGTGGGTCCGCCGCACCGGCATCCTGCACTACAATCTCGCCTGCTACGAAGCCCGCCTCGGCGATCTCGCCGCTGCCCGCGAATGCATCGACGCCGCCATCGAGTTAAACGCCGCGATGAAGAAAAACGCCCGCGTCGATCCCGACCTCGCGGCCTTGTGGAACTGATCGCGCGCGGTCACTCGTAACGCAGCGCCTGGATCGGACTCAGCCGCGCCGCTTTGATCGCCGGATAGAGCCCCGCGACCAAGCCCGAGGCGACGCTGAAAGCGAATGCGAAGATCAGACTCTCCGCCGTGATCATGGGCGTATTCTCCGTGGGTGAGAGCACGCCGAGCAGATGGACGAGCAGCCAGGACGCGCCCAGCCCCGCGATGCCGCCGAGCATCGCGATGACCACGCTCTCCACGATGACCTGCGTGAAGACATCGAAGAACGTCGCTCCGATCGCCTTGCGAATCCCAATCTCGCGCACCCGCTCGGTGATGCTCGCGAGCATGATATTCATGATCCCTATCCCGCCCACGAGCAGGCTGATCGCCGCAATGATTCCGCCGCTCATCCGCGCGTTACGGATCGCGAGATTGATGCTCTCAAGGTTATTTTCCTGCGTGGCAAAGGTGAAGTCCTCGATGCCTCCGTGCGTCGCCAGGAGGACATTGCGCGCCTGGCCCAGCGCGGAATCCATCTCGCTGAGATCATTCACTTTCAGATCGATGTCGGTCAGCGTGGGGTCGGGGATGTTATTCAGCCCGCTGGAGGCACGGAAGCGCAGCCACATCGTGTTCAGCGGGATGTAAGCAGTCATATTTTTCCGCTCAAAGGCCCAGCCACTCCCACTGCTCGCGCTGCGGTAGCCAGGGCGTCCGCGCTCCACGGTGTGTTTCTTTTCCAGCTCGGGATTGTCCCGCGCCAGCGCGCGCTTCCGTTTGTCGCCCTCGCTCTCGTAGTGCTCAAACATCCCGATGATCGTGAAGGTCTGGCCATTGATCTGCACCAGCTCGCCGAGCGGCACCACCTCGCGCCCGAGCTGCTCCGGCGAACCGAAGAGGGCATCGCGTATCCCCGTGCCGATCACGCACACGGCGTTCGCATTCTCCTCATCGAGCTCATTGAAAAAGCGTCCGTGCTCGAGGTTGTGCAGATTCATCTCCAGCACTACTGGCCAGACGCCCACAAACTCCATCGGCTTCACCCGCAACTCGCCGCGCGTGATCAGCACCCGATCCAGCGCCATCTCCGGCGAGACCATCCGGATGAGCGGCGCACTGCGGCGCAGCGCCTCCACGTCCTTCAGCGTGCGGCCCGGCGCCTGATCTGCGAGATGACTCTGCCAGACCGGCACCGGAGCCTCGCGCGTCAGCGCCTTGTCCAGGCCCCCGAGCGCGATCATCGCTTCCTTCATCCCGTTCTCCATGCCCTTCACGATGGCCGCCATCGCCACGAGACTCGAGACCCCGAGCACGATCCCGAGCATCGTCAGCAGCGAGCGAAACTTATTCGCAAAAATCTCGCGCAGGCCCACCAGGATGGCGTTGAGGAAAAACACAGCTCTGGGCCTCAGGGCAGACGGATCGCGATCGAGCGTTCCCGCTCCCGGTCGCTCATTGCGTGGCGGGCGGCTCGATGATCACGATGCCGGGCTCCGGGCCGGGCGGGTCGAGTTCCACGCCCGCATAGACCTCCCGCAGCGAAACCGCGCAACCGAGCGAAGTAAAGGGCACCTCCGCTTCGGGCCCCGAGTAGCCATCGAAGCGCCAGATGCCGTCGGGCTGCCGGGTGTATTTGTCCACGCGCACTTCCATGACGCTGACCAGCGCGATCTCCACCACCGCGGGCAGCGCCATGTAGAGCGCCAGCTTGCGCCCGCGGTCAAAAGCCTCCGTGCTTTTCGAGAGCACCTCGACGATTAAAGACGGGTTCAGCAGCACATCGCGCGTCTCGTCGAGATACTCGGGCCGTCCGCACAGGCCGGAGACATCCGGGTAGCAGAAGCGGTTGTTTTCGCGGATGCGCAGCTTCATATCGGAGTTGAAAACGACGCAGCCTTTCACTTTCGCGAAGTTGCCCAGTTCGCGCGTGAAAGCCGCGGCAACTTGCGAATGCGGCCCCGTGCCGCCTGCCATCGCCACGATCCGCCCGTCGTGATATTCGCTCTTGTTTTGCGCCGCGCGCTCGAGCACGAGGTATTCCTCGACGGAAGGGGGTGAAGCTTGGGCAGCGACGGACATTTCTGGAAGGATACCGCGCCGCCCGGGTGATTCAAGCACCGCGCTGCGCCCTCACTCGTACCGCAAGGCTTGAATCGGGTTGAGCTTCGCCGCCTTAAACGCTGGGAAAAGCCCCGCGAGGATGCCCACGGCCACGCTGAAGCCGAAGGCCAGGATCATCGTGTGCATCGTGATCTCCGGGGTGTTCTCCGTCGGCGACATCGCCACGAGCAGTTTCACGAGCAGATTTGAAGTCAGCAGACCCGCGAGCCCGCCGATGATCGCGAGGACCACGCTCTCCACCAGAATCTGCGTGAAGACATCAAAGAACGTCGCCCCGATCGCCTTCCGGATGCCGATCTCGCGCACCCGCTCGGTGATGCTCGCGAGCATGATATTCATGATCCCGATCCCGCCCACGAGCAGGCTGATCGCCGCGATGATCCCGCCGCTCATCCGCGCATTGCTGATCGCCTGGGTGATGCCTTCCGACCAATTTTCCTGCGTCCGAAACGAGAAATCCTCGATGCCTTTGTGCGAGTGCATCAGGACGTTTTTCGCCTGCTGCAGCGCCTCGTCCATCTTGTCGATGTTCGCGATTTTGATCGAAAGCGTGGAAAGCCGATTGTCCGGCACAAACTCCGGGCTCGAGGTGCTGCCGCTGGCGCTGCTGAGGCTCGAGCCACTGCTCCGGCTCGAACTGCTGGAGCCGCCACCGCTGCTCAGCGCGATCCCCGTCGCTGCCCGGAAGCGGAGCCACATCGTATTCAGCGGGATGTACACCGTGTGATTTTTCAGATCAAAAACGAACCCGCCCGCGCTCCGGCTCCCGCTCTTACTGCCGCTCATGCTCCCGTAGCCGCGACTCCGCTCCGGCCCGCCCGCCTTCGGCTCCAGCGGTTTCGCCGCCTCCACTTCCCGCAATTTTTTGTCCTGCTCGCTCTCGTAGTGCTCGAACATTCCGATGATCCGGAAACGCTGATTGTTCACGCTGATGAATTCCCCGATCGGGATGACCTCGCGCCCCACCTGCTCCGGCGAACCGAAGAGCGCATCCCGCGTCGCCGTGCCGATCACACACACATTGCGCGCATTTTCATCATCCAACTCATTAAACATGCGGCCATGCGCCAGCACATGCTGGTTCAGTTCCACCGCGTTTGGCCAGGTGCCCACGAAGTTATAGGGATTGATGCTCTTCCCTTCGCGCGTCAGCGTGATGCTCCGCGAACGCATCTCCGGCACCACCATCGTCACCAGCGGCGCGCTGCGCAGCAGCGCATGGACATCCGCCATCGTCGTCCCCACTGCCTGATCCGCCAGATGCTGCTGCCAGACCGGGATGTCCTGCTCCTCGATCCGCACCTTCTCCAGCCCCCCGATCGCGATCAGCGCCTCCTTCATCCCATTCTCCATCCCTTTTACCAGCGCCGACATCGCCACCAGACTCGACACCCCGAGGATGATCCCCAGCATCGTCAGCATCGAGCGAAACTTGTTCGCAAAGATTTCTTTCAGCCCGACGGCGATGGCATTGAACCAATTCATGGGAGAGGGCCGGAAGCTGCCCCGGAAATCCCGCCGCGCCTAGAGAGAAAATGCCGCGCCGGTGGCGGCTCCCTACACGATCGCCGGCCCGAGGGCGATCGTCCGCGGCGCGGTCGTCTGCGCGGCCACGCTGTTGCTTACCAGGGTGCGCACTTTCACCACCTTACCCTGCGCAAAGGGCTCCGGTGCATTGCCGCTCGCGTCCACCGGGGCGTTGTGGGTGAAATCCGGATCGGTGCCTACTACTTGCCATTGCACCTAGCGCGTCGTGGCGTGATCGCCGCCGCCGGCCACGTAACTGACCAGCACTTGCAGGCCGCGTTCGCCGCCTTGGGTCACGGTGTCGTTCCCGATGGGGTCCGGCGCCGGCGTGCTCGCTTCCACGGGGATGCCGGCCAGGGCGTCGTAGATGTCCGTGCCGGGGTCGTAAGTATTCTTCACGTACCAGTTCTTATTCAGCCGATCGACCACCGCATCGTGCTCGCGCAAGGCCTCGCGCGTTTCATCCAGCGCCTCCTGCTTTTCATTGAGTAACTTTACTAAGTGATCATAACCCGTGGCGCAGAGGGTCTCCAGCTTGGCCACCGTCCACGCTTCTCCGGCGATGGTCCGGACCAGCGGCGGCTGCGGATCGGGCAGCGCGGCAAGGGCGGCATTGGCCTGTTTCCAGAGCGGCACCAGCTCCCCCGTGCGTTTGCAAATGGTGGGGACGGTGCGGGGGTTGGCCTCGGCGTCACCGACCGCGCGCGCCACCTGGTGGGAAGAGTAGTTGGGACGCTCTCCGTTTGTACGGGGCGGAAATCGACTTGTCGGGAAAACCGCAGGCTTGTTATTCATGGAGAGTGAAATTCTTCCACCTCGGCATGCTCATCGTACACTTCGGATCGTTTGCATCTGCGGAGGACGCGAACGTCACACCGGCGATGAAAGCCGATTTTGAAAAGCGAGTTCGAGCCGCTCTGGAACAGCCCAACCCCGCAGCCTGGCATGCGCTTACCCACTGGGCAGGGGTCTCGCCGGAAGGCCGCAAGGAACGGGAAGACCTCGCGTTTCTTGTGGAAACGTGGGACGGACTTTGAGCGAAACGAGCAGGGCTGAAAATTCGGTTTTCACCTGCCGGCGAAAATTTGACGGACGAGCGAATTGCGAACGGAGTCCGCTATCGCGCAAATCTCCCCATCGTACTGCAAGCCGAACTCGACTTCGGAACCAAGCATAGTGATCCGCTCATCCTTTCCACTAAGGCGTTGGGATTCCACAACGGCAAACTCCACGCCCCGGCAGCGACAGAGGAAAAGTTGCCGCAGAATGGGCCGCCCGACCGACAGATCATGGCAATGCTGCAGCCGAAAAATGCAAGCGATGACTTTGGTTGCACGGCAGTCATTTCCTACAACGCGAGCAGAGTTCCATTGACGAAGACGCTGGCCTTCAGTGGGAATAAATCCGTGAGCCGGAGCCAGAGCTTTATGGCTCAGAAAATCAATCGGATTGTCGCGCAGCAGATCGAGGGGCCTGCGACGCTCTCAGGAGCGATCATCATCAGTCCTGAGACTCCGACTCCCGAGAAAATCGCGATTCCCGGGCAGCCCGTAGGCGCGGGTGCAAACGAAGCGCTCCTTTACACGTCCGGCGAGGCAGCCAAGTGAGGGGTAAGGCGGTCGCGGCAGAAATCCGTACCGCCAAAGTCGCAGCCGCTTTTTCCTCCGCCACGACTTTGGTGCTTCGCTGGTGCTTGGAGCTTGGGGTTTGGGTTTTCCCCGGGGTGCTCGCGCGGCAAAAGTGCAGGACGCGCTCGAATGCGGGTGGGCGCACAAATTCCTTTACTGTCGGGGCGAAGTTCGCGTTACGGTGCGGGGAACTTATTCCTCTTTCTCTCAAGCCTCCCCATGAACGCTAAACAAGTGCTGGAACTCTTCGTCGAACAAGGTGTGATCGATGAAGCGCAGGCGGAAGACATCGAGGGGGAGGTGACGAGTTCGGGGAAGTCGCTGGTGGATGTGATGGTGGACTACCAGATCTGCACGGAGGAGCAGTTTTACCAGACGGTGGCTTCTTCGCTGGGGACGGATTTTGTGGATTTGCGGGAGTTTGAGCCAGAGACGGAGACGCTGCGCCTGATCCCGGTGGGGCTGGCGATGCTGCACAAGGCTTTCCCGGTGGGGCTGGAGGGGAATACGGTGCAGGTGGCGCTGGCCGATCCGCTGAATCAGCAGACGTCGGAGGATCTGCGCTTTGCGCTGGGCAAGGAGATCCATGTGGTTGTGGCGCCGACGTACCAGATCGAGGAACTGATCAAGAAACACTTTGGGACGGATGCGGGGAGCATGGATGAGATCCTGGCGGCGCTGGGGGGCGGGGAGCTGGAGTTTGGCGGGCCGGATTCGAGCTTCAATGCGAAGGAGCTGGAGGCGGAGGCGAATGCGACGCCGATCATCCGCTATGTGGATCTGGTGCTGTATCAGGCGGTGCAGGATCGGGCGTCGGACATTCACTTTGAGCCGTTTGAGACGGAGTTTAAGATCCGGTATCGGGTGGACGGGGCACTTTATGAAATGTCTCCGCCGCCGCGGCATCTGGCGCTGCCGGTGATCTCGCGGGTGAAGGTGATGGCGAATCTGAATATCGCGGAGCGGCGTCTGCCGCAGGACGGGCGCATCCAGATGACGGTGGCGGGGCGGGGGATCGATCTGCGCGTTTCCACGCTGCCGACGCAGTATGGGGAATCGGTGGTGTTGCGGGTGCTGGATCGTTCGTCGGCAAATCTGAATCTGGAGATGCTGGCGATGCCGCCGCGGATCTACGAATACATCTGCAAGACGATCGAGAAGCCGAATGGGATTTTCATCGTGACGGGGCCGACGGGCTCGGGGAAGACGACGACGCTGTATGCCGCGCTGAATAAGATCAACACGGTGGATACGAAGGTGCTGACGGCGGAGGATCCGGTGGAATATGACATCGAGGGGATCATCCAGGTGCCGGTGAATGAGAGTATCGGGCTGACTTTTGGGCGGGTGCTGCGGGCATTTCTCCGGCAGGACCCGGATCGCATCATGGTGGGGGAAACGCGCGACATCGAGACGGCGCAGATCGCCATCCAGGCCTCGCTGACGGGGCATCTGGTGCTGTCCACTTTGCACACAAATGATGCGCCGGGCGCGGTGACGCGACTGATCGACATGGGGGTGGAGCCATTCCTGATTTCGGCGTCGCTCGAGGGCGTGCTCGGGCAGCGGCTGATCCGGAAGATTTGCACAGGGTGCATCACGCCGTACGATCCAAATGAAGCGACGTTGCAGCAACTCGGGCTGAGCCCGCATGAGATCGGCGACAAGCAGTTTTACTACGGGAAGGGCTGCGATGCTTGCAACCAGACGGGGTATAAGGGGCGGAAGGGGATCTACGAGCTGCTGGACGTGACGGACCCGATTCGGGAGATGATCAATCAGCGTGCACCGTCGGTGGTGCTCAAGCAGAAGGCCGTGGAACTCGGCATGACGACGCTGCGCGAAGATGGCTTGCGGGCGATCTACGCTGGCGAGACGACGATCGAAGAAATCCTGAAGTACACGTAGGCGAGTTCCCAAGGAATAAGCGCGCGCTCGATCCTGCTCTTTGCTCCCGCGTTAGTTCACGCAGGGGGCTTCGTTCGAGGAGAGCGCGCTGGGAAGAAGAAATCGTTCGCTCTTGGGCGGGTCCTGCCACTTTCCACTTTCCCTTTTTGTGCGCGCAGTCTTAGGTTCAAAAAAACCGATCCCCCAATGCCAAAATTTAACTATGTCGCGCTGGACGCGCGCGGTCAGGAATCCACTGGAGTCATCGAAGCCGGCTCGTCCAACGACGCCGTCGGCCAGCTCCGCCAATCCGGATTTTTCCCCACCAGTGTCGTGGAGGAAGGCAAGGGCGTGGTCACCGCGAAGTCGTCCAAAAAGGTCGGGAAAGCGGTGAAGGCGGCGGCCGCCCCGAAGGCTAAAAAAGGGCAGATCCAGCTCTTCGCAAAGAAGACCGTGAGCGGCAAGGTGCTCATGATTTTCACCCGGCAGCTCGCGACGCTGATCGACGCCGGCCTGCCGCTCCTCCGCAGTCTGACCGTGCTCGCGAAGCAGGAGCGGGACTTGGTGCTGCGCAATACGATCAACGCGCTGGCCGATGGCGTGCAGGGGGGCAGCACCTTTTCCGAGGCGATGGCGCAGCATCCGAAAATCTTCAACAAGCTGTACATCAACATGGTGAAAGCGGGCGAGCTCGGCGGCGTGCTCGAGCTCGTTTTGGTGCGGCTCGCGGAGTTTCAGGAAAAGGCACAGAAGGTCAAAAACAAGGTCCTCGCGGCGATGGCCTATCCGGTGATCGTGCTTTTGATTGCCGTGCTGATCATGCTCTTCCTGCTCACCTTCATCGTGCCGAAGTTTAAGCAGATCTTCTCCGAGATGCTCAATGGCAAGCCGCTGCCGGCGATCACGGAATACGTCATGGGCGCGAGCGATCTCATCAAGAGCTTGTTCTGGCCGCTCTTCCCGAATCTGATCGGCACGATCACGGTCGCCGTCAGTCTTGCGGTGGGCTGGACAGTGCTTTCGCGCAGCGTCAAAGGGCGCGCCTTCCTCGACGGTCTCGCGCTCAAGTTGCCGCTCTTCGGTGACCTTCTCCGGAAGAGCGCGATCTCCCGTTTCAGTCGAACTCTCGGCACGCTCGTGACCAGCGGTGTTCCGATCCTGCAGGCCCTGAACATCACGCGGGAAACGGCCGGCAATGTCGTCATCGCCGACGCCGTGACGAAGGTGCATGACGCAGTGAAAGAGGGGGAATCCGTGGTCCAGCCGCTGGAGGCCAGCGGAGTCTTTCCGCCGATGGTGATTTCGATGGTGGACGTCGGTGAGGAGACTGGGCAGCTCCCGGAGATGCTGCTGAAGATTGCGGAAGTCTACGACGATGAAGTGGACAACGCGGTGGACGGCCTGACGTCGCTGCTCGAGCCGGTGATGATCGTCATCCTGGCGCTCATCGTCGGCACGATCGTCATCGCGCTTTTCATGCCGCTGATCGAGATCATCAAGGGCATGAACAGCCCCGGCAGCTAGTTTGCGGTGGCAGGTCGTCGCAACCCGAACTAGCATTCGTTCATGAAACGCTCCCCCTCCCGCGCTGGCTTTACGCTCATCGAGATGATCACTGTGATGGCGGTGATCGTCATCCTCGTTTCGATGGTGCTTTCGGTGAATAGCTACGTGCAACGAAAGGCTGCCGTGAACCGCACGAAAACCGAAATCGCCGCGATCTCGATGGCGATCGAGAACTACAGCGTGGACAATGGCAGTGTGCCTCGCGAGGCGGAGACGACCGATATTCTCGATCCGAGAAACCACGGCGCACCCGCCAGCGGCGATCAGCTCAAGCTTTACAAGATGGCGAGCCAGACGCTCTACAAGGCGCTCAGCGGCGACGAGAACCTCGAATATAAGCCGAAAGGGAAATCCTACGCCGGCGATTTCTTTCGCGCGGAGCGCGTGAAGTTTGAAGATCCCAAGGCCCCAAACCGGAAGGTGGAATACATTCAGGATCCATTCGGCAATTGCTACGGCTACTCCACGATGGGCCTGTCTGCCGACGAGGACTATCGCCAGACGCTGCGGAAGGATCCGGGCGCCACGCGTCCGGTGGACAAAGGCTTCAACCCGACCTACGACCTTTGGTCCACGGGCGGATCGAACGTGCCCAAGCCGCTGGACGAAGACCGGCAAAAGTGGGTCAAGAATTGGTAAGAGGCCGTTGGGTTCCGGCGCAGGTGAATCTCCCAGCGTGGTCTTGACCAGATTTGCGCCTCTGGTCACGGGGCCTCCGCCGATCCCGGGGGCGAACTGGGAGACTGATTTTTCTGTGGCTAAGGCGAGCAATGCTCGGCGTGAATCGCGGCGAGCGCTTTCGCTGAACTTCGCCCTTTGCAAGACCACCTCAGCGGCTATCTTCGGCACCCTTTTCCTCATTTCCCTATGAACGTCACCGTCCAACAACTTCCCAATTGCCTCGCCACCCTGAAAATCGAAGTGGAGGCGGACAAAGTTGCCGCCGCGCGCAATTCGATCGTCAAGGAATACGCCAAGGTCGCGAAGCTGCCGGGCTACCGTCCAGGGAAAGCGCCGCAACCGGTGGTCGAGCGCCGCTACAAAAAAGAGATCAAAGAGGAGCTTGAGCGGAAGCTGCTCGGCGACTCCACGCGCAGCGCGATCGCAGAGCAAAAGCTCCGCGTCCTCCAGGTCGCGAATGTCGAGGATATCGAATTTGCGGATGACAAAGGGCTGTCGTTCACGGCCACGGTGGTGACCCATCCGGAATTTTCGCTCCCTGAGTACAAGGGGCTGGCGGTCGCGGTCCCTGCGCTCGAGGTCACGGATCAGGAGATCGATCAATCGATCGAGGAGTTGCGCGATCAGGCTGCGGACTTTGTGGATGTCGAAGGCCGCACTGCGGCCATGGATGACTACGTGGTGGTCGATTACAAAGGGATGGTCGGCGAGCAGGCCGTTCATGAGGTGTTTCCGAAAGCCGGAAAACCGCTTTCAGCGAACGACGACTTTTGGATTCGCATGACGCCGGAGGCTTTCTTCCCCGGCTACGCGGAGAACCTCGTGGGCGCGAAAATTGGCGAAACGCGAAAGTTTGACATCGTCGTTCCGGCGGACTTTCCAGTGCCGGATATGCCAGGGAAGACGATCTCTTATGAGGTCACGCTCAAGGGCATCAAGAACAAGGAATTGCCCGCGCTCGATGACAAGTTTGCCTCCTCGGTGGCGGAGGGAAAGACCCTCGCCGAGTTGCGGACGATGGCCCGCGAAGAACTCGAGCAGCAGAAGAAAAATGGCGTCGAGGCCACCAAGCGCCGGGAGATCATGCGCCAGTTGCTCGCCAGCGTGGAGTGCGAGCTTCCGGCGAATCTCGTGCGTCAGGAAACGCAGCGCATCCTCCGGGAAATCGTGAAGGAAAACCATGACCGTGGAGTCGCCGACGAAGTGCTCAAGGAGAATGAAAAGGAACTGGTCGGGACTGCGGCCACGAGCGCACGCGAGCGGATCAAGGGCACATTCGTCCTCCTTCGGATCGCCGAGAAGGAAGGCATCAAAGTGGCCCGTGAAGAGCTCTACGGACGTGTGGCAATCCTCGCCGGAAAATACGAGATGACCTTTGAGAAAATGCTGAAAGAACTCCAGAAGCGCGAGGCCATGGAGCAGATTGGCGAAGAGATCCTGACGGCCAAGGTCCTTGATTTCCTCGCTTCCAACGCTAGCGTCACGCCCGCATCCAGCGGCAAATAAGCACCGATACCAAAGGCCCGACTCCATTCATGATCATCCAGCCAAAAAGCAGCATCACCACACCGCAGGCCAGCTACTACGTACCGATGGTGGTCGAGCAGACCGGGCGCGGGGAACGCAGCTACGACATCTATTCCCGGCTCCTCAAGGACCGCATCATTTTTCTCGGGACCGCGATTGATGATGGCGTGGCCAACTCCGTCATCGCCCAGCTCCTTTTCCTCCAGATGGAAGACGGGAAGAAGGACATCAGCATTTACATCAATTCTCCCGGTGGCTCGGTCACTGCTGGTCTGGCCATCTACGACACCATGCAATTCCTCACCTGCGACGTGAATACCTATTGCATCGGGATGGCGGCCTCCATGGGCGCAGTGCTCCTGGCCGCAGGGACGAAAGGGAAACGCTTTGCCCTGCCAAATTCGGACATCATGATTCACCAGGTGAGCGGCGGCGCGCAGGGCACGGCCAGCGACGTCGAGCGGACGGTCGAATACATGTACAAGCTGAAGAAGCGTCTCATCCACATCCTCGCCAGCAGCACGGGTAAATCCGATGAGCAGGTGAAGAACGATTCCGATCGGGACTACTACATGAGCGCCGATGAAGCCAAGGCTTACGGCCTCGTGGACGAGGTCGTGCGCGCACGGAAAGAATTGAAACACTTGGACGCGCCGGCGGAGTCCGCCGCCATCGCTGACAAAAAGGACGAGTAAGTCCGCTGCTTCCGCACCGCTTTATACCCTATGGCCCGCGCTTCCAATCTCACGATGTGCAGCTTCTGCGGCAAAAGCCATGCGGAGGTTCGGAAGCTCATTGCGGGGCCGGGCGTCTATATTTGCGATAGCTGTATCAATGTTTGTAAGGGGATCCTTGATAAGGAACTGACGGAGGATGCGCGGCGGCAATCGACCAATCTGCGTGTTCCGAAGCCGCTGGAGATCCGCCGGGCGCTCGATAGCTACGTCATCGGTCAGGACCGCGCGAAGAAGGTGCTGAGCGTCGCGGTGCATAATCATTACAAGCGCATCCTGCACAACCAGAGCCTCGGTTCTGGCGGTTCGGCTTTGCCGATGGATCCCCTGAGCGAAGTCGAGATCGAGAAGAGCAATGTCTTGCTCATCGGCCCGACCGGCAGCGGCAAGACCCTTCTCGCCCGCACCCTTGCACGCATCCTCGACGTGCCTTTCTGCATCGCGGATGCCACGACCCTTACCGAAGCCGGCTACGTCGGCGAGGACGTCGAGAATATCATCCTGCGTCTGCTGCAAAGTGCGGACTACGACGTCAAGCGGGCGGAGATCGGCATCGTTTACATCGACGAAATCGACAAGATCGGACGTAAGACGGACAACGTCTCCATCACCCGCGATGTCAGTGGCGAAGGAGTACAGCAGGCGCTGCTCAAAATCCTCGAAGGCACGACCTGCAATGTCCCGCCGCAAGGTGGACGCAAGCATCCGCATCAGGAGTACATCCAAGTCAGCACGGAGAAAATTCTCTTCGTCTGCGGTGGAGCCTTTGTCGGGCTGAACAAGATCGTTGAGAAGCGCCGCGGCAAAAAAGTCCTCGGTTTTGGTTCAACCTCGAAACCAGGCGAAGCCACTGAGGCGGAGATTCCAGGGAGTGAAATCCTGCGTTTTGCCGAACCTGAGGACCTCCTGGCCTTCGGCATGATCCCCGAATTCATCGGGCGTTTGCCGGTTGTCGCTGCGCTCGATCAACTGACCGAGGATGAATTGGTCATGATTCTCTCGGACACCAAGAACGCGATGATCAAGCAGTACACCAAGCTGCTCGCAATGGAGGGTGCTAACCTGACCTTCACGAAGGATGCCCTCCGCGCCCTGGCGCAACAAGCTGCGGAGAAGGGGACTGGAGCGCGCGCGCTCCGCTCGATTCTGGAGCGCGTGATGCTCGACGTCATGTACGAGATCCCGAGCCGGGAGGATGTCGCCGACGTGACGGTGAACCGGGCCGTTATCGAGGGGAAAAAGACGCCGATCATTCGCAAGAAACAGGACAAGGACGCGGCGTAGCCAGGAATCGAGAGACGCACCGTCTCGATGCAGGGGAGCTTCATGCGCGCCCTGCCTGAAGTGTATTGAGGGACCCTTTCGTTCATGGCTATTTCTCACGCCTTGCTGGGTGGGCACGACCGGCAGAAGATGGCCGCATGAGCATCCCCCGCTTTTTCCTCCTCCCTGCCCTCGCCGTGGGCGCACATGCTACACCCCAGGCACTCGAAGTCGGTCCTGGCGATGTGGCGATGCTCCCGGGCGGCAAGGAAGCCGACGGCATCATCGGCGACTTCGTGCTCCGGAACGACAAGGTCGTCGCCGTGGTCTCCGGCAATCTGCCGTTGCGCCGCGCGAATATGAGCACCTTCTATGGTGCCACGGGGATCACGCCAGGCTGCCTTTACGATCTCAGCCTGCGCGCCGCCAATAATGATCAGATCACGATCTTCGGGCCGGCGGGACAGCAGGGTGCGGTTTCGTGGGTGCGGGTCGCGAAGGGCGGTGGGGATGGGGAAGCGGTCGTCGAAACGGTGACCACGGGAGCGGTTGGAGGGGGGCTTTCGCGACGCCATGAATATCGCCTGCGCGACGGTTGGCAGGGCGTGCTCGTCACCACCACTTTCAAAAACGAATCCGCCTCGCCGATCAAAGCGGCAACGACGGACAAGTGGACCAACTTCAAACGCACCGGCACGGCGCTCGGCATCTTCTGGGCCGATGCGATCGATCCGGCGGACAAGGGCGGCTACGCCTACGGGCCGGTGAATGGTGCGGCGCCCGCGGCGTCCCTCGAACTCAAGCCCGGCGAAGAGCTGAGTTTCTCGCGCTTTCTCGCCGTCGGGATGTCGCCGCTCGAGGCCTTCGGCGTTGTCGCCGAACGGCGAGGCCCGGTCGGGCGAGTCGCGGGGAATCTGCGCGATACCGCGGGCGCGCCCATCACTTCCGCGCAGATCGCGGTGCGGCCAGTCGGTGAATTTTCCCGCGCCATCGGCATTGGCTATCCGGACGCCCAGGGCCGCTATTCCTTTGCCGCGCAGGCGGGGGAATATGAGATCTCCTTTGAAGATACAGGCCGTGAGAGCAGCACCCGCAAAGTCACGGTGCAGGCGGGTCAGACGCAGAGCCTCGACGCGGCGATGCCGGTGGTTTCCGCGATCGACTTTGACATCCGCGACGAGGCCGGACGCTCGCTGCCGTGCAAGGCGCAGTTCTATGCGCTCGATGGCGCGGAAGCCGTAAATCTCGGCCCCGAAAACCGCGCGCACGGCTGCGTCGATCAGTGGCATTCCGAAACGGGGAAATTCCGCGTGCCACTGCCGCCGGGTCGTTACCGCGTCATCGTCACGCGCGGGATTGAGTATGCGCACTCGGCCCGCGAGATCACGCTCGCCGCGACGCAGGCCGCGCCTTTCGCCGCCACGCTGAAACGCCTTGTGGACACCACCGGGTGGGTGAGCGCCGATTACCACAATCACTCCACCCCCAGCGGCGACAATACCTGCGGCACCGACGACCGCCTTGCGAATCTTGCCGCCGAGCACATCGAGTTTGCGCCCACCACCGAGCACAATCGGCTCTACGACTGGCAACCGCACATTCAGCGCCTCGGCCTCACGCCATTCCTCCAGAGCGTGCCCGGCATGGAACTCACCGGCTCAGGCGCGCACTTCAATTCCTTCCCCTTTGCCCCCGAGCCGCGCACGCAGGACGGCGGCGCACCCGTCTGGAACAAAGACCCGCGCATCACCGCCATCACTCTGCGCGACTGGCAGGGTGCCGAGCCCGATCGTTGGGTGCAGATCAATCACCCCGACATGTTGGACAATTTCACCGACCGCGATGGCGACGGGCGCCTCGACGGCGGTTTCCAAGGTCTCGCCACTTTGATCGATGGGATCGAGACGCAGAACTACCAGGCGAGCGAGTTGCTCAGTGGCAGTGCCATCCGTCTCGGCAAAGATCGCGATGGTAAGGAGAGCGTGCAGTTCGTGCGCGAATTCATCTGGCTCCAACTCCTCAATCGCGGCCACCGCTACGCGGCCATGGCCGTGAACGATGCCCACAGCGTCTATGGAAACGGGGTCGGCGCCTGGCGCATGTATCTGCCGAGCCGCAGCGATGAACCGCCGGAGATCGACTGGCGCGAAAATAGCCGTCACGCCAAGGCGGGCCACTCCATCCTCACGACCGGTCCCTTTCTCACCGTGCGGACCGACGACGGTACCGGACCCGGCGACACCACCCGCGCCACCTCTGGCGTGAAACTGCACGTGCGCGTGCAATGCACCGACTGGCTCGACATCGACCGCGTGCAAATCCTCGTCAACGGCCGCCCCCGGGCAGACCTCAACTTCACCCGCAAATCGCATCCCGACTTCTTTGCCGCGGGCGTCGTGAAATTTGATCGCACCCTCGATATTCCCCTCAGCGAAGACGCTCACCTCATCGCTGTCGCCGCCGGTGAGCAGAGCGACCTCAGCCTCGGCTACGGCACCAGCAGCCAGGCGAAAATCAAGCCCTTCGCTTACCACAATCCCATCTTCGTGGACATCGACGGCGGCGGCTTCACTCCGAATGGCGACACCCTCGACTGGCCGCTCCCTGCCAAGAAGTTGAGTGTCGAAGAAGCGAAGCGAATGCTCGCGCAGCGCGGCAAGTGACCCAACTTTCCGAACTTCGTTCCTGGTTCTGATGACGCGCCACGTTCCTCCTCCTCCGGCCTTGTCCCGGTTTTTGCAGAACGCTCAGAACACTGCCAATCGTCTGTCGTCTATGGCGCCGTGTTATTCGTTTGCGATCCAGCGGGCTTCGATGGTTTTTTAATGACACGTCCATGCTGCTGAAAAAAATCACCCGTTCCTATCTCGTTTGTTCCACCCCTCGAAGTGGGAGTAACCTGCTTTGCGAAGCACTTAAAAACACCAAGCTCGCCGGACGTCCGCATCAGTATTTCTGGGCGGATAACGAGCGCAAATGGGCCGAGAAGTACCAACTTCCCGTCGAGCGCGACTACGTGGCCTACGTTCATGGTCTCATCGCGTCGTCTGCGACCGCAAACGGCGTATTTGGCTTCAAGTCGATGTGGGATTTTCTCCTGGATTTTGAACGCCGTTTGCGCAGCACGCCGCGCTACTCGACCCATCAAGGTTCCTTAGGTGGACTTCTGGCCGATGTTTTCCCCGGGCTCCGTTACATTCACATCACGCGTCGGGATTCCCTGGCTCAGGCTGTTTCGCTGGCGCGGGCCATTCAGACCCAGTTGTGGACATCCAAGCAGCAGGACTCCAGGACCGCGCAGGCTGAGCCGGCTTTTGATTTCGAACTTATCCGGCGCTGCCAGGAAGACCTGCGGGCGTTTGAAAGCGCGTGGAAGGGTTTCTTCGCAAACGCGGCGATCAGCCCGTTTGAGATCACCTACGAAGACCTCGTTGCGAACTTCGAAGATACGGCGGTCGCGATCCTCCGATTCCTCGACATCGGGATTCCTGTCGGCACGCAGTTTCGCCCGCGCGAACTGAAGAAGCAGGGCGACGACTTGAACCAGCGTTGGGCCGAGCAATTCGCCGAACGCGCCGCATCCGTTAAGACTTAGGCTTCTCGTTTATCCGCCATAGATGCCGCGGGACTTCGCGGGGGGCACGCCGAAAACAGTGCACCCGGCGGGGGTCGAACCCACAACCTTTGGCTTCGGAGGCCAACGCTCTATCCAGTTGAGCTACGGGTGCAGACGGGCTGCAAGGAGGAGACTACTATGCTGTCGGCTCTGACTGTGGCAAGAAAATCAGCCGAAGGTGTCGGGGACGGCACAAAACGGAATCATTGCCGGAACAAAAGCGGACGGCAGATGACCGAAAAAAGTGGCGGGAATCGGGGGCCAAATGGCGTCGTGATCCGATGCGGGGTCGAAGCATCGTGGAAATCGCCAATGTGGATGGCCTCAGTCGGTGACGGCGCCGCGGCTGGCGGTGCTCACTTGTTTGGCGTACTTCGCGAGGACGCCGCGGGTATACAGCGGCGCGGGCTGTTTCCACTTTTTGAGCCGGGCGGCGATGTCGGCTTCGGGAAGGCCGAGGGTGAGCGCGCGCTTGTTGGCGTCGATGGTGATGATGTCGCCATTCCGGACGATGGCGAGCGGGCCGCCGAGGGCGGCTTCGGGAGTGATGTGACCGACGACGAAACCGTGCGAGCCGCCGCTGAAGCGTCCGTCAGTGATCAGCGCGACTTCTTTGCCGAGGCCTTTGCCCATGACGGCGCTGGTGGGGCTGAGCATCTCGCGCATGCCGGGGCCGCCGACGGGGCCTTCGTGGCGGATGACGATGACGTGGCCTTTTTTCACCGTGCCATTGAGGATCGCGGCGAGAGCGGTCTGTTCATTTTCAAAGACGATGGCCTTGCCGGTGAAGATGAGGCCTTCCTTGCCGGAGATCTTCGCGACGGCGCCGCCAGGGGCGAGGTTGCCGTGGAGGATGACGAGGTGGCTGTCTTTTTTGATCGGGTTGTCAAAGCCGCGGATGATTTCCTGGCCTTTCGGGTAGGGCTTCACGCGCTTCAGATTCTCGGCCAGCGTCTTGCCGGTGACGGTCATCACGCCGCCGTGGAGCAGGCCTTTATCGAGGAGCATCTTCATGAGCGGGGTCTGGCCGCCGATGGCGACGAGTTCGCTCATAAGGAAGCGTCCGCTGGGTTTGAGGTCGGCGAGCACGGGTACTCGTTTTCCGATGCGGGTGAAATCTTCGAGGGCGATATCGATGCCCGTGGCGTGGGCCATGGCGAGGAGGTGCAGGACGGCATTCGTCGAGCCACCGAGGGCGATGACGACGGTGATGGCGTTTTCGAAGGCCTTCTTCGTCATGATGTCGCGCGGACGGATGCCGCGCTTGATGAGTTCGATGACGGCGTTGCCGGCAGCGCGGGCGTCGAGGGCCTTTTCCCGCGAGACCGCGTTTTGCGCGGAGCTATTCGGAAGCGACATCCCTAGCGCTTCGATGGCGCTGGCCATGGTATTGGCCGTGTACATGCCGCCGCAGGAGCCCGCGCCGGGGATGGCGGTTTCCTCGATGAGCGCGAGTTCGCGTTCGTCGATCTCATGATTGGCCAACTGACCGACAGCCTCGAAGCACGAGACGATGTCGAGATTGCGGCCCGCAAACTTTTCCACGCGATCCTTGCGCAGCCGCTTCTCCGCGAGGACGCCGGTGATGCAGCCGGGGAGGATGGTGCCGCCATAGACGAAGACGCTCGGGCGATTGAGCCGCGCCATGGCGATGATGCAACCGGGCATGTTTTTGTCGCAGCCGCCGATGGCGACGAGTCCGTCGAAGCCTTCGCAGCCCACGACGGTCTCGATGGAATCTGCGATGACCTCGCGTGAGACGAGCGAATATTTCATCCCTTCGGTGCCCATCGAGATGCCGTCGGAGATGGTGATCGTGCCGAAGATCACCGCTTTGCCACCCACCGCGTTCACCCCGGCCTCGGCTTGGCGCGCGAGTTGGTCGATGTGCATATTGCACGGCGTGACCATGGACCAGGTGCTGGCGATGCCGACCTGCGATTTCTTAAAATCCTCCCGTGCAAATCCCACGGCGTGCAGCATCGCCCGACTGGCAGAGCGCTCCTGGCCATCGACCACTTCATGCGACCATTTGCGGTGGAGTGATTTTCCGTTGGCGGCTTTCTTGGTGGCGCTGGGTTTGGGTGGGGTCATAAAAGGGGCGGCGAGCCTAGGAGGCGGGCGGGCGCTTGGCAAACGCGGAACGTGGGGCGTTTGCGGGGGAAGACGTGGACTTGGCGGGCCTACGGCTTGCGGCTCTTGAGCAGCCAACCAGTCAGGCCAGAGGCACCCATGCGCTTATCCGTGGCCTTGGCCAGCGCGGGACGACCGATCGCGCGATAGGCGGTCTCAACGACGGGTGGCAAGGTGGGGCCTTCACCGAGGAGGATGAGTCGTGGGGCCTGTCGCGGATCGCGCGCTGCGACGGCGAGCGCGCCGGGGAGATCGCCATATTTCGCCGCAGCGGGGAGGAAATTTGGCGAGTGGAGCGCCAGCCCATCTCCGAAGCGAAAGCCGCCCGTCTCGATGGCGGCCGCCTCGACGCCGGGAAAGACGGCGAGGGCGGCAGCGGCGATGGGGCCGGTGCCATCCAAGGCGACGAGCGAGCGGACCGAACTATGATTTTCCGCCTGGAGTCCGCGCAGGACGGTGCAGACATCGCGGACGCGCTGGGCAAAGAGCGACGGATTGTAGCCGAAGGTAAAACAGGCGGCCTCGCGCGGATTCTTCGACTTGCGGGTTTCGAAGACCGGCTTGCCGTCGGCGAGGAATTCGCCCTGGCCGATGAGATCCACACCGACGACGCGGATGCCGGCCTCGAGTAAGAGGAGAGTCTCCGAGCGGAGGCTGCCGTCTGGCTTGAAAAGCCCCGCCTTCCCCAATTCGCTCAGCCAAAGCACCGTGACACCACCAAACATCGGCGGCTCGATGATGATCTCCGGCAGTGCGGAACTGTGATCCGTGGCCTCGCGAGTATGCAAGGAAGCGCGATAACTCCGCTCCTTTCCTTGAAGCTCAAGTGGGCGCTCGTTCGTGATCTTCGCCGGACTGTGGCTCAAAGGGCCGATCAGCGCCGACCATCCCGCCGCTGCGATTTTGGTGAAGTCTGCCGCTGAACTCGCGAGCTGCTTCTCAGCATCGTCGTGCCACCAGCGGAGCAGCTTGCGCTCAAAATCCGGGCCACCTTCCGGTGCGGGATGCTCGGCATCCCAGACGGTGAGCTGTGCGCGCGTGAGGAGAGGGAAGTCCCGCTCGACGAGCTGCAACTCCGGCAGAGCGAGGGCGAAGTGCTGGTTGAACCAGGCGTAGATTTTTTCCCGCGTGGGCGTGTTGTAGTTGTGGCCAAATTCGAGCCGCGCCCAGAGCGCGACGTTATCCGGCGCACCCATCAGCGCGTAGTGCTTTTTCAGTTCGGGGAAGCCTTTCGTCGCGAGCTCCTTCGTCCAGTCATTCGCCGCCGTCAGGCCTTGCGCCTTCGGCGCGAAGAGCGCGGCGAATTCGATATTCCCCGTGCCGACGCGGAGCAGGCTCGCATTTTCGCAAGTGCAGCCGCCCTGCATCGCCGTCGAAGGCATCACCGCCGGACACGCCACGGCGAGGCGCGGATCGAGCGCCGCGAGCATCTGCGTCTGGGTGCCGCCGCCGCTCGCGCCAGTGCAGCCGAGACGCGTCACATCCACATCGGGCAGCGCGGTCAGAAAATCCAGCGCGCGCATCGAGTTCCAAGTCTGCAGCCCCATGATGCCCTGCGCGTGCGCCTCGGCCTGTGGGCTGAAGAGTCCCCAATACTCGCGGGTGTTCATCTCGGGCCGCTGCTTCGCAAATTTGTGCGCGAGTTCGAAGCTGAGCTGCTGGCTGTCGCAGTAGCCGAGCATGTCATAGACAAAGGCGACGATGCCCATGCGCGCCAGCTGCACGCCGATCGATTGGAACATGCTGCGATTGCTCTCCGGGAGCTTTTCGCCGCCGCTCTCGAGTTCTTTTTTCATCTCCGCATCGCTGCGCAGGGCAAAGCGCGCATCATTCCAGTGCCCGTGCGGACAGAGCACCGCCGGGAAGGGACCGGTCTTTCCTTTTGGCCGATAAATATTCCCCGTCACGAAGAGCCCGGGCATCGACTCGAAGAAGACCTTCTCGACGGTGTAATCCTCCTGCTCGATGCGCCCGTGGATCACCGCATTGAGCGGCGTGCGAGTCGGCTCCGGCCAAAGCCCGAGAGCCACGCGCATCTGCATGCGCACCTGCTCCGCGCGCACCGCCCACGCCTCGCGCGACGATGCTGGCGTGAAGGGGAAGTAACCGTCGAGTTCCTTCAGCAGCCCGAGTCGCGGATCATCCGGCAGCGTGCCGGGCGGCTGAGTTCGGGGGATTTCCGCGGCGCCAACGCGGAGGCTGAGGAGAAGGACGCAGAGCAGGGGGGAGAGCTTCACGAGGGCGTGAGGGTGTCAGAGGCGAAGCTTCCCGGCAAGCACGGCGGTGCGGCGCGGAGTGCTTTTACATTTGGCGTTTGGCGTTTGGAGTTTGAAGTTTGGACGGTCGAGGCGCGGGATCGACGTTCCGACCTCCAAGTCGCCGTTCACCCGCGAGTAATGGCCGCGCGAAGAAACGCCAAACTTCAAACGCTAAACATCAAACGCCAAACGGCGCGTGCGCACCGCGGCTACTTGGTCGGCAGCCCAGCTTCCTTCCAGGCGCGCAGTCCTCCGGCTACGGACTTCACCTGCGTGTAGCCCATCTTCTGCAGATTATCCGCCGCCAGCGCCGAGCGACTGCCGCCGCCGCACATGCAGAGAATCGGCGTCGCGGCGTCGGGTGCTTTCTCTTCGATCTCGAGTTCGAGCAGGCCGCGGCTAAGATGTTGGGCGGCGGTCGCGTGGCCGGCGGCATACTCGTGCAACTCGCGCACATCGAGCAGCAGCGCGCCGCTCTTCGCGTGGGCTGCTGCGTCGGTCGGCGAGATCTCGGCGATGCGCGACTTGGCGTCGGCGACGAGTTTTTGAAAGCGGGATTCGGCGGGCATGATTATGGGCGGACCTACTGGTCCGTTTCTTCCGTCGGGAAGGGCAAAATGTCACGTACGATTCCGGGTTTCACTTTCACGGCGCGTTCGGACCCGCACGCGGCGGCGGGTCGATGACACGGCCCCACCAACCGTGAGCAGCGCGCTGGGCGCCGGCTCGGGTGCGGCCACCGTCAAGGTATCAGTGGCCAGGAGCAGACTTCGCAGTTGCTTTCTGCGGATGAGCACCGGGCCATCCTGCTGCAGCGTCTTATTGTTGTATGACTCGGTAAAAGCCCTTGGACCCTCCCCCGGTCGGGTTGGTGAAGCGGAAGACTGAATTGGCCACCAAGACACTCAAGCTGGCGCCACTGTCAGTCGCCCATGCGACGTCACGCAGATCGGACTTCTTTTGTAAGAGAAAACTCATCCCCGCGCGAAAATTGGTGACCCGGAAATCAGTTCGGAATTGATTGCTCGTTAAAGTGGGAGCCCCGGCGAATTCGATCTTCACGTCTGTGACTGTCACATTGAGGTTCTGCAGCGCAGTTGGGTAGCGGAGCTCGGTTTCGGCTTGATCGACCAGCAGGTTCCCGCTCGTGAAGGAAACCCGGTTCACTCCCAGCGGTGCAGCAGCCAGAATATCGAACGCCAAGACGAGGCGGACAATGCCGCTGCGGACCTGCGGGATGCCATCTGCGGTGAAGAACGACAAGGCATAGCCCTTCAGGTCGGGCGTCGATCCTGGGGCATTCAGGTTGACCAGGACGCTGCCTTGGTGGGCCAGCGCAAACTGTCCCAAGGTGGTGGCGTACTGGAGCAGGTTCTGATTGCCGAAGACATCGATCGTGGACGCGGCGGGCACGAAGGTCATGTTGGCGAACTGGTACTCGAACTGCAGATCTTCGGCGATGACACCGAAACTCGCACCGTAGTTGTAAATCAGCTCGACATAGACTCGATCACCCGGTCGTCCACTGGCCCCGGTGCCCTGAACCGGGAAGTCAATCGCGTGAAGACTGCTGGCACACACCGCCAGCGCGAGGATCACCAGCGAGAACATCAGGACGCATCTCAGTTTCCTGCAAGATACCTTCGGCAAGAAACGCCAACGGCGTTTAGTCTTCCAGCCCAGGGTTGCGAGGCACGAGCAACCCTGAGTCACCGATCAAAGGATGCGCCAACTCCAAAGGGGTTGGAGTGTCTTCGATTTTGCGGACAGGGCTTTCCAAGACGAAAGGCAAAGCCATGTCAGAACACAGCACGAAATCCGGTCGGCGTTACGACCGGCAGTTTAAGGAAAATGCGGTCGCGCTAGTGATGGGCGGACGCAGCCA
>JANNXQ010000272.1:0-19662 GCA_031409655.1 Chthoniobacteraceae bacterium | reverse complement strand
CGTCCCGTGCGGCACTCGACGCAGTGCGCGAAGCGCCTATGCAAAGTTGCGCTGCGCGAGTGGGAACGGTGCCGCACGGGACGGCGGCGCTCCCGGGCTACGGCACCGCGCCGGTGCAACTGCTCCCGCTGCCCGCGGTGCAGGCGAGGCAATGCTGGCCGGTGAGGATGGGGCGGTCGTCGAGGTCGTCGGGCGTCACGTCCCAGAGGTGGAGCGGCGCGCCATTGCGGAGCTGCATCCCGAGCATCTGATTAAAGTCACAATCGTAGAGTTCCCCGCGCCAGCCGACGCTGAGCGTGGTCCGGCACATCAGCCCCTCGACCGTCGATAGATTGAAGTTGTCCGCGAGGAGCTGGAGATATTCGTTCCACTGGCCCTGCTCGCGCAGATCCTCGGCGAAGCGCGCGATGGGCTGATTGGTGATCGTGAAGAGGCTCGTAAAGACGATGCCAAACTCGCGCTCCAGCGCCTCCTTGTAGTCGGCCTCGAGTTCCGCCTGCGGGCCGGGGAGCTTTGCGCCGAGAGGATTGTACACGAGGTGCAGCGGGAGCCGCGTGCCGTAGCCGACGGCGTTCAGCTTGCGCAGCGCGGCGATGCTTTTATCGAAAACGCCGTCCCCGCGCTGGGCGTTCACATTCGCTGCGGAGTAGCACGGCAGCGAGGCGACGACCTCGACCTCGTGCCGCGCGAGATACTCGGGCAGCCACGCAAAGGCACCGGTCTCGATGATCGTGAGATTATTCCGATCGATGACGTGACACCCCGCGCCGCGCGCCGTCTCGACGAAGTAACGGAACCACTCACTCAACTCCGGCGCGCCGCCGGTGATGTCCACCACCTCGGGCCGATGCCGCTCGATCCAGGCGCCGACCCGGCGCGCGTCTTCCTCGCCCATCATCTCGGTGCGCCAGGGGGCGGCATCCACGTGGCAATGCCGACAGGTCTGGTTGCACTTGCGCCCGACATTGATCTGCAAGGTGCGCAGCTTCGCCCGGCGCAGCGGCAGTGCGTGCTCGGCGAGTTTTTGGGCGAAGCGGTGGAGCATCTCAGCAGCAGTTCCCGCCATCGCCGCACTGGCTGGCAGCGGTGGTCGAGTCGTAGTCCTGGCTTTTCTTTTCTTTCGGATGCCGCCGGCGCATACCGGAGCAATCGAAAGGCGGCGCCGCGTCGAGCGGGACTTCATTGAGCGGATCGAGGTGTTCGAAGCTCCCTGCGTAAGGCGCCTTTTTGTAGAGTTGGTAAGTCTTGTCGCAGACGGCGGTGCGCTGGCCGCGTTCGAAGAGATGATCGTCGTCGTCGAGCACCTTCTTAAAGGGGCCCTTGTAGATCATCGCCTGGTTGCGATCGAAGCAAGCGCCCTGCTTGCCTTTGAAAGCCTCGACCGTCACCGAGCGGAACTCGAGCCCGCGCACGGTCTGCCAAGGATGCGTGTCGCGCTTCAAGATGCGGATGCCGTGGAAGCCCGCGGTTTCAAACGCCGCAAGGAAACCCTCCTCCGTGAGCGCGCCGCTGATGCAGCCGCTCCAGAGCGTCGGGTCGTCCTGCAATTCCTGCGGCACTTCTTCATCGCCGACGATGTCGCTGATCACGGCACGTCCGCCTTTGCGCAGCACGCGGAAGATTTCCGCGAAGAGTTCCCGCTTGGCGCGCGGCTCGACGAGGTTGAGCACGCAATTGGAAACGACCACATCCACGGAGTCATTGGCCACGAGGGGATGTTTGACGCGCAGTTCGTCGGCGACGGTGCCAGCTTGGAGGAAAGCGTCGGCGCTCTTGATGGGCCGCGCTTGCAACTCCGCATCCAGCTTCTCCAGATCCAGCGCGAGATCCTGGATGCGGCCTTTGCGGAACTCGACATTCGCGTAGCCGATGCGCTCCGCGACGATCGGCGCATTCCGCCGTGCCACCTCAAGCATCGCATCCGTCATATCCACGCCGATGACTCTTCCGGTCGGCCCCACCACTTGCGCGGCGATGAAACAGATCTTCCCCGTGCCGCTGCCGAGATCGAGCACCGTCTCGCCAGCGTGCAGATGCTGCGAGGGATCCCCGCAGCCGTAATCGCGCTCAATGACTTCCTGCGGGATGACCTTGAGATATTGCGGATCGTAGTCCACTGGGCAGCACAGGGCTGGCTCGCAGCATTGCGCACCGGAAGCGTAACGATCTTTGACGACGGTCTCGTGGTGGAGTGGGGTCATGGCGGGGTGGAGCATGTGATCGGCGATGAGAGGGCGTCGAGCCGCATTTGATTCCCGAAAAGTTTGTCCAGTGCTCACGATTGAACAACGGTCGCGCCTCCGCTAGAGCTTTCCCCTCATGCCACACTCCCACCCGTCGCCCGCCGTCCTGCTGGAGTCCGCCTTGCAGACGTTGCGCGATCACGGGAGCCGGATCACCGAGCCCCGTAAGGCGATCCTCGGTCTGCTCGCCGCGGAGCACGGTCCCTTCACCGCGGAGGAAGTGCATGGGCGGATGAAAGCCGGGCAGTGCGATCTCGTGACGGTCTATCGCTGCCTCACCGCGATGGAGGCGCTGAATCTGGTGCGGCGCTGCGACTTCGGCGACGGCTCGTATCGCTATGAGATCAATACGGGTGAACATCATCATCACCACATCATCTGTCGCACCTGTCATGGCGTGAAGACGCTGGATCTGTGCGTGGCAGATGGGCTCGAGCGGCTGGCGCGGCAGATGGGTTACGGGAATGTGACGCACACGCTGGAGATCTTCGGCGTGTGCCCGAAATGCCAGCGAGCAGCCGCCACCGCGGGCGCGGCGTGAGGAAGCTGCTCGGCAGCGTGCTGGCATTTTTTGTCGCGGGCCTCGTCGGGGTGCGCGGGGAAAGTCTCGATCTCGCGCACGTCCGGAAGGCAGCGGAGTATTCGGCGCGGTGTCGCGGGGCGTCGCTGCTCGTGATCCAGCACGGGCGGGTGATCTTCGAGGAATACGCGAACGGCCACTCCGCGGGAAAGACCCTCAAGATCTACAGCGGCACGAAGGCTTTCTGGAATCTGGCGGCGCTCGCGGCCGTGCAGGATGGTCTGCTCCGACTTGATGAACGCGTCGCGGCCACGCTCTCCGAATGGAGTGCCGATCCCCGCAAGGCGCGGGTGACGGTGCGGATGCTCCTCGATTTTTCCAGTGGACTGGAGCCGGGGACATTTCTGCACGGCGAAGGTGTGCGCAACCGGGGCGCGAGTGCGCTGGCGTTGCCGATGGTCGCTGAGCCAAGCCAGGCCTTTGCCTACGGACCGGCTTCGCTGCAGGTTTTTCACGAAGTGCTGGAGCGGAAACTCGCGCGGCGCGGCGAGACCCCGACGAAGTATCTGGAGCGGCGAGTACTGCGACCGATGGGGCTGGATGCGCAGCGCTACTTGAAAGATCGCGTGGGCGATCCCTTGCTCGCGACTGGCTGGATGCTCACCGCGCGCGAGTGGTCGGCGATGGGGCGCGTCGCGCTCGCCGGAGGCGCGCCGGTGCTGCGTCGGGGCTCCCTGGTCCCAGCGCTCCGCGGCTCGCCGGCGAATCGCGCCTTTGCGCTCGGCTGGTGGAATAATCGCGCCGCACCCGGCGGGCGGGAGTTTGATTTTGAGGATCTGCTGGAGCGCGATTGGCATCGGCAGAACTGGAGCGGTGCGGTGATCTGTCGGGCCGCGCCGGCCGATCTGCTGGCCTGCATCGGCTCCGGATATCAGCGGCAGTATGTGGTGCCGTCGATGGGGCTCATCGTCGTCCGGCAGGGATTCGGCGGCAGATTTTCCGACGCGCAATTTCTGCGGACGCTTTTCGGAAAGTGACGGGGTGTGGGCTCGGAGCTCCGGGGAGCATCCGCGTCTCGCGTGTGGGTCGCGGCGTCCCGCCGCGACGAACTTCCCGCCCCGAATGGCACTACCAGCCTGTTGAAAAACGCATCCTCGGTGGATGGCGTCGCTCCGCGCGCCATGCCAAACTCTGGCCGCAGGCCCATCTTTCAGAGTGGCGCAGCGCGCGAAGTGAGTCATGGCGCGCGGAGCGACGCCATCCACCGAGGCCCCAGAGGTTTTTCAACAGGCTGCTAGGATGAGGGCCACAATGGATGAAGTGGCATCTTACTGCGCGAAGTCGGGAAGAGTGGGTCGTCGGGAAGTTTCAAGAAGTGGGATCGGACCGCGAGGATGGCGGCTAAAGCGTCCCGGCTTCGAGCTGTTCGAGATAGATGAAGTCCGGCGATTTCACGCCGGCCTCGGCGCGGATGCGGACGAGCTGCGGCGATTCGAAGAAGCGCCGCGCGTCGTCGATCGAAGTCCACGCGGAGAAGTGGACGATCTTGTTCGGATCGGTCTGAAATTTCAGCACTTGGTAAGAGCGCTCGCCAGCTTCCCTCCGGATGTCCGCCGCGCCGTCAAAGACCTTCTTCCAGGCCCCGTAGTCTTCCACCTCGTGGATGATCAAAACGTATTGCATCGCGCGACTAGACGGTGGCCTCGACGAGCGTGATCGGCTCCCCGCTCACGGGCAGCCGCACCTCCTTCGGCACTTCGTCGTAAATGGCGCTCGCGAGATGCGGATCTTTCGTCGCTTTCGGGAGCACTTTTTGCAACACCGCGAGGAACGGTGCCTCATTCATTCCTTTGATTTTCATGGGGCTTTCGGGGTTTGGATTTTTGCAGGGCTGGTCATCGGCGAGGTGATTGGTGATCAGTGATTGGTGAATCGGGCGAGGCCACACCTCAATCACCAGTCACAAAACGCAAAACGCAAAACGCCCCGCGATCCACAAGGGAACCGCGGGGCGCAAAGATGAATGTTACCGCGGAACCTTAGATCACCGCGGTCTTGCCGGGGATGGCCCGGGGATACTGGCCATCTTCGCCGGGGTTGATCCGGGAAGGTTTGTCCCAGCCGAGTTCTTCGGGCAGGAGATCGATCTTCGAGTTCAGGGCAGCGTCCCACTCCAGCTCTTTGCCGGAGTAGGCGGCCATGCGTCCGAGGATCGCGGTCATGGTGCTTTCGGCGCCAGAGACGGCTTCGCTGTATTCCTGGTTGTTGCGGATGGCGGCGAAAAGATCGTCGTGCTCCTGCTGGTAGGGATCCTTGTCGCCGTCGCTCTTGTAGCGCCATGGCTCGGCGCTGCCGACGATCTTGTGTCCGCTGACGTCGGCCCGGCCTTTCGTCCCGACCACATGCTCGGTGACGCTATTCCAGCAACCAGCCTGGTGGCGGCATTCGCTGTAGCAAATGGACTCGTCGGCGTATTCAAACTGACAGGCAAAGTGATCGAAGATCTCGCCGTCGTCCGTGCCGCCGAGATTGATCTCGCGGCCGCCGATGGCGCGGGCTTTCACCGGGTGGCCTTTCTTCACCCAGTTGATGACGTCGATATTGTGAATGTGCTGCTCGACGATGTGATCACCGCCGATCCAGGTGAAGTAATACCAGTTGCGGAATTGATACTGCATCTCGGTGAGCTTGCCGTGTTTCGCCTCGAGATCGGCTCGCTTGTATTGCCAGGGGCGGCGCCCATTCCAGTAGCAGCGCATGGAGACGATGTCGCCGATCTCGCCGCCGTGGATGCGCTTCATCGTTTCGAGGTAGCCCTTGTGATGACGGCGCTGGAGGCCAACGCCGACTTTCAATCCCTTCTTCTTCGCTTCTGCAGCGGCAGCGAGCACCATGCGTACGCCCGCGGCATCGCTGGCCACGGGCTTTTCCATGAAGACGTGTTTGCCCTGCCGGACGGCTTCGGCAAACATCATGGGACGCAGGCCCGGAGGCGTCGCGAGGATCGCGACGTCGCAGGTTTCGATCGCTTTCTTATAGGCATCGAAGCCGAGGAACTGGCGCTCCTTGGGCACGTCCACACGGTCGGCGTGTTGTTTGGAGAGATTCGCGAGAGAGTTGTTGAGCTTGTCCTCATGCACATCACCCATGGCGACGAGCTTGACCGGGCCTTGGCTGTAGGTCGTGAGCGCTTGATTCGCCGCGCCGGAGCCGCGACCGCCGCAGCCGACGAGGGCGACTTTGAGTTCATCGGTGCTGCCTGCGGCGTGGGCAAAGCGGCTCGGGTCGAGCGCGCCGAGGAGGGCGCCGCCGGCGACCGCGGTGGAGGTGCGTTTCAGGAAGAGCCGACGCGAGAGCGCGTCGTTCTGGGATGGAGTGTTCATTGGTGTTTTGGGCTGGGAATAGATTGGGGAGGGTAGGGAGTGGAGCGTGATTTGGCGACGACGATTTCCACAATCACAGCGCGGGCGGAAGCTTTGAAGCAATCCGCCTTGCGGCGCTTGGGAATCACTCCGCCTTGGTCAGCGAGGGATCGTCTTTCTCCACGCCGTTGTTCCAGTACTTCGCCATCTCTTCCGGCGTCGGAGTCTTCAGCGGACGGACGATGCGGAAGCCGAGGAACTGCGCATCGGTGTGATACCAGATGCTCTTCGGGAGCTGCGGATCCTGGCGCTTCCACTCCGGTCCCGAACCGCGGCGCACCGCAGCCCGGAGCGCGGCGGGATCTTCGTCGTCCCAGGAACCGCCTCGGGCCACGTGCGGATAAGGTTTGGTGCCGACGTTCCACGGATCGGTCGTGGGCAGGTTCGCGTAGCCCTTTGCATCATGGCCATCGAGACACCATTCGGTGACGTTGCCGAGGATGTCGTGCAGACCCCAGGGGTTCGGCTTTTTCTTGCCGACCTTCTGATATTTGAAATCCGCGTTTTTCCCCCACCAGGCGTATTCGCCGATGACTTTCGGGTCCGCGGAGTCGCCCCAGAAGTATGGTGTCGTGGTGCCGGAGCGGGCCGCGTACTCCCATTCGGCCTCGGTGGGCAGGCGGTAAAAGTGGCCCGTCTTTGCACTCAGCCACTGGCAGTATTTATTCGCCGCGTGCTGCGTCATCGAGATCGCGGGGAAGCCATCCGTGCCCATACCGAAGCTCATCTCCACGTAAGGCTGCGTCGGGTGCGAGATCGCATCGGTGAGGGCATTCAGCGCCGCGGGGAGCTTCTTGGGCTCGCGGATTTTCTTTTCCTCATCGGGATACATGAAGAGCTGAAACTCCGGCCAGGTAATCTCGGTTTTCCCCATCCAGAAAGGTGAGATCTCGACTTCCCGCTGTGGCCCTTCGTCGGGCTTGCGGCCAGCCTCGGAATCCGGACTGCCCATTTTGAATTTGCCGCCGGGAATCGGCACCATGTCGTAGGCCACTTCGGAGCCAGGGATCGTCGTCCCGTAGGGCTTCATGTCCGCCACGGTTTTCTCCTTTGACCCTTCGGCAATGCGCGCCGCGATGTCCGCGACGATTTTCTCCTCCGCCCCGGCCGTGCTCGCCATTTCTTTTTTCCGCGCCACGAGGGCCACGCCGTCCGGCCAGTTCGCACCTTCGGTGATCCAGGTCTTCAGCGTCTCGGTTTCCAACTTGGTCAGCCGCTCCAGCGCTTTCGTCACTTTATTGCGCGGCGGCATCAGCTTCTTCGCATCATCGCCGAGCACGGTGGTCGTGTACAGTTTACTCTTCTCCGGGTTACCCGCGACGATCGTCGAGGTCACTTCAAAGGCCGCTTCCTTCGTCGCCAGGTTCACGTCGGTATCGCCCGCTTCGTAGTCCGTGCCCTTCGGATTGTGGCAGCGCACGCAACTCGTCTCGAGGATCGGTTGGACGTCTTTCACAAAATCGACCGCCGCTTGGATGGGCGAAATGACGAGGGTGGCGCAGGCAGTGAGTAGCAGAGGAGGGGCGTTTTTCATGCGGAGGCGGGGAATCTTGGCGGCAAGGTTGATCCTGTCAAACAGTGTGTCGTGAATGATGACGCGTAACACGCACTTGAATATACGAAGCTCCTCCGCCAATCGGATTACGCCCTTCTTCTGAGCCATGCCCCACCTCCACTATGTCTGCCAGCGCTGCACCGCGTGCTGTCGCTGGCCGGGTTTTGTGAGAGTGACCGCGGACGAAATTGCCGCCATCGCACGTCATGTGGGCGTCGCTGAAGACGATTTCATCCAGCGCTTCACCCGCCTCCGCCCGAACCGCGACGGACTCGCGCTCCTCGACAAAGCAAACGGCGAATGCGCCTTCCTCGAAGGCCACGACTGCGCCATCCAAGCCGTGAAGCCCGGCCAGTGCCGCGGCTTCCCAAACACCTGGAACTTCCCCGGCTGGCGGGATTCCTGTGAAGCCGTGCCGGAACTCCGTCCGGAGCCTTGAGGGAAGTGGTGGAGGTAAGGGGATTCGAACCCCTGGCCTCGTCATTGCGAACGACGCGCTCTACCAACTGAGCTATACCCCCACTTTGGCGCACCTCTGCGGTGCGACGAGCGAAATGTGTAGTCGAAAACCGAAGGCCGTCCACCCTTTTGTCCGGCGTCGTGCTCGTGCTCGTGCTCGTGCTCGTGCTCGTGCTCGAAAGTCCGACTTGTCGGCTTGCGCTTGTCGTCCTTCCTCGAAACGCCCCGAACAACTCCGACGACCGGAGCCCCTGACCGGTCGAGGACGAGGACGAGCACGACCATGACCACGCGCTCACCTGCTACTTCTTCAGCAGTTGCACCCCATCCACGATCACATGCCCGTCCGTCCCGGCATTTGAGATCCTCACCGTCACCGAGCGCCCCGCGCGCAGCGCAAAGACCCCAAGCGACGCCTCATTCATGGCTCCCGCTTTCTTCTGATTCACTCTTACTGTCTTCGCTTCGCTGCCTTCCGAGGCGATGCTCACCGGCACATTCGTCGCGCGATTCGCCTGCGGCGGATAGAGGAGAAAAATTTCATACTCACCGGCCTCCCGGATCTCGGGGCGAAAAGTCGCGGTGCGGTCGCCTTTCGCCAAGTTCCCGTCGTGCAGATAACCATCGCCGAGACAGCGTATCGTCGCGGCGTGCGACCAATCGCCCTTCACTTCCGCCTGTTTGTCGTCGAGCACGATTCCCGGGAGCTTCGTCGGATCGAAATTGACGCCAGCGCCGCGCGCCGGCCCCGTCCATTCCAGGATCTGCCCGTCCGCCACCAGGCGCTCCCGGAGCCGCGCGAAATCCACCTTTTGCACCGGCACCCCAGCGTCGATCGCCAGGCTCGCCGCCGTCGCCGCGCTCTGGCCCATGATCATGAAGACCGGCTCCATGCGGATGCTCCCATACGCGATGTGCGTCGCCGCGAGCGCGACCGGCACGAGGAGATTTTCCGCCTGCCCGATCTTTGGCACGATGGACCGATACGAGACCGGATACGGCCCGCTCACGCCTACCTGCACATCCCCTTCATTGCGCACCCAGCCGCCCTGCACCAACCGCTGACAGTTGTGCGAATCCATATTGTAAGCGCCGAGCCCCACCGGGTCCTCGCACTTTCGCAGCCAGCGACAATCCGCCTCCGTCATCACGTAGTCTGAGATCATCCGGCGCGCTTCGCGCACATAGATCTGCGGAGGAAAGTGACCCGTCGCCGCAAACTCATCCTTGGCCAGCCCCCATTCATTCATCTCGTCGCGCAGCCTTTGCGGTACCCGCGTGCTGGAGGAGAGGAAATAGAGGAAGCCTTTTGTGTAATCCTCGTGCGCCTGCCAGATCCGCTCGCGCGTCGCGTAATCACCGTCGGGAAATTCGAAATTCGCGCCGATAAAATCTGTGCTAAAGCCGCCGTTGTTATTCGTATCCGTCTTCCCGTTCGGCATTGGCACTGGATTCATGAGCGCGCTTACCTTCAGCGGTTGGTCTGCCTTTTCGTGGGCCTCTACATAACGCGCGAGTAACTCATAGCGCGCCTCGCTATAGTCCGCCGGCTTTAGCGCAGACCACGGCACACGGTTCGCGGGGACCTTCGTCATGCAGAGGCGGAAGTTGTAAGCCTGCACGCTCTTGTCGCCGTCGCCCGGCTTCCCGCCATCGCCCGGCTGAATGAAGGGCAGCAGCCCGCTCGTCGCCTCGCCTGCTTGCAAATAGGGATCCACGTCCACCTTAAACTGATGGCTCGGCGTCACCGCGCGCACCCCATTGAGCGTCTCCCCATAGGTCGCATTCGCTTCCCGGCCCACATGATAACTCACGCCCGCGCGGGCCATGAGGTCGCCTTCGTAACTCGCGTCGATAAAGATCTTCCCGCGATACACATCCCCGCTCTCCGTCGTGAACTCCACGATCCGCGCCCCGTTCATCTTCACCTCGCGCAGCCGCTCGCCCAGCCGCACCTCCACGCCCGCATCGGCAAGCCACTGCTGATAAATGCCCATCGCCACTGCGGGCTCAAAGGTCCACTTCGTCGGGCGCTCTGTCTTCTCCACCAGGGGATCGCCCTTGCGCTCCTGTCCGGCCAGCACCGCCTTCGGCTTTTCCCACTTCCAAGCTTCCGGCTTCTCATAGTGCGCCGCGATCTCCTCATAAAACTGCCGCGCCAGCCCACCGATCGCCCCCTTGTTCCCGATGTCCGTAGCCCCGAGGCCGCCCGTCGTCAGCCCCCCGAGATGCCGCGTCCACTCCGCCACGATCACCGTCCGCCCCATCCGCCGCGCCTGCACCGCCGCCGCGATGCCGCCCGAAGTCCCTCCATAAATCACCACGTCCGCCTCCCGCACCACTGCGCGCGCTGGCGTCGGCGAAATGAGCGAGACACCGACGAGGAAAAGCAGCGCGGAGAGGGGACGTAGAAACATGCGGCGAAGGCTCCAACCCCGCGGCGCGCTGTCAAGCCTTCTGGAGCCCGGCGTCTTCAGGACGGGCCTCGGATTTCGAACCAAAGTCTCCGCCAACCCCACCAACGTCAGCGAGGTGCGCGGCTCTTCGTCAGCCGACGGCGCAGCCCTGCCAGCAACCCGAAGCCGCCGAGGACGAGGCTGGTGCTGGCGGGTTCTGGCACGGCGATGAGCGAGACGCTGTGCCCACCGTCGTTGTAATCGAGCGCAAACACGTTGGCACCGACTTGGAAATACTCGACGTCGTCGGAGATGGGGTTGCCACCAATCGCGAAGATGCCGCCATTCCAGTTCCCAGCGTAGGTGATGAAGGTGAACTTCGTGCCGAGCGGCACGGACAAATCAGGGTTTACGACCGCGAAGGTGAGCTTGGGGCTCGAGGCGATTTCCAGGAGGAGATCCTGGTTCGAGATGAGCCGATCGTTGGTCAGGGCGGTGGTGCTGATCTCGAGCGCAAACGTGGAGTTCACCGTCAGGGTCACAGCCTGGGCCGTCAGCGTGCCGAGCGTGCTGGGGAGCGCAGTGTTCCCGGGTGCGATCGTTCCAGAAGCGGCCACCAACAAGCCGACCGAGCCATTTCCCGTGAGGCTCCCACCCGCCACATTGACCACTCCAGCGACGGAGCCGTTCACGAGCAAGTTGCCAGCATTGATCGTGGTGGTGCCGGAGTAAGTATTTGTCCCCGACATCTCCATGGTCCCCGTTCCGGTTTTTGTCAGGCCGCCGTTGCCACTGATGTCTGCGCTGACCAACAGGTCTGTTTCTTGTGCAGTGGCGTTGGCCACGGTGAAAGTGCGCGTCGCATCCAGGACGACTTTTCCCCGGAGTTCCGCTTTTGTCCCAGCGTTGCCAGCCAGGGTGATTACATTGCCACCGAGGGTCAGAGTGCCTGCGCCCGTCGTCGCCACATTGATGAAGGCGGCGGCGCTGCTTGCCGCGGCACCATAAGTGAGGAGACTGACCGTCTCGTCCTTCCCGTCGAGATCGTAGGTCGCGTTTGGAGTAGCCGCATTCAAGGCGTTGACCAGGAGTGCGCCAGGAATCACGTCACTCGCGCCGTTACGGAGGGTTCCGTTACGCACTTCGGTCGTCCCGCCGTAGGTGTTTGTTCCGGAAAGGACGACGACACCCGTGTTTGCGGCGAGTTCATTGACCCGGAGCCCCGCAGCCGCGGTGCCAGACTGCAGGATCGCTCCATTCAAGTTCAGCGTTCCGCCCGTGCTGGCTTGGGCGCGGAAGTTCCCAATCGTTGTCTCCGCGACGGTGATTGTCCCTGAATGTGTAGCGGACGTCGCGCCGGCGAGCAGGCGGAGCGTCTTGTCATTACCGAAATCCGTGACCGCCACGGCATTCGTGCTGGTGACCCCGTCCGCGAGCTCGAGCACTGCGCCTGAACCATTCAGGGTGACGGCACTACCGCTGAGGGCTTCGTTGTCTGCCATCCGGATGGTGCCACCTGAAATGGTCGTAGAGCCAGCGTAGGTGTTTGGACCATTGAGGATCAGCGTATTTCCACCAACCTTGTTCAAGCTTCCTGGCCCCGAAATGACATTCGTGCTCGCCACCGTGATATTGCCACCAGTGGTATCGAACGTGCCCCCGGAATCTCCGAGGCGGATGCCCCGGTTGGCATCGTCGATCGTCAAGATCGCCGCGCTGCGCAGGGTGCCTCCATCGAGCGTCAAGTGGCTGGAACTCGGGGAGGCGGGATTCGCGCCTAGCGCCGCCTCGGCATTAATCGTAATGGTGCCGGCGGTAATGGCGGTCGCGCTTTGGCGGGTGTTGATGCCGGTGAGCGATACGACGCCGATGCCGCTTTTAGTCAGGCTGCCAGTGCCAGACATCACACCCGTAACCGCAACTGTTACGGCGTTTGCTAAGGTGCCAGCAATGCCGACATCCCATGTCTGATCTGCACCCAGGGCGAGCGGTGCGGAAATGGTTGCGGCTCCCGAGAAGTCGGAAATCGTGATACCGTCCGTTGCTTCGCTGGGACTGATTGTCAGTGCACCGCCTGTTCCTTGCGCGATATGGACATTTGAGGCCAAGATTCCTGTAACCGGACTTCCGTTGAAGAGGATGTTTTTGACCGCCTGATTTCCGTCGAGCGTGACGAGTTGAACGTTTCCGGCGGCGGTGCCCGGCGGGGTATTCTGGGAACTGAAGATGGCCGTGTCGGTCGCGCCGGGAGTGGTTCCTCCGTCGCCAGCATCAGCCACCGACCAGTTCGTGTTCGCAGCGCTGATTGCGGACCAGCTACGAGTCAGATCGGCCGTCCAGTAATAGACTTGACCGCCTGCCGTTGGGGCCAACACGAGGCGGACTTTATTCGAGTTACTGGTGTCGATGGTGCCCGTGTATCCGCCGGGGATTGCAGAGATTCCGAAGGTCGCAAAGTTAAATCCGCCTGCTTCCGAAACGAGGAGGTCATAGGTTCCTCCAAACGTGCTAAAATCGTCCGCCGCACTGATTGCGAAGTTGATGTTCCCGCTGGCGACGGCAACTCCAGTGGTCGTGAGGGTGTCGGAGTTGGCGCCCACGTCGAGCCCCAGCACCGTCGTGCCACCTCCAACCCCTAGACGCAATTGCGAAAGGCTGGTCATTGGGACGCCTAACCCACTCGCGAAGCTCAGACTGGCGCCGCCTGCAACGTCGATCCCCAAGGTGGCCGTGGGCGCACTCCTGGGAAAAGCCAGACTGCCTCCGTCTTCCACCTTCGTGATGCCGGTATAGCTCAGGATGTTACCCGAGAGGACTGCTGCGGCTGTGCCAGTTTTGACGATCGACAACGGTCCTCCATTGGAATTGGTGAGGTCGCCGTTGTACGAAACGGCGCCACCGGCGTCGCCGAACGTCAGGGTGGCGGGAGATGCAGAGTTATTGTCAATCAACTTGGCACCTGAACTGGTGCCTGTGAGGCCATTGATCGTTTCCGAGCGGCCATTGAGGAGGAGGCTGGCTGGCAGAATGGTATTACTGAAGGTCACCGAACCCTTGCCGACGCCGTTCGGAATGGCGTCGCCGGAAGCTCCCGCCAGTTCCAAGGTGCCGCCGATGACCGTCGTCGCGCCCGAGTAGGTATTGGCAGCGTCATCTCCCAAAATGAGAGTTCCACTGTTCAGCGTCAGGCCCAGCGTGCGGGCGGCGGTGCTGACGTAGTCCCGGATTTGGCCGGACAGGACCGTGCGGCCATTGCCTCCAAGGACCAACGCTCGGTTCGCGGTCGTGTCTGAATTCGTTACCGTGCCCGTGACGGTGAAGGCCTTTCCGTCTGGCAGGAAGTTATTCAGAGTCGAATTGCCGCCCGAGCCGACGTTCACTGTTTCGCCGCTGAGGGTGATGGAGTTGGTGCCGATCACGCCGCCGGTGGCAAGCGGAGCGAGGTTCACGATGGGGTTCGTAAGGGTCAGGTCGCCGCCTTCGGCGAAAAGATTGCCGTTCCCGATGGTGAGCGCTCCCTGACCTGCTGCCGCCGCCGCGGAGGTCAGGCCCAAGTTTCCACCCGCGACGGAGAGCGTCCCCGTGAAGAAATTGTTCCCGGAAAGAATCCACGTGCCGCCACCGCTTTTTGTCACAGAGAGTGCGCTCGTTCCTGACTGTTCAAGATTGCTCCGGACTTCGTTGGCGTCGGTATTTAACCCTTGCAAGGTCAAGGTGCGACTCGTCGTTCCCGCTCCGATCAGATTGTTGAGAGTCAGGGCGCCGGAGCCGCTGGCGTCGATCACGGCGCTGTTATTGATGTTGATCGTCCGGCTGGAAGTCTCGGCCCCGCCGAGATATTCCAGGCGCACGCCATTGCCGTTGAGATTCAGTGGGCTCGCGGCATCGCCCAGACCGCCATTGATCGAAGTAACCCCGAGGGCGCCAGCGTTGAGATTCGTGAAGCCGACGTAGGTATTAGTTCCCAGCAGGTAGAGGGAGCCGGTGCCGGCTTTGACCAAACCTCCCGAACCGAGCGTCCCGGTGATGGCGCCGGAAATGGTCGCCCGATCGAGCGAAGTGGTGGGGTTGTCGTCCACCTGGATGGTGTGCGCCAGCGTCGTGCTCGGGCCGAAGGTGGCATTGATGTTGATGCCGTTTTGAAACTCCACTTCATCGAGCGCGGTCGTGGAACTCAGGATCAAAGGACTCGCGGTCACGGTGCCCGCCGCCGTGCCGACGCCGGTGGTGTGAGGGAGGAAGCCGCCAGTGTTCCAAGTCAGCGTCGAGCCCGCTCCGCCGAGGTTGACCGTGAGCTTGCTTCCGGAGGCGGCGAAGCCACCGCTGCCGGACCAATTTACAGCGCCGGTTCCGTTGGTGGGTGTGGCCGTGAGTGAGCGAGTGAAAGCGCCGCTGGTTTCGAGGACTCCGCCGCCGAGGACCAGCGGGCTACCGGCTGGAAGTGTAGTGCCTTCCGCGATGAGACGGCCTCCGCTGATGGTGGTGCGTCCCGTGTAGCCGTTGGAGGCATTGCCGAGAACCCATGTTCCCGCTCCTGCTTTCGTGACATTCAGGACCACAGAACCGCCGCCGGCGGGATTGATGAGTTGGAGGTTTATCTGATTGTCCCCGGTGGAGGTTCCATCCAGAGTCAAAATCTGCGCGACGGTGTTACCGCCGGCACCGTAGGCGATCGGGGCTGTCTTGTTGAAGATGAGGGTCGCGCTATTCTCGCCATTTGCCAGCAGGCGCGCCCCTGGAGCACCGGTGCTGCTCGCACTCGCGAGGGTAAATAGACGATCAATGCTGATGGAGGCCGCGCCTGTGTACGCGAGCCCGGCCTGGCCCACCGTAGCACCGCTGCCGAAAACGAGGCTCGCGGCGTTAGTGGCGTCGTTGGTTGCATCGCCAGCGCCGATGCTGCTGGGTTGGCCGATATCGGAAAGGGCGGGGACAGAAAGGATGCCGGTGTTCGTGAGCGTAGTGGGACCGGTATATGTATTTTGTCCGCTCCATGTCTGCGTCCCCGATCCGAACTTGGTCATGCTGATGGGACTAATTCCATTCCGAATAATGCCACTAAAGTTGCCGGTTCCTCCGGTGATGCCAACGCTTAGCGTCGCTGCTGCCGAACCGCTATTAGTCACGATGCCCGCGCCGTCCAATTGTGTGACAGTATTGACGTTGATCCCATTAATATCCAGGGTTCCGTCTTGCCGAATCACAAGGGGCAGAAACTGGAAACTCAAGCGCCCGCCGGCCGCGAGACGCACCGTTCCTTCGTTGATACTAATTGGTCCACTCTGACTATTTGCAGCAGCCAGGATGAGCGTCCCTTCGCCGTTCTTTGATAAGCCACCCAGGGTCGAACTCGCGATCGGTCTTGCGAGCGTGAGAGTGTCGCCGGGACCGTTCACCCGAATCACCAAGCCCGCGGTGCCGGGCCCTTGGATGGAGCCTGCGGAACCCGAGATCGTCGAATTTCCTCCGGTCGCGAGAATACCGCCCACAGCGTTCGGGCCAGCATTGAACCCGAGGTTGCCAGACAGCGTCAGGGTTTGTGATCCATTGAGCTTCAGCGAAGCGACTGTGGACGCCCCTGCGGCGATGTTTCCGGTGATTTCGTTGTGAAACCCCGACGTCAGTGCCACCGCGCTCGTGGCGAAGCCGACATCCGTTCCGCCGCCGCCCAGGCCGTCGCCGTAGTTCGGCGCCCGCAGCGTTCCGACGCCATCGGCGAAGGCGAAATTCGAGCCGTTCAAGTAGGCAGAACCGCGCAGGAAGCCCGTGGGATTCGTGACCTTGATGGCGGACAGAGCCGTCGGAGTCTGAAAGTCCACGCTCGCGCCACTCGTGGAGGAGCCGCCGAGGGACGTGTTGAGCGTGGCGAAAGTAAAGCCTGGGCTCTCCACCCGGACGACCCCGTGACCTTGCAACGGGGTGATCGCCCCGACGACCTCCGTGATCGAGCTAACCGCATCGCCGAGGATCACCAGGCGTCCGCCCGCCGCTTGATTGCCGTCGGCAGTGAAAACGATCGGGCTGGCGTCGGGAAGGACGGAGACGGAGCCCACGTTGGTTTTAACCTTCAGCACGCCGTTCGAGATCGTGGTGTTCCCAGAGTAGGCGTTGGTGCCGGAGACGACCCACGTCCCCCCATCGGTCTTGGCGAGCGCCACGGTGGCTCCGGGAGTGCCATCGGTAATGTTGCCACTGATTTCGTTATCGAGGGTGCTCGTGCCTCCGAGGGTCAAGGTGCGACTGACGGAGCTTGGAAAAAGCGCTCCGACGTTACCCGTGAGGATGATGGCCGTCGGGGCGCTGCCGGTTTGATTCGCATTGATCCGACCGCCGGCTGAGGTGCCGACGAGACTGATCGGACGTGAACTCGCTCCGACCGCGCCGGACCCCAGCGCCCCAACGAAGGTAAGCGTGCCAGCCGTTGAGCCACTGCCCAGATTGATAGTCGCTGCACTGGTCGCGAGGCCGAGCGACCCGAAATTACGGGCGACCAATGTGCCATTCTGAATGCTGGTGGTGCCGCGGTATGTGGAGCCTGTCCCGAGGACAGTCAGAACTCCAGCGCCCGTCTTCGTCACCGAATGAGCGGCGGTGCTGGGTGCGAGGATGCTCGCATTGAGCGTGATGTCGCCAGTCCCGCCGAACGTGAGATTGCGGCTGGCGGTCGTGTCGTTGTTGTTCCAGACATTGCCGGTAAAGGTGAGCGGTCCGCTGCTGTTATTGGTGAAGATGTTCTGATTGTTGAGCTGGGTGGCGACAGCGTTCGCTGTGAAAGTCACTCCATAGCCGTTGCGCCCGTTGATCGTGAGATTGCGGTTCCCAGCGAGGGTTAGCCCAGAGAAGGTGACCGTCTGGTTGATCGCCGTGGCATTGGTCCCGCCGATGGCGCGATCGACGTTGAGTGTGCCGTTATTCGCCGCGATGCTGACGCCCTTGGTGGCGAAGCTTGAGCCGTTCTCGGTGCGAACCTCCAAGGCGCCGAGATTGAAGTTGACGGCGTTGATGGCCGTGTTGACTCCAAGATTTGATCCCGCTGAGACGCGGACAAATCCTCCACCATCAAGCTGCAGGATTCCGGTGTTGGTATTGGAGCCGGAGAGAACCAGGGTGCCGGTGCCGGCCTTGCTGATCTGCCCGGAGCCCGTGAGTCCACTTATGGCAAAGTGACCGTTGCCAAGAAGTTGAAGCGTTTGCGCCGTCGTACCTCCCACGCTGGAGATCGCCACAGCAGGAATCGAAAGCGTGCCGAAGTTCGAAGCAATCCGCGTCGTCGAAGTGCCGCTCGTCGCGATGCCATTCACCGTGACATTCCCCAAGACATTGAGCGCGGCCCCATTTCCCCCCGGACCGCCCCCAGAAAGCTTGAGCCCGCCGAAGGGGGTGAAATCAAACGTCTGTGGCGTGTAAGTGCCGGCGATGAACAATTGACCTGCGGAGACCCCCTGCGTTGTTCCGGACGCGAGGGGCGTGCCTGCTGCCGGGTGATGATTGATGCTGATGGAACTCGTGTTCCCAAGATTCCCGATGCTCGAGATGACCAGCGTGCCTTGGTGGACCGCCGTCGCTCCAGAGTAGGACTGAGCGCCCGAGAGGACGAGCGTGCCGAGCCCATTCTTGGTCACAAAATCGGGGACGGCGCTGGAGACGGCGAGATTTTCGCCGAGTTCGACCTGATAGGTCTCCGCAGGCGAGACCACGACTGCGGCCAAAAAGGCGGCGATGGAAGTCGCGCAGATATGACGGGGACGACGGATTGGGGTGGCTTGCTGGCGATTCATAAGACGGCTCCGGGTACGACGAGGGGGTGGCAGACGGGTGAGGCTGGCAGGGCAGCGGGGGACTCAACCGGCCCCAAAGTGAGAGGTGTCTCCAAGTAAGTTCAGTGGGGTCGCCGGTTAGTTGACTACTTCCCGTAGAAACCAAATACGGGAGCCCAGAGTCGAGCGCATTCTCGATTTTCCATAAAAAACGGGCAGCCAACTTGCCTGCGGTGGCCAATGTAAATCATTCAGCCCTTGCAGTTTAAGAATAGGGGCCACCTGATCTGGATCACCCACCAAACAGCAGTGACCAAGAATCAACGCGTAAGAATGCCCGCCCTCTTCCAAGCACTAAAGCCTCCCACAGGCGCATCCACGCCCCTCCGCGAGAAGCCCTTACCTCGCTGGTGGACGGCTATGCTGCCCGGCAGCGAACTTTGCGTTCAGCTCCTCCGCGGTCTCCATGAAAGTGACGAGCGCTGCGGTGACGCCGCGGTATTCCTTGCCGACTTTTTTCACGATTCCCGCCTGCACCATATTCTGCAGCTTTTCGTAAGCCCTCAGTCGCAGCATTTCCTCGCCACCCGAGGCGGCATTCCGCGCCTTGAGATTCTCATGCACGATCGTGAAGAGCGCCTTGAACTCAAAGGACGTTTTCTTGGAAAGAACCGTGGCAAGTTCCTCAGCGACGCGATCAGGACCCCGACGTGAGAAACCGTAAGCTGTTTTCATCCCCAACTATCGCCGGGATCGCTGGGATAAGCGACAACTCTTTTCAATCGGCGGCCTCATGGCACCCCGAATCCGAGCCGCGCGTCATTCCGAAATAGCTTATCTTGTGGTGATTACGCGTGCCATTTCGCGGTGGAAGGAATCGTCCGGGAGCGATCAACGGCGCCTTCTTGACCGGATGGCGTCGCTTCCGTAGCCTGCGGCTAAGTTCTTTGTTTATGCTGAATGGCGCAGCCTCGTGGCTGGGCCAGCGGGGGAACCAAAAGTTCTGCGTGAGCAGATCGGGGCGTACGGTGCTACGGCACCGGGAGCACTTGGTGGCTCTAGTCCGACAGCTAACCTCGCAAGCGCCACACCGAGAGCAAGAAAGTGCCCCGCCGCTGGGGCGCGTTCCCGATCTCCAGAGAACGCCAAACCTTCCTCCGCATCCGGGAGGTTCAATATCCATATCCAACGCTTGAATAAACACTCCCGGGAGGCCGCCGCTCGCGGTCGCCTCCATCGTCTGCCCAGTGCTGCCGCGCCCGTCGCTAGCTTCCAAAGGAAGAGTCGCCCATGAGCGCGACCACGGACTC
>JANNXQ010000271.1:0-22352 GCA_031409655.1 Chthoniobacteraceae bacterium | reverse complement strand
ACCGACCGCCAAGAACATCAACCACCGCTCAGCACCGCGCAAAAGACCCAAAATCGCGACCAGCCATCATTGAAAAACCGCCGCCCTCGCACCGCAGAACGGGCCATTTGCGCCGTTCGAGTTAATCAGCGGTTCCTTAGTGATCGCGGCCGCTTCCGCCGCGCTCATCCACGTCCAACCCGCGTCCCACCGCACGGCGGGATCATCGAAATGGGGTGGCCAGGGATTGGGCATGGGTTTGGGAGGAAGCTGCCAGGTTACAGGTGCTTGCTTGAGGTGGAAGCGTGCCATCCCGCGCCGTGCGGGGCGCATCCCGCGGCGTGCGGGCTGCATCCCGCAAGCCGCGGGGTACCATCCCGCGCCGTGCGGGATGCTCCCCATTTCTCCCGCGATCCATCCCGCACGAAGGAGGGAGCCATCCCGCCGCCCGCGAGATGCGCCCCGCGGGCCGCGAGATGCTTCCCCATAAGTCCCGGGATAGCTCCCGCACGTCCCGAGATAGTGCCCCAAACCTTCCGGGGTCCATCCCCTCCCGCCCGAGATGCATCCCCGCAGAAATGGGATCGCCCCCGCGCGTCCGGGGCACCCCAGCCAACCTCATACTGGAGTGTCTTCGATTTTGCGGACAGGGCTTTCAAAGACGAAAAGCAAAGCCATGTCAGATCACAGCATCAAATCCGGTCGGCGTTACGACCGGCAGTTCAAGGAAAACGCCGTCGCCCTGGTCACGGGCGGACGCAGCCAGAGCGAGGTCTCTCGCGATCTGGGCGTCTCGCTCTGGTCGCTGGGGGAATGGGTCAAGAAGGCCAGGGCCGGCCAGGGGCTGGCTCAGCCGAAAACCCTCGATGCAGAGAGCCCGGAGCAGCGCGAGTTGCGCCGGCTGCGCGCGGAAAACGATTACCTGCGCCAGCAGCGTGATATCTTAAAAAAAGCGTTGGGCATCTTGTCGGCCGAGGTGCCCGCCCACGTTTCACGGTGATGGACAAGCTCCGTCAGCAATTTCCGGTGGGCGCGCTGGCCGAGGCGCTCGAGGTCAGCAAAAGCGGCTTCCACGCCCATCGCCACAAGCCGCGCCGAGCCCGGCGCCAGCGTGATGCGGTGCTCGGCTCGCTCATCGCCGAGAGCTTCGAGCGTAGCCGCGAGACCTACGGGCCGCTGCGGGTGCAGGCCGATCTGCGCGATCTCGGCGAGCGCTGCGGCAAGAACCGGATCGCCCGGCTCATGCGCGAGCAGCGCCTGCGACCCGCTCAAAAACGGCGCTTCCGGCCCACGACGACCGACAGCCGCCATCCGCACAGGATCGCCGAAAACTGGCTCGCCAAAGTGCCCGCGCCCGATCGGCCCGGCATGGTCTGGCAGAGCGATTTTACTTACATCGAAACCGGCGAAGGCTGGCTCTTTCTCGCCTTTACTCTCGATGGCTGCACGCGCTGCTGCGTCGCTCACCACTGCCGCGAGGACATGCGCGTGGAGCTGACCACCACCACCTTCACGCTGGCTACCCAACGCCAGCCGCCACCACCCGGCCTGCTCCACCACAGCGATCGCGGCGTGCAATACGCCGCCGCCGACTTCGTGCAACTCACCGCCGCCTGGGGCGTCACCCGCAGCATGAGCCGCACGGCCAATCCTTACGACAACGCCCTGGCCGAAAGCTTCGTGGCCACGCTCAAGACCGAAGGCCTCCGCGGTCAGATCCCACCCACCCGCGCCGCCGCACAACTGCGGATCTTCGATTACATCGAGACCTTCTACAATCCGCACCGCCGCCACAGCGCGCTGGGCTACCGCTCTCCGCTCCAGTTCGAAAAAGAAATGTTCCCCCCGAACCATCCACCTCTAACCTCCATCAAATAACCATTAGCCCTGTCCACCTTTTCGAAGACAGATCATACCCCGCCCCCCTTGAGAGCCAGCAGCGCCCCGGAACTTACCCCCGGCCACCCCCCGCATCCCCGCCCGCACCCGCCACCCGAGGGCGCTTCACCCTTTCCCGCAGGCTCGGGCGAACTTCATTGACCCCCGCCCCCGAGCCCACTAACCCATAGCCCCATGCGCCCAGCCGCCCCCCCTTCAATAAATGACTGGCGCTGGCCCCACAATGCCCCTGGCTCGAAAGTCGCAGTCGTATATTAACAAGTTAGGCGTCGCTACGCGCCTCGGAGGCCGCTCCCAAACAAAACAAACATGAACGATACAATCGCCCTCGTCGGAATTGCTGCCGCCATAGGTCTTGGTCTTTGGGGCGCGATCACGAATACAACCATCTACTTTCGCATCGGCTCGGTAGCCACGTCCCTGCTCGCATGTGTGGGCTGTGCTTACTCCGGCTGGAAGCCCTTTTTCGGTGGCAGCCACGATGTTGGGACTTACTTCGGTTGCATCATGCTCGCGTCCGGGCTCGTTGGTTGGCTTTTGTTCCGGGGCATTTCTGATGCGAACCGGTCTAATCGGAATCCGACTCCATGAACTCTTTCGCAACACCCGCAACGCCTAACCCGGAAGGTTGCTTTGCCGCGGAGCCGGCAAGCAACCCTTGTTGAACAAGTCCGGAGGCACCGGCGGCGCGCCTTCGCCGTGGAATTTTAACCGCTCGTCCCGTCAGGGGTGGCGGACGACGCGGAGGCGGACGAAGCGGTTGGCGGGGCTGGAGTAGGCCTTTTTTCCTCGTGCCCAAACTGCGGAGTTTGGGCAGGCCAGGGCGCGGGGCCACTGGGTTGCGCGGTAGGTGGGTAGGATGTTTGCCTGAATGGGATTCGCTGATCGTGCGGCCGGAGAAGCTGAGGGGCTGGGGTTCTACGATCTTTGCTCGACCGCCTGGCGCCGGCGGCGGGAGCCGAGGGTGAGGGCGCCGAGCGTGAGCAGGGCGGCGCTGGCGGGCTCAGGCACCGGATTGGCGAACGTGCCGGAACCGAAGTTGGCCTGCGCCGGCAGGCACCACAGGGAAATGGCGTTGTAGCCGTCGAAGTTCGTGCCGGCGGGGAGGTCGATGGTGAGGGAGCCACCGTTTTGCGGGGAGCCGAGGAGATTCAGATCGGTGACGAGGCGGGTGGTGCGGAAGGTGGCGTTGTCGTCGAGGGCGGCGAGGATGAAGTGAACATTGATGCCGCCGCCGTCGTAGAAGAAGTCATCCACGCGAAAGGTGTCGGCATCGACGATGGTGACGGTGCCGCGGACGCCGTGGGCGCGGGTGGAGAGCGTCGCCCGCCAGCCGGCGCGCGCATAGGGCGCGGTGGCGAGGGCGATGATCGGGTCGTCCGCCGAGGGGAGCGAAGCCGGGACGGAGCTGAGGGAGAAGGCGGCGCTCCTGGTGGAAGCGGCGGTTAGGAGGGACGGCGTTTCAGCGTCCATGGCGAAGACGGTGGCGGGGATGAGACTGGCGAGGAGTGCAGCGAGTGCGGAGGATGATTTCATGGTGGTAGTGTGGAGGTTGAGGACTGCGATGATGCGACGAACGGCGGGCCGTTTTATTCCTGCGCAGGACGAGGGCGGCCTTTTTCCCCCAGGGCCCGTCGTTCTCCGCTCGCTCCGAATTCCCCCGCCACTTTGCCCGACAATGGTGCGTGCCATTCCACGACGCGGCCCCATAGTGGCGGGCTATGCCATTTCGTACCCTTGGTCTCGGCGACTCTATTCTCAAAGCTATCCAGGAAGCTGGTTACACGGAGCCGACGCCCATTCAGTTGGCGGCCATCCCGGAGATTCTCGCGGGGCATGACTTGATCGGGATCGCGCAGACGGGCACGGGGAAGACGGCCGCATTCACTCTGCCGATCCTCGCGAAACTCGGGGGGATGCTCGGGGATGGGACGCGCCGCGGGACTCGGGCGCTGATCGTGGCGCCGACGCGGGAACTGGTGGTGCAGATCGAGGAAAATGTGCGCGCTTACGGCAAACATCTGCCGCTGCGGATGGCGACGGTCTTTGGCGGAGTCGGCGAGCGGCCGCAGATCGAGGCGCTGAAGTCGGGCACGGATATCGTGATCGCGACGCCGGGGCGGCTTCTCGATCTGATGCGCTTTGCGAATTTTTCCCCGCTGAGTTTTCTGGTGCTGGATGAAGCGGACCGGATGCTGGACATGGGCTTCCTGCCTTCCATCCGGCAGATCGTGAAAGCGCTGCCCGTGAAGCGGCAGACGCTGCTCTTCTCGGCGACGATGTCGCACGAGATCCAAACGCTCACGCATCAATTTCAGCGCTCGCCGAAGACCGTGGAGATCGGGCGTCGCGCGAATCCCGCGGAGACGGTGACGCAACTCGCCTATGAAGTGCCGAAGCATCTCAAGCCGGCGCTGCTTGCGCATCTTTTGAAGGATGCATCGCTGAATACGGTGCTCGTCTTTACCCGCACCAAACATGGGGCGGATCGCGTGGCGCGGAAGCTGGAGAGCAGCGGGATCACGACGGGGACGCTGCACTCGAATCGCTCGCAGAATCAGCGGCTGCGGGCGCTGCGCGACTTTAAGTCCGGGGTGGTGCGGGTGCTGGTGGCGACGGATATCGCGGCGCGCGGGATCGATGTGGACGGCATTTCACACGTCGTGAATTTCGACTTTCCGATGCACTCGGAGGACTACGTGCATCGCATCGGGCGCACCGGACGGGCGCAGGCGATCGGCGATGCGATCAGCTTTGTGACGCCGGAAGATCATGCGGCGCTGCGGACGCTGGAGCGGTTCATCGGGCGCGGCGTGGTGCGGAAAAAGGCGGAGGGATTTGACTACAATCTGCCGGCGCCGATGCAGACGGAGCCGGATCGCGACGAGCGACGGTATGAGGCCGGTCGGCAGCGTGGCGGAGGAGGATCGCGCGGCGGCGGCGGCGGTGGGCGTGGGGGTGGCGGGCGACGACGGTGAAGACTTTTTTGAAAACGCGGAGACGCGGAGGCGCAGAGGACGCAGAGAAAAATCCTCCCACTTTCCTCGAAGGGTGAATGGAATAGTGCGCGCGTTCTCTTTCTCTTCGTCCTCCGCGTCTCTGCGCCTCTGCGTTTTCAAAACTCAGCGTTCGACGGCGGCCGCATCGTTTTGGCGGGCGAGGCCACGGCTGAGTAAGAAGACCTGAGAGCTTCTCCTCCGCTTCGTTCTGCGTGGGATGATGGGGCGGCATTGAGACGTTTTCCGCGAGGGAACTGGGCGCAGCCGAGGCTTGACAACTTTTCCCGGAAGTCTGAATTGGCCGAGACATGACACCCACCACTCGTTTCCTCCCCCTCGTCGGCGCAGCATTTGCGGCCATCGCCATCTCTCATTCAGCATCCGCAGGCCAGAGCTCTTCGGATGGCAAAGTAAGCAAAGAGCCTGTCGTCATGGAGCAATATGAAGCCGGACGCGGCCTCATCACGCTCGAAGGTCCCTCGGGCATGTTCATCAACCCCACTTCGGCGACGCTGCCCAAGGGTGCCTACACTTTTCAATATTGCCTCTTCTTCCCAAACACCGACAGCGAGACGATCGGCAATGGCGTGATGACCAGCTACGGCTTCACGGACTGGCTGGAAGTGGGTGCGATCGGCAACTACATCGACGCCAACCGGGACTCGCTGAACGAACGCGAGTTTGGTCAAGGCGGACCGCTCGTCCGCATCCGCCTGCTCAAGAACGAAGGCTGGGTGCCGCAACTCAGCATCGGCGCCTACGGCAAGTACGGCACGAACATCCTCGGGCAGACCACCGCCTTCCTCGCTGCCTACGAGCGCTTCGCGATTTCGGACACGGGGTTCCTGCGGTCGATCGGCTTTCACGCGGGCGTGCGGGCCTCGTGGTTCCATGAAGATGCCGCCGAATCGAATTCCGTGGACGGGTACTTTGGCGGTGAATTTCAGCTCCCGGCGCGGCTCTACGTCGTGGGTGAAATCGCCACGCAAGGCAAGAGCCCGACCGGCAATCTGAAGCGTCTCCCCTATGCCTTCGGTCTCCAATGGCGCCTGAAAGCCGTAAACCTGAGCGTCGCGATGATCCAGAACGGCAACGAAAAAGAACTCGGCCTGTACAGCGGGGTTGGCCTTGGGTTCAAATTCTAAGGCCATGCGCCGGCTCGCGAGCGCGGTGCGGAAAGTGTGGCGGGTGGCGCTGTCGCTCGCGGTCTGCGGCTCGCTCGCGGGTTGCGCGGGCGGACCCTCGTTTGCGGAGCTCTTTGACGACTCCGCGGCGGGGGAAGGCACGGGCTTCCAAGGTGCCGCGCTGGTGCGTGCGGTGGTTATCCTTGCGCGGCATCAGGCGACGCCGCAACAGCGGGCGGTAGCCGAGCGAAATGCCGAGCGGGCCGTGGCGGCGCTCGAACGTCAGATCGCAACCGAGAAGCCGAAGACCGTGCCGCGGAAAAAGTCCGCTCCTCGGAAGAAGACGGCCAGCGTTTCCCCGCCGGCAAAGCGGACCTCGGGATCGAAGGACAAGGCTCCTGAGAAGAAGGTGGCAGCGGTGCCTGAACCCGAACCGGAGCCCGAGCCCGAGCCGACCAAGCCAAAGAAGAAGCTCCCGGCCCGCATCGCCGTGCGCACCGTGAAGGATGACAAGACCGCCCCAAATGCGGAAGCCGCCGTGATGATCTACGACGTGCAAGCGCGCCGCATCGTGGGCAATGAAGTGTACGACATCGAGGACGAGCCGCAGCCCGGCGAGACGGTGAAGTTTGATACGAGCACGGTGCGCTACGTGGGCTCGACGACTTACTAGCCGGGAGCGCCGCCGTCCGCGCGCGGGAGTTCTTCTATCGGCGAAGCCGCACCTCCATTTGAAGAGGCGCAAAAGCGCGGAGGTTTCGCGGCCGCACGGGACGGCGGCGCTCCCAGCTCCGTGCTGGCGCACGTCGGGCGTCCTTGGCTAACTTCTCCTTCTCGATGCCCGCGACGATCACCTTTCAGCACTACGAAGTGCTCGTGCGCGCTGATGGCTCGCCGTGGGAGCTGGGTCGCGGCGCGATGGGCGTCACCTACAAAGCGCTCGACAAGAACCTGCGCGTCCCGGTCGCGCTGAAGGTCATCCATCCGCGCCAGCTCGACAGCGAACTCGTCGCGCAAAGATTCGTCCGCGAAGCGCGGGCGGCAGCGCGGCTGCGGCACCCGCATATCGCGGCGGTCTATCATCTCGGCCAGGAGGGTGAGAACTGGTTTTACGCGATGGAATTTGTGGACGGCGACACTGCCGAGGCGCTCGTGAAATGCGAGGGTCCCCTGCCCGAGCCGACCGTCCTCACCCTCGCCATCCAAGCCGCCCGCGCGCTGAATGCCGCCGCCGCGCTCGGTCTCGTGCATCGCGACATCAAGCCGTCGAATCTGATGCTCGCGCGGGACAGCGACGAGTGGCAACTGAAGGTCATCGACTTCGGTCTCGCGCGCACTTTCAAAGGCGACGAGAGCGATGAAGATCTCGCTGCGGTCACGCACAGCGGTTTCGTCGGCACGCCCTACTACGCGAGCCCCGAGCAGCTCGAGCAGCACGAACTCGACATCCGTTCCGACATCTACTCGCTCGGCGTCACCCTCTGGTTCCTGCTCACGGGGCGCGTGCCTTTCACAGGCTCGGTCGTCAGCGTACTCTCGCAGCATCTGCACAAGGCGCCGCCTTTCGAGCAACTCGATGGCGTGGTGAGCCCGGCCACGCGGCAGATCCTGGAGCGGATGCTGGCGAAAAATCCAGCGGCGCGTCCGCAGTCCGCGCTCGATCTGCGGCACGACCTCGAGCGTTGCGAAGAAGATCTCCCCGGGACGGAGGCGCGGGCCGAGCGGAAATCCGTGCCGGCCACGCCTCCGCAACCGAGCGTCGTCGAAACAGCCGAGACGATCATCGCTCCCGAGGTGCGTTTCACCCCAGGCGAGTCGCAATTCGATGCCGCCGACACCGTCGCGGAGTTTGGCTTTGGCCAGCTCTGCCGCGCCCGTGAGCGGACCACTGGCACGGATTTCGCCATCCTGCGGCTCGGTGCCCAACGGGAACTCGACGACGCCTCGCTGGTGCATCTGCGGGAGACGATCGCCTGCGCGCGGCAGATTGAGCACGAGCAAGTTTGGAAAGTGCATGCGCTGGAGACCGATGGCGATGGCCTGCGGATCGTGATGGCGTGGAGTGAAGGTTATCCCTGGCGCGAGCTCCTCCGCCGCCGGCGCGAACTGGAACCCGCCGCTGCCCTTCCCCTGCTCGCGCAAGCCGCCCGCGGGATCGACGCCATCCTCGCGGCGAAGATCGACCAGCCCGATGTCACGCTCGCTGGCTTGTGGTGCGAAGCGCCGACGCCCGATGCTCCGCCCACGAACGTGAAAGTGTCGCCGCTCGGCGTCCTGCGCTCGCTTTCAAATGACGCCACGTGGGTCGGCGACGGCACCCTTGCTGGCGGCGCCGGGAGTCCGATCACCGGCGTCTCTGGCGCGATCCGCAGCCTCGCCGAAGTCGCCTACGAAACTCTGGGTGGCATCACCACCGCCCCCGGCTTCCCCCCGCTCCCCGCCCTTTCGGAAGTCGCAAACAAAGTCCTGCGCACTGCGCTGCGCGACCCCGGGCAATTCCCCACGGCCACCGCGCTCATCGAGCAAATCATCCGCGGGCAAACGGAGGCCGCGCCGATTCCGACGTTTCGCGCACCCACGCTGCCAGCCGATCGGAAGGCGCTCGGCACGCAAGCAAACGAACCGCCGCGCGCTGCCTCAACCGTAGGATCGGAGGCGAGCGGCATCTCGGCGGAACCCGCGACTCCATCTCAGGAATTGGGGGATGAAACACCTGCTCTTCCCCCAGAGGAACCCGCGATCGTGCCAGAAGAGAGTGCTGCTGTGGAATCGCCGGTCGCATCTGGGGAGTGGCAGCTCCCGTCGCGCTCCCGGGGCCGTGGTTTAGTCGCCGCTGCCACCCTCGCCGTCCTCACCGCTAGTGCTGCCTGGTTCTATCATTACCGCACCCAGCCCGCTCCGCAGAAACCTTCCGAGGAGAGCGCTCCGCCCGCAACTCCGCTGGCGGAGCCTTCCTCAAAAATTGCCGTCACCACCCCGGAAGCCACTCCGGTGCCCACCCCAAAGCCCGCCCCAAAGCCCGCCCCCGCCACTCCCCCGCCCGCGCCTGTCGCCACGCCGCCACCCGCCACACCGCCCCCGGCGACGCCACCTCCTGGTCCCAGTCGGACGGAGATAGCGCGCCAGCGATCGGACCAAGCTGACGATCTCCGCAAGAAACAGCTTTGGGAAGATGCCGCCAAGCTGCTCGTTGCCTTGCCCCGTGACTTTCCGGAATTCAAATCCGCCGCGATCTTCGACCTTGAGCGCCTTTTCCGGGAAATCCGCTGGCACTACACCCCACGCACGGATCGCCTGACGCAAGTCACGAGAACGCAAGTCGAGGCGCTCGTAGATGAAGCCGAAGCCGCCGCGACTCTCGGCGTGCCGGCGGCGATGATGCTCCTCGGCCAGCATTACACCGACAGCGATTGGGGCAAAGCCATCGGCTGGTATGAAAAGGCGAGCCCATTGACGCCGAAGGCCCACACCCGCATCGGCCTCGTGCTCGCAAAGATGAGCCCCACGCCCGACAACCTCAAAAAGGCCTGGCAACACTTCCTCACCGCCGCGAACGCGGGAGACTTGGACGGGAAGATCTCCGCTTCCGAATGCTATCTTTACGGAACGATGGGCGATCCACCCAAGCCAGTGCAAGGATTAGAGCGAGACGAACTTCGGGGTGTGAAGCTGCTCGAGGAAGTGGTGGCCACGGTCAGCGATTCCACGGTGCCGGAAGCGCACGCGGACGCTGGACGCGCCGATACCGGAGAGACTCGGCCGAACAGCGCAAAGGTCGCACTCGCCACCTTCTACCTGGATCTGGAAACCGCACCGGCTGCCGACCGCCCAGCGTGGTATCGGGAGGAAGCGAAGACCATCGATCACGGAAAAAGAATCCGGCAACTCCTGACGGAGGCGAAAAGCGACCGCATCGTCGCCTACCAGCAACTCGCGAGAGCCGCACTCGCGGGCGTCGGGGGGAAGAAGGATGAAAAGGAAGCCATCGCGTATTTCAAGGAAGGGAAAGAGCGGGGCGAGCCCTCGTGCATGTACAATTATGCCGTCTATTTGAAGGGTACAAGTTCCCCCTCATCCATGCCCGCGGAAGCTCGTGATCTCATGATCCGCGCCGCGGAAAAGAGCGACCCGAGGGCGCGGGAATTTTGCCAGGCGAACAAGATTGCCTTCAAGACCAAGGCTCCACCGTAGCGGAAGCTGGCTCTCTGAGGAGGCCCTCGCCGCCGAATTGCCGAGCGGAATCATCACCTTTCGGACGACGATTTGGCGGCGGGAGCTGCGGCCAAATTTTCCCCGAAAAAGTCGTTGCCGCTCCCAGGCACGCGCCCTAGTCTCCCGCCCTCCTTTCAAAGGAGCCTTAGCTCAATTGGTTAGAGCGCCGCCCTGTCACGGCGGAGGTTGCGGGTTCGAGTCCCGTAGGCTCCGCCACTTCACGATGTCTCGCGAAGTGGCTGACCTTCTGGCTTCCACTGCGGTCCGCCCGAGGCGGAAAAGGGGGGCGCTTCGAAGTGGCTCACGAGGTGCTTTGGCAAGGGTTCTCGCGTCTTGTGGCGGGGCGCCCGCGAGAGCGGCGGCTCCGGCACCGTCCACGCGGGAACTGAGACCCTTCCGCGCTTGAGACCCAAATCTGAAATATATAGTCGCCCGTTTTCTGTGATCTGTTCGACTCCCTGAAGACATGAACTTGATCGTCACCTCGGCTGGGCGCCGCAACCATTTGATCGAATGCTTCCGGGAAGATGCGGTGCGGCTCGGCATCCCCCTGCGCGTCCTGGCCGCGGACCACCTACCGGAAAGTAGCCCTGCCTGTCTCCAGGCCGATGCGCGCTTTGCCGTTCCTCCCTGCACCGACCCCGGTTACGTGCCGCGTCTGCTCGAGATCTGTGCGGACCAGGAGGTCAGCCTGCTGATTCCGACGATCGACCCCGAACTGGTGGTGCTGGCTGAGCAGCGGGCGAAATTTGCCGCCCTCGGCACCCACGTCGTCGTTTCCATGCCGGATGTCGTCGCCCTCTGCCAGGATAAGCTCGGCACCGCTGCACGTCTCGTGGCGGCTGGGATTCCGACGCCGCAGACGCTCACCTTGGCGGACTATCTGCGCGACCCTTCGGCCCTGCCGCAGCCGGTGATCGCCAAGCCAAACTCCGGCAGCGCCTCCGTCGGAATCGTCCGCCCCCAGCACCCCAGCGCGCTGGCCGATTTGCATCCAGAGGGCTACATCGTGCAGGAGCTCTGGCAAGGCCGCGAATACACGGTAAATGTCTTCTTTGATCGTGCTGGACGATTGCATTGCGCGGTTCCCCATGAGCGCTTGGAAGTGCGCGCCGGAGAAGTGAGCAAGGGCGTCACCGAGCGTATTCCTGCGCTCGAAGACGCGGCGCAAAAGCTGGCTGCGGCACTCCCCGGAGCGCGCGGGCCGCTCTGTTTTCAGGCGATCATCGCGCCGTCCGGCGAGATTGCGGTGTTTGAAATCAACGGGCGTTTTGGCGGGGGCTTTCCGCTCTCGCATCGCGCTGGAGCGCGGATGTCGCAGTGGCTGCTGGAGGAGGCGTGTGGCCGACCGCTTTCCGCCCACAATGACTGGCGGGCTGGGGTGATGATGCTGCGCTATGACGCCGCGGTTTTCGTCGATGAGTGAGCCATGGCGGGTGCATACCGTCGTCTTCGATCTCGACGACACTCTCTACCTCGAGCGCGATTTCGTGCTCAGCGGCTTCGCGGCGGCGGATCGCTGGCTGACGAGCGAAAAGGGCGTCAGCGGTTTTGCCGAGCGCGCCGGGCGGATCTTTGCCGGGGGGCTTCGGGGCCGGGTCTTTGATGCGGCACTCGCAGAACTCGGCGTCGCGGCGACACCCGCGACGATCGAGCGCCTCGTCGCCGTCTATCGCGACCATGAGCCTGCCCTCAGCTTGCCAGCAGATGCCGTCGCGGCGCTCGTCTGGGCCGCGCGCGGGTATCGCCTGGGCCTGATCACGGATGGATACGCCGCGGTGCAGCGGCGCAAGATTCGCGCGCTCGGCCTGGAGCCGCACATCCCCTGTCGCATCGTCACCGATGAACTCGGACGGGAATTTTGGAAACCCAGCCCGGAACCCTACCTCCGGGTGATGCGGCATTTTCCCGGGAGTCCGGAGGGATTCGTGTATGTGGGCGACAATCCCCGGAAAGACTTCCTCGCACCGCGCGCGCTCGGCTGGCGCACCGTGCGCATCCAGCGGGAGGGAGGGGAACACACCGACTACCGCTCCGCGCCCGGAGAGGATGCCGAAAGAGCGATTGCTTCGCTGCAGACGCTTGAAGAATTCATCCAACCCACCGACCGTCTTTCCCGTTGATGAGCACTTCGCAAATGGCCTTTGATCGTGCTCCTTTGATCTGCGCAGCCTAATGATTCTTTTCGTCATCCCAGTCAAAAGCCCAAAGCTCTCGCGCAATTGGCTGCTCGCCGGACGCCTGTTCGAGCGCTGCGTCCGGTCCGTCTGTGCGCAGACGGTGGCTGACTTCCGCGTGGTCGTGGTCTGCAATGAGCGCCCACCGACCGGCTTTACGCACCCGCACCTGGAATACCTCGAGGTGGATTTTCCAGCACCCGAACAACGCCGACCCGACGAAGTGCTGGCCACCGGCTACGACTATGCCTTGAGCGTGGAGATGGCCCGTAAAAATGCGGACAAAGCTCGCAAAGTGCGCGCCGGCCTCGACTACGGCACGCGCTATCACCCGACCCACAGCATGGTGGTCGATGCCGACGATTGCGTCAGTCATCGACTCGTCGAATTTGTGGCAACACACCCCGAGGTTCCGGGCTGGTTTTTCCAGAAAGGGTTCATCTATCCCGAAGGCGGGCAGTGCCTGTATCTCAATGGAAAAAACTTCAACCAGGCGTGCGGCAGCTCCGCGTTGGTGCGCTTTGATCAGCGGCATCTCCAGTTCGAAAATCCCGACTTTTACGCGCATTGCTTCGATCGTGCTCCGCTGGTCCCACTGCCCTTTCCGGGCGCGATCTACAGCATTGCCAACGGCGACAACATTTACATGACGGCCGACACCACCTCGCACATCCAGCGCAGTCTCTGGCGGAAAATTTTGAGCCCAGCGCTCCCTCGGCTGATTCAGAAAGCGCTAAAGTATCGGCCCGCAGTGGTGACCGAAGCCATCCGCCACGAATTCGGCCTCTACCCCGTCACGGCAAAAGACATCGCGCAAGAGGCCACGGCGCTGGCGACTTCCCTGCCCATATCGTAGCTCGAGGCGTGGCACCGTTCCTCTGCTTTGGCCACCGGGGCGCGCGCGGTCACGAGCCTGAAAACACGCTCCGCTCGATCCGCCGCGCCCTCGCACTCGGCGCCAACGGGATCGAGATCGACGTCTGGTTTGTGGATGGCGAACTGGTCGTCTTCCACGACGCCAAACTCGACCGCACCACGAATGGCCACGGCCAGCTCTCGCGGAAAACTTTCGCCCATCTCCGCACCCTCGACGCTGGTCACGGAGAACGCATCCCGACCCTGCGCGAAGTGTGCGAGACCGTCGCCCGCCGAGCCGTGATCAATATCGAGTTGAAAGGCCCGCGCACCGCCGCGCCGGTCTCCGCGCTGATCCGTGAGTTCGTCACCCAGCAGGGCTGGAGTTACGGAGACTTCCTCGTCTCTTCCTTCAGTCGCCGCGAACTGCGCAACGTCGCTGACCCGCACATCCCCATCGGTCTCCTGCTCGCCCGCCCTTCGCGGCTCTGCTGGTTCAATGCCCGGCGGGTGCGCGCATCCGCCGTGCATCCCGCGCTGCGTTACGCCAGCAAGCCCTTCATCGACGAGGCGCACCGGCGCGGGCTGAGGGTCTTCGTCTATACCGTGAACGCGCCGGGCGACATCGCCCGCCTGCGCGATTGGGGCGTGGATGGCCTCTTCACGGACTTCCCTGAGCGCGTCACCTGACGGCGCCAGCGGCCTGCTCCATTCGCGCCAGCGTCCGGTCGATTCCGGCGAAAAGCTCATCGATCTCCGCGTGCGAAATGATCAGCGGCGGCGACAGCGCGATGAGGTCGCGAATGCCGCGGATGATCACGCCTTCCTCCCGCGCGATCTTCGATGCCTTGGCGCCGAGCGCACCCGTGAGCTTTGCCTTATCGCGATCCGGCGGGAGTAATTCGAGAGCGCCGATGAGCCCGTGCCCGCGCGCTTCCCCAACCAGCGGATGCCCGGAGTAGGAGCGCAGCTTTTGCTGAAAATAGGGGCCCGATTCGTCGCGCACGCGCTCCACGAGTCCGTCGCGTTCGATGACCTGCAGATTGGCCAGCGCCGCCGCGCACGTGGTGGGATGGCCGCTGTAAGTGAAGCCGTGCGCCAGATAGCCGCCGTGCGTCAGCACCTCCGCGATGCCTTCATTCACGAGCGTCGCGCCGAGCGGGAGGTAGCCGCTGGTGAGCCCTTTCGCCAGGGTGATGAAGTCCGGTTCCAGCTCCCACAAGCCACTCGCAAACCAAGCGCCAAAACGCCCAAAGCCGCTGATGACTTCATCCGCGACAAAGAGAATCCCATACTTCCGCGCGAGTGCCCGCAGGCTCTTCAAGTACCCCGGCGGCGGCACGATGACGCCACCCGCACCCTGAATCGGCTCCACAAAAAGTGCCGCGATCGTCTCGGGGTTTTCGCGCAGGATGATCCGCTCCGTCTCTTCCAGACACCATTGACCGTAGGCCGCGGGATTGTCCTCCCGATTGGCCGCATAGGCATTCGGCGCCGGCACGTGGATGAAGCCCGGCAGCGGGAGATCGAAGGGCTTCGTGCAGCTCGGCAGCCCCGTCATGCTCGTCGCCGCGAGGGTCACGCCATGATAGGAAAATTCCCGGGAGAGAATCTTCGTCCGCTGCGACTGGCCGCGCAGTTTGAGATAGCCGCGGATCAATTTCAGCGCCGTCTCATTGGCCTCCGAGCCCGAGTTGCAAAACATCACATGCCCGAGACTTGGCGGGGCCAGCCTCGCGATGTAGGCCGCCAGTTCGATCGCCGGCTCCGTGGTCGTATTAAAAAAGGAGCAGTAATACGGCAGGCGTCGCATCTGGGCATCCACCGCATCGGCGATCTCCCGGCAACTGTAGCCCACATTCACGCACCACAATCCGGCCAGACCATCCAGCAGTCGCTGGCCGCGAGCGTCCCAGAGATAGACGCCTTCGCCGCGCACCATCACATGCGTCCCCGCGACGTGCATGTCTTCGTGATTCGTGAAGGGGTGGAGGTGGTGCTGCGCATCAAGCCGCGCGAGCTGTTCGGGAGAAGAAGTGCTCATGCCTGCAATCAACCACTCCGCGCGAGCCTTGCCAAACGACGAATGCACCTCTCGCCTCACGCATTCGTCATTCGTCATTCGGCGTTCTCCTCGCTATCCATATTCGCGTGCCCGCTCCACTGCCCATCAGCCCCCGCGACCTCTCCCCTGGCGACCTCCGCTCCGCCGAACTCGATCTCTCGACCTTCGAGATCACGCGCATCCGTTCGATCGACGACCCGCTTTTCGAAACCGCCTACGGCTTGCTCTGGGAGGAGTTTGGCTGGAAGCACGAGATGGAATTGCGCGACACCCTCGAGCAGCGTTTCGCCCTCGCTCCCGAAATGCTCTACGAGCTCGTGCTCGTGCAAAAAGACGGCACTCCGGCCGCGGTCCGCGACCACACCGCGATCGCCGCCGGCGCCGAAGTGGTCGTCCACCTTTCGCACAATCTGGTGCTGCCCGACTGGCGCCGGAGCGGCCTCGCGGGCTGGATGCGCGCGCTGCCCCTGCTCACCGCCCGCGAGCTGCTGCCCGGCGCGCCGATCACACTCGTGGCGGAGATGGAGTTCGCTTTCCCGGAAGATCCCAGAGGCGAGGTACGGCTCAACGCCTACGGTCGCGCCGGGTTTAAGAAAGTGGACCCGAGCGTCGTGCGGTATCATCAGCCAGACTTCCGCTCCACCGTGGAGATCGACGCGAGTGGCGGACCAAAGCCCGTGCCCTTCCAGCTCTTGCTCCGCAACGTGGGACGGGAAAATGACGAGAGCATCTCTGCCGAAAAGTTACGCCGCATCGTCGCTGCACTCTACAAGATGTATGGCCGTCAATTCCGCCCCGAAGACATGCGCCACCCCGCGCTCGATCTGGACATTTCCCCCTCACCTGAAGGCAAGATCGCGCTCCTGCCGCCGACGGCCTGAGTCGGCGCAGAGGTCAGCGCGGCCAGCGCTTGGACTCGACGATCGAGATCCTATCCGCCGGGATCCGCGCAAAGTGCGCAGCGGCCTCTGGAGTTTCCTCGATGAGTGCCAGCCCGCGGTCTGGACCGAGCACGCTCACGGCCGTGGCGAGGCTGTCGGCGCTCAGGCAATCGGGCGCGAGCACGGTCACGAGGCTGTGATCCGTAAGCCCGAGACCGGTCCGCGGATCGACGATGTGCGAATAGCGGCGCCCGTCGATTTCCACGTACTGAAAGACATCGCCGCTCGTCGCAATGGCGCCGTCGCGCAGGAAGATGATCTGCGCCGGTGGTGCAGCAGCCACGTCGAGCGCCGCAACTTCGATGCGCCAGCCTGCTGCGCCCGGCGGCGCGCCGCTCGCTGCCATGTCGCCACTGCCAGCGACGAGCGCACTCGCAATGCCGCGCCCCGTGAGCACCGCCAGCGCCGCATCGACGGCGTAGCCCTTGGCGATCGCCCCGCAGTCGAGCCGCATCTCCGGCACGAGCAACTCCACCTTCTGCCCCGCCGGATCGAGCCGCATTTTACGAAAGCCCACGCGCCCGCGCATTTCCGCGAGCAAAGCCTCCGCTGGCAGTTCCTGCTTCCTCCGCGCCCGACGCCACACATTCACCAGCGGACCGCAGGTGATGTCGAAGGCCCCATCCGTGCGTTCGGCGAGACCTTGCGCCCGCTCGAGCACTCGCCACAGCTCACCGCTCACCGGCACCGCCCTCCCCTGCCCCGACGTCCGCGAGAGCCGGCTGAGTTCGGAGTCTGGGTCGTAGTCACTGAAGATGGAGTTCAGGAGCGCGATCCGGTCATACGCCGCATTCGCCGCAGCGTCCGCGGCCGCTTCATCCGGCGCGTAAAGGGTGATGCGAAACGGCAGGCCCATTGCCGCCTTTTCGTAGGCAAAGCGCTGGAGTTCGGCAGCCAGCAGCGCGTTCGCGAGGAAAAGCAGGAAGAACATCGAACATCCAACGTCGAACATCCAACGTCGAACGGAAGAGCAGCGAAAGACGCCTCGCCGTGTTCGATGTTCGATGTTCGATGTCCAACGTTCGATGTTCATTCCACCGCCGCACTTACGCGCCTCCTCGACACAAATCCAGCCCACGCTTGCCGCCGTATTCCGAACGCCCCACAGTCCCGCCTGTCTCATCCCGCTCTCCCATGACCCCTGCCAAAATTGCCGCCCTCACCGCCGCCCTCTTTCTTCCCCTGATCACCGCCGGGGCGAAGGACTCCGCACCCCCGGCGCGCCTGCAACTCAAGCCGATCCAATTCATCGAATACGACCTGCCGAATGGTCTGCACGTCATCCTGCATCAAAATCACGCCGTCCCGATCGTCTCGACCTATGTGCTCTATCATGTGGGCAGCAAAAATGAGCGACCTGACCGAACCGGCTTCGCGCATTTCTTCGAGCATCTGATGTTTGAAGGCAGCGCCAACATTCCGCGCGGCACGATCGACAAATACATCTCCGGGGCCGGCGGGAATCTCAATGCGAGCACGTCGTTCGACCAGACGGACTACTACTTCAATGTGCCCGCGAATCAGCTCAAGCTCGCCCTTTGGATCGAGAGCGAACGCATGCTGCACGCGAAGATCGACGAGACCGGCGTGGAGACGCAGCGCCAGGTGGTGAAAGAAGAAAAGCGCCGCGGCGTGGACAATCGGCCTTACGGGACGCTCTTCGAGGAACTCGCGAAACTCGTCTTTGCCGGCACCCCCTACTCCTGGGTGCCGATCGGCTCCTTCCAATACATCGACGACGCGAAGATCGAAGAGTTCCGCGACTTCTACAAAACCTACTACATGCCGAATAACGCCACGCTCGCGGTGGCTGGTGACTTTCAGATCGACGAGGTGAAGAAACTCATCGCGGACTACTTCGGCGACATCCCGCGCGGCGAATCGCCAAAGCGGCCGACGATCGATTGGCAGACGGACGCACCCGGCGCGCGCAAAGATGTGGAGAAGGAAAACACCCCACTGCCCGCGACGCTCCACGCCTGGCGCGCGCCGACCGAGACGCATCCCGACGCCTACGCGCTCGAGTTACTCGGCAATATCATGTCCACCGGTCGCAGTTCACGGCTCTATCGCCGCCTCGTGGAGAAGGAGCAGGTCGCGATGGAAGTCGAAGCCTTCCCCTATCTCATGGAACAAGCCGGTATGCTCGGCGTTTACGTGATCGGCCAGAAAGGCGTGCCGCTCGACAAACTCGACGCGCTCATCGGCGAGGAAGTGGCGAAGGTGAAGGCCGAGGGCGTGACCGAGGAGGAGTTCCAAAAGGCGCGCAACCAGCGCGAGGCGGAATTCGCCACGGCTTTTGGTTCCATGTCGCAACGCGCCCGAAACCTCGCGCGGTACTATGTCTTCTACCGCGACGCGAACCTCATCAATACCGAGCTCGATCGCTACCTCGCCGTCACCCGTGGCGATCTCCAGCGCGTCGCGCAGAAATATTTCACCAAGGAAGGCGCCAATGTCCTGCGCTTTCCGCCCGCTGCCCCAAAGGCCGCCGAAACCTCCGTTCCAGTCCCCGCCTCCAAGTAATATGCGCCTCTCTCTTTCTCTCGCCTGCCTCGTCGCCTGCACCGCTGGCCCGCTCCACGCCGCCGTCGATCGCACCAAAAAGCCCGAACCCGGCCCCGCGCCCGCTGCGTCCTTCCCGGACTACATCGAGAAAACGCTCCCGAATGGGTTGAAGGTTTTCGTGATTGAGGACGACCGCAAGCCAACCGTCACTTTCCGCCTCCTCATCAAAGGCGGATCGCTCCACGACGGCCCCAAGTCGGGACTCAGTGCCTTCACCGCGACGCTGCTCAATCGCGGCACCGCCAAGCGTGATGCCTCCACCTTCGCCACCGAGTCCGATGCCATCGGCGTCAAGGTCGAGGCGAGTTCCAGTGAAGATGCGCTGAACATCGGCGCGAGCGGCCTCACGAAGTACACCGATCAGGTGCTCGATCTCCTCACCGACGCGCTGCTGCACCCCGTCTTCCCCGCGGAGCAACTCGAGAAACTCCGTCGGCAGACGCTCTCAAGATTGGCTTCCGAAAAGCAGGAATCCGAGGCCCTCGCCGGCAAGCTCCTCGACAAGGTTGTCTTCGGCGATCACCCCTACGGCAGCTACGCCACCGAGGAGAGCGTCAAGGCCATCCAACGCGAAGATCTTGTGGCGTTTCACAAGACCTGGTTCGCGCCGAATAACGCCACGCTGGCCGTCGTCGGCGACCTCAAAGCCGACACCATTTTGCCGATCATCGAAAGAGCCTTCGCCGCTTGGGAACGCCGCGACGTGCCCGCTGAGAAGACGGGAGCGCCCCCGGAGATGCGCGGCGTCACGATCCACCTCGTGGATCGTCCGGGCTCGGTGCAGAGCAATGTCGTCGTCGCTCAACCCGGCCCCGCCAAGAACGTCTCTGACCTCCCCGAACTAAACGTCCTCAACGGCACGCTCGGTGGTGGCTTCAGTGGTCGTCTCTTTCAGAATCTCCGAGAAAAACACGGCTGGACCTATGGCGCTTACTCCGCCTTTGGCCCGAACAAATTCGGCGGCACCTTTCAGGCAAGCGCCGAAACGCGGAACGAAGTAACCGCTCCGGCGATCCGCGAAATCCTCGCCGAAATGAAGCGCCTCCGCGACGAGCCCGTGCCCGCCGCCGAACTCGAACTCCAGCGCCAATATAACGTCGGTAACTATCTTCTCAGTCTCGAAAGTACCAGCCGAACCGCCGGCCGCGTCCAAGACATCGAACTCTACGGGATGGCCGCCGACTTCTACAAAAACTACGCCAGCCGCATGGCCGGCACGACCGCCGAGCGCGTGCAGGAATTGGCGAAGAAATATCTGAGCCTCGAAAACACCGCGATCATCGTGGTCGGCGAAGCCAAGGAAGTACGGCCGGAACTCGAGAAGATCGGGAAGGTCGTCGAATACGACACCGACCTCGTGAAAAAGTAAGGCAGTGACCCGCGCTTGTCGTGTATCGCGGCCGACTCGCTCCTTCACCCACTGGCTATCTTCACCTCGGTCACGCGCGCACTTTTTGGATCGCGCAGCAGCGTGCGGAGCAAGTCGGCGGCGCCCTCTTGCTGCGCAATGACGACCTCGACGCCGCCCGCTGTCGCCCAGAGTTTATCCAGGCGACGTACGAGGATTTGCGCTGGTTTGGGCTTCACTGGAGTGAAGGGCCGGATGTCGGCGGACCCTTCGCGCCTTACGATCAAAGTGCGCGCGGCGATCATTACGTCGCGACCTTCGAGCGCTTGCGCGCCAGCGGTCTCATCTATCCCTGCACCTGCTCGCGGCAGGATGTTTTGCGCGCCCTCAGTGCGCCGCATCAAGGCGTCGAAGAGCCGCTCTACCCCGGCACCTGCCGCCCGACTTTGGCGGGAATTTCCCAAGACCATCGTGCCGGCGTGAACTGGCGATTCCGTGTCCCGGACGGAGAGTCCGTGGAGTTTTGCGATGGTCGCTTCGGGCCCCAGCGGGCGGTCCCTGGCGTGGACTTCGGTGACTTCCTCGTTTGGCGAAAGGATGATCTGCCGAGTTACCAACTCGCCTGCACTGCAGACGACGCGGCGATGCAGATCACCGAGGTCGTGCGGGGTGCGGACCTCATCACGAGCACCTTTCGCCAGCTCCTGCTTTTCCGGGCGCTTGGCTCGCCAGCGCCGGCATTTTACCACTGCCCACTCGTCACCGATGCCGACGGCACCCGCCTCGCGAAACGCAGCGACTCACTCAGTCTGCGCACCCTGCGAGCGCAAGGCCGGACGCCAGACGAACTTCGCGCATCGTGGATTGCCACCGCGGATTTCACAGAAGCTTGAAGGACAGATTTCACAGATGAGAAGGAAAGGTTGAGACCATCATGTCTCCATCTATGCAATCTGTGGTTCACCTTCTGCGCCATCCCGGCTCCCGGCGTGGCTGCTAAGTCTTGGTCGCCGCCCGACCGGGCAGCAGCGCGCACAAGGCACCATGGAGCCACCAGCGCAGCCGCCACTCAATCGCGTTGGCACGGCGGAAATGCGCGCGTGCCACGGTTGGCTCGCCCCTCCAACGCAGACGCGCGGCGGCAGCCCAAGCTTCCGCAGTAATTCGGCGGCGCACTTCTATTGGCACCACTGCCCAATCAAGATGCTGGTCGAGAACGCGCGCAGAAGCCTCAGCCATCTCCGCGCTCTGCGAGGACATTGCGGTTCCGTGCTTCCGATAGCGGCAGGTTTCCTGGCCGGTGGAGGCGAATCGGGCGCCCGCTCGTGCGCAACGCAGCCACATCTCACGGTCTTCGACATGCTGGAAGTTGGGGTTAAAACCGCCGACCCCATTCCAGAGGGATTTCGAAATGATCACGGATGAGGGCTGGATGACATAACGGTTGTCGAAGAGCGAACATGGAAAGTCTGCGACCGCCCGCGCATCCGGCGCGCGTAGTTCGAGTTCGCGACCACTTTCGCTATCGAACAGCATCGTCCAGCCGTGGACAACATCGACATCGCCAGCATCCGCGCGATCAACACACTTGGTCAGATGGTCGGGCGTCCAAAGATCATCGCTGTCGAGGATAGCTACCCACTCAGCACGCGCTTGGGCGATACCTGTGTTACGGGTGACAGTAAGTCCACGGTTGGTCTCGTGCCGGAGATACCGGACCGACTGCGATACTCTCGCGCCAAAGCCACGCACGATCTCCTCGGTGCGATCCCGCGAACCATCTTCCACGACGATCAATTCCCAGTCCGTGAACTCCTGCTCCCGCACCGTCTCCAACGTTTCCCCCAGATACCGCTCCGCTTTGTAAGCCGGGATGCAAACGCTGATGCGCTGTGGATTCATCGTTGATCGAACTTTGCTACCAGACCGAGGTGTGCTCGCCCACTCGCCCGAGGCGTCGCTTCAAGGAGTAGGGGCACCAGAGGAAAAGAAAGAGCACGCGGCGTGTTTCACTCACGCAAAGAGTTCATGCCCGAGGACGCTGAGGCAGTAGATCGCCGCCGTCTCGGTGCGCAGGATGATCGGCCCCAAAGTGATCGGGCGACAGCCGTGGCTGCGCGCGAGGGAGATTTCCGCCGGGGTAAAATCACCCTCCGGCCCGACGAGGATCAACACCCGCTTTGGC
>JANNXQ010000270.1:0-32510 GCA_031409655.1 Chthoniobacteraceae bacterium | reverse complement strand
CTTGAGTGCAACACTTCCATACCCATAGGCCGCCCCATCCACCACGCTGTGCAGCGTGCCAGGCACATTGAGCACGGCACTGCCCGCCCCCACCGCCACCACTGTGCCATCGGGAAAGGAACTCGAATCCAGTGGATTGGTTCCAGCAAGCACCTCCGCCCCGTCACCAGAGCCGTCCCCGTCCGCATCCTTCTCCAGATCGAAGCTGCCCAGCGCCGCTTCCTGCGCTTGGGTAAGTCCATCCCCATCAAAGTCCTCCGTGCTGTCGTCGAGGATTTCGATCACCGCGACTTCCTCGAACGTGTTGCTCCCGCTGTCGGTTACCCGGATGCGGATCCGGTAAAACCGCCTCGCTTCCATGTCGAAGCTCACCGTGCTGCGGAGTTGATTGCCCACGATTTGGAAGTTCGCGTTGTCCTCCGCTTCCACTCCGCTGCTTATGAGGCTGAAGGTGAACGTCTCGCCCGGATCGGGATCGACGGCGCTCAGAAATCCTACCAAAGTGCCTGCGGGCTGGTTTTCGCGGATGGTCGCATCGCTTAGGAGCAATCCGCCTTGTTGCTCGCCGATCACGTTTAGCACGCGCACCGTGAAGATCTTGTCCAGCGTCTGCCCACTGACATCGGTGGTCCGCACGCGGATCGAGTAGCTATTGCGCGCTTCGTAATCGAACACAGCCAACGTGCGCAGCGCCCGCTCCCCGGTGCGGATCTCAAAGAGCGCGTTGTCGTCCGAACCGGGACCGGGGATCAGCGCATAGGTGAAGATTTCGCCCACCGTCCCGTCGAGCGTCTCGAAGTTGCCGACCACCGTGCCGATCGGCTGGTTCTCATGCACGCCACGCGGGGCGAGCTTGGTGTCGTAAGGTCCGCCGTCGCTGACCACGATGCTCAAGGCCTTCGTTCCGGTGCCTCCGTCGTTGGTCGCACTCAAGGTTACATTGAAGGTGCCGAACTCGCCCGCTACACCGGTGATCTCTCCATTGAGCGGGTCGATTGTCACTCCCGCAGGCAGCCCGCTCGCGGAGTAACTGGTCGGAAAATCCGTCGCGATGGTCGCATAAAAGAAAGGCCGACCCACAAACGCCGTCGCCGCTCCGTTGCTCGTGATCACAGGCGCCGGCGGCCGGACATTGAAGACCACCAGTTGATTGCCCGCGCCTGCCGCATTCGAGGCTTCCAACAACACCGCGTATACTCCGGTCAGCGTCGGGGCACCGCTGATGACTCCGGTGTTCGTGTTCACCGTCAATCCCGGCGGCAGCTCCACCGCATCGTAACTCGTCGGCCCATTACTCGCCAGGATCGGCTGGCTAAAACCCACTCCCCGCGTCAGCGGATAGCTCGGCACACTACTTACTTGCGGCGCCAGCGGCTCGCTCAGTTCAAAATAGAGCGCATTCTGCCAGAGCGCGCTCTCCTGCCCGCCAGCATAGCGCGCCGTCGCCGTCCACCGATAACGCTTTCCAGCAATGAGCTGGCCAGCCGCCGGCGTGAAGCTCACCGCCGCGCTGTCCTGGGCCAGCACCACGTCACCAGGCCCAAAGGGATACTTGCTCACGTACACCCTATAGCCAATCGCCCCAGAGACCGGACTCCACTGAAACAACGGGGGGGCATTGGGCAGAAAAGCCCGGTTGTTCTCCCCAGGGTTCCCCGGCGCAAGCAACGGCGGCGGCACCAGCACCCCAGCCGGCGCGGTGCTGAAATACAACGGCGCGCCGTATTCGCTCTCGAAGCCGTTGCGGAGCGACATCGCTTCCCACCGATAGGACTCCGCCGTCGAGAGACTCGATGAAAGGCCTAAAAACGTATTCGTGGTCGTCTTGGGACTGAAGAGCGGTGAATTCGCATTGCTCTTCGAAAGTCGCACCCGGTAACTCGAAGCTGCCGCCGCATTATTCCACTCCAGCCTCGGCAGCAAAGTCCCGACCGTCTCCCCGGGTGCCACCCCCGTGCCCGGGAGCTTCAATGCGGGCGGGGCAAAGTAATAAATGCGGATCCTCCATTCATTGAGGTAGCCCACATCCGCACTGGCGCCGCGATCACGGACTTCCAAAGACCACGTCTGATTGACCAGCGCCTTGTTGAAGCTCGCCAACGCCGTCGCCGGATAATCCGCCAGCGTATGATCGCCCTGCAACCAAAGCGCCTTCCTCAGCGGCTGTCCGATCGCATTATCGCCCACCAGCGTCACCTCCAGATCTCCAGGATACTCATGCACCACAGAAAACGAGACCTCGATGCCCGTCACGATCGCCCCCTGCGGCACTCCAGTGATCGGAATTGCCGATGTCACTACCGCCCCGCCCTCCGGCACCACCACATCCGTGTGATTGACACCGAAGACCGAACCCGGCACCGGCGCCGGATCCACAGGAGCTCCGCGCAAGGAAATGCTGGAAATGGCGGTGAGGCAGGCAACCAGCAGCCACCGAAGTTTCGCGCGACATGGAACGCGAAGGTGGGTGCGAAGCGGAGTGTGCTTGTGGCAGGTCATGGCAGCTTCACCGGGTGAAATCTCTCTGTGGTGAAAAATGACGGCGCGGTGGACGCCTAGTGTCGGACAATTTTGAGCCGCATGTAGCGACGAGGAGCGTCCTCGACGGCCGTAGCGTCATAAACTTCGAGCGCCTCCGCGGTATCAAGGACAGTCACGGTGTGGGGATCGCCACTTTGCCAGGAAACAAGGTCGGACGAAACCTCGACGACGTATTCGATGTCTTGGCGGATACCGAGCCGCGCGACGCTGAAAACTTGATAGTGCTTGCCGTCCGTGAGATCGACCGTAGGCACGGCGAAGAGCTGAATGTCCCCCGCGGACTCGCTCTTTGCCGAAACGCCGATCTGATCGATGCGGATTGCTGGAAGCTCATGCGCTTCCGGCACCATTGGGTCGGGAGTCCGAGGGTCGGGAACCCGAGGATTGGTGCCGATGGCGTATTCGATCAGGTTACTCAGGCCGTCAAGGTCAGGATCTGCCTCGTCGCTGGAGATGGCTTCGTCAACGAGTTCGCCGACGCTAAATTTTTCGAGGAGCCAGGAGCTTTGCACGTCGGCGGCGCCGAGGGTTGAGAGTTGATTGGAGATACCGGCGAACCCATGGACCCGCACGGGATCATCCGACCAGCCAGTGCCATCTCCGAGTGATCCGCCGAATCCGTAGCCCCAGGTAAAGACACGACCCTCAGTAGTCAGCGCAACATTGACGCCCTCCGCGGACTGCTCGCTCACGCTCAGGTGGGCGACGTGGTCGATCCCGACCACCTGCGCGAGATCAGTAAGGGCAACGGTGGACGCGGGATCACGGCCGAGTTGACGTGCGGGGCCATCCGCGGAATCAACCATCAGCATTCCAAACAACAAACCGTCGGTGCGGCGAATGAAGAGCAGGGAGTCGTAGGCGAACAACTGGGCGCCACCAGTGAGTGCGACCTGAACGGGCACCGCTCCCAGCGTCTGGAGCGGACCAGGCGTTGGATGTGCGATCCCGGTCCGCGGATTCACCCCCCAGACCCAAACCGCGCCGGTCGCGTCGAGCGCCCAGGATGTGGAGAATCCGGCATCGATCGACACGATGGGTGGCAAGCCCGTGACCTGTTGCGGGATGCCTTCATAGTGTTCGCCAGGGAAGGGACCGAGCCCGAGTTCGCCGGAGCGGTCAAGGCCCCAGGTCCAGACCGTTCCATCGCTACGCAGCGCAATTTGGTGCGCGTAGCCTGACGCCACTTGCGCGACGCTATCCAGCCCGGGGACACTCTCCGGAGAAATGATGGCCGACGCAGCGTCCGCCAAAACCTTCGTTCCCCATTGCTGCAGTGTGCCGTCGGCGAGAATGGCCATGCAAAGATTGGATCCAATGGCACACGTAGCAGCGTTTGTGATCCCGGGAATCACGCCGGGAGGCAGATAGGCAGCTTGCGGGGTGCCGCGACCGAGCTGGCCCATGCCATTCCAACCCCACGAGTAAAGGGTGCCGTCGCCCTTGATCGCCAGGACGATTTTCACGTCCTTCCCAGCGAAGACTTTCGTGACTCCAGAAATGCCGGTAAACAGTTCCGGCGCCTGGATAAACGATCCTGTCCCAGTCTCACCACCGCTCTCAATTTCCGGTCCCCAGCGGAAGATGTTGCCATTCGAGCGGACCGCATAGCAGCCGGAATTCAGGCCGTGGGCGACACTCACGACTGGCCCGCCGAAGCCGATCTCGACAGGCAATGAACTGCCCGAATCGCGACCGATGCCAAGTGTTCCGGGTGAGTTGTCACCCCAGGTGTAAATTTCACCTTCGCTCGTCAGCGCTGCGGTGGCGAAAGCGCTGGCCGAGACCGAGGTCCAAACGACTCCGCTGGCACCCGGCACCTCGACCGGCACGGTGACGAACCCACCCGTGGTGCCATCTCCCAATTGCCCGAATTCGTTTGTGCCCCATGCGAAGAGCAGTCCTTGGTCGTCGATGGCCAGCGCGTGATCGAAACCGCGCACGGCCTGCACCACTTTAGGAGGGAGATCCAAAATCTCTGGATGGTCTGGATCGCTCGGATAAATTGGAGCGAAGACACGCTGCATTGGAGTCGCCTGGAAGTTCGCAGTGCCCGGCAGCCGGCCCCACTCCCACACGGTGCCATCGTCGCGAAGGGCGATGAGGCCGCCGCCCTCAAATCCGCTGATGATCGAGATATTTGTGAGTACGGGAACCTGCGCGGGAACCTCGGCAACGCCGAGCACGTCGTAGTCCCAGCCCCAAACTGTGCCATCCCGTTTGACCGCATAGGTGCGAACGCCATCGGATTGCACCTGAAGTGCGTCCATAAACGGGTTGCCGGCACCGTCCAAAACGCGCGCCGCAGTCGCGTAGGTCAAGTTCTCTGGATCGTTCGGATCGACCCGTCGCACATACCACACGGTCCCGCTCACTGGCGTCACCCCAAATGTATCGTTTGCACGCACGCCAACATGAATAGTGCCGGTGGCGACGATGGACATGATGTCGACCAAGCCCGTAAGTTCGGTGGTTACTCCCGTCTTGAAGTGAAAGACCTTCGCGCAGCCGTCATTGCACAGCGACAGACAGCCCTGTGCCGTGCCAGTGCCGAAGCCATTGATCATCACGACATTGGCGGTCGCCGTGCCCGGGGTAACGGTCGCGGGCGCTGAAGGCAAAGGCGGCGGCGCCCCCGGGGCATTGCTGGCGGCGGTGTTCCCGCCCCAGCCGAGAATTCCATCACTCGTAAGCGTGAAAAACGAGTGGCCAACTGTTCCGGAGATTCGACCGTAGAGGGTCTGTCCGCCGCCGAGAGCCTTGACGGTATTGCCAGCACCACCGGTAAGGCCGCCACCGTCACTGATCAGGTTTGGCGTGTAAAGGCGATCCAGCATCTTGGCGAGATTGAGCCGGCCTTTGGCCACGCACTTCCCATTGAGGGAGGGCAGCACGTCCACCTGATCGATGGCGATCTGCCGGACCTGAAGCTCCGTAAGTGCGGGCTGATACATCCGCAAAAGTGCGATGGCGCCGGCCACCTGCGGTGCCGCCATGCTGGTCCCCCGGAGCGCCAGATAGCCCTGCGTCTGACTCCCTGGCACCGCAATAAAACCAGAAGGCGCGGCAGCATTCGCCGGCTTCCAGTACGTGCTCCAAATGCCATTTCCCGTTCCTGGACCACCTCCTGGAGCGAAAAGGTCGACGTTGAGCGCGCCGTAGTTGGACCCGCTTCCAGTTTGCCACACTGCGGACGCATCATTGATGTCTGTCGCTCCAATGCTCATCAGAAACCCACTCCGCAGACACGCTGGATAAGTCGGCGCGAGCAGATCGACATTCGCATTCGCATTCCCTGCCGCCGCCACGTGAATCGTGCCATATGGCTTCGGGAGATTCTGGCCACCAACATTCACCGGAGGGGCGAGAGCGTTCAACAAGGCGAGGCTGTAGCCGCCGCCACCCCAGGAGTGGTTAGCTACGGCGACCTTGCGACCGGGTAACTGGTTCAGAGCACGAATGTAATCCATCGCCGAGACCGCTCCGGAGTAGTAGCCGAGCGTTCCGGTCCCACTCTTCTTGATGATGCGCAAGTTCAGTAGCTTTACCTTCCAGCACACGCCCGTCACTCCAAGGGCGTTGTTGCCGGTCGCTCCAACGATGCCTGCCACGTGGGTGCCGTGGCCGACGTCGTCTGCAGGATTGTTGTCCGCATCGACGAAATCCCAGCCGTGCCAGTCATCCACCTTGCCATTCGCATCGTCGTCGACCCCGTTGGTGCGCCGACTGCGGCCTTGTGCGTCCAAGCCATCCTCACCAGCATTGATCCAATCGGCCAACCCGAGATCGGGGTGGGTGTAGTCAAATCCCGTGTCCACGATCGCGACGATCGTTTGGTTGAGCCGCTGTTCGTATTGCGGGTCATTCGTCGGGAAGGGCGGAGCAACCAAGACACCCCAAGCCCGCGGCGCGGCGATCTTGGCGAGATGCCACTGCTTGGACGTATCTGCCGGGTTGGCCGTGAAAAGCGGATCGTTGGCGGGAAGATCTGAGCCGGTCATGCAGAAGTCGGGCTCCGCAAATTTCACCACGCCCCGAAGTTGGCTGAGCGCCAGCACTGCGCGTTCGATGCTGCGCTCGCCGTCGGCCGGCACTTCCACGAGATACAGCCCACCTGCGGTGACCTGCTTGCGAATGCGGGATAGAGGCGGCAGGGTCGCGACGAGCCTTTCGCGGCGGATTCCGTCCTCCACTTGTACCATGACGTGATCCGCAACCATGGCGTTGCTCCAAACGATTTCGCCACCCCCTGCATCAAGTGGCCCGCCAGCACCGGCCGGAATGCGCCGCCTGACGCCTGCGGCATTCGCCGCCGCATGTGCGGGAGTTTGTGCTTCGGCAGGCTCGTTGGCGGGCGTGCTCGCGTGGACCGTCGGGGGAGAGTCGTCGCCAAGGACTTGATTGCCACCTTGAGTAGCAGCCGCAGGCGCAGTAGCAACACCCGAGGGAGTCGCTCCAGATGACTGGCCGAGACGGTAGACCCGGTCGAGCCGGATGCGGGCATACGGCATATCTGACGCAACGAAAAAGCCGCTACGCCGCTCCAGCCTCTCCCCTGGCTGGAGGTCCAGGCCGCTCGCCAAATCCACTTCCCATGGCTGCGCGTGAAATACGTGCCGCTCCTGGCGCTCGAATTTCGCATGCGATAGCGCCGGCGCATAGGGATCGCGCCAAACATTCGAGTGCAGTGGCGATTTATCGATGACCTCCGGCTTTGCGGGCGACGGCATGACTCCAGGCGCAGGCAGAACGAGTGCAGAAGCAGGGGCGACGAGCGTTCCTGCCGCGGCGGCAACTCGGCCCGGCTGAACTGGCAGGTTTGGCAAGCCAGGGCCGTCTGGCACAGAGGGCGGGAGGTTCTGAAGCCAAAGGAAGGCGGAAATCGCTGCCAGGACCGCAGCGATCGGGAGGGCGATACGCAGACTTTTCATAGTTTGACGGGCAACCGCAAAGGTCATCCCACCTATATTCTCCGCTTTTAGCAATCCCTCGTTACAGCGAATCGCGCAGATGATCGGCGGAGAAGCCTTGCTCCGTTTTGGCAGAGCTGTTACGGCCAGTGTTCCCGAACCTACGTGGACTCCGCCAGACAACGCAGCTTGCCGCCGTCGCCCGCGATCGTCACCGCGCTACTCTGTGCCGCCGTGGTCGGATGCCGAAGCCCGCGCACCCGACTCGCTCCCGATGATCTCGATGCGCCGATCTTCGGCGACTCGAAACCGACGACCTATGTGCTCGCGCCCGAGAACCAAACGGTGCATGCCCGCGATCTGGCCACCGCAGCGCGCATCCTTCGCCGTTACAAAACTCTGGATGCGGCCGAAAAAGCGCTGGTCCGCAGTTCTGTGAGCCGTCGGCTCAATGGCTTGATCGCACTCGAAGTGCGGCGGCTCGAGCGGCTCCCGCAAAATCGCTCGGCGCGCGCCGCCATTCGCAAGATTGCTGATCCGCGCGTTGTCGCGGCCAGCACCGCGCGGCTCGATGCGGAGATCCGTTCCGAGGCGATGAGGGTCTTGGCTCAACGCGTCGGGCGGGTGATCGCCAGCCCGGTCCGCGGCTCCGACAATCGTTCGGCGGTCGTATTTTCGCGGCTCGAAGGCGAGAGCATCGTCGTGCAGGATGCTGCTTACGAACTGGACCGCCCGATCGCTTCGCTTACGGAGGGCGCGGGAATCGACGCCGGCAATGGCACCGCGGCGACTTATTTCCCGTCGCCCGCGGTGGCTGTCGTCGCACCGGTACCACCCCGCTGAGAATGATGAGGCCATCTTCCCCCCCCTGTCTGCGACTGCGCCGACTTCCTCTTTTTCTCGCGCTGGCTCTTTCCGGTTCGGCCTTTGCGGCGCGGCAACTCCCGTCCGATGCGCGCCGCGAAGTCGCCGGGCAGACACCCGCGCTCCGTCTCGGGATCGCCACTGAGGACGGCGTCCCGACGGCGTTGCTCCCGAAAGCCAAGCCGCTCGAAGTCCTGGGCCACGGTACCGAGTTTGGCGAACAGGCCATCCTCCGGCGCCGGGCACAAGTTGAGCCGTGGTCGGCGAGCCTTGCGGCGCTTCTCGCCTTCACCGACAACGCGGGCCTCACGCCCAGCGCTCAGGAGGAGGATTCGTATCTGCGCACTGGCCTCAGTTTCTCGTACACGAATCGCGTGAAGGGATCGCTCTTCGTCGATGTCTCGCTGACGCACGACCTATTTCGTTACGCGGAATTCGACGCGCTAGACTTCGATGACACGCGGTTCGAAGCGGGCCTGCTCTGGCAATTGCCGTGGCTCGCCGATGCCTTCTTCGCCACGCGCTACGCCTACGAGCGGATCGCCGAACCTTTTGGCGGGCACCTCTTCGACAACCATTCCGTCGTCCTCCAATTGCAGAAAGTCTGGAAGGTCAGCCGAGGCCAGCAGGTCTTTATCGGCCTCACCGGCGACGTTTCCCTCACCGCCGATCCTTTCGCGGCGCAGCGCGACGAATATACGTTGGTGCTTGGCTACAATGCGCGGCTGACACAACGCATCACCGCCCAAAGCTCTTACCGGCTCGGCTGGTATCGCTACGACTCAGGCGGACGGAACGATTGGAACCAGATCCTTTCCTTGGGCCTCACCTTCGATGCCACCGATCGAGTGCGCTTTTCGGCCACAACCAGTTTTAGCCGCAATACCTCGAATCGCCACTTCGCCGAGTACGACAATCTAGTCGGTGCCGTCGGCCTCAACCTCCACCTTTCTTTTTGAAATATGCGCCTGCTCCGACTCCCCTTCGCTCTTGCTGCATTCAACGCACTTGGCTTCACCGCCTTTGCCGCCACCGAGCACTCGGTCACCGTTCAGCGCGTCTTCGGTAAAGCAAGCAGCAAACCCGAAACGACGCTCGCCGAGGGTGCGAAATTCACAACCGGCACGGGGGGGAAGGCAGAGCTCGCCTCCCGTCGCGGAGTCGTGCGGGTTGGGGAGAAGGCCGAGCTCGACATGGCCAGGAGCGGCGGCATCGCGCTGCGCCAGGGCGTGACCCTCGTGGCGAGCAATCCCGGCGCTTTCCGCAAGACTATTGAAGTACGTGCTCCCGGCTATCGCGCCCGCATCCGTGGCACTGCGCAGATCGCCTATGATCCGGGCCGTGCGTTAAAAGTCGTGGTTCTCGAAGGCGAAGTGACGGTGTCGCTCGACTCGCTGGCCGGTGAATTCGAAACGCTCACCCCAGGGCAGCAGCTCATCATTAATCCCAGCGACAATCGGCTACCCGAACCGGTCGAGATCGACCTCGGGCGGCTCGTTGCCACTAGCCAGATGGTTAACGGCCAATTCGGCGCGCTCGCCACGCAGCCGCTTATCGACGAGAGTTTGGGCGGACAGGGCGCCGGATTGCGCCGTGGCGATCTGGCCCGCACCCCGTTTTTCCTCACCGGTCTCGACAATGATCTGCAGGCGCGCGACCACCTTCGCAACGCTCCGCCAAAACCCGTGGCACCCAAGCCTCAAGTTGTTGAAAGGACGATTTTCAGATCTGCAAACGATATCGACGACCCACGGGCCATCGTGCGCGAGAAACCCGCCTTCGACGGCGTAAATCAAACGACCCTCCCAACGCCAAGCAGCGGAGGCGCGCTCACCATTACGCGCACCGGTGCCAAGACAAACCTGCTGCGCGTCGGCATGACTACAAACTTCACCAGTGATCCCGTCACGGGTGCGGTCACGCCAACTGCCGCACCGCGCCTTGATGGCACGATTCGCGTGGACCCGGATGTTTTCTCCGGGAGTCCGAAGGCGCTGGAATTCGCCGTGATCACGCCCGACCCCGGCTTCGATCGCCTGCAAATCGTAGCGACCGCGGACATTGAGACACCGCCCGGTGTGGGCCTCTCCTTCCGCACTACCGGGGCCGACATCATCAGCGCCAGACTTCAGGCGGGCAAAGCCACCAGCAACTCCGAACTGCTTTCCATCACCTCCTCGACAGGAGACATCAACGTCGGCAGCAGTGCGAATCTCAAAGGCGGACGCATCTCCGTGGCCGGCGGATCGCTCTCCGTCCAGCCTCAAACGTTGAACATCGACACTTCCGCAACCCTCACCGCCAACCGGCGTCTTTCCGTCGGCAGCGACGCCGTGAAGACCGGTATCAATATCCGGAATTCCAGCGAACTCGCTTCCCTCATCGACAGCCTCGACCTGCTCTCCGGTGGGGGAGCCATCACCATTGACGGGTCGAAGCTCACTGCCCGCAAGATGCTTACGATCGACTCCTTTGCGAAGAACTTTCCCAGCGACCCCGCTGTGGTGAACCTCAAGAGCATCCAGGCCATGGCGAACCTGATTCGCGTAAGAGCCTTCTCACCTTCCGGTGATGCTCTCATCATCGACGGCTCCACTTTCAACGCCTCCCAGTTCATCCGCCTCTACGCCGAAGGCGCATCCACCCTTCGCTTCCGCAACACCGTCAACCTCACGACCCCGCGCGCCGACCTTGCCGGTAAGACCGTGGAAGTCGATCCCGGCGGCGCCGTCAATATTTCCGGGAAAGGAAACGTTTTCACCGACCAGTCCAACTTCAATACCGGCCCCTTCGGCACCATACAGGCCGGCGGTGGGTTGAAGGTGAGTGGTTTCGGCAAAAGGCCAAAATTCTAAAAGGGTGATGGGGACGTGAGAGCAATGTAACGAAATGCGCGGGACGGCGAAGAAAGGGGATGAAATCAATGAACACAGCACCGCATTTCTCCCCGTCTGATGCTCACGCCGGACCACGGAATGTCCTTTCCCGCACGGTGGAGAATTTCTAGCTTTCCTCCGATCCATGAAGATTTCGTTTTTTTGCTTGTTGGCCTGCGCTGCCATGGCGGTTTTGGTGTTTGCTTTGGTGGTGTGGATCGAGCGCGCTCCACTGCACGAAAGAGCCGTTTACGTTTCCTTCAAGGTGACCTCCTCAAAGGGGGAATCGATCACTTCCGAAAGGGGCCAGCCGAAATCCGGCTTGAGCGAGTACGATCAAGCCGCTAAGAAAGCCCGGTCCATTTCGCTGACATTCCAACGGTTTCGGCCTCGAGTTTGCGAAGTGGATTTCGATAATGCGCTCAAGAATTGAGTGAAGGCTGTCGCTTTAATTTATGTCGGACCGCCCATCTTCAATGCACTCCCCGGAAGGCGAACCGCAGGCGACTGAGATTGGTTCGCCTCTTCCCGGGAGTCTCGACGCGGGCGGCGTAGAGCCTGCGAGCGAGACGCAGGCAACGACGATCGAAGGTAATGAGTCAGCGCGAGCGACCGAGGTCACGCCAGTGCCCGGTGCCGGGGATCGGGACTTTACCCCGCTGGCCAGCCGATCCACTGCGAGCGCAGTGCGCGCCGGCGAGGTCGAACTGACGCCTGGAAAGGTCATCGCAGGACACTTCCATCTAGTTTCGCGTCTAGGAAAGCCGAGTACTTTTGGCGAGGTCTGGAGGGCCCACGATTCTGCGCTGGATCGGGCTGTGGCGATCAAGGTGCTCAAGCGCGAGCTTTGCAATACCCATCTTCTTTCCCGCTTTGAGCTCGAGCGGCAGATCATGGCCCGGATGGCCCACTCCAATATCGCCGTGGTCTATGAGTGCGGAACGACGGACGGGCGGCGACCGTATCTGGTGATGGAGTTGCTCGGAGGGGAGACGCTCACGACTTACTGCGACGCGCAGAAACTCAGCACAGAGGCCCGGCTCCGGATCTTCGTCGCCATTTGCCGTGGGGTCGATTACGCGCACCAGATCAAGGTCATCCATCGTGACCTGAAACCGGGAAATATCATCGTAGTGGACAGCGAGGACGGCCCGACGCCAAAGGTGATCGACTTTGGCATCGCCAAGGTCATCCAGGGGGCAGACTTCACCGCCGCGGGGGCACAAACAATGGCTTACGAGCGCGTCGGCACCCCGTATTACATGAGCCCAGAGCAGGTCTCGCCCAAGGTAGGACCGATCGGGGCGGCTTCCGACGTCTATACCCTCGGAGTTATACTATACGAATTACTCGCAGGGGAGACACCGTTCCGTCCGTCGGCGACTGTGGCGAGCAGGGCTGAAAGGCACGAGACAATCTTCTCCGCTATCCTTTCGAAGAATCCCGATCCCCCGAGCGCGCGCGCGGCTTCGCTCGGGGATCGTATGTCCATTGTCGCGGCCAATCGCCACATCGAAGGTCGGCGACTCCCCTCGAAGCTCAAGGGAGATCTCGATGCCATCGTGCTCCACGCGATCGAAAAGCGTCCTGAAGACCGTTACGCGAGTGCCGGTGAGTTGGCGGATGATGTCGCGCGGCATTTACGCGGCGAGGCCGTTCAGGCGCGTCCGGGAAAATTGTATCGCCTGGGGCGTTTTATGCGCCAGCACAAGGCCGCCAGCTTTGTCGGAGCTCTAGTCATCTGCACCGCAGCGATCTCGACCGGCGCCTACCTCACCACCGACGCGGCCCTGACGCGCGAGAGCATCGCCTTGCACGACACTGAGGAAGCACGGATTCAGGAAGCTGAAGCCAAAGCCGTCGCAGTGTTGGAACGTAACACCGCAGTCGCGGCGAAGGAGGCGGCAGAAATTGCGCGCGAAGCGGCCGAACGGGCCCGTAATGTCGAAGTGCGGGCGCGGAGTGAAGCCGAGGAGTTGATCAACTATATGCTTTATGATCTGCGCGACCAACTGATCCCGCTCGGTCGGTCGCGCCTACTTGAGAGCATCTCCGTCCGCGCGGAACGGTATTTTGAGGAGCAACCAGCAGATTCTGACAATGAAACCCTCGAACGCAACCGAGGAGCGATGTACGCCAACCGGGGCCTGATCCTCCTCGCCCAAAGTCGCAACTCAGAGGCGAAGGATTCCTTCGAGAAGGCCGTGGAAATTATGGAGCACAGGTATACTATCCAGCCTGACGATCCCTCCCGCCGGATCGACCTCGTTCGAGCGCTCGATGGCCGGGGCTTGGTCGAACTTGCCGACGGACGTGATGACGGACGCGGGCTCGCGGTGGCGCGGAAGACCTTCCAACGACAATTGGAACTTCTGGGTCCGGAGCCCGCCGATCCCGCCGCCGATCCTAGCCTTGGTCTCTTGCGGGCCAGCACCTTTCAGCGGCTTGGCGACCTCGAGTTTCGATTGAGCGAACTGGCCGTCTCTCCCTCCGTTGCCGAGGCTTCGCTGGGAATGGCGGCCAGCTTGTTCGCCCGCGAGCAAAACATCCTGCTAGGCTTGGGCAAAGCACGTCCAGCCGATCCATCCGTGCGGCAGGCGCTCGCTGTAAATCGGGAGAAATCTGGGAAGGTCGCCCTCACCCTCCGGCAACCGCAGACCGCCCTCCGACTCTTCGACGAAGCAGTGGAGATTTGGCAATCGCTTTCGGTCACGACTCCCGGGGACCTTTTCCTCCTTGGGAGACTGGTCATCGCCAGGGGAAAAGTCGGAGACGCGCTGCTTTCCGTGGATTGGCCAACGGGCAACCCGATCGCTGCTGAGCGCGCGCGCCGTGCGCTGCCTGATTTGCAAGATACCGTAAATTCTGCAGCCGATTTAGCACGCATCGACTCATTAAACTTTCAACAGCAACGCGAACTCGCGGCGGCGCACCAGCGCCTCGCCCACGCTCTCTGTGACCTCCGGCGCTTCGACGAAGCGCTCGACCACTCGGTTCGTGACCTCACGCTCAATAAGGCCCTCGCGGCAAAATTCCGGGATCAACCGATCCAGTTGCGGGACTTCGCCGCCAGCTTGATTCGGCATGGCCAGATCCTTCTAAGTCGCGCGCGGCCCTCGGACCCTCTCGAAGCTCGGACAGACTTTACCAGGGCGCGCGAGTTACTCGAGGGTCTCGGGCAAACCGGTCCCGGCGATGCCGAAACCCGGCGTTTGAGTGAAGCGGTCCGCATCGCCCTCGCCGGAATGGAAAAGGCGGGCGCTCCCGTCTCGAACTCACCCAAATGACCGGGCGCCAAACAAACACCTCCACGATGCGGGTACAAAAAGCACGCGGTGAAGCGGATAGCGTTGTTCTCGTTCGAGGCTTGTCGCCAGTTCCTGCATTTGATTCCATCCTCGTTGTGAAGCACGCGCCGGCACCGCAGCAGACCCTTTTCCAAGAATTGAGAAATTCCCCTCTGGATGCGACGTTTATCCGCGGGTACACGTCGGTCGGCATCGCACACGCTTTTCCAATACCATGAACGGACAATTGCCAAACGGACCGGCCTGGCTCGAGGCGAGCGACGGCACGGTCATCCCGATTCGCGGCGCTTGTTCCATCGGGCGTTCGAGCACGAATCAAGTTGTCCTTTCCTCCACCAAGGCTTCTCGGCGCCATGCGATCATCCAACAACAGCACGAAGGCGAGTACTGGCTCGTGGACTTTGGCAGCTCCAATGGCACCCACGTCAATGCGCGCCGATGCGTCCAACCCGTTCGCCTGCACGATGGTGACCAACTGCGGTTAGGCGAGCAAGGGGTTACATTTCGGCAAGACGAATTCGTGGAAACCGCACCATCTCCGGAAACCACACCGGTCACGATTCCCGTCATTGAGACCATGCGCGCCTGGCTCCTGCTGGCCGACCTCGAGAATTTTACACCGATGAGTGTGCGATTACCGCAGGATGAACTGGCCCGAGCCGTTGGGGGTTGGCTTTCGGATTGCCGCGATGCGGTTGAAGCCCAGGGCGGACAAATCAACAAGTACCTTGGTGATGGGTTCCTTGCTTATTGGCCGGAAAGTCCGCTTGTTGTCGATAGGATCCATAAGATAATGGACGCGCTCGCCGAACGTCGGGAGCGGAGCGAGCTGAAATTCCGGCTGGCGATTCATGCAGGAGAAATTTCATTGGGAAGTACTCCTTCGGGTGGTGCGGCGAACATGATGGGATCTGAGGTTAACTTTGTCTTCCGCATGGAAAAACTGGCCGGTAGTTTGCACACTCCTTGCCTTGGCAGCGAATACGTTGCGAAGGAGATGTCCATTTTCCGATCACCCACACCGGTCGGCACCCACCCGCTGAAAGGGTTTCCCCTCGAATACCCGTTTTTTTCTATCGCGTGGTGACCTTCGCTCCCCGATTGATACCCCGTGTCCGGGAAGTATACTCACTCCACTGGGTTTAATTCGTCGCGCGTCCAAAGTAATGGACTACAAACTCGACGAGTGCCGTATAGAGGAGGCTGCCGGAACCTAGTGCCATTTGCGAGTAGGATGCCGTTAGAATAAACTGATCGCGGACGCTTCGCCTCCTCCTACTGACGCGTGTTGGCCGGACAGAGAGACTCGAACCCGCTTCAGACCGTTCCGTGCGAACGGAAAAACTTCGGCATGCCGAAGTTTTTTGAGTTATCCACAGGCGGCCTGTATCCCATGGAAATGTGATGTGATACACTGGAGGGCATGGAAAAAAGGAATGGACAAAAAGGTCGGAAAGGGGCGCGTCCGCAGACGAGCATCAAGATGGAGCCGGAGGTGGCGGAGTATTTGGCGCAGCTCTCGGATGCGATGCAGCGAGATCGGACGTTCCTGATCAACGCCATCGTTTCTGAGCACGCGTATCGTTACCGCGGCAAGCTCCCGCCGCCGTTGCAGATCATCTCGATCTAACTCGATGCTGCGCGTCTCCCCCAAAAAACAGACCCGCACTCACGCTGCCGTGGAGGTGTTCCCGGGCTTTGCGGCGCCGACGAGCAACACGACCTACACACCGAATCAGTTCTTCGACGTGTGTGTGCCGAACTATTCCCGTGGCGTTGTCCGGTTGGTTGCCTTTCTCATTCGTCAGGCACTGGGATGGTGCGATGCCGAGGGTAATCCTCAGCATGAACACATTCGCGTCTCCTACGGTGAACTGGTCAGTCGGGCCGGGATCGCCCGGAGCGAGATCCGCAAGACGCTGGACGCTGCGTTGAAGGGCGGGTTCATCGAATGCGTTCACACGGGACAGCCTTCCCGCGCCTACTTCCCCGCCGAGAGTGCCCATTACCAGCTTCGCTGGGACTCCCGTTCCGAATACATCAAAGATCCGAAACAGTTCCGTGGATTTTTCGAGGGCGAAGGCAATCGCACGGACATCCCCAATCAATTCTTCGATCGTGTCGTTCCGGCCGAACCTCTCTCGGTTATCAAGGTCGTCGCTTCGGTCATTCGCTTCTCGATTGGGTTCCAGGCCCGTCACGGAGGTCGCCGTCAAGAGGTGCGTCTCTCCTACTCCGACATCCAGCGCTACACCCATCTGCGCGACCGGCACTCGCTTGCCGACGCTTTGCGGCGCGCGGAGGAATGCCGCTACATCTACCGCATTGAGCAGGGATACTTCGATCCCAACGCCGGACGGGAGAGCCGACCTGGCCGCTTCACTTTGCGCTGGGCGGATGTCTCTCCCTACCTGACCGGTTTGAAAAACCCACCGGCTCAAATCGAGCTTCACCGGTATGAAAACCCTACCGGGACCGGTTCGAAAAACCCACCGGTGAACCAGTCCGAAAACCCCACCGACATACAAACGAAACAAGAAAATGAAATGAGTAAACAGCAGCAGTCGGATGCGGTCACACCGAACGCTTTCGCTCTTTTGAAAGGGGAAGGGTTCACGAAGAAGGCGGCGAAGACTCTGGCGGGAGAATTTTCGGAGGAGCAAATCGGGGCGCAGATCGCGTGGCTGCCGCGCAGGGCACCGAGCCGCAATCGGCTGGGAATGTTGCGAAGGGCGATTGAGGAAGGCTGGCCGGCTCCGGAAGAACTTCGGCATGCCGAAGTTTCCGCAGGTCGGGAATTCGCGCAGCATTTCTACGCGGGGCTGGCGGGCAACGCCGGCTTGCCGGTCGCCGAACCATCCGCACGGGACACTGAACTGGCCGGACGATTCGTCGAGCGACTGCAAGCGACGAAGCCGGTGAAGACCGACGTGGTCGCTTGGGGACGCAACTTTGCGGCCTATGTGAACGACCGCAAGAGCGCGCGGGATCTGAACTCACTCGTATTGGCTTTGCGCACGCACGGGGATGCGTGGCTGCTGCGCTTTGGTCGCGCCCAGCAGCAGTTGCGCACCGAGGCGGAGAAAGCCAGTCGCGCCGTTCACCGCACAATGCACGAGCCGGCGTGGTATCGCTTTTTGGTCGAGACCGAGACGACCTGCCGCCTGAAGCGCCCGGACGAATACGCCCGCTTCCTGACGCTACACCAAAGCACCCGCTGGCAACCCACGGTGGAAGACCCGGAGCGCCAGCGGCTACTCGCGTTCCAGCGCCATTTCCAGCTCCCGGATTTCTGGCACTGGGACCCGGAGTTTAACCCTCAACCATTTCAACCATGCGCGTAATCACCGTCATCAATGCCAAGGGCGGGTGTGGGAAGAGCACCATCGCCATGAACCTCGCCGCGGGCTTGAGCCTGCGTGGGGCACGGGTGCTCCTGCTCGATCTCGATCCGCAGGCGCAGGTGACCCAGTGGCTTCATGCTGGCGACGGGTTCAACGTCTCCGGTACCTTGGCTGCGGTATTCAACGGTGATCAAACGCTCTCCGAAATCGTACAGCGATCCCACATCGACAATCTCCACTTCGCGGCCAGCGCCGACAGTCTGGAGGAATTGGGTCGGCAGATCACAGACCGCGAGAGCTATGCCTTTCTGCTCGCCCAGCAACTCGCCACCGTGCGCGACGACTACGACTTCGCGGTCATCGACAGCCCGAACCAGATCTCACCGATCATGGAGAACGCGATCTATCCGGCCGATCTTTTCATCGTCCCGTTTGAGAGCACCAAGGCCGTCAAAAGTTTCGCCAGCGTTTACAAGCTCCTCCTCCAGCATCGCGTCGCGGGCGACTACCAAGTGCTCCATGTGCTCAGCAATCTGACCCGGCTGCCGGGATTGCGCCGTCGGGTCATCGAGCTGCTGGAGGCGGACGGATTGACGCCTGCGCAAACGGAGATCCGTTCCTGTGGCTGGCTCGCGCAGGTCGATGAATACGGAGGCAGCATTTTCCATTGGCGACCGCTCTCGCGCGGTGCCGCAGACCTGAGCGCGTTGGTGGCGGAGGCGATGGCGACATTATCAGCTAACGAAAACAACGATGGGAATATTCACGAAAGAGACTGGCAAGAGCCGGCTGGAGTTGGTGAAGGAGGGACTGGCGAGCGGATTGGGTAAGCGCGGACGGCTCATTGTGAGTCTGGACCGGCTCCTCGAAGATCCGCACAACGAACGAAAGACCTTCCGCAACATGGACGGGTTGGTGGCTTCGATCAAAGCCGTGGGGCTGGTCGAACCGATCACCGTCACGACGGAGGGCGAAAGGTATCGCATCCTGACCGGCCACCGTCGTGCCCGAGCAGCAAAGCTCGCCGGATTGCGGGAAGTGGAGGTGCTCATTCGCGAAGCAGAAGATGAACTGTTGCGCCGCCGAAAGAGCCTCATCTCCAATGTGCAGCGCGAGGACCTCGGTGCGGTGGATTTGGCGGAAGCCTTGCAGGCGATGCTCGATGAGGACAACCAGATCACCAGTCAGCGTGAACTCGCGCGGGTGCTGGGCAAACGGGAGGCATGGGTGAGTGACATGCTGCGCGTGCTTTCGTTACCCACCGCGCTGCAAACCACGCTGAGGCATTCCGAGATTGCGGTGCCATACGATACCATCATTCGCATCGCCCGGATTACTGACGAGCATGAGCAGAAGCGGCTCGCCGAGCTGGCTCTCAGCGGCCTGAGCAACACCGAACTCCGCCGGCACATCGGTGAATTGAACGACAACAAAAGCACCCGCCGCAAGAAGACTGAACGCGCGTCGGTGATCCTCGACGGATACACCGCGAGCGTGGTCGGTCCCGCTGGACGAAACGCGACCAATCGCATGAAAGCGGTGGTCGAATCATTGCTCGAAAAGCTGTTGAGCGAAGAATTCGAGGAAGCGGCGTAGCTTACGCCGGGATGGCGCTGGTTGCTGGAAAAAAGGTCCAGGGCTCACACGGGAGTGCGGAGACCCGCTTCAACTTTCAACCCACTCCCAGTCATTCGCCAGTAACCCATCCGAGGAGTCGGGTCATTTGCACGAATGACCGGCTCCATGGTACAATGTTCCGCAGATTTACCGGGGTCGGTGTTCCCGGTTGCCGGGCTGAAGTCCGTCTCGCGCACAGGTGTGCGGAGGTTGGCTTCACCTCGCAACCCATAACTCACAAAGGAGCACAAACCTATGAACCCAGAACCGGTTCGCATTGATCCTTATCAACTCGTCACTGACATCATCCTCACGCATCTCGAGCGCGGCGTCGTTCCGTGGCGCTGCCCGTGGAATCGTTCCACTGGCCGCCCGCGGAACTTCCATTCCGGGCGCGAGTATCAGGGCATTAACACCCTGCTGCTCGGCCTGCTGAAATTCCCATCACCCTGGTGGATGACCTTCCGCCAGGCCAACGAACGGGGCGGCAGCATTCGCAAAGGCGAACACGGCGCCACGGTCATGAAATGGGGCCGGCAGGAAAAGGCCGCGCCGAATGGCAACGCCACCGAGGAAAAGAAGGCCCGGTTCTTTCTCAAGAGCTACCGCGTCTTCAACGCCTCGCAGATCGAGGGCATCGAGTTTCCACCCGTGGAGAACGGGCCGCAGCTCGATGCTTCGCAACGCATCGCCCGCGCTCAGGAGATCGTGGAGAAGATGCCACAGCGCCCGATCATTCGGGAAGGCCACACCACGCAAGCGTGTTATCGCCGCAGCACCGACACCATCGACATGCCGGCGTTCGCGCGCTTCGCCACCCCGGAAGAGTTCCACCTTACCCTCTACCATGAGGCCATCCACGCCAGTGGCGCGGAATCGCGGCTCGCGCGCAAAGGCGTCATCGAGCACGACGGCTTCGGCGGGAAGACTTACTCGCAAGAGGAACTGGTCGCCGAAATGGGGGCAGCCTTTCTCGGCATGGAGGCCGGGATCGTCCGCGACACCCATGAGCAATCCGCCGCCTATTTGAAAGGCTGGCTTGATGTGCTCGGCGTCGCGGAACATCGGCGCTGGATCGTCTTGGCCGCCAATCAGGCCGGTCGCGCTGCGGACTTTATCCTCGGGAGGAACACAGCGGTCGCGTCCGACGCACCCGCCGTGGATCTCCCCGACCCACAAGCCGCAGAACCCGTTGCCTCGTGAAGTATGGATGTCCGTTGCACGACCTGCGGGGAACCATGGGACTGTTACCACTTGTGGCATGACGCCATCTGGGAGACGGGTCTCTCGGAAGCGGAAGTCCGCGAGTGGGAGAATCTCCCGCAAAACGAGAAGCTCGCCGAGAAATGGCGCACGCAGTTCCAGACGGCCGGCTACGTCTTCGGACGGACGGTGATCAACGTGATCCGTTGTCCCGGCTGTCCGAAAGACGCTCAACCCGACCCCGGAAAGTTGCGGATCAAAGCCGAACTCGAAAACCTGCTCGCAGGCGACGAAGACGGATTGGCCGCGACCTACGAAGACCACGGGCTGTAACATCACAGCTCTCCGCAGTTCATTCCGACCAAAGGCCAGATGGCAACCCCATCTGGCCTTTCACTCACCCGGCGCAGACCCGGCAGGGGAGGGAAGTGGTGTGCGCCATGAACCGCACCTGTTTCCACGGAGGCCATCCGGCCCCCGGCAGGCGCGGCTCCACCGCACATCACACCATGATCCATCTCCTCACCGACCAGTCCGGCGCAGCGCCAGCGCCGGCAGGGAAGTTCCCACTTGGCCGCATCGTCGCCACACCCGGCGTACTCGCCGCCGTTCCGCCCGACGAAATGCAGTCCGCCCTCCGCCGTAATCACCGCGGCGATTGGGGCGAACTCTGCGCAGCAGATCGCAGCGAAAACGAGCGCAGCCTGGGCGACGGCTGCCGCTTGATGTCCGTCTATCACACCAAGGCCGGCGTGAAGTTCTACATCATCACAGAGGGCGACCGGAGCACGACGACCGCGCTTCTGCCGGACGAATACTGAAACAAGGGCTGCTTCCACCAAGGAGGCAGCCCTTTCATTTGGCTGCATTGCAGTATTCCTGCATTCCGTGCTATGCTGTTTTCATGACCACAGTCATTTCCGTCAATCAACGTGGTGCACTGACGCTGCCCAAGGAGGCCCGCGACAAACTCGGCGTCACGCGCGGAGGCCAGATCGTCGTCAGCGTGGACGAAAATGGCGAAGTCGTCCTCCGCGCCGGCGTCGTCATGCCCATCGAAATTTATAGCGCCGCACGCGTCGCGGAATTCGAGCAGATGAATGAGAAGCCTCTCGCCGGAAAGAAGCTGCGCTGGCGCTAAGCGCGATGAGAGTCTTCCTCGACGCCAACATCCTCTTCTCCGCCGGCTTTGCGAAGAGCTTGCTCGCCGACTTCCTGGAAGAGTTGCAGCGCCACGCCGATCTCCTCACCAACGCCTACGCCCGGACTGAAGCCGAGCGAAACATCGCCGCCAAAGCCCCGAAACGCCTCGCTGCGCTGCGGGCCTTTGCCGATGGCCTGGAGTTGGTGCCACTGCAACTCTTCGATCCCGGCGTGAAGATCGCGGAGAAAGACCGCCCCATCCTCTGCGGAGCGATTGCCGGTCACGCGGACTACCTGCTCACCGGCGACAAGAAGGACTTCGGCCACCTTTACGGCAAGACCGTCCAAGGCGTCAAAGTCGTCAGCGTCCCTCTGCTCGTCGCCGACCTCATCGTTCAGGGAATCATCACCAAGTCGTAGCGCTTGCGAAAGCGCGGCGCAAAAAGACGGCCCAACAAGAGCCGTCTATTCCGCTGCCTACCGGAATCAGATCCCGTGCGACGCGATTCGTGCGCGCTCACTTCCCCGCCGCTCTGTCCACAAGTGTGGACTCGACGAACTCCACGAACTCCGCGTCCTGAAACGGACGTGAACGCCGCCAAACCTCGCGCGGAATCGGCAGCGTGAAGAACGCACGCGTATCCAGTCCGATCTGATCGTCCGCAAAATCCATCTTTGCGCGCCGCGCCTTGAAAGTCGCTCGCAGGTGCAGGATCAGAAACTGCACGAGCAATTCCTCCTCGATCGTCATCGGGTTCCCGGCCAGATCCACGTCCTCGCTCAGCACGCGATCGAGACTCGGGTTGTCGGCCAGCCGCGACCAAATCTCGCGATGTGCCGCCGCGATTCTGAACTGAGTGGTGACCATCCTCTCCCGCCGATCCGCACGGATGTTGTGAACCGTCGCAAAGAGACCCGTGGTGATCGCCACAGTCTGCAAGAGGTCGAACCAATTTTGCGCCAGCCATTCCCCTATTCCCATGCCGGGCATTATACCCCGCCGGGCGGCTCTTGCGCTACAGGGTGTCGGGAATGTCCGCCTTCGCCAGCACGAGCGTCCGGCGCGGGACCCGGATGATCCGCTCGTCCGGCCCGCAACTCGCACCAAACGCCAGACGCGGTTCCGCGTCGGCGGTGATGTCCGTGCCGATGATGGCGAAATCGCCACCCTCGATTTCAAGGATGTCCGGGCAGCCTCGAAGCGCGGAAGTCTTCGCGCCGTTTGCGTGAGGATCAGGACCGATGCGTTTGGTGAAGTTCATGGCGCGAAATGCGACTATAGTCAAATCCGTGTCAAACGCGGAAAATGACTATTTCCTATGGAGTGCCAAAGCACTCCTTACGGGAAACGATTTCCTCGAACGTCGTTCAAGCCCTCCGATCCGAACGCCTCCGCAAAGGCATCTCGATGAACGTGGTAGCCGAGCGCGCCGGACTCCACGTGAGCATGATTTCTCTCGTGGAGCGCGAATTGCGCAGGCCCACGCTAGACACTCTCCTCAGAATAGCAGCGGCTCTCGACGTACAGCTCTGGAAGATTATCGAAAAGGCTACGAAGCGAGCCGAGACGTGACGAAGCTTTCGTAGAATTGACGATTGTCGCTTCGCTTCCCTACTGGCTGCCCCTACAAACATGGTATGTAGGGGCGCGCGCCGAGGGCGCGACGATTTCGCGGCTCAACGGCGCGGTTACTGGCTCCCCCAAGGTTGTCGGGCAACGCCCGACTTCGCGCATTTTCCATCCGGTTATCAGGTCAGTCTCCATTAACCATTCCGACCTGACCAAAACGCGCGAAGTCGGACGTTCCGTAAGCGTCACGCGGCGCGCCGTTGAGGAGCGGTGGTCATAGATTGCGGAGGCGTTACGCTACGCAATCTATGACCCAGACCGAACGAATTTTGAAAGTGGACGCGGCGGGGCGGGTGTGGACGCCCCGGGAGCAGCGCGAAGCGGTGCTGGATGAGTTTGAACGCAGCGGGCTGCCGGCGGCGAAGTTTGCGGCCCACCTCGGGGTCAAATATTCGACCTTCACTTCGTGGGTGCAGAAGCGCCGGAAGCGACGGGGTTATGGCGCGGCGCCAGGGTGCCAAGAGCCTGTGGCGTTGCAGTGGGTGGAGGCGACGGTGGAGGAGGCGAAGGCTGGCGCGGCGCGGACGTTGACGGTCCATCTGCCGGGCGGTGCGCGCCTGGAGGTGGGCGATGCGGCGCAGGTGGTGCTGGCGGCGCAGTTGTTGCGGGTGTTTGGCGGGGGAGGATCGGCGTGCTGAGTTTTGCCGGCAGCGTGCGGGTGTTCCTGGCGGTGGAACCGGCCGACATGCGCAAGGGCTTCGAGGGGTTGCACGCGCTGGTCGGGGAGCGACTGCGCGAGGAGGTGCGTTCGGGCGCATTGTTCGTCTTTACCAACAAGCGGCACACGCGGCTGAAGGTGCTTTACTTCGACGGCAGCGGCTTATGGCTTTTGACCAAGCGGCTGGAGAAAGGAACCTTTGCGTGGCCGAAAGTGGAGGAGATCGGCGCGCCGAAGCTGGCGCTGCGGCCCGAGGCGCTGGCGATGCTCACCGACGGGATCGACCTGCGCGGGGCGAAGATGCGGCCTTGGTTTGAGCGCGAGTAAAACAAAATCGAGTTAGTAACAAAAGGCTGACTAACAACACTGAGTGTCAGTGGGTAGAAGCAGCGTGCCTGATCCAACCTCGCGCGAAACCGAGTTATCCGAACAACTCGCACGCTCGGCGGCACAGCTTGTCGAGTTGCAGGGCGAGAACAAGCTGCTGCGGGAAAAGATCGATGCGCTGATCAAAAGGCTCTACGGCGCGCAGAGCGAACCGAGCGGAGCGAGATAGCCTGCCGCAGGCAGCCCGCAGGGCAGCGCCGGAGGGCGCTGGCAGAAGCTCGATCCCGGGCAACTGCTCCTGATGCTGCAAGGACTCGATGCGCCGGGAAAAGCCCCGGAGCCCGTGGAAGCGGAGGCACCACGGCGCTCGACGGTCCCATCGCCTCCGCGTGAGCGCGGGCCGCGCATCCCGGCGCACCTGCCGGTCGTCCAGGAGGTGATCGATCCCGAGCCGGTCAAAGCCTGTCCACAAGCATGGCGTTGCATTGGCGAGGAAGTGACCGAGCAACTCGACTACGAGCCGGCGCGCTTCTTCAAACGCCGGATCGTGCGGCGCAAATACGCACGGCGCGACCATCCCTTCGCCGCGCCGATCCTCGCGCCGCTTTGCACTTTGCAAGACCGCTGCCTGGCCGCACCCGGCCTGATCGCCGCGATCGTCGTCGGAAAATACGTCGATCACCTTCCGCTTTATCGGCAGGAGCAGATCTTCGCCACGCGCCACGACGTCGCGATCCCGCGCCAGACGATGGCGCAGTGGATGGGCCTGGCCGCCGATTGGCTGCGCCCGATCTACGAACACATCCGCACCGGGGTGCTCGGCGGCGGTTATGTGCAGGTGGATGAAACGCCGGTCGAGTATCTGGTTCCCGGCCATGGCGAAACCAAACTCGGCTACCTCTGGACCTGCGCGCGCCCCGGCGGCGACACCGTTTTTCATTGGGCCGTGAGTCGCGCCGCCGCCTGTCTGGAAACCATCATCCCCGCCGGCTTTCGCGGCACGCTGCAGACCGACGGCTACAGCGCCTACCCCGCCTTCGTGCGCGCACACAATAGCCGTGCCGGAGTGGAGGCGATCACGCTGGCTGGCTGCTGGGCGCATGCCCGTCGCGCCATCCATCAGGCTCGCGAGAGTGCCCCGCGCACCATCGGTTGGCTGCTGCGGCAGATCGCCCAGCTCTACCAGATCGAAGAGCACCTGCGAGAGCATCGCGTCGGACCAGCGCTGTGCCAGGCCGTGCGCGCTGCGCAAAGCGCGATGATCCTGCGCCGCATCCGCGCCGCGCTGCTGCGCATCCGCCCGCGGCACCTGCCCCAAAGCGCGCTGGGCAAAGCCATCACTTACACGCTCGGCCAATGGCCCGCGCTCGAAGCGTTCCTGCGCGACGGCCGCATCGCCATCGACAATAACCGGGTCGAGAACGCCATCCGCCCAACGGCCATCGGCAAAAAGAACTGGCTGTTCATCGGCGAGGCCGAGGCCGGCCATCGCGGAGCGATCCTCTACACCCTCGTCGAAAGCTGCCGCCGCCGTGGGATCGACCCGCAGGCCTACCTGCGCGACGTGCTCACGCGCCTGCCGAAGATGACCACCAGCCAAATCCCCGAGGTCACCCCGGAAGCCTGGAGCAAAGCCCGCAGGCAAGGCCACACCACGCAAGCCGCTGCGTAAGTTCCGTAGCTGTCCGCTACGCAATTTATACCTCCCGGCATCGGTCAACCTGCGCCGTCAACGAAAACCGCACGGAGCTATGCATGACGCTTACGACGTTCCGGCTAGCGCCTGCCGACAACCTTGGGGGAACTGGTTTTCGTAAAGGACAACCTCGTGCTCACGCACGCACGACACATCCGGTCTAGCGAGCCGGACGACGACTTCGCGCGAACGCGATGAACTACCTCGCTCTGTTCCCCCCGGATGAAAAATGCGCTCGCGCCTACGGCCCCGACTCTTCCGGCATCCCGCTACTGAGAACTCACCTCCAGTTTGAAGAACAACCCGGGAGCAGGCGAGGGCACCCGCACAGCCACGACTGTGTGGGTGCCGAGATTCGTCCGTGTCACGTCGCCGACGACGGGCACATGCTCCGTCCACGCGCCGAGGTTCACCGATTTCAGGATGCGATACGTGAGGGGCGAGACGCTATCCGCCTCGCGATAAGTCAGCACATAGCCGAGCGCATCGCGCGACACGGAGGGCTGCGCGCCGACGCCTGACTCAAGCCCCGGCTGCACGCCGAAGGCGAAGTCCAGGAAGTTCACGATCCCATCTGCATTGTAGTCCGCCCCCGGCTCGAAGAGCGCCGACGCCATCCCGGACGGCAGCGCCGCTGCCCACTTGCCATACGTGATCGGATTCACCGCCAGGCTCGCTGCCGCACTCGTCACGCTGCCGTCGCCGTTGCTCACCGCGACCGTGTAATTCCCCGCATCCGCCAGCGACGCCGCGGAGACCTCGAAGATGCGGCTTGTCGCGCCGGCCACGTCCACGCCCCCCTTCTTCCACTGGTATTGCAGCGGTTCGAGCCCCGTCGTTTCCACGAAGAAGATCGCGCTCTCGCCGACGAAGACCTCCCGCGCATCCGGCTGCCGCACGATCGCCGGCGGCGTGCCCACCGGCAGCACCAGCGCCTTCTCAAAGCTCGCGCCCCACGAATCCGTCGTCCGCACCCGAATGGTCACCGTGCTCGTCGCCGCTCGATTGAGCACCGCCGCCGTCACCAGCGAGTTGCCCGCGATCGTGAAGAGCCCGTTGTCCGCGCCGCCCGCGCCGCTCACGAGTTGGTAGGTGAAAGTGTCGAGCGGGTTCGGATCGACCGTCACCAGACGCCCGACCACCGTTCCCACCGGCTTCCCGCCATTCACCCCCGCCGCATCCAAGCTCACATCCGTCGGCGCACCCGGCACGCCCGCGATCACAAATTCCATCTGCTTGCTCCCCGTCCCATTGGCATTCTGCACCGTCACCACCGCGGGGAAGCGCCCCTCCGTCGTCGGCACCCCTTCGATCAGCCCCGACTGCGCATCAAGCGAGAGCCCCGTCGGCAGCGCATCCATCGTGAAAGATTGCACGACCTGCGAAGCTGAAAGCTGGAGCGAGAGATACTGCCCCACCGTCGCGGGGATCGTCGGGGGACTCACCACCACCGGCGCCACATCCAACACCGTCACCACGACCGCTGCCATGAGCGTCCCATTGTAGGTCGCGGTGATCCTCGCCATCCCCAATGCGATGAGCTTTACGCGACCGTCCGCGTCCACTGTCGCTACGCTGGGATCGGATGACACAAACGACGTGTTCGCCGCATTGGTGAACAACCGGCTCGACACCGTGCCGTCGTAGATGCCCGACAACGCCAATGACACCTCGGCGCCCACTTGCAATTCGATGACCGCGGGAGATAGAGCGAGGCTCGTAAGCACACTACCCGTCGGGCGGTTCAGCACCACTTGCGGCGAGCCGAACACCATCTTCCCGCTCGTCGAGCGAAAGCTCACGCTCAACACCACCTGCCCTTGCACCGAGGCTGCGACGAACATCGTCAACTCGTCGCCAGACGTGCCGGCGGTCGTCATAGTCAGGCCCGTGGCAGCCATCCCTTCCGGCCCATAAACCACGGTCGTCCATTCGACCGGTCCGTTCGGCGATTCACCTGCCGGCGGCTGCAGCGTGAAGTGGAGCGTCTGATCCGTGAAGGATGCAGTTTTGCCTGTTTCGCCCGGCGCAGGAATTAGAAATCCTCCGCCGCCCCCTCCGCCTCCACCCCCACCTGAGTACAACGAACCCGGTTCGCGCCTCTGCCCACCACGAATTGCCTGTGCGAGCGTCAGGATATTCTCCCGCCGAACTGCCATCGTGGCCTTCAAAGCCGCGGGAATCGTCACCGGGCCGAATGCCGCCGCCGACCCCTTGAGCAGTTCAGCCACTTTATCCGCGACCGTCTGCGAGTGCGTATCCCCCACTTCATCGTCTAGGTAAGGAACGTCAGCGTGGATGATATTCTCGCCGGTGATCGCGCTGGTGTGATTGCTGCCTGCGCCGGCCCCCTGGCTGTCCGTGTCCACCACCCCATCCGCACCGTTCGGTGCCACCACCTCGCCGGGGCTCAGGCCATTCACCGTCGGCGTCGCCTCATTCAGATACAGCGCACTGTAGTAAAAAGGCCACCAGCCATTCCCGCTTTCCCCTGGCGCGAGCCCACCGTAAATCGTGGTCCGCAAAAGGTGCAGGCGCGCATACGGATCGCACTGGAACGCATCGTTGATTGTGGCCAGTTGGCTCGGCGAGCCGACTCGAAACTTCGATTGGAAAAGCCTCTTCACTTCATCCTTGATCTCCTGTGCCCAGAACGGACCGACGAGGGGTCCGCCAGCCGCCAGAGCCGCGAGCTCAGCGGCAGTCTCATACCGGATAGGTACACCCTCATTCTGGAGTTGAATACCTAGCTCCGCCAGCGTCGAGCCCGCGTGCGGTGAGCCGATCGTCACAACTCGATGAAAACGCCCGCGATAATGATTCCGATGATTTCTCCAAGGGTCGAAGCCGTTTTCGTAAACCGTGCCGCCGCCGATTTTCTCTCGTTGCGAGCAAAGCAGCCGGAGCAGAACGCCGCCCTGGCTGTGCCCCACGGCATCATACCGAGTCCAAGCCCACTGATTCAAAACAGCGGAGCGGCTGCCCTCCTTTTCCATTCCCACCAGTAACACTCCATAAAGTGTCTTTGTCAGTTCCCCCAAGCTGCCAGTTGTATTGAAGTCATTTTCGACTCCATAGCTCGCGACGATTACAAAATCGTCCGGACGCCCTACACGGAGATTATACCTAAAGTCAGTTCCCCAATCTTGCGGATCGCTGACGTTGTATCCATGCACCAGGACCACCGGAGGAAAGCTGACACCGAAGTCGATTTCGCCACGGCGCTTTCCGTTAGTTGCATCCCGCACTGTCAGCGTCGCCACCACTACTCCTGGAAAGCCAGTCTCCATGAGATCCTCCGCCTGAATTGCGTTCAACACGACAAACGCTACCGGATTTGCCGGAGTCAGGGTGATCCATGCTTCCGGCGAAGACACCGCACTCCCGGCCAGGGACAATCTCGGAAATGGGAAGCTCAAGACACCATCCCACTTTTTCCCGACCGCAACCACGTAACGGTCGCCACTCGCGGAAGGCGTGCCATTGGCTGCGATTCGGAAGATGAGAGGTGTCACGCCATCGGCCACCAAGCCACCGCCGGTATTGGTGGAAGAGTTCCAAGCCGGCACGACCGCCAGGCTTGCCATCGTCGCCGGAGTGATCGCCTTCACCCGCAAAGGTTCGTCGGCCGAAACGCCCTCGACGGCATTTTCGAGCACTGCGCTCTCCTTCGCGCGAAACATCGTCACCGTCACGTTGCCCGCAGGGCCTGTCGTATCCACCGAGATGTTTCCCGAGGTGCTCGTTCCCGCCTCCGCATCGAGACGCACGGCGAGGAAGGCCGCAAAGAAAATGAGTCCCGTGAGAAATTTCATAGTGTCCGCGACGCGGAAAAAGCGCCCGGCACTCCGCAAGGTGCGTCGAACGTGGCAGAGGGGCGAGCATTCATGGCTCCTACCGGCGGGCACAGCGGAAGCCGAATAACATTAGGTAGGGCGAACCGAACGACGAACCGTAGGAACGAGAGGCCGCGCGAGCCGTTAATGCGTAATCGTCCCAGCCACCTCCGCGCATTACCCGGTTAAGGCCCGCTGGGGGACCCAGTGGATCACTGCTCGTAGAAGTGTCGTAGTAACTCGCTCCATACCCGTCCCAGCACCACTCCCAAATATTTCCAGCCATATCATATAAGCCATATCCGTTTGGTGCAAAGTAACCGACAGGACTCGTGTAAGGATTTCCATTTACAGCAAACGTCGGATGATGGTCCCGCGTGGGACTTACGTCATAAGTATAGTAGTTCGTCGTCCCATCTGCGGAATACACCAAATAGTTAGCCTGCGTGTGGGAAATCGTCGCTCCTGAAGGAAAACGCTGCCCGGACGATCCGCCTCGCGCCGCCTTCTCCCACTCCGCTTCTGTCGGCAACCGATACCCATTCGCCCCCCATTTTACTTGAGTATTGGTCAAATTCACGCTCCCGGTCTTGTAGATCGTCGTCTGCGCATCGTTAGTGTAGTACACCGGCAGCAGCCCATTCATTTCGGATCGAGCGTTGCACCACTTCGCCACCGCAAACCAACCGACGTAGTGCACCGGGTGATTCGCCCCCTTGCTAAAGTTTGTCGTCCCGCCATACGACCCCAACGGTAAATCCGTGTACCCACGTCCATTACTTGCCCCCCACGCCCGCACCTCATCCCACAACTGTTTCGTCACCTCGTATCGATCCATGAAAAACGCACTTACCGATACCGGATGCACCGGCAGCTCGTCGCTTCGGCCCTCGGTACTGTTCGTCGAGTTCCCCATCTGGAAACTTCCGGCCGGAATCAACACCATGCCAGCGGGCGGGGGCGGATCATCGGTTGCGGTCACCCGAAAGCGCATCGAATTGGACTTCTGCCCCGGCCAGTCCGCCCCAGCATTCCACGCAATATGTCGATCCGCCCCCGGAACCACCGCCCCACCGATCCCCGCCCCACTGAGTGAAGTTGCCGGCACCGTCCAAGTCGCCCCACCATCGCTCGAAATCAGCAGCGACACGCTCACCGCCGCCGAATCCGGGTCCGTCAGATTGTAGTATATATCCACGACCTGCCCGGACACCTGCTGCAACCCGCGGACATTCGACACCGTGGGTGGAACCGCCCCCGCCGACCCGATCCCCGCAAGGAGGAGAGGGGTGAGGAGGGGGAACCGCACGCATTTCATGCGTGCGAGAGGCTGCTTTGCAATGACGAGAAGGCAAGCATCTTTACTCGCATTTCCTACGGCGCTCGCTGCCCACAATTTACGCTTGGATGGTCGCGCCATGCCGCCGGCATAACACGGTGGTGCGCAACGAGCCGTCACTTGTCGAGAAATCCGCTTCGTGGGTGTATAATGAAGCTGTTCCGACCGTCAGGCATCGCAGCCAGCTTCCATTACCTCGTCCGCTCGCCCTCGTGCGTTTTGCGGGCGGACATGCGTCTCGCTTGAGCGCCGCTTCGCGTCGGCTGAATCTGACACGGGCAGCCGGCGCGAATCACAAGCGCGCGTCTCGGCGAAGGAGTGGCGGCTGGCTCCGGCATCATGGACGAACAATTTTCATACATCGGCATCAAGGAAATCTGGGGCGGCGAGAAGGCCGTTGGCCTTTCGCTTTCCGATCGGCGCCAGCATCTCTATCTCATCGGCAAGACGGGCACCGGAAAGACGACGCTGCTGCGCAATCTGATCGTGCAACATCTCGCCGCCGGGCACGGCGTCGGGTTGATCGATCCGCACGGGGATCTTGCGGACGAGCTGCTCGACTGCATCCCGCCGCATCGCGCGGATGACCTCGTCTATTTTCATCCTGGCGACCTCGACTTCCCCATCGGCCTCAATCTTATCGCCAACGTCGCGCCCGATGACCGGCACCTCGTCGCCAGCGGCATCGTCGGCGCGTTCAAAAGCATCTGGCGCGACTCGTGGGGGCCGCGTCTCGAATACATCCTCTACAACGCCGTCGCCGCGCTGCTCGATCGCCCGAATACTTCCCTGCTCGGCGTGAACCGCATGCTCACCGACGCCGACTATCGCCGCCGCATCGTCGCGAAAGTACGCGACCCCTTCGTGCGCGCCTTCTGGACGGACGAGTTCGAGAACTACGATGCGCGTTTCCAGCGCGAAGCCATCGCGCCGATCCAAAATAAGCTCGGCCAGTTCCTGCTCAATCCCGTCGTGCGTAACATCCTCGGCCAGGTGCGCGCGAAAGTGAGCCTGCCTTTCATGATGAACACGGGCCGCATCTTCATCGCCAATCTCTCCAAAGGCCGGCTCGGCGCGGACAAGGCCAACCTGCTCGGCAGCCTGCTCACCACGCAGTTCCAGCTCGGCGCGATGGCCCGCGTGAACCAGCCCGAGTCCGAGCGCCGCGACTTCTTTCTCTTCATCGACGAATTTCACAATTTCACCACCGATGCCTTC
>JANNXQ010000269.1:0-12412 GCA_031409655.1 Chthoniobacteraceae bacterium | reverse complement strand
ATGTTTGCGGCATTGCGCGGATGGCAGGCAGGCGCTCCGGGCGCTGGAGGAGGTCGAGGTGGCGATCGTTTCCGATCGCACGATCGCGCGGGTGCATCGGCAATTCATGAATATCCCCGGCGCCACGGACGTGATCACTTTCGAGCACGGGGAAATCGTCATCAGCGCGGAGACGGCGCGCGCTTACGCCGCGCAGTATGGCCAGACTGTCGAGCACGAGCTGGCGCTCTACATCATCCACGGACTGCTCCATCTGAATGGCTACGACGACCGCACGCCGCAGGATCATGCCGCCATGCACCGGGTGCAGGATCGCGTGATGAAAACTTGCCTCGCCCGACTCGCCGCCGCTTAATCGCAACCCCGTATGTTCCCCTCCATTCGCCGCACCATTCTCGCCCTCTCCATCGCCAGCCTTCCGGTCCACGCGCAGGATGCGCCCCCGGTGAATGCCGCGGAAATTCTCGCGACGCTGCGGCAATTGCGCGCCGCTCAGACCGCGCAGCTCAAGACGGCGAAGCAGACGGCCATCCAGCAAGTGGCGGGCGGCGCGGCGAGCGGCGAACGGGCGGCGGCGCTCTGGGAGGAGGCGGTGCGGGTGACGCAATTTGAGGGTGCGGCCAAGGAAACTGCCGGATTCCGCGCGTGGAAAGAGCACGACGGTGAGGGGCTCAAGAGCAAGGAAGGGCAGGCGGCCGCACGGCTCTTCTTTGTCTGGCTCGGACTCACTCTCCAGCGGTCCAACGGCGTGGCGATGAAGGATCTTTTGCCGCAGGTGATCGCTTATACCAAGGAAGCACGGGCCGTGGATCTGGCGGTGGAAGCGCTCGGCGAAGCGATCAAGAAAGAGCGGGAATCGGCCGCCGGTGGGAAGGCGCGCGCCAAGGAGAAGGTGGGCGACGATCAAGCCGTGAAGCGGATGTGCGACCAGATACTGAAGCGTCCGCTGGCCTCGAGTCCGGTGGTGCAGTGGATGAAGGTGGCGGATTTCGTGGCGGTCGAAAAGTGGGAGGCGCAGCCAGGGGATGTGGATGGCATCTTCCAGAAGATCGTCCTGCCGGGTTTGCGCGAGGAGAAGGATGCGCGCGTGCTGGAATACTGGGACATGCAGCTCAAGCGCGAGGCGGAAGCGGTGAGCGCCCGGCGGGTGGAGTTTGAAATGACGAAATTCAACACGGTGCGCCGTCCTGAACTCCTCTGGAAACGCGCCTCCGAATACGCGGCAATCGGTCAGAAAAACAAAGCGGCCGTCGAGATGCTTGGCTTGATCAAAGGGAACCCCACGCATCCGGACGTCGCGACGTGGATCGGCGAACTGGAAACGCTCCTCGCTCCCCCTACCGCGGCGCCGGCTGCTCCGGCGCCTTGATGGCACTTTGATGGCGCAGAGGGATCGACCGCAGATGCCACAGATTTCACAGATGTGGGGAGGGGATGCGACATCCGTTGCTCTTCTCCCATCCGTGTCATCTGTGAAATCCGTGGTCTAAAGATCCGAGGAATCCGCGGGCGGATGCGCGGCGTGGGGCGTCAGGGCGCTTGCGGTTCGGCGCGGTCTGCGCTCACAATTCCCGACAACCAACCCATGCCGCAAGCGCCCACCATCGAGCAGGAGAGCAAGACCGCAGAGGCGACCGACAAGCCGTGGAATGTCGTCGTCAAGAATGACCCGGTGAACCTCATGACCTACGTCACGCGCATTTTTATGACAGTGCTCGGGCATCCGCGCGAGCGTGCGGAGCGGCACATGATGGAGGTGCATCAAAATGGGCGGAGCATCGTGTGGACCGGGGTGCGCGAGCAGGCCGAGACCTACGTGCAGCAACTCCACGCGCATCTGCTCCTCGCCACGATCGAGAAGTGCGATTAGGAAAAGGGATGCCAGTCGGCCATTCCGTTGCTCCATGCTGATCTCCCGCCTCGATCAAGACACCATCGCCATCACCAAGCTCGACCGGACCTGCTGCGAGCTGCTCACCCAGATCGTGAGCAGCGCCGATCCCGGCGACAGCGACGCGGCCCGGGCGCGCATTTTCTCCACGCCGACCGAGGGCCGGGAGCCGGACGCGGATCGTGACTGGCACGAATATGTGGAGCCCGATCTCGCGCGTCTTTTTCAGGGGGCCCTGGACATCGTCCAGGCCGATCTCGCTGAATTTCCGCCCGACAATCGCCGCCGCGAACACAAGCTCCACCTCCCGGTGAAGAATCTCGAAGCCTGGATTCATGCCTTGAACCAGGCGCGGCTGGCGATCGCGGCGCGCTACGATTTTACCGAGCAGGACATGGATGCCCACCTTCGACTGGTCAGCGATGCGCGGACGATGGCCCTCTTCCAGATGCACTTCTACGGCTTCCTCCAGGAGTGCTTCCTGCGGCAGCTCGACTAGCTCGGCGTCTCCTTCGCCTCCACGGAGGCCTTGTGCAGCGCCTTCTGCAGCTTGCGCACCGCGGTCTCGCTCTTGATCTTTTTCCCCTCGGCGTCGGTGACGTAGAAGCTGTCGATGGCGGCACCTTTTTCCGTGGCGATGCGGGAGAGGGCGATTTGCACTCCGGTCTGACCCAGGGCCCGGAGGAGGTGGTAGAGCAAGCCGAGGCGATCGGGCGTCTGCACGTCCACGAGGGTGTAGATGGGGTGGGCATCGTTATCGATGCCGATGCGGGTCGGGAAATCGAGTTCCTGCGCGAGCTGGAAAGTGTGCTTCTTGCGCGCTTTCACGAGGAGTGGCTCGAAGTCGAAATCGGTGGCCTCAAGCGATTGACGGAGCCGTTTCTCGACGGCGGCGATGTCCTTTTCGTCGGTCACCGCTTCGAACTTCGTGCTGCAGACGCGGAAGATATCCAGGACGAGATTGTCGGCGCGGGTGAAGACATCGGCGCTCAGGATATTCAGGCCCACGGTGGAGAGCGAACCGGCGATGCGCGCGAGCAATTCATGGCGATCCCAGCCGCAAAACCAGAATTCGCTATGGCCGCGCTCCGGGCGCGCGATCCAGTGGACGGCAGGTGCGAGCACTTTTGAATCGTCCTTCCAGCGCGCCGTGAGGAAATCGCGGAAGATGCCGATGTGCTGGACGATCTCCGCGGCGGTGTACATCTGGAAATAGCGATCCGGCATGTACTCAAAGTGCGCATCGACCTCTTCCCGATACTCGGCAGAAAGTTTTTTCGAGACGGCACCGTGCAGTCCAGCCCGCTCGACGGCGCGCTCGCGGTAGAAGGCGTCGCCATCCGCGAGATAGAGTGAGACGCTGCGGAAGAGGTGCCAGACGAGCGACTCCTTCCAGTCGCTCCAATTCTCGTCTCCGGTGCCCTGCCCATCGGCCAGCGTGAGGAGCATCAGGGCGTCCAGGTTTGGCTGATTTTTTACGAGGATCGCGAACTCGGAAATGGTCGCGTCGTCGTCGAGGTTGCGCCGCTGCGCGGTGCTCGAGAGGGTGATGTGATGATCGACGAGGAGGAGCAGCGAGCGACGCTGCTCTGGCGTGAGCTGCAGGCGGCGGGCGACTTTCGCGGCGAAGACCGCGCTGGCCTCGGCGTGATTCCGGGCGCTGGAAGCCTTGCCGGTGTCGTGCAGGAGGAGCGCGAGGTAGAGCACCACGGGATCTTCGAGCTTCCGGAAAAGCGCGGTGTAGTCCTTGAATTTGGCCTCCTTCGTATCGACCAGCGAATCGAGCTTTTCGATGCAGACCAGGGTGTGTTCATCGACCGTGTAGCGGTGGAAAAACTCGTGCTGCACGAGGGCCGTGAGCTGGCCGAACTCCGGGAGATAGCGCCCGAGAAAATCGACATGGTGCATGGCCCTGAGGATCGCGCCCACTTCACCTTTGCGGGAGCAAATCGCGAGGAAGGTCTCCCGCGTGGACTTGGAATACTGGAAGACGCGATCGACGAGATGCAGCCGGCGGCGGACGAGCTGCGCCAGCTCCGGGCTCATCCGCAGATCGCGCAACTGGAGATGCTGGAAGAGCCGCATCATCCGCGGGGGATCCTGATTGAAGATATTCGGCGACTCCGCAAAGAGGCGTCCACCTTGGGAGATGAAGCCGTCGAAGTGTTCCGCTTTCGCGGGCCTGGCTTTGCGCAGGAAGCCGAGGAGGCCGGGTGGTTTCTCGGGTGCGGGCGGGGCGACGCTGAGGCGCTCCGAGAGGAGCTGCGTCATCAGGTAGATATTCCGCGCGTGCTGGTAGTAGTCGCGCATCAGCGCTTCGGTGCGGCGCAGGATGCTCTTCTGGTTGTAGCCGAGTTTGTTGGCGATCGGGAGTTGCTGATTGCCGACGATGACGTCGATCAACCGTTTGTTCAGGTAGTGCAGTTCGGTGCGCACGCGGAGCAGGAAGTCGTAGGCGCGGTCCAGTTCGCGGCGCTCCATTTCATTGAGCAGCCCTTTCTTCACAAGTTCGCCGGTGGTCTGCACCCGTTCCTTGAAGAAGCTGATCCAGAGCAGATTCTGGTAATCGCGCAGACCGCCGCAGCCGTTCTTGATGTTCGGCTCCTGCATATAGACGACGCGGCCGGACTTCGCGTGGCGCTCGGTCTGGTTGGTTAGGCGGTCGGCGATGTACTTTTCCTCCTGCCCGACCACGCAGCGTTTCAAAAAGGCGGCCCGGAATTCGTCGAAGAGCTTCGAGTCGCCGGCGATGAAGCGCGCCTCCAGGAGCGAGGTCTTGGAAAGCATGTTTTCATTCGCTTCCTTGATCGCCTCGGAAATGGAGCGCGTGGAGTGACCGACTTTGAAGCCGACATCCCAGAGCATGTAGAGGATCTGCTCGACGATCTCCTTCACCTGCGGTCCGAGATTTCGCTGCGCATCGCCGTGCAGGAACATCAGGTCCACGTCGCTGCAGGGATTTAGCTCGCCGCGTCCGTACCCGCCGATGGCCACGAGAGTGAGCCGAGGGGCTTTCTTTTTCCCATCCTCCCCGAGCGCCGCCGTGAGCAGATGCCGCAGGACGATATCCACGAGGCTGGCGCGCAAGCCGCAGACTTCCCGGCCGCCGCCGCCGGCATGATGCTTCAGCTTCAGCCGGTAGTTCTCGATCTTCAGGAACTTCCGGTAGAGCTCGAGCAGCTCTGAGGAGTTTAGCTTACCCTGCGAGAAGAGGTGCTGTTCGGCGTGGGCGAGGACTTTTTCGCGATGGCGAAGCATGGGGTGGTGGCGGGGGAGTCGGGGATCAGGGGAAAGGCACGCAAGCAGGAAACCGACAGGCCACAACCTTCCTCCCGGATTTTCGGCCAGCGTCGTGCTTCAGCTCGCGAGGGCAAAGGCGTCCTCCGCCGGTCCCGCGCCAGCCGTGAGGCCGACCGCCGGGTCATTGGCGGCCAGGTGGACGAGGACGTGATAGACGGCCTCGGCGTCTGCATCCAGCGGGGCGGCGATCTGCGGGGCGGTCTGGGCGTTTTTTGAAAGGGCGGCGCGCACGCTGGCTTGCAGCTTCAGGAGCGTGGCGGCGGCCTTCTTGCCGGCTTCGACGCCGGGCTGGTGATAGGCGTTCACATGCACCAGCGAAGCGTAGAAGCCAACGGCCCGCTCATAGAGCGCGATGAGTGCGCCGACGGTCGCAGGCGTGACTTCGGGGATGCTCACCGTGACCGAGCCGCGGCCGCTCTCGTGCAGCGCGGTGCGGGTGCCGCGCAGGAAGCCTTGCAGGAAATCCACGCTGGTCGCGCCGGGTTCGACCTCGATGGAAGCGCCGTCGCGGCCCTTGCGCACTTCGATGAAGGTGGCGAAGAAATTATGCACGCCGTCGCGGAGCTGCTGCACGTAGGCGTGCTGGTCGGTGGAGCCTTTGTTGCCATAGACGGCGAGGCCCTGGTTCACCTTTTTTCCATCGAGGTCGAGTTCCTTGCCGATCGACTCCATGACGAGCTGCTGGAGATATTTTGAAAAGAGGACGAGGCGATCCTTGTAGGGCAGCACCACCATGTCTTTTTCGCCGCGGCCATTGCCGGAGAAATGCCACATCAGCGCGAGGAGCAGCGCGGGATTTTTCAAGGTGTCCGGGTGACGGGTCCAGGCATCCATGGCGGCGGCACCGGCGAGGACGGCCTCCATCTTCACGCCTTGCAGGAGCATCGGCACGAGGCCCACGGCGCTCATGATGGAGGTGCGTCCGCCCACCCAATCCCACATCGGCAGCCGCGCCAGCCAGCCGCCGGTCTCGGCGACCTTGTCGAGCTGCGAGTCGACGCCGGTGACGGCCACGGCGCGCGGGGCGAAATCGACGCCGGCTTTCGCGTAAGCGGCCTGGGTTTCGAGCATGCCATTGCGGGTCTCGGGAGTGCCGCCGGATTTGGAAATGACCACGGCGAGGGTGTGATCGAGGCGCTGCTGGAGCGACGTGAGCACGCGGTCGATGCCGTCCGGATCGGTGTTGTCGAGGAAATGCAGGCGCAGGCGGTCGTCGTCCGTGCCGAGGGCGTCGGCGATGAATTGCGGCCCGAGCGCCGAGCCGCCGATCCCGATGATCAGCACGTCCGAAAAGCGTCCGCTCGCGTGGACGCGCTCGGCAAATTCTTTCGCCTGGGTGAGACAGACTTCGATCTCCGCGCGCAGCTCCGGCGTCGGTGCCAGCTCCGGGGTGCGCAGCCAGTAGTGGCCGACCATCCGCTGCTCGTCGGGATTCGCGATCGCACCTGCCTCCAGCGTCTGCATCGCCGCGAGGGCCGCCTGCGCCTGCGGCTCCATCTTCGCGAGGAAATCGTCGCCGAAAGCCATCCGGCTGATGTCCAGCGAGATGCCGAGCTGCGTGTCGCGGACGAGGTATTTCTGATAACGATCCCAGAGAGATTTCATAAAGGCGGATGCGAACAAATCGCCGTCAGCGTGTCGAGGCCGGAGCGCTCCCAGCTACAGGATCAACATGCAGTCGCCGTAGCTGTAGAAGCGGTAGCCGGAGGCGATGGCTTCGCGATACGCCTCCAGCGCGAAGTCCCGTCCGGCCAGGGCGCTCACGAGCATGAGGAGGGTGGATTGAGGGAGGTGAAAATTCGTGAGCAGCGCATCCACGACGCGGAATTCGTAGGGCGGATGGATGAAGATGTCCGTGGTGCCAGACCGGGGCGTGAGCGGGAGGCCGCAGGATTCGAGCACGCGCGTGCTGGTCGTGCCGACGGCGATGATCCGGCTGGCCGCATTGACGGCGTCGGCGGTGGCGGGTGGCACATGGTAGCGCTCGCTGTGCATGCGGTGCTCGCGGACGTCGTCGGTGAGCACCGAGCGGAAAGTGCCGACGCCCACGTGCAGGGTAATGAAGGCGTGCGGCAGGCGCGCAAGGATCTCCGGCGTAAAATGCAGCCCGGCTGTCGGCGCGGCCACGGCGCCACTTTCCCGCGCAAAGACCGTCTGGTAGCGCTCACTGTCTGCTGCTTCCACCGGTCGCTCGAGATACGGCGGGATTGGAAGCTGCCCCGCGCGCTCCAGATCGACCGCGCCGCGAAACTCGATGATCCGCTCGCCTTCCGGGCAAATCTCCGTGACCACGCCGACCACGTCCCGGATATGGACCAGCGCTCCCAGGCGCATCTTGCGGCCCGGCTTCACCAGACACTTCCAGGTGTTTTCGCGCACCGCTTCGAGGAAGAGCAGTTCGATGCGCCCGTCGTCGGAGAAGGCCCGCGCCGGGATGACGCGCGTGTCATTCAGGACCACCAAATCGCCCGTGCCGACGTACGACGCGAAGTCCCGAAAGCTCCGGTGCTCCAGCCGCTGCTCCGTCCGATGCAGCACCAGCATCCGCGAATCCGCGCGCTCGGCGAGGGGATGCCGCGCGATCAGTTCGGGCGGCAGGATGTAATCATAATCAGCAGTGCGGAAGCTCATCTGGCCGGCACTCTTGGCCGAGGCGCGGGCGCACGCGAAGCTAAACCTTCGTCACACGTCCTTCAGCACGCCGGTCGAATCCCCGAAGCGATCCACCTTCACGCCCATGTTGTTCAACATGCGCACGTAGAGATTCGTCATGGAGGTGTCCGCGCCCAGATTCACGTGACGGCCGGGATGGAAGGCGCCGCCGCCCTTGCCGGCGAGGATCACGGGCAGGTCGGAGTGATTGTGCCGGTTCGCGTCGGAGAGGCCGCTGCAATACACGAGCATCGAATTATCGAGCAGCGTCTGGCCATTGGCCTCTTTCACGGCCCGCATTTTCTCCAGCAGATAGGCGAGCTGCTGGGTGTAGAAGAGGTCGATCTTGCCGATCCGGTCGAGCTTCACGGGATCGTTCTGATGATGCGAAATCGAGTGGTGGCCGTCGCCGACGCCGATCTCGCGGAAGCTGCGATTGCTGCCGTCGTGCGCGAGCAGGAAGGTCGAGATGCGCGTGCTATCGGTCTGAAACGCGAGCACCAGCATGTCCATCATCAGGCGGATGTGCTTCTGGTAATCGTCCGGCTGGCCGGCGGGCGTTTCCACGCCGGGGTCCGGCAGCGGGCCGAAACGCTCGGTCTTCTGGATGCGCCGTTCGATCTCGCGGACGCCCGTGAGATACTCGTCGAGCTTGTGCTGATCATTGCGACCGAGTTCGCGGGAGAGCGCACTGGCGTCGTCCCGGATGAAATCGAGGATGGAGCGCTGCTGCGCCCGGCGCATCTGGTAGCTCTTCTGGCGCTCGGTGCCCTGGCCGCTGCCGAAGAGTCGCTCAAAGACGAGGCGCGGATTTGATTCCGGCGCGACGGGCGTGGTCTCGGAGCGCCAGGAAAGATTGAATTGATACGCGCAGGAGTAGCCGGAATCGCACGCGCCGGACTTGCGAACGCCATCGCACGAGAGCTCCAGTGAGGAGAAGCGCGTCTCATTTCCCAGATGCTGCGCGGCGAGCTGATCCACGGAAACGCCAAGCTTGATATCGGAGCCGGCCGTCTTTTTCGGCCGGGCACCCGTGAGGATGGACGCGGTGGCGCGGGCGTGGTCCCCGGCTCCGTCGCCGCCAGCAAAACCATTTTTCTGCTCAAAGCCGGTGAAGACTTGAAACTGGTCCTTCAGCGGCGCGAGCGGAGCCATGGTCTCGCCGAGCTGATAGTCCTGGCCGTCGCCAAGCGGCCGCCAGCGGGCAACGTTCACGCCATTCGGGACATAGAGGAAAGCCATGCGCAGCGGCGAGCCGGCCGCCGTGGTGGCCACTTTCGGCGCGGCGGCAGCGAGCGCGCGGGTCAGGGGCGACAGCGCCTCGAGCGCCGGCAGGCCGAGCGCGATGCCGAGGCCGCGCAGGAAGCGGCGGCGAGGAAGGGTGAGCGAATGGTCCATGTGCCTAGTGAATCAGCCCGCGGCGCGGAGCTTTGAGGGATTCGCCGCAGTCAGGGTTCCGGACGCAGGCCCTTTTGGTAGCCGTCCTCGGCCAGCCAGATCACGATGCCCCAGATGCCGATCGGAGCGAGCCAGCCGGTGAGGAGGCAGCCGGTGAACGCGAGCGCCATGGGCCAGAAGCGTGGGCTGCCCCAGCGGAAATTGGCAAAGCTGCCGACGATCATCAGGACCGCGGCGAAACCCTGCCCGGCGAGGATCGCCGCGATCAGGTGCGGGTGCTGGGTGCCGCCGCGAGCGAGCCCGAAGATCACGATGCCGAGCGACGCCAGCAGGATCAGCAGGCCGAAGAAGAAGGCCCAGAAATTGAACCAAAGCTGCCGAGGAGTCATTGGCTGGCGATCTTGCCACCATCACCACGGCGTTTTTGAAAGGGCGCACTTTCCACGACGCCGTAGATCAGCGAGCGCATCGCGCCCTGGTCCTTCTTCAGCCCGGTGACGATCTTTTCCACCGTGACGGTGTCGTAATATTCGAGGCCTCGGCCAATCGCGTAGGTGAGCATTTTTTCGGAGAGGCAGTGATAGAAGTCGTCGCGGCGGCTCGTGGCGAGCACCTGTGCGAGTTCGGTCACGTCCTTGAATTTTTCCCCGGTGATCAATCGCCCCTCGGTCTCGATGGGCTGGCCGCGCTCGTCGGCCCGGTAGTTGCCGAGCGGCGTGTAGTTTTCCAAGGCGAGACCGAGCGGGTCCATGCGCGCATGGCAGCCCGCGCAGAGGGGCGCTTCGCGGTGGACCACCATCAGCTCGCGCATCGTCAGGTTGGTCCCATCTTTCCTAGATTGATCGAGCGCGGGCACATCCGGCGGTGCGGGCGGGGCGGGCGTGCCGAGGATGTTTTCCAGGATGAAAAGGCCGCGCTTCACGGGCGAGGTGCGGGTGGGATTGGAGGTGACGACGAGGGTGCTGCCGTGGGTGAGCACGCCGCCGCGGCGGTGGCTGTCGGCGGCGAGCGCCACCTTCCGCATCTCGGTGCCGGTCACGCCATTGATGCCGTAGAAGCGGGCCAGCGGCTCGTTGAGGAAAGTGTAGTCGGCGGTGAGCAGTTCGAGCGCGGAGCGATTTTCGCCGATGAGATAGGCGAAGAGCATCTCGGTCTCCTCGCGCATCGCGCGGCGCAGGCGCGGGCTGAAAATTTTCTGCGCGTCGGAATTTCGTCCCCCGCCGAGGAAGCGCCGGGCGTCGATGTTCATGCCTTCCACATCGCGTGTCTGGAGCCACTGGCCGACGAAGTTTTCGACGAAGCGTTCCGCGCGATCGTCGGCCAGCAGGCGATCGACTTGGGCGCGCAGATTCGTCCGGAGCTGGCCGGAGCGCGCGAGTTCGGAGAGTTCCTCGTCGGGCAGCGAACTCCAGAGGAAATACGAAAGCCGCGAGGCCAGTGCGAACTCATCCACGGGCACGATTTTCCCGGGGTTATTCGGCTCCGGCTGCACTTCCGCGCGGAAGAGGAAACGCGGCGAGGCAAGGATCGCGGTGAGCGCAGACGCGATGCTGCGCTCAAAGGTGGTGCCCGGCAGTCGCTGCGCCTCGGTGGCGATGGCCGTGAGCCGGGTCAGCGTGGCTTCATCCACCGGACGGCGGAAGGCGCGGGTGGCGAGCTGGCGCAAGATGCGCCGGGTGTAAGCGGCGCGCGCCTTCGGATCGGCGGGTGGTGGGCCTTCCGGGAAGATCCGGAAATACTCCTTCGGATATTCAAGATGGCTGCCATCGAGCGGCCCTTCGAGGCGCACTTTGCCGAAGCCCACATTCAGGAAATTTTCATCCGGCTGCGGGGCGTTGCCCGGGGTGATTTCGATGGCCAGCAGGTTGTCGCCTTTCAGCAGTTCGACGATGCCCGTGAGTTTCAAATCCTTGCGATAGTCCCAGCCAAGCGCCTGCGTGCCGAACGATTTTCCGCGCACCGAGAGCGCTGCCTTGGCGGTGTGCGTCGTCGCTTCATTCGAACCCGAGACCCGCATCTCGGCGGTGATCCGGTAGCGCCCGGGGAATTCGATGGGCTTGAGATAACTGGCTGTCGCCGCTTCCGCCATGGGCAGCGACTTCGCGGACTTTTTCGGATCTTCGGTGACGCGAAATTTATCCGCCTCGATGGTCTCCGTCGGGATGCGGCCCTCGGATTTCCCGGCTGATTCAGAGGCGATCGTCTCGGCAGCGGCGACATATTTCTCCATGAGCAGCGGCGAGATGCTGAGCACGTCGCCGATGGTGTCAAAACCGTAGCCAGTGTCGTCCTCGGGAAAGGCGTCGTCGGTGTCGAAATCGACCCCCAACAGGTCATCGATGCTGTGGCGATACTCCTCCCGATTGAGCCGACGGATGGTCACGCGACCGGGGTCGGGATTTGCGGGATCGAGCTTGAAGACGCTCTTCTCGATCCAGCGCAGGACGCGCTCCCGCTGCTCTTCCGAGGGCTGCTTTTCGTCCGAAGGCGGCATGAGTTGCGACTGGATATTTTTCCAGATGGCAAACCAATGCTTTGTGTCCTTCAGGTGCGCGGCGAGCGACGCGTATTTGTCCATGGCGAGCCCGCCCTTCTTCGTGCCTTCGCCGTGGCAGTCATAGCAATGCTCCTCGAGCACCGGGACGATGTCCTTTTTGAAATCGACCGCACCCCAGGCAGGCAGAGCAGAGAGGAGCAAGAGGACGTGCGGAAGTTTGTTCATGGAAGGCAGCGGTGCGAACCGACCAATCCCCGCTGTCATTAGGGAATTCAAGGGCGGGAACAAAGAAGCATCCTGGGAGCGCCGCCGTCCCGTGCGGTCATGTGACCAGCGCGCTCCGCGCTCAATCTGCTTCGCCAGCGACAGAACATGGCGCTGCGCGCAGCGGGTTCATTTACCGCACGGTACGGCGGCGCTCCCGGCGGAGAGTCTATTTCTCCGCTTGCACGGGGTGGGGGCCGTCAGTAATTTCCGCGCCCGCCACCGCCAGGGTAGCTCAGTGGTAGAGCAGGGGACTCATAAGCCCTTGGTCGGGAGTTCAATTCTCCCCCCTGGCACTTTCTCCCGATCAGAATTCCCCGGCGCCGTTCCGCTCTGGTAACTGACTGAGAACTTCTTTCGTGCGAACGATGGGGCGCCGGAGGGCTGTGGGCGTCGGGCCTGCGGCAGTT
>JANNXQ010000268.1:0-10846 GCA_031409655.1 Chthoniobacteraceae bacterium | reverse complement strand
TTTCAACGACACCGAAATCAAAGGCTGGTGCAAGGAATTCGAGGAAAAGAACCTCGCGGCGGTGGAAGTCGGCGCCTCTTCCTAGGCCGGTAGCCAAGGGCAAGGGGCGCCTTCGCCCCGTGGAGCAACTCGGGGCGAGGGCGCCCCGGCTCCTTGAAGGCAAGATCGCACGAAACGCGGAAGCTACGGCCTGTCGCCTACCCTTTCCGGGCGAGGATCTGGTGTTGCTGGCGCGTCTTCACCACGCTCCCGGCAGGCACCACGCCGCGCCAGACCGTGCCGGGATAGATGATCGAATCGCGCCCGATGAGTGACCCGGGATTGATCACCGAATTGCACCCGATCTCCGCGCGGTCACCGACGATCGCACCGAATTTTTTCAGCCCAGTCGGGATCAGCCCTTTCACCGTCGGCACCGTGACCTCGCTTTTATCGAGCTTCACATTCGAGAGGATCACGCCCGCGCCGAGGTGGCCGCGGTAGCCGATGATCGAGTCGCCCACGTAGTTGAAATGCGGGATCTGCGCTTCGTCGAAGATGATGCAGTTCTTAAACTCGCTCGAATTCCCCAGCACGCAGCCCGCGCCGACGATCACGTTCTCGCGGATGTAGCAGCCATTGCGAATCTCGCAGCCTTCACCGATCCAAGCCGGACCCTTGATCATCGCGCCGTGCTCGATGACGGCGCCTTTCCCCACAAAGACCGCTCCGCTGATGAACGGCTTGCCGATCAGCCGCCCGTGGATCGCCGGCTTGAGCCGAAACTGGAGATAACTGGTGATCTGCTTGAGCGCATCCCAGGCATTGGTTGCATTCTCGAAGAGCATCCGGTGCTCGGTGTGATTGAGATCGAGATAGTCGCTGGGCGGAAACATGGGGAGGCGGGCAAGAGGAATAGCGATGCGCTCCAGAGCTGGGAACAAGAATCCTCGCCGCTCCTCAGGCCCGTTTTTTCCTTACAGCAACGTCACCTTCAAGCGCACAAAACGAATCGTACTCGCGCCCAGCGGCACGCTGTCGCGCATTTGCAGCGTGGTCGCGGTGTCTTGCAGGAAAATGAGGCCCGCGCCGCTCCAACTATTGCCGGAGCCCAGACCGCTCGTTGCTTCCACGCTGTATTCTACATCGCCGGCGGCGGGATTCTTCGGGAGGGTGAGGCGCAGGAATCGGCCAGGGCCGATGGTCACGGCGTCCACGACGATGGGGCTGAGCGACGGGGCGTTCGGCGCGGAAGCGACGGCAAATTCCACCACGTTAAACAACCCGTCGCGATCCGGGTCGGCGAGCGCGCCCGCATTTGCGCCGCCGCCGGGGAACTGCTGCTCCTGCCATTCCGTGAAGGGCGTGATGATCGGAATCTGCAAGGTGGCGTCGCCGGTCTGCCCTTCGCCATTCGTCACGCGGATGGTGAAAGTATTCGCGCCGGCGCTGCCATTTGGCGGCGTGCCGGAGAGCGCGCCACTGGCCGCGACATTCAGCCATGCGGGGCCGGAGACTTTCGAGAAGGTGAAGGTCGCCGTCGGATTCGGATCGAACACTTCGCCCACGGCGACACTCGCGGAGTAGCCGCGCGTGGCGATGCCGCGCGGCTTCGGGATCGTGCTCTGGACGAAACGCGGGATGGTCGCGAGCACGTCGCCATTCACCGCGATGGCAAAGTCGTAGTCCTTCCCCTCCACCGTGAGCCCGCTGACGTGGCCGCCCGCTCCGCGGCGCACGGGGATCGTCGTGCGCGTCACATTCGCCGCCGTGTCGATGCGCCAGAAGAAGGTGTTCGCGGTGCCGAGCGCGAAGGTTTCGGCGAACCAGAGGAGTTGGTTGATTGGATAGCGGTTGCCCGCGCCGTAGCGATTCAGGGCGAGCTGCAGCATCGTCTTGCTGCTGTCGAAGTATTGATTGGAAAGCGTGGCAAAAGCCTCCTGCGGCGCCTCGATGCAGAACTTCAAGTTATCCCGGCACCAGCGCTTGTTGTAACCCGCCGCCGGGCCGGTGTTCCAGTAGTTGGTTAAGGCGGTCGCCCAATTCGCGCTGGTGCCGTCCCAGTAGCCGCCAGCCTGAAACGCCGCCTGCGTCGCACTCACATTCCACGTCCAGGTGCCGTTCGCATTGGCCGTCCACACATAGATCGCGGGCGACGCCTGCTTCAGCAGTTCGCTTTTCCGCGGGTAGTACCATGTCGGAAAAATCCCGCCCGCTGGCGCCTCGACGTTGTGATTCAACTCGTGCGCGATCGCCACGCAGTAGGTGTCGATGAGCGACTGTGGCACATCCGCGGGAAAGCCTTCCGACGCGCCGCCGACGCCGATGCCAAAGATGTTCACGCCGGTCCTGGCTTTGGTCCCCGGCTCGCCAGTCGCGCCGGTGGGCACGAGGAAATCGCGGATGGTGATGCGCTCGACGACGCGATACGCCGCCGGCATTGAGGCCTGGATGTCGTAGAGCGCCTTTGTCTGCGCGGTGCTCGCGGTGTGGTTTTCGATGAAGATCGTCGCGAGGTCCGTGATCAGCGAGCGATGCCAGCCGGTGGAGCCGATGGTGTCGGTGACGAAGGTGCGATGCGCCGCGCTGTCGGGCATGCACTCGTAGAGATTCACCCAGCACTGGCCCGCGAGCGACGGCACGAATTGCTGCGTGTTCTTATTCCGCTGCACCCACGGCAGGTACTGCGGATACGCCGCGATGTGCGCCGCATACCAATCGCGGACCGCCGTGCGCACGCTGAGCGCGGGCTGGAGCTGCGCGGTGAAATCGCGCAGCGCCCAGTGCAGGCCGAACAGCTCGTCGCGCAGCGCCGTATCCGCCGCCATCGTCGCGCCGAGATCGGCGGGATGTGCGGCCATGGTCTGCTCGATGCGCGCCGTCCACGTCGTGTAGGGCCGGCCGTAGAGCACGACCACTTTCCCCTGCAACCCGCCATCGACGAGATCGACGACGCCGTCGCCATTGAGGTCCGCGAAGTCCGGCGTCGCGTCGTCGCCATTCGCGGTGCGCAGATTGATGTCCGCGCCGGTCGCGTCGGTTGCGTTGAGGCGGACGGCGAGATCGTTCGTCGTCGCGGAATCGCGGCGGCAGAGCTGGAAGTAGTGCCAGTTCACTCCGTAGGCGAGATCGGGGATGCCGTCCTGATTCAGATCGAAGGCGCGCGGATGCGTGTTGTAGGGCTCGTCGATCGGCGTGCCATTCACCGAGAGCGGCACGCCCGCGGCGGCAAAGCGCGGCGCAGTCGCGGTGCCGGTGTTGGCGAAGAACGTGATCGAGCCGTCGAAGTTGCCCGCGAGCAGATCGAGCAGGCCGTCGGCATTCCAATCCACCACGTCGATGCGGCTGCCGCAGTTCGCCGGCAGCAGAAAGTCGCCCGACGCGCCCTGTGCATTGACCGCGCTGACGAAGGCCGGCGCGCCCGCCACGCCCGAGTTGGCGAGCAACCGCACTCGACGATCCGCGCCCGCGACGACGAGGTCCGGCTTTCCGTCATTGGTCACATCGACAAAGGCACCGCCCGTGTAGCCCGTGCCGATGCGGATGTCCGTCGCATTGGTGAACTGCACCTTCGCGCCCGCCTGAAAGTTCATGGACGTAGCCGGCCCACTCCCGAAGTAGAGCCACACGTAGCCATCGCCGGCAAAGACGAGCAGGTCTGCCACCGCGTCCGCATTCCAACTCACAATGCGCGGCACCGCATGGACATTCGCGCCCGCGCCGCCGAGGTCGATCGCCACGCCCGCCGCCAGCAGCGGCACGGATGCGTCGAAGTTCGTCGTCGGCGTGAGCGCGCTGGCCGTGCTGGCGAGCAGCGTCGCCGCGAGTGAAAAGAGGTGGGTGGCGGGCAATGTGGGGAGCCTCATGCAACGCAGTGCGTAGCAGCGATCGAACGCGAATCCAAGCTGCACCACGGCGGTCCGGCGCTCAGCGCGGCGTGAGTTGGGGGCCGTCCTTGGTGTCCTTCACCGTCCAGCCCAGGGCGGCGATCTCGTCGCGGAGGCGGTCGCTTTCGGACCAGTTCTTCGCGGCGCGGGCTTGCTGGCGGAGATTCACCACGCCGGTCACAGTCTCCGGGATCGCGGCCGCTTCGGGATCGAGAGCGAGCACGGCATTGATCTTCCGCCAGCCCGCCAGCAGCTCCTCGGCCCCGGCGGCGTCGAGCGTGCCGGCGTCGAGCGCCTTGTTACTTTCGCGGATGAGCTCGAAGAGATGCCCCATCGCCCCGGAGATATTCAGGTCGTCGTCGAGGTTCGCGAAAAATGCCTCCACCGCGGGAGCAAACGCGTTCGCGGTTCGCGGTTCGCGGTTCGCGGTTCGCGGTTTCTTCAGCTCGGCTTCGAGCCGCTGCCCCCACGCATCGATCCGCGCCAATGCCGTGCGCGCACCTTCGAGTCCGGCCATCGTGAAGTTCAGCGGCAGTCGGTAGTTCACGGTCAGCAGGGTGTAGCGGACCTCGCGGCCGGTGTAGCCTTTCTCGATGAGGTCGCGCAGGGTGTAGAAGTTTCCCGCCGACTTCGCCATCTTGTGGCCCTCGACCATGAGATGCGCGCAGTGCAGCCAGTAGCGGACGAATTTTTTTCCTGTGCAGGATTCGCTCTGCGCGATCTCGGCTTCGTGATGCGGGAAAATGTTGTCCACGCCGCCGCAGTGGATGTCGATCTCCGGCCCGAGGAGCGCGGTGGCCATGGCACTGCATTCGATGTGCCACCCAGGACGGCCCGGTCCCCACGGTGATTCCCATTTCACCTCGCCGTCATTTTCATCCCACGCCTTCCAGAGGGCAAAGTCGCCGACGGATTCCTTCTCGTACTCGTCGTTGCGGATGCGTCCGGTCGGACGCAGTTCGTCGAGGTTCAGGTGCGCGAGCTTCCCGTAGTCGGGGAACTTCGAGAGCCGGAAGTAGACGCTCTTGTCATCGGCCTGATAGGCGATGCCCTGGGCTTCGAGCTGGCCGATCATTTCGATCATCCGTGCGATGAAGCGATCCTCGGTGGCGGCGGGGAAATGCTGCGCGCGCTTGATCCGCAGCTTGTCGAGATCCTCGAAGAAGGCGCGCTTGAACTGCTCGGTAAATTCCGCCAGGCGCATCCCGAGCATCCGGCAGCCGCGGATGGTCTTGTCATCCACATCGGTCAGATTCATCACGCGCTCCACCGTGAACCCGCGGGCCTCCAGATGCCGCTGGAGGAGATCTTCGAAGACGTAAGCGCGAAAATTTCCGATGTGCGCGTGGTTATAGACGGTCGGTCCGCAGGTGTACATCGAGACCCGCCGGCCACTGGCGTCGAGCAGCGTGAAATCTTCGAGCTGTCGGGAGTAGGTGTTGAAGAAGCAGAGGGCCATGCCGGGGAATCAACCTTCGGGAATTTCCACGCTCGCGACCGCCATGGCGGCGATCCCTTCGCGGCGACCGATGAAGCCGAGCACTTCGTTCGTCGTCGCCTTCACGCCAACGCGCTGCGGTTTGATGCCGAGTGCGCTCGCGAGGTTCGCCTTCATCGCGTCGAGGTGCGGCGAAATTTTCGGGGCTTCGGCAATGAGCGACGCGTCGATGTTCAGGACGCGCCCACCTTGGGCTGCGACGAGTTCCGCCGCTTTGCGCACGATCTCCAGACTGCTGATGCCGCGGATCGAGGGGTCGTTATTCGGAAAATGATGACCGATGTCGCGCTCACCAATGGCGCCGAGAATCGCATCCGCGATGGCGTGGCAGAGCACATCCGCATCGCTGTGTCCGTCGAGGCCGTGGGAGTGGGCGATCTCGACGCCACCGAGCACGAGCGGGCGCCCTTCGACCAGGCGATGCACGTCGTAGCCGATCCCGGAGAGATTCATCGTCAGACGTTCAGATCGATGCGCCCGCTGGAAGCGATGACCGAAATTTTTCCCGGCGTATCTTCCCGCTCGGTCATCTGGAAGGCTCCGCCCGCCGCCTCGACGAGCAGCTTGCCCGCGGCCACATCCCAGAGACTCACGGACTGCTCGATGTAGGCATCGAGACGACCGCACGCGACATAAGCGAGATCCAAAGCGGCGCTGCCCATGAGCCGGCACTTGCGCGCGCGCTTCACGTATTTCTCCAGGAGCGGAAGTCCGGCAGCGATCGTTGTTTGCGTCTTTGAGAACCCGACAGAGAGCACGGCGTCGGAGAGGTCGGTGCGCGTGCTCACTTTGATCGGCTTGTCGTTCAAGGTGGGCATCCCGCCCTTCTCCACCGCCCAGAGTTCGTCCCGCGCCGGATCGTAGATGACGCCGACCTGGATCTCGCCCGCCTGGCGGAGCGCGATCGAGATGCAAAAGTGCGGGATGCCGTAGAAATAGTTCACCGTGCCGTCGATCGGATCGACGATCCACTGGAACTCGCTCGCCTGATCCCCAGCGATGCCCTCCTCGCCGAAGATCGCGTGATCGGGAAACTGACCGAGCAAAGCGGTCGTGATGAGTTCCTGCGTGCGGACATCGAGCTCGAGCTTGATGTCGTGAGCGTGAAATTCGTTCACGTCGAGTGGCGCGCCGAAATTTTGGCGGAGAAGTGCGCCGGCACTGCGGGCAGCGGCGATGGCGGCGGCAAGGAAGGTGGGATTCATGGTAGAGTGATTGATTACAAAAAGCGGGGAGCCTGCCGGAAAAAGAAACGGGAGGAGAATTGAATTCTCCTCCCGTCATGAAAGAAAAAGGGCAGGGATGCCGTTATTTCTTCTTCTTAGCAGCAGCCTTCTTGGCCGGAGCTTTCTTCGCAGCAGCCTTCTTGGCTGGTGCCTTCTTAGCTGCCAACTTCTTGGCTGGTGCTTTTTTTGCAGTTTTCTTAATCGCCATTCAAAATCCCCCCTTTCTTTCCGCAATTGCGGGTCACTGAAATTAGTTGTGAGTCGGTGAAATTTAACATCACTCGCGTGGTGTGCGTTGGGTAATGAAGTTGTTCAAATGCGTCAACGAATTTTTTGTGTTGCGTGCTCGTGGGAAGTTTCGTTGGGGCCATTCCGGCGTCCATGTTTGCAGGAAGCGTGCCGCTCCGCGCAGAACGTCTTCACGCGCGCGAAGTAGTGCGCATCAGACTTCGCAGGCGATGGCGCTTTTCGGGCGCGCAATATTTTCGCGCGGCAACACGCGCCAGACGCGCGTAAAAAAATTACGCGATCTTTTTTTCCGCGATGATGCGCGCGGCGCGCTCGACGATGTCGTCCACACTCCACAAACGACCGATGCCTTCGTAGCCGCACGCGAGCATTCCCTCTTCCGGGCCGATGAATTCCACGCCCCGCGCGCGCAGCGTGGCGACGTTGTGTTGCGTCGCCGCGTGCTGCCACATCTTCCCATTCATGGCCGGCGCGATGAGCACGGGCGCGAGCGTCGCGAGCGCGATTTCACAAAGCGGATTGCTGGCGAGACCGCACGCGAGCTCCGCGAGGATGTTCGCCGTCGCCGGCGCGATGAGCAGCAGACTCGCGCGATCCGCGAGCTCGATGTGACCGGGCTTCCAGCCATGCTGCTTGTCGAAGACACTGGTCATCACCGGATTCCGCGAGAGCGTCTGAAAAGTGAGCGGGGTGATGAACTCCTGCGCGCCGTGCGTCATCGCGACATGCACTTCGAACTGCCGCTTCATCAGCTTGCTCACTAGATCCGCAGCCTTATACGCCGCGATGGAACCCGTGACCCCGACGATGACGACGGGCGCGCTCATTCGAGATTCATCCGGCGACTGAGATAGCGCTCAGCCCGCATGATCGCGCGAAACTTCTGCACGTCCTCTTCCACGGAGCCGGTGATGATCGTGTAGCGATACTGCCGCCACGCCTCCATCTCGGTCGCGGCGTTCGTCAGTCGCAGTTCGATCTGCTCCAGCGTCTCCGTGCCGCGCTTGATCAGCCGGCGCCGCAGTTCCTCCAGGCTCGGCGGCATGATAAAGATGTCGGCCAGCGATTCTTTGATGCCCGCGCCGTCTTCGCGGATCTGCCGCGCGCCCTGCACGTCCACGTCGATCAGGACATCCACACCGGCCTCGAGATTCTTCAGCACCGTCTCGCGCAACGTGCCGTAGTATTTTCCATGCACCTCCGCGTGCTCGATGAACTCGCCAGCCGCGATGCGCTTCTCAAAGTCCTCCCGCGAGAGAAACACGTAATCCTCGCCATCGATCTCGCCGGGTCGCGGCTCACGCGTCGTGCAGGAGACGGAGTACACAAAGTCCGAGGTCTGCCGCAGCGAGTTGACCAGCGTGCTTTTGCCCGCACCAGACGGCGCGGAGATGACAAAGAGAATCCCGCGGCGGTGGAAACGCACCGTCGGCGGCATGGTGTTCGGGTCGGTGGCGGCGGCGCTATTCAATGTTCTGAATCTGTTCGCGGATCTTCTCCATCTCCGCTTTGCACATCACCACGAGCTGCGAAATCTCCACATCGTTCGCCTTGGCCCCGAGGGTGTTGAATTCGCGGGCGATCTCCTGACTCATGAATTCCAGGGTGCGCCCAACCGGTTCATTCTTCCGCAGATGATGCGCGAACTGCGCGAAGTGACTGTCCAGTCGCGTGAGTTCCTCGGAAATGTCCGACTTGTCCGCAAAGAAGATGACCTCTTTCACGAGCCGATCGTCATCGATGGGCAGATCGACGCCCGCCCGGTGGATGCGCTCCTGAAGCGACTGCCGGTAGCGCTTCACCACCGCCGGTTGGAGCAACCGCACCTTTCGCACAAAGCCGCGCACCAGCTTCAGCCGCTTGATCAAATCTTTCGCCAGATGTTTGCCTTCGCTCTCACGCATCTTCACCAGTTCGCCGAGGGCTTGCTTGAGCGCACCTTCGATGTGCGGCCACGCTTCATCGATCGCCACCTGCTCCTCCGGCACCCGCATCACGCCCGGCGCGCGGAGCACCGTCTCGATGCTGATTTCCCCCGCCGCCTTCAGCTCCTTCTGCAGATCGAGCATCGCCTTATAGTAAGTGCGCGCCGCCTCCGTATCGAGTGCCAGGTTCCCATTTGCCGCCGCGCTGCGATGCGTGGCGATTACGACATTGAGCCGCCCGCGCGACACCTCCGCATTGATCATATCCCGCACCCGCGGTTCGATCTCGGCCAGTTCCCTGGGCAGTGTCACGACCACGTCGCTCTGCTTCCGATTCACGGAATTGAGTTCGACGCTGTACTTGCAGCCATTGTGGACGCTTTGGCCGCGTCCGTAGCCAGTCATGCTGCGCATTGGGGTGGGGACCGTACGATGTGGCACCAGCGACTGCAAAGCGGAAACCCACAAGCGGGCGCGGCCCCTGGATTGCAGATGGGAGAGCGTGCCCGAAAAGATCGCGGGGTGGGTGGGTGGGCAATGCTCGGTAGCTGCGACCCGACGAATGCGGCTGCACCTCCGGCCGCGAAGGTCACGTCGTGCGAACTGGCATCACACCAATTCGAGCCGCCACGCAGGCGGTTTTCCGCGTTGCAGGTCGAGCCAGGCGAAGCTGGCGGGGGCGCCGCGGTTCGGGCGGGTGATGCAGCCGGGATTCAGGAAAAGCGTCGCCCCGAGGCGCTCGCGGCGGGGGACGTGGGTGTGGCCGTGGAAGAGCAGGTCGATCTTCGGTGCCGCGTGCCGGGGCGGGATGTGGACGAGCAGGATGCGGAAACCTGCCAACTCGAACTCGAGGTCGAGCGGCCAGTCGAGGCAACTGTCGCAATTTCCCCGGACCACTCGCACCGGAGGGCCGAGTTGCCGCACGCCAGCAAGCACGCTTTCGTCGCAGACATCGCCGAGGTGCCAGATTTCATCCGCCCCACCGATGGCCGTGGAAATGTGCGCAGGGAGACGATCGTGGGTGTCGGCGATGACCGCGATGCGCATGGTGGAAATGACCAATGATCAATGCGTGCCTATCCGGTTCGTAGCCAAGTCGCGGGGGAGTTGGACAGGATTATCAGGATTGGCAGGATTCACGGGATTCCCTCTGTCGAAATCCGGGAATCCTCTGAATCCTGTCTCCATTTCTGGAAGCTTGGGAACAAAGCGGGTAGGCATGGATCAGTGATCAAACTCGCCCTTCAGCCCCAGCTCAATTCGCCATTTCCCCTTACTGCTTCCGCGCGGTCGATTGGATCGAGAACGAGTTCTGGATCACGTCGCGGACGCGCTCCGGGGTGAGCACTTTCGTGGTCTGGTAGTCGATGTTCCCGTCGCGGCCGATGATGGCGATCGCGAAGTCGTCGGTGACGCAGTAAGCTGCGGCGACTCCGGCACCGTTCGCGGCCACGGAAAAGGGGATGTTGGATAGGATCGGTCCTTCGCCTTCGAGCAGCGCGGCAACGAAGATCACCTCTTTGCTGGCAAATTGCTGATAGATTTCCTGCAGATACTTGAGCTGCTTTTTGAAGGCGCCTTCCTTCGGCGAGCGGGTGATGAGGAGGACGACGGACTGGCCGCGCAGAGAGCGCAACGAGCGGGACTTCACGGCCGTAGGGATGGAAAAATCCGGCGCGAGCCGGACCACATCCGCACGCAGTGGCGCGACCCAGAGCAAGGTGAGGAGAGTGAGGAGGAGCGGGCGCATGGCTTCAGACCTTCATGATGTCGGCTTCCTTCGACGCGAAGGCGTCTTCGATTTTCTTCACGAAGCCATCCGTCAGTTTCTGGATTTCCTTTTCGTAGCTCCCGAGCGCGTCTTCGGTGATGCCACCCGCCTTCTCGGCCTTCTTCAGCGCATCGAGACCGTCGCGGCGCGAGGAGCGCACTCGCACCCGATCCTCGGCCATCTGCTTGATGCTTTTCACGAGATCCTTGCGGCGCTCTTCGCTGAGCTGCGGGATGGGGAGCCGGATGATCTTCCCATCCACCGCGGGATTGATGCCGATCTTCGATTCCTTGATCGCCTTTTCGATGGCC
>JANNXQ010000267.1:0-21766 GCA_031409655.1 Chthoniobacteraceae bacterium | reverse complement strand
GACACCGTCGGCGGTGGCTCGGTCACATCACCGCTCGGCACTTTCAATGGAATCGTCCTCTTCGGCCCGAACGCTGCCGGCCTCTCGGTCACCATTGGTGAAGCCGCCGGGCAAACGATGACCATCGCGGAGAATAACCTTCAGGACGGCGATATGGCTGCCATCCTCGCCCAAGGCTCACCGCCAGCCTACGACATCAGTGTGACCTCTGCCGCGGTGGCCGATCTCGTCATCGCCGCGATCGAAGACGTGGCCACCGAACGGGCCACTCTTGGCGCGGCCGAATCGCGACTCGACGTCGCCTCCGTCACTCTGGCCATCGAAGCGCAGAACATCGAGGCCGCCATCTCCCGGATCCGCGATGTGGACGTCGCCGTCGAGAGCACCCAACTGGCGAAACATAATATCCTCGTGCAATCCGGCACTGCCATGCTGGCCCAGGCCAATCAGCTCCCGCAGTCGGTGCTCCGACTGCTCCAGTAGCAGACGGTGGTTGAAGCTTCAGCCGCGGCGAGCTTTGCACAGGCGGCGTTTGCGGGGAGGGCCGCCTAAATCGCGGAACCTGGCCTTCTGGATTTTCGAAGTCTCAGATCGGCGTGGCTCGGCTCGTAAAGCGCAGTTCCATTTTTAGGGCACTGCTCAGCGGACCTTCGACCAATGCGCAGAGGGAGGATCAGAGGTGTTTGGGCTTCCCCGTCTCGATCTACAATAAAGTCCTGCTCAAGACCGACGCCACCCTCTCGCCGACGGCCCGCGAGTACCTCGAGATCATCCAGCAGGCCGCCCGCGCCGTGGGCGATACCGTCTCGCGCCTGCGGAGATTCTACAAAGACGAACCCGACCCGAAACGCTTCAAGCCCATTCCCCCGGTCGCCCTCCTCGAGGAGGTCGCCGCACTCACCCGCGCCCGCTGGTTTGATATGGCGCAGGAGCGCGGCGCCGTCATCGATCTGCAGACCGAGTTGGAGCCGGGACTGCCCCCGCTTTCCGTCATCGAGGGCGAACTCCGCGAAGCCGTCATCAATCTCATCTTCAACGCCGTGGATGCGATGCCGGCGGGCGGCACCCTCACCCTGCGCGCGCGGTCCACCCGCCTCACGCCCACCGATCCTCCCCGCATCTGCCTTGAAATCGCGGACACCGGCGTCGGCATGAATGAAGAGGCGCGCCGCCGCTGCCTCGAACCCTTCTACACCACCAAGGGCGAACGGGGCACGGGACTCGGCCTCTCGACCGTCGCCAGCATCGTCCAGCGCCACGGCACGGAGATCGCCGTGGCCAGCGCCCCGGGCGTCGGCACCCTTGTGCGCATCACCTTTCCTCCCTCCCTGGAGCCAGCCGCACCAGCGCTCAGGACCACGGTCTCCCGCAAGGTGCCGCCGATGAGAATCCTCGTCGCCGACGACGACGCGATCATCCTCCGGGCCATCCGCGTCGCTCTGGAGAGCGAGGGCCACCGGGCGCAATGCGCGATTGGCGGTCAGGCCGCGATTGCCGCCTTCCGCGAAGCCCTGGAAAGCGGCGATCCCTTCGACGCGGTCTTCACCGACCTCGGCATGCCGCATGTGGATGGTCGCAAAGTGGCGGCAGCCGTGAAGCTCGCCTCCGCGAGCACTCCAGTGATCCTCCTGACCGGATGGGGGCGGAGTATGCAGGCGGATGCGGAGATCACGCCCGGCGTGGACCAGATCCTCGCGAAACCCGTCTCGCGCCAAGAGCTAAATGCCGCCCTCCACGCGTGCCGGCCGCGCCCCGCCACTCCGTCCGGATCGAGCCGGCGGCACGGCTGCACGGGAGAGAAAAAACGGGCCTTGCCATCCCGGCCCGCTTGGCTAGCTTCCCCTCCCCTTTCCCCCGTTACTGGCTCGCCATGACGGCGCGTCCGGAGGTGAAAGGCACCAAAGGAAACCCGTGGTCAGCTTATGAGTACATCCATGATTGAAATGCAGGAATTGATCGCGAAATCTCTTCGCGATTTCAAAGAGGGCAGCATCGTAAAAGGTCGCATCCTCGAACTCCGTCCCCGCGAAGTCCTAGTCGATATCGGCTACAAATCCGAGGGCTCCATCTCTAACAGCGAATTTGACGACATCGACGACCTTCAGGTCGGCGACGAAGTCGAAGTCCTCCTCGTCCGTCTCGAAAACGACGAGGGCACCGTCATCCTCTCCAAGGAAAAAGCCGCCTACCGGCAGAACTGGGAGAAGATCGCCAAGGTCTTCGAGGCCGGCGGCATCATCAAGGGCAAGGTCAAGGCCGTCGTCAAAGGCGGCCTCATGGTCAATATCGGCGTCGAGGCCTTCCTCCCCGGCAGCCAGATCGACATCGTCCCCCCGAAAGATCTCCAGCAGTTCGTCGGCAACACCTACGACTTCAAGATCGTCAAAATCAACGACGACCGGAAGAACGTGGTCCTCAGCCGCCGCGAACTCATCGAGCAGGAGCGTTCGGACAAACGTTCGCGCTTCCTAGATACCATCGCCATCGGCGCCACCGTCACCGGCACGGTCAAGAACCTCACCGACTTCGGGGCCTTCATCGACCTCGACGGCATGGACGGGCTGCTCCACATCACCGACATGACCTGGGGCCGCCTCGGCCACCCCAGCGAACTCCTCAAAGTCGGCCAGGAAGTCACCGTCCAGGTGCTCGACATCAACAAGGAAAAGGAACGCGTCTCCCTCGGCCTCAAGCAGACCCAGAAGAATCCCTGGGAAGAAACCGAAGGCCGTTTCCCGATCGGCACCAAGGTCAAAGGCAAGATCACGAACCTCGTTCCTTACGGCGCTTTCGTCGAAATCGAAGAAGGAGTCGAAGGCCTCATCCACGTCTCCGAACTCTCCTGGACCAAGCGCATCACCCGCCCGAGCGACGTGCTCACCATCGGCCAGGAAGTCGAAGCCGTCGTGCTCGGCGTCAATAAAGACGAGCAGAAGATCAGCCTCGGCGTCCGCCAGCTCGAGCCGAATCCTTGGGACGAAATCGAACACCGCTATGCCATCGGCAAGCAGGTCAAGGGCACCGTCCGCAATATGACCGCCTACGGCGCCTTCGTGGAACTCGAAGAAGGCATCGACGGCATGATCCACGTCTCCGACATGAGTTGGACCCGGAAGATCAATCATCCTTCCGAGATGCTGAAAAAGGGCGACGAACTCGAAGCCGTCGTCATCGACATCGACAAGCAGAACCAGCGGATCAGCCTCGGCATGAAGCAGCTCGACGAAGATCCCTGGAAAGCCATCGACGCGCGTTACAAGATCGGCGACCTCGTCAAAGGCAAGGTCTCGAAAATCGCCACCTTCGGCGCCTTCATCAGCCTCGATGGCGACATCGACGGCCTCGTCCACATCTCGCAGATCAGCGAAGACCGGATCGACAAGATCAAGGATCATCTGAAGATCGGCCAGGAGATCGAAGCCCGCGTCATCAAGGTCGATAAGACCGAACGCCGCATCGGTCTCTCCGTGAAAGCCGCGAACTACAACGAAGAAGACATCAAGCGCGAAGCCGCTGCCTTCGACAGCCTCAAGCCAGGTGAAGACATGGTCGGCCTCGAACAAGCCTTCGCCGCCGCCGCCGAGGAATACCGCCCCGGCGACAGCAAGAAAAAGTAACCTATGGAAAAACCACAAATCACCGCCTGGGTTAAAACCCAATGTGGCTGGAGCAATGGCATCCGTGCCGTCCTGGCCAAATACGACCTTCCCTACGAAGAGAAGGACATCATCAAGAACCCCGCCTTCCGCTGGGAAATGGAACAGAAGACCGGGCAGCAGCTCAGTCCCTGCGTCGAAGTCAACGGCACCATGCTCCCCGACATCAGTGGCGAGGAACTCGAGCATTGGATGCTCGGCCAGGGCCTCGTCGGCAACACCGACAAGACCACCAATGTGCCCCTCGACCGCTCCTGCTCGGACGCCGAGCACGCCGCCATGCAAGCCGGCGCGCCCGTGAAGTTCCAGTCCTAGGCTAAAGAATCTCGCGATCTCCGGATCGCGACCCAGAGAAGCCGCGCCTCCGCAAGGGGGCGCGGTTTTTCTTTGCTGCGGTGGATGTGTTCCAGACCAGAACGGCGCGACGAACAGTTGGCAATTCCGCCACTAGCGTGACACTCTCCCCCATGTGCCCCGCAAGTTTCGCCAGCTCGTCTCCGATTTGGAAAAGGCCGGATTTTAGCGCGTGTTTGGCAGCAAGGGCAGTCATCGAAAATTCATCCACGCCAGATTTCCCGGCTACGTGCTCATCTCCGGTCAGGACAGAGACAACGCCCAGCGTTACCAGGAAAAATAGGTCAAAAACGCCGTGAAAAAGATCCGTTCATGAAGACTCCCGATCGCTATCTCTCCTTCGTTCAATGGAGTAAGTCGGACCGCGCTTATGTTGGTTATTGCCCCGATCGCTTTCCCGCGGGCGGCGTCTGCCATGGCGCCACGGCCGTCGAGGCCTTCAAACGCCTCTGCGAAATCGTGGAAGACACGGTAGCCACCGCCAAGGCGAACGGCTTGAAGCTACCTCCGCCCAGGACGCGCCCGATGCGCGAGGTCGAAGTGGCGGCCTGAGCATCGCGCTGGAGATCGCGCCAGCACGCTCGCCGCGAACTCCTCGGGGGAAAAAGCGAGCCGGAACAAGAGCCTGATCGAATCGCTCCCGAGCGCCCCCTCCGCCTCCCAAGCCGCGCGGCGCTGGATCACTTGGCTTGCCGAACCCCGAGGACGACGGTCCGAAAAAGCCGCTCGGCTTCCCGCTGCAGAATCTTGATCGGGCGCTTCCGTATCTGGCAGAGGGCGGGATGAGCGCGGAGACCATCGCCCTCTTTCCCCGGCGATTCTTCCTCGATCGAGCGCGGCCGTTTGGCTCAATCGGAGAGGTATTCGCAAACGGCTCGCTCGATCCGCTCGAGATCTCCCGGCGACAGGCTGCCCAGCACGTCCAGCAGCCGCCCCTTCGCCGTCTGCCGAATTCCGGGAATGACGGCGAAACTCGCCTTTTTTGCGCCGGTGGAGACCTTCACCCGCAACGGCCAGATTTCACCCGTTTGCGTCGAGAGCGGCACGACGACGACGGTGTTCAAGCGCATGTTGAACACGCTCCCGGAGAGGACGACCGCCAGGCGCACCTTGTCCATCTCCGGCGGATGCACGTCGCTGAGGTTCACCCAGAGGATCGTGCCGCGCTTCATTTGCGGCGCTGTCGGGGCGCTTCCGCCAAGGGGGCGGACTCCCAGGCCGTCATCGCCTCGGCCTCCTCCTTATGCTTCGCCAGGAGCTGCGCATACGTCTCCGCCGCCGCCTCCAGCGCCGCGCGTTTTTCCTCGCGAGCGACCAGTTCGCGCACGTAACCCGTCAGCGATTGTTCCCGTGCCTTCATGCGCCGGATTGCGGAGTGCAGCTTCGAGTCGAGCTTGATCGTGGTCGCCTGCATATACTCTGAGGGTATAAACCACCTCCGGCGTGTCAACCCACTCGACTCCGCCGAGTCAACAGTACGGCTATCACTCGCCGGGCTTTCGCAAAGCGCAGGAGTTTTTCCACCTCCACTGCGCGAAGCGGGAGTCGCTGGTCACAAGGCGAGGGCGACCGGGAGGCGAAAGTTCTGCACACATGCACGGACCGACCCTTTCCCGCACATCGAATGGAGCGACGAGGATCGAGTCTGGATCGGGCGCTGCCCGGAATTGTTCCTCGGCGGCATCCACGGCACCGATCGCGCAACGGTCTATGCCGAACTTTGCCAGGCCGTCGATGAACACCTCGCCATCGCCGCCGCGGATGGCACGCCGCCCCCTGCGCCGCTAGCGATCAAGACCTTCAGCGGAAAATTCATCCTGCGCACCTTGCCGGAACAACACCTCCTCCTGGCTCTCCGCGCGCTGCAGGTTGGCGACAGCCTCAACGGCTTCGTGGTCGAAAGGCTCGAGCTCTCTCGATGACACCGTCCGCCGCCGGATGAGGACACACCCACGCACAAACTTCTGCCGGGCTTTTTGCAAAGCGCAGGAGGTTTTCAATCTCCACCACGCGATGCGCGAGCGGCTGGGCGCAAGGAGAGAGCGGCGCGAGGGCAAGCGTTCTGCATGTATGCACGGACCGACCCCTTTTCCCGCATCAACGCGCTGCGGAGGTAGGGCGATTAAGAAAACGCAGTGGCGGGTGATTCACCGCCAGCCGTAAGGAAGAGCTTCCCCTGCCGCGGCGAGCTTCCGCGCGCACATCTGGTTGATGAGGCGCTTGACACTCGGCGGGGTGGCTCCCGACGCTGCGGGCCGCCATGTCCGAACTCGCGAGCCTCGATAAGCGCACGCTCTGGCATCCCTTTACCCAGATGCGGGAATGGATGGCGGACGGTTACGAGCCGATCGTCATCGCCGAGGCTTCCGGGGCGATGTTGCGGGATGAGCGCGGGCGCGAGTTTTTCGATGGGAACTCTTCCATCTGGACGAATCTCCACGGGCATCGTCGGGCGGAGATCGACGCGGCGCTGCGGGCGCAGTTGGATCGCGTTGCGCACAGTTCCTTTCTCGGGCTGACCAATGATCTGGCTCCACGGCTGGCGGCGGAGTTACTCCGGCGCTTCGGAACGACGGAGGCAGAGGGGTGGCGCGTGTTTCTTTCGGACGATGGTTCGACGGCGGTGGAGGCGGGTTTGAAAATGATTCATCAGGCGCGGGTGCAGCGCGAGGAGCCGGATCGCTCGGTCTATTTCTCCGTGGCTGGCGGTTACCACGGCGACACCGTGGGTGCGATGAGCCTCGGGCAGAGTCCCATCTTCCACGCGACGTATCGCTCGCTCCTCTTCGTCACGCGCGAAGTCCCGTCGCCCACCTGCTATCGCTGCCCGCACAACCGCGCCGCTCCCGAGCGCGGCACCGACGCGCGGCTGGCGCGGAGTTGTGAATGGGAATGCGTGCGCGCGGTCGAACACACGCTCGACGAAGCGGGCGGGCGCGCTTCGGCCTTCGTCATCGAGCCGCGCGTGCATGGCGCTGGATCGATGTCCATGCAACCCGCCGGCTACCTCTCGCGCGTGGCGGCGCTCTGCCGCGAGCGCGGCGTGTGGCTGATGCTCGACGAAGTGCTCACCGGCTTCGGCCGGACGGGGGAGATGTTCGCCTTTCAAAAAGAGGAAGGCGTGCGGCCCGACATCATGGCCGTGGCCAAAGGGCTCACCGGCGGCTATCTCCCGCTCGCGGCGACGATCGCGAGTCCGGAAATCTTCGATGCGTTTCTAGGAGAGTTTGAAGAATTTCGGACCTTCTTCCACGGACACAGTTACACGGGCAATCAGCTCGGCTGCGCCGCGGCACTCGCCAGCCTTTCGCTCTTCGAGACCGAGCACACGCTCGAGCACATCCGCGGTCGGGCCGCGACCCTTGAAAGACTCGTCCAGCGTTTTTGGCAGCATCCAAATGTGGGCGACGTGCGCTGTGAAGGCACCATCTGCGCGATCGAACTCGTCGAGAATTTTTCCACCCGCGAGCGTTTTCCGGTGGGTCGTCGCGCTGGCTTCCGCGTGTGCGAACGCGCAAAAAAACTCGGACTGCTTACCCGTCCCGTGGGCGACGTCCTGGTCCTGATGCCTCCTTACTGCGCGACAAATCAGCAGCTCGAGTCCGCAGTGGACGCACTCTGGCAGGCGCTCGTCGAAGCACTCCCAGATTCGTGAGCGCTGCGCACTGCTTCGCTGCAACTGATCGCTAAGCGTCGCAAGACGGAGGAGTTCACCTTCACACCCAAGATGAACCCACTCAGGATTCCGTAAAAATCGCACCTCCACTTGGGAAAATGGCGCCATCGCCGTGCTCAAATCGCGCTATCAAGACGGCAGCTCCAACACCACGGATTCTCGGATTGACGCGCATATCCCGCTGGTATACCAGCACGCACTCCACTGCTTGCCCCATGCCCAAAACCAAGGCCGCCCCATCTGTCTCCATGCGCCAGCAAGCGTATCAGCACATCCAGCGGAAGATCCTTTGCGGCGAGTTGCCCGCCGGGCACGTGGTCTCGGAGAATACCCTGGCCAAGGAGATCGGCATGAGCCGGACGCCGGTGCGCGAAGCCATCCGGCATCTGGAACAGGAAGGGGTGCTCAGGCAGGTGCCGCGGTATGGCACCGTCGTCCAGCAACTCTCGCGGCGCGACGTCACCGAACTCTACGAACTGCGGGAAGCCTTGGAGCCCTTCGCGGTGGCCCAGGCCGCGGGCAAAGTAAGATCAGAAGATTTGCGGCTCCTGGAAAAACTCTGTGCCGAGATCAAGGCCATCGCCACGGAAATGCAGAAGGCTAAGCGCGTGACGCCGAACGCGGACATGATGAAGCGCCTGCTCTCCGCGGATCTTGGCTTTCATCTCGTGCTGCTGCGCAGCTCGGGGAATCGCCGCATGATGAAGATCGTCGGCGACTCGCGCCTCCTCACCGGTATCTTCGGTACCCCGCGCCAGACGCATCACCTCGACGTGCTGCTCGAGACCCATCGCTTCCATCTGCGCATCTTGAAAGCGGTGCGTTCTGGCGAGGCGGAAAAGGCGCGCGCCGAAATGGCCTCCCACATCCGGGCCAGCCGCGACGAAGCCCTCGCGCACTTCGACCGCATCCAGACCGAGGCGACACCGCAAGATACTCCGCTCATCCTGCCCGACGATGTGCTGGCTGACCTGCAACGCTTCGAAGCCGCCGACTAACTCTCATCCCATCCCTCCCATGCGTCTCATCCCGCCCACCCTGCTCCTCGCCTTTGTCGCCAACGCCTCCGCACTGGAGCCGCTGCGCTACAACCATCCCGGCCTCGTCGTCGATCTCGGCGTCGGGCTGTGGGCGTGGCCGCTGCCGATGGATTTCGACGGCGATGGCGATCTCGATCTCGTGGTCAATTGTCCCGACAAGCCTTCCAACGGTACTTACTTCTTCGAGAACGCGAGCGGCGATACCGCGAAGCACAAGATGCCGGTCTTCAAGCCAGGACGCCGCATCAGCAAGGGCTTGCAGAATGTCCAGGTGAGCTACGTGGACGGGAAGCCGGTGGTGCTCTCGCCGGGTAAAGCGCATCCCGACTTTCTCAAGACCGGGCTCGATCAGGAGGTGAAGCTGCCACTGGACGCTAAGGTGCATCCGAACAAAGTCCGCGCGAACATGTGGCGCACTGTGGACTACGACGGCGATGGCGCGCTCGATCTCATCGTCGGCGTCGGCGATTGGACAGAGTACGGATGGGACAATGCCTATGACGCGAACGGTCGCTGGATGAATGGCCCTCTGCGTGGCTACGTGTATTTCATCCGCAACACTGGCAGCACCGCGGCGCCCACTTACGACCAGCCGAAGAAAGTGATGGCGGAAGATCGCCCCGTGGAGACTTACGGCTGGCCGTCGCCGAACTTCGCGGACTTCGACGGCGACGGAGATCTCGACCTGCTCTGCGGCGAGTTCCTCGATGGGTTCACTTACTTTGAAAACACCGGCACACGCACCAAGCCGAAGTATGCGCTGGTCCGCCGGGTGAAGACGCCGGAGGGAGCGTTCCTCACCATGGACCTGGAGATGATCACACCCACGGCGATCGACTGGGACAAAGACGGCGACCTCGATCTCATCGTCGGCGATGAGGACGGCCGCGTGGCCTTCGTGGAGAACGCCGGCAAACTTTCGGCTGAGCGCGTGCCGCAATTCCTCGCGCCGCGTTACTTTCAGCAGGAGGCGGACACGGCGAAGTTTGGCGCGCTGGCCACGCCGGTCGGAGTTGATTGGGACGGTGACGGCGATTGGGACATCATCAGCGGCAACACAGCGGGCTACATCGGCTTCTTCGAAAATCTGAGCGGACCGAAAGTCGCGCAACCAAAGTGGGCCGCTCCGCGCTTGCTCGAAGCTGGCGGCAAAGTGATCCGCCCGATGGCCGGCCCGAATGGCAGCATCCAGGGCCCGTGCGAAGCGAAGTGGGGTTACACCACCCAGACGGTCGTCGATTGGGATGGCGACGGGCTTCCGGACATCCTCGCGAATTCCATCCTCGGCAAAGTGCATTGGTACAAAAACACCGGCCCGCGCTCCGTGCCGAAGCTCGCTGCTGCGCAGCCGATCGAAGTCGAGTGGAACGGCCCGCAACCCGCGCTCGCCTACGGCTGGCTGCGCCCCGAAGGCAAGGCGCTGCTCACGCAATGGCGCACCACGCCGGTCGGCGTGGATTGGAACCAGGACGGGCTCACCGATCTCGTGATGCTCGATCACGAAGGTTACCTCGCCTATTTCCAGCGGGAGAAACGCGCTGGGAAGCTCGTGCTGCGCCCGCCGGTGCGCGCCTTCCGCGCTGCCGAAAGGGCGGAGAGCGCCGCGGCCAAACTGCCGGTGAAGACCCCGGTGGTGATGACCCCCGGCGATCCGCTGCGGCTGAACTCCGGCAGCGCCGGCAAGAGCGGTCGGCGCAAATTGTGCGTGGTCGATTGGGACGGTGACGGACGCATGGACCTACTTTTGAATTCCGCGAATGCCAACGTGCTTCGCCAGACTTCCGCGAGCGATGGCGGATGGTTCTTCCAAGACGCGGGACTGATCGCGGAGACCAACATCGAAGGTCACGACGTGAGCCCGACGGTCGTGGATTTCGATGGCGACGGCGTTCCGGATTTCCTCGGCGGTGCGGAAGACGGCCGCTTCTACTTCCTGAAAAATCCGCGGGCGAAATGAAGGCGGCGCTCGGTCTCGATTTCGGCACGGAGAGCGTGCGTGCGGTGCTAGTCGATCTGCGCGGGCACGAACTCGCATCGTCTGTGGCGAAGTATCCGCACGGCCAAATCATCGAGTCGCTCCCCGGCTCGAAGAAGAAGCTCCCGCCGCACTACGCGCTCCAGCATCCGCTCGATTGGATCGAGTCCGCGGCGAAAGCGACCCGCGCGGCTTTGCGGACAGCGAAGAGCTGCGAGGTGTTCGGCATCGGCGTGGATTTTACGAGCTGCACGATGCTTCCGACGAAGCGTGACGGCACGCCGCTCTGCCTGCTGAAACAATTTTCCACCGAACCGCTCGCCTGGCCGAAGCTGTGGAAACATCACGGCGCGCAGGCGCAGACGGATCGCATCAACGCCGTCGCCCGCGAGCGCGGCGAAAGCTTCCTCGCGCGTTACGGTGGCATCATCGGGCTCGAGTGGTTTTTCCCAAAGATGCTCGAGACGCTCGAAGGCGCACCGCGCGCCTACGATGCGGCGGAGGTTTGGCTCGAAGCGGGTGATTGGTTCGTGTGGCAACTCGTCGGCGGCCCGGCGGAGACGCTGCCACGCTCGACGTGTCAGGCCGGATACAAAGGCATGTGGAGCGCCACCGATGGCTACCCATCGGAAGAATTTCTGCGCGCGGTACATCCGAAATTCGCGCGTGTGGTGAAAGACAAGATGCCCGGTCGCCTGCTCGCCCCCGGCGTGGCCGCGGGCGGACTCCTCGGCGCGATGGCAAAGAAATTTAGGCTGCGCGCAGGCACCCCGGTCAGCGCGGCCATCATCGATGCACACGCCGGAGTCCCCGGCGCGGGTGCCGCAGAGCCCGGCACCCTCGTGATGGTGATGGGCACCAGTTCATGCCACATGCTCAATAGCGAAGTGGAGCGCAGCGTCCCCGGCGTCGCGGGGGTGGTGAAGGATGGAATCCTGCCCGGCTTCTACGGCTACGAAACGGGACAAGTCGCCGTCGGCGACGCCTTTGAATGGCTGCGCAAGCTCACCGGCCAGCCCGATTTTTCCCAGCTCGCCCGCACAGCCGCCGCGCTCCCGCCCGGGGCGGAAGGCGTGCGCTGCGTGGATTGGATGAATGGCTGCCGCACCCCGCTCATGGACGGCTCGCTGCACGGCGCCTTCACCGGCCTCGCGCTGCATCATGGCCCCGCGCATCTCTACCGCGCCTTGCTCGAAGCCTCAGCTTTCGGCGTGCGTTGGATCGTCGAGTTACTCCGCGATGGCGGCGTTCCGGTGAAGAAGTTCGTCGCCACCGGCGGCCTGCCGCACCACAACCCGCTCGTCGTCCAAGTCTATGCCGACGTGCTCGGCGAACCGATCACCGTGCATCCCAGCAAACAAGGCCCAGCCCTCGGTGCCGCGATCCTCGGCGCCCTCGCCGCCGGCGCATTTGCGTCTCCCCGCGACGCCATCCGCGCGATGGCCACACCGAAACCCGGCACCGCCCCCACCTTCAAACCCAACCGCGCCCATCGCACCACCTACACCGGACTCTATCGCGAGTATCGCCGTCTCGGTGCCTTCTTTTCCACCAAGGCCCGCCCCTGAAGACCCACTCCTCCAGCGCCAACTTCGCCTTTGCCCGTCCCCCACATTGCCGCTACTCTATGCCTCATGAAGCCGCCAATCTATCTGACCGATCCGGAGGAGATGCTGAAGGTGCGCTTGAATCAGCCGCGCGTCACCTCCGAGCAACTCCGTGCCCAGCGGGAGCGTCTGCGCTTAGCAGCCGAGAAGTTTTTCGCCGACGCCAGGAAAGAGATCTCCTCGCCTGGGCGGAAGAAGCTCTCTGCGTAGTTTCCGCGGACGAGTATCTGCCGCAAATCTGTGATGCGGGGGAAGAGCACCGCGTTTGGATTCCCGGCGACCAGTCCCGCCACTTCAAAGCCACGCACACTGGCCGTTGTGGATTTACGGTGGTTTGCGGCGACGAAACCGCCCACCTTCCTGAACTCACCGGAGCGCTTCCACTGGAGTATCTCGAACGGCAGATCCTCCAAAACCAAATCTTTGGTGACCGAATCCGGCTCGAAGGTGTCGCGTCTGAAACCGGTCGGATCGCGGTAGTCACCTCCCAGCCCACGATCTTCGGCGATGGTATTGGGCTCGAGGAAATGATCACGTTCATGTCCAAGCTCTGGTTCGCCCCGCTGCACGGCTTGTCCCTCGGACGGCCCGGCGCGCTCGCCTTTTACCGCGACCTCGATGAGATCGCCGCCTTCGACGCGCACCCCGGCAATTTCGTGAAGGACGGAAGCGGCGTGGTGCTGCCGATCGACCTCATCCTCGTGCGCGCCAATGCGGCTTTGCAGAAAGCTTTCGCGCCTTACTTGCGCTGATTCTTTCCCCAAATGAACACCGAAGCCCCCCCTTCCCCACTCCGCTACGCCTGGTTCATCGTGGCGTTGCTCTTTCCCGTCGCGCTGCTGAACTACCTCGATCGCCAGATGATCGCCGCGATGAAGGTCTCGGTGATGAACGACATCCCGAGCATCGGGAGCGAAGCGAATTGGGGGCTGATGCTGGGCAAGTTCAAGTTCGTCTATGCGGTGTGCAGTCCCATCGGGGGTTACATCGCGGATCGGTTCAGTCGGAAGTATGCGATCTGCGGCAGCCTTCTGGTCTGGTCGATCATCACCTGGCTCACGGGCCGCGTGACGAGTTACGAAGAGTTACTTTGGGCGCGGACGGCGATGGGAATCAGCGAGGCCTTCTACATCCCGGCGGCGCTCGCGCTGATCGCCGACTATCACACCGGGCACACTCGCTCCCGCGCGGTCGGCGTGCATCAGATGGGCATCTACTGCGGCGTGATGATCGGCGGCTTCTCGGGTTACGTGGCCGATGAACCCGCGCTCGGCTGGCGCTTCATGTTCGATTTCACCGGGCTGGCGGGAATCCTCTACGCGATCCCGTTGCTGTTCTTCCTCCGCGATGCGCCGCGGCAGACGGAAAGTAACGCCGTCGCAGTCCAGCCCACCATCGGTCGCACCTCGCGCGAGTTACTGCTGAACCGAAATTTCATCCTGCTCGTGATCTATTTCACGCTCCCGGCCGTGGCCGCGTGGGTGGTGCGCGACTGGATGCCCGCGATCCTGCAAAAAGCCTTCAACATCAGCCAGGGCAAGGCTGGCGTTTCCGCGTCGCTCTACTGGCAGGCGGCGGCGCTCTTCGCCGCGATCCTCGGCGGCTGGCTGGCCGATCGCTGGATGCAGCGCACCGAGCGTGGACGCATCTACGTGAGTGCGATCGGCATGCTGCTCATCGTCCCGGCAATGTTCGGAGTGGGCAATGCACCGGCGATGAACTCCTTCTCCCTTGCCATTGGCTCGTTGATTCTCTTCGGCATCGGCTGGGGCTTTTTCGACTGCAATAACATGCCAATCCTCAGCCAGATCGTGCGGCCGGAAATGCGCGCCACCGGTTACGGCATCATGAATTTCGTGAGCATGATGTTTGGCGGCGTGGGCGACTGGGGCTTCGGCGTGCTGCGCGACCGCGGGGTGCCGCTGAATCTCATCTTCGGCGTCTTCGCCGCAGTCGCCTTTTTCTCGATCATCAATGTCCTGCTCATCAAACCGCGCGAAACGCACGCCACCTGATCAGAATTCTTCCTCTTAATCTTCCTCCCTTTGTCGGAGGAGGAAAAGGAAGAGGAAGAGACCACTCCACTCCATGACCCTCCCGAAATACCACGGCATCATCCCACCGATGGTCACGCCTCTGCGCGGCCGCGATACCCTCGACGAAGCAGGCCTCGAACAGCTCATCGAGCACATCCTCGCGGGCGGTGTTCATGGGCTCTTCATCCTCGGCACCACCGGCGAGGGACCAAGCCTGAGTTACTCATTACGCAAGGAACTCATCGAGCGCACTTGCCGGCAGGTGAAAGGTCGCGTGCCCGTGCTCGTCGGCATCACCGACACCGCGTTTCAGGAATCGCTGAATGTCGCGCGCTGGTCCGCCGACGCGGGTGCGGATGCGCTGGTCGTCGCGCCGCCGTATTATCTGCCGGCGGGCCAGTCGGAGTTGCAGGAATATCTCCATCATCTCGTCCCCGAGCTTCCGCTCCCGGTCTTCCTCTACAACATGCCCGCGCTGACGAAGGTTTCCTTCGAGTTGGAAATCGTCCGCCGCGCGATGGACGATCCGCGCATCATCGGCATCAAGGACAGTTCGTGCAGCATGATCTATGTACACCGCGTACTCGCTCTCCTTCCGCACCGTCCGGATTGGCCGGTGCTCGTCGGCCCCGAGGAAATGCTCGCCGCTGCCGTGCTCGCGGGCGCGCACGGCGGCGTGAATGGCGGGGCGAATGTCTTCCCGCAGCTTTACGTGAGATTATTCGAGGCGGCACGCGCGGGCGACTTCTCGCGAGTCCGCGAGTTGCAGACCGTGGTGATGAGGGTGTGCGAAGGGCTCTACCGCGTTGGCCGCCATTCGTCGGCGATCATCAAAGGCATCAAGTGCGCACTCTCCCTGCTCGGGGTCTGCGACGATTGCATGGCTGAGCCTTTCGCAAAGTTTCACGAACCCGAACGCCGGCGCGTGCGCCAGATCCTCGATCAACTCAACCCACTCCTGAAAAACCTATGAACTGTCTCACTGCCACCGCCGTCGTCGCCGGAGCCCTTTTGTTTTCCCCATGCGCGCAGGCCGCGGAAGCCGCGCTGGGCTTGGTGAAGTCGGAGTACATCTACGATACCGGCCCGTATCCATCGATCCACGCCACGACGATCGTCGAGACTCCCACCGGCCTCGTGTGCGCCTGGTTTGGGGGCACCGCGGAAAAGAATCCTGACGTGGCCATTTGGGTCTCGCGACTCGTCGATGACCATTGGACGGAAGGTGTCGAAGCAGCCAATGGCCTTCAACCCGGCGGCAGCAGGCATCCGACTTGGAATCCAGTGCTGTTTCAGCCGCGTGATGCGTCGCTCATGTTATTTTACAAAGTAGGACCTTCCCCGAGCACATGGTGGGGTGAGCTCAAAACCTCCGACGACGGTGGCAAAACATGGTCCGCCGCGCAGAGGCTACCCAAAGGCATCTTTGGCCCGATCAAGAATAAGCCGGTGCAGTTGGCCAACGGCGACATCCTCTGCCCCACGAGCAACGAGACCGACGAAAAGCCCAGCAAGTGGGCCATCTACTTCGAGCGCACGAGCGATGTCGGCAAAACCTGGCAGCGCACGGAGTTGCTGCACGACGGCATCACCGTCAGCGCCATCCAGCCAAGCATCCTCTTTCTCGGCGGCGATATACTCCAGGCCGTGGGCCGTACACGGCAGGGCAAAGTCTTCCAAATCACCTCGGAAGATGCGGGCAAAACCTGGGGCGCAATTTCACTGACAGACTTGCCCAATCCTAACTCCGGGACCGATGCCGTCACGGTTGCCGATGGCAGTCATCTGCTCATCTACAACCACACCTCCAAAGGCCGCAGCCCGCTGAATCTTGCTATGAGCAAAGATGGGAAGGTCTGGGAAGCCGCCCTGGTGCTGGAAGACGAGCCGAAGAAGGAGTTCAGCTACCCCGCGATCATCCAGACGAGGGACGGCCTCGTTCACATCACCTACACTTGGAAACGCCAGAAGGTGAAACAGGTCGTCGTCGATCCGGCGAAGCTGACGACGAAGCCCATCGTGACCAGCGAGTGGCCCGCGACGATCCTGCGCCAGTAAGACAGGAGCCTGATCCGCGGCGCCCTGTCCGCAACCAGCACTCCTCCCCCGGTCCTGCTGCCAAGCCCGCGCTGGCCGCGCGCGAGCTGCGGACATTTTGAAAAGGAAAACGCGCGTGGCAAATCAGTGGCCTGGCGTTTGCTCAATGGGTTTCTGGCACGCCCGCTTTTCACCGCTCCACTACCGATGCCAACCGCTCCCGATCTCCTCTCCGAATACGAAGGCCGCTGCGGCAAAGGCGTCTCCCGCGAGGAGATCATCGCCTGCGCCGAACGCATTCCGCCGCTGCCGCAGAATGCCATCAAACTCCTGAAGCTGCTCGACGATCCGGATTCGAACTCCAGCCAGTTGGCGAAGGTGGTATCCCTCGACACGGGCATCGCTTCGGCGGTCTTGCGGATCGCCAACTCCGCCGCCTTTGCCCAGGCAGGGAGGGTCGTGGCCGTTGAACAGGCGGTCAATCTGGTCGGCTATGCCAAGATGCGCTCTCTGGTGCTCGCCACCTCGATGCGGGGCATGGCGAAGCGCGAACGGGTGGACACCCTGGTGTGGGAAAACTCCCTGGCCACGGCCATGATCGGTCGCCGGCTGGCCGAGACGGTCGCCCGGCCTTTGGTCGATGAAATTTTCCTGACCGGCCTGCTCCACCGGCTCGGCCAGGTCGTTTTGCTATCTCAGGAAAAGACGCGGTCGGCCTATCTCCGCGTGCTGCAACGCATCCGCGAGACCGGGGTGGATTTCGTCACCGCGGAGATGGAGGAGATCGGCTTCTCCCATCCCCTGATCGGCGCGCTGGTGGCGAGCCGGTGGAACTTTCCCCCGGAAATATGCCAAACGATCCTGCGCTACCGCGAGCCATTGGAAGGCATCGAGACCACGGCGGATCGGAAGCTGTCGCTGGTGAAGATGGCGGACCTGCTCGCCCATGCGTCCGGCCTCGGCCACCCCGAAGGCCACCCCGTCGATCTCGAGACGATCGAGCAACTGGGCCGCTCGCTGGGCCTCATCCGGGCCTCCAGTGAAGAGGTGCCCGGCCTGATCGGGGAAGCCCAGGAGCAATACGCAACCGAGGCGGCGCTCTGGGCTGCGTGATCCCGCCGCCCCCACACCCTCACGCGGTGATGAGGGAGACCTGAGCCTCGCGGATTCCGCAGCGGCGACGTCGAGCGCTTCGTCGATTAGCTCGCGACCTCTCGTACCATCTCGTGAGATAAAACGGAACCTTGTCCTCGTCCTCGTCCTCCTACTCGAAACGCGCCGAGTAGGAGGAGGAGGAGAACAGTCCCATTGTTTTCGGGATATGGTATCAGGCGGCAGACGCCAGGCGGTACTCGTTGAGCTTGTTGCGCAGGGTGCGGATGCTGATCTCCAGCAGATCGGCCGTCTTGGTGCGGTTTCCGCCAGTCTGCTCCAAGGCCCAGAGGATGTGTTCGCGCTCGATCTGGTGCATGGATTTCACGGTGGCACCGTTGGTTTGCAGCACGGGCGCGACCGGGGATCGAGCGTTCGGCGAAAGTTGAGAGGCCGCACCATTCCCAGACAGAAGACCCAGCGCGGCGAGCTGCACCGGAGTTTCGCTGTCGGTGAGGATGACGGCGCGCTCGACGGTGTTTTGCAGCTCGCGAACGTTGCCCGGCCAGTAGTGGGCCTGGAGGGCAGCGGCGGCGGATTCGGAGAAGCCGGGGCTGCGCAGGCCATGGTTCCGGGAGAAGCGCTGGAGAAAGTGATCGGCGAGGATCAGGATGTCTTCCTGACGTTCGCGCAGCGGTGGCACATGCACGGGGAAGACATTGAGCCGGTAGTAGAGGTCCTCGCGAAATTCACCGTTCGCCACGGCTTTGCGCAGATCGCGATTCGTCGTCGCCAGCACCCGCACATCCGTCTTCATCGTCTTCGTGCCGCCCACACGCTCAAACTCCCGCTCTTGCAGCACGCGGAGCAGCTTGGCCTGGAGGCGCGGGGAGATTTCGCTGATCTCGTCGAGGAGTAACGTGCCGCCATTCGCCAGCTCGAAGCGACCCTCGCGCCGTTCAGTCGCGCCGGTGAAGGCCCCTTTCTCATGCCCGAAAAACTCACTCTCGATCAAGGTGTCGGAGACCGCCGCGCAGTTCACTTTGATGTAAGGGGCCTGCGAGCGCGCGCTGGCGTGATAGATCTCGTGCGCGACGAGTTCCTTGCCCGTCCCATTCTCGCCCTGGATGAGCACCGTGGCCTCGGTCGGCGCGACCTTGCGACACATCGCGCGCAGGGCGACGACGGCGAGACTGGTGCCGATGAGATCGCTGGCGTCACTGAGTTGCGCGGCGAGATACTGGTTCACTTGGAGCACTTGTTGATGCGCCTCGGCTTTCCTCACCAGCACCTCGATCTGGCCGATCGAGAAGGGCTTCACGAGATAGTCGAAGGCGCCGCTGCGCATACAAGTCACCGCGGTCTCGATGGTCCCAAAGCCGCTCATCATGATCGCCAGCGGGCGGCGTTTCTCAGTCGAGAGCCGATCCAGCACGTCGAGCCCTTCGCCATCCGGGAGACGGATATCGAGGAAGAGCAGGTCAAAGGTGTCGCGCTTCAACATCCGCTCAGCGTCCGCAAGCGTGCCGACGGTGGTCACGCCGTAGCGCTTCGGGCGCAGGAGTTCTTCGAAGCTTTTGCGGATGATCGGCTCGTCATCGACGACCAGGATTTTTTCGATAGCCATGAAAAGGGGTAACGCTAGGAAGCGAGCGCGCGGCCGTAAATGCGTTGCAGTTGGGAGGCGTCGGGCCGCGCGGGGGGGACGGTGGAGCGCCGGGTGAGGGTGGACTTCAGGAGCAATTGCTCATTCTCGCGATCGAGGAGCAGCGCCTTGAGAATCGTCTGCATGGCTTTCTCGATGCAGGAGCGGACTTCGGGCGAGGTCACTTTCCCGCCGACGGCGCGCAGCCGTTCGACGGACGGCGCGAGCGCGGCGAGGAGGCCGCGCTTGCGCTCGAGCAAGGAGTCATCGGGCGGCGTGCCCACGGTGCTAAGGTGGCGGTTCTCTTCGATCATCAAATCGTAGATCCGGCCGCAGAGCGCGGTGTGATCCTGGAGCGTGGCTTCGAGGCTCATGGGGTATTCGCAGCGGCGGGGTTCAAGGATTCGATGGGCGCCTGGCCGGGCACGTCCCGCGGCTCACCGAGCAAGCGCTGGAGCTTCGTTTCGGTGGTACTCTGCCAGGCCAGTTGCTCGCCGCGCCAACGGGCCATCTGCACGAGATTGGTCACGGGCTCCGAAAGTTTCTGAGCGGCGCGCTCGGGTTTCGCCGCTTCGTCGAGGATGAATTTGTAAGCTTCCGCCGCCCGCGTCACGAGCCGCAGCCGCTCAAAGCAGAGTCCCATCTGATAGATCACGGGCCATTGCCAGTCGGGATCGTCGTTCAGCTTCGCCAGCGTTTGGTAGATGGTCAGCGCGCTGAGAAAATCGGCGCGCTGGTAGTAGTCGTTGGCAAACTCGTTGCCGGTTTTCTTCTGCCAGTAAGACCAGCGCTCGGGGGCCTTTTCCTTCCGGGTATTCTCCGTCCGCAAAAGCGCCAGCACGACCTCCAGGGCTTCCTTTTTCCGATCCAACGAACGCAGCGCCGTGGCGAGCAGGTAGCGGCACTCCGGAGCAGACAAATCGTCCGGCGAGTCCGCGAGAAACTTCTGCGCGGCGGCAACCGCGCCATTGGTATCGCCGAGGACAAACTTGCAGTGCAGATGCCGGAAGAGAATCCGGGTGCGCTGCTCGGGCGTGAGCTCGAGGCGGAGCGCGAGTTCGCAAAACTTCGCGGCTTGCGGATAGTCGCGCGCCAGAAAATGGGTCTCGGCAATTTCGATTTGCGTCCGCCGGGTGAGTTCCTGGTAGGCCTCGATCTCATCGTCTCGCACTTTGAGCGCGGAATTCAGCACGGAATAGAAACGCGCAATCGCCCGGCCGTAGGCGCCGGATTCGCGGTAGAGTTCGGCGGCCTTGAAGAGCATCCCGGGGGAATCGGCATCCTCGGCAAAAAGCACGGCCATCTTCTCGTAGATGGCGATGGCCTTGGCGCGCTCGCCCTTCTTCTCGAAGCTGGTCGCGATCTCGCGCAGGGAATTCTTCTTTGCGGATTCCGGGATCGGAAGGCCGACGAGCAAGGCCAGGAAATGATCCGCGAGCTGCCACTTCTGTTTGTCGGCGGCGTCCTTGGCGAGCTGGGTGTAGCCGTGCAATTCCGTCTTTAGCCCAGGCGCGAGCGGCTGCTCATTGGGATCAGCAGGTTCTGCTTCTGGAGCGGCGGGCGCTTCATGAGCCGCGGGCTTTGCAAGGGCAGACTCCTGCGCAGAAGCGGGCGAGGGCTCGGCCGCACCGGCCGCCGCGCCGAGCAGCGCCAAGGTCAGCACGCGCCACCCGTTACTTTTGCTGATAAGTCGCTTTGCTCTTCGGGAGATCATGGGGAAGTGCGGGCTGGAAGATCGGATCGAAGAGATAGTCGCGGCGGAGGGGGCGACCTTCGGTGTTCTTGAAATATTCGAGCACCTCATCCGGGAGCTTCGAGAAATCGTGCGTGCTGGACTTGGGCAACTGGGCGTCGATGGGCGGTGGGAAGGCGGGCTCGGGTGCCGGCGGTAACTCGGGCGCCGGCAGCGGCGCCGTCACGGGTGCTGGCGGCGGGACGGGAGCGGGCGGTTCCTGTTTCGGCAGACCTTTGGCCGCAGGGGTCAGCTCTGGGGCGCGGCGATTTTCACAGCCCGGCAGCGGTGCGGCGAAACGCAGGGGCGCGGGCCCATTCGTGGCGAGGTAACACTCCGGCCGAAAAATGAAGGGGTAGATGGACGAGCGGTGAAATTGCTTCCGCGGCGCGGACCCATCGCCACCGGCTTGGGAGTGCGCGCTGAGGGTGAGAGTCGCGAGGATGAGAAAGGAGCGGGAGCGCATCCTGTGGAATCATAGCAGCTTCACTGCCACAAGCCGTCGGGGGAGGATTCCTGATTGAAGATCCAAAATTCAAGACCACCCCGGAGCGCGTGAAACGAGGGGAAAGCGGTCGCTCCGGGCCACCTCCGGACGTCACTGTACTTCGCCCAACTTATTTCGCGCCTGTCGCTTGGCTTCGGGGATTTCGTCCAGAAACAAAAACTCCCCCAGGCTTTCACCCGGGGGAGTTTTGCTAGGACTTTGCTTTCTGGACTTCGCTTACTGCAGGAGCCGGAGGGCGGACTGCGTGGCGGAGTTCGCCTGAGCGAGCATCGCGGTGCTCGATTGCACGAGGATGTTATTGCGGGCGAGGCGCGTGGATTCGTAAGCGACATCCACGTCCACGATGCGGCTATTGGCCGCTTCGATGTTCGTCCGGTTGATCGCCAGCATGCTGCCGGCGAAGCCAAG
>JANNXQ010000266.1:0-31783 GCA_031409655.1 Chthoniobacteraceae bacterium | reverse complement strand
CCGCTCCGGCGAGGTTCGCGCGGGTCTCGGTTTCTTCGATGTGCTTGATGACGCTCTCGAGCGCCTTGAACTGCGCATCACCGAGCGCCTTGAGGCCGTCCACTTTCTGCCGCTCCGCGTCGATGCGGAGGGTGGTCAATTCCACGACCTGCTCGAGGCGGGCCTTCTGGGCCGTGAGCTGATCGAGGTAGGCGGTGGTGTCGCCGAGGAGGGAGCCGGTGGCGTCGATACTCTCCTGAAGTTTCTGGGCCTGCATGCGGGCGAGGCGGAGGTCGCCATTGGTGCGCTCGATCTCGCGTTTCTTGCCTTCGACCTGGCGTTCGAGATCACGCTGCTTGAGTTCCAGCAGGAGGGTCTTGGCATTTTCCGGCTGCACTTCTTCGGCCTGCACGGGAGAGATCGCAGACAGGACAACGACGGCCGCGAGGAGCGACAATGGACGGTGGGGAAGCACGAGTTTTTTCATAGGAAGGGCTGCGTTTAGCACAGCGCTTGGAGCCGGGGCAAGTGGTGTGTCGGAAAAGTTTATCCGCGTTTTCTCCGAATTGCCGACAATCTCCATAGCGCTCGGCGCACGCTGGCCCGCCTGCCTGGCTGACAGCACCCGTCGCCCGGCCCCGGGAGGGCGCTACTTGAGCGGGACGATCTCGGGGAATTCCACCCGGTCGTAGATCTCCACGAGTTGCAATTCCACGCCGAGGGATTGCAAGCGCACGGTGGCGTCGCGGCCCCGCACCGGCGTGAGTTGCCAGGTCCCATCGCCTTGGCGGAAGAAGACTTCGACGAGCGGCTCCTTCTGCGAGATGAGCACGTATTCGGCAAAGGAGGGCAGCATCCGGTAATGCGCGAACTTCCTCCCGCGATCGTAAGCTTCGGTGGAATCCGAGAGGACTTCCACGATCAAGGTCGGGTTTGTGACCATGTCGTCGTGCCCTGGCACGAGTTCGAGCGGGCCGCAGATGACCAAGGCATCTGGGTAGGTGTAGAGGCCATCGGCGGCCACGAAGACGCGGAGGTTGCTGTCGTAGGGAGCGCAGCGGTTTCCTTTGAGGAGGCTTCGGAGTTCGCCGCCGACGTTGAGCGTTAGCAAGCTGTGCGTCGGGCTTCCACCGGCCATCGCAAACATTTCCCCGGCATAGTATTCACTCTTGTACGGAGCCTCGCGTTCGCGCTGGAGGTACTCTTCAGGAGAAATAAACGGTTTCGTCTGAGGCAGAGCCATGCGCGGAAAGTAGCCAAAGCCGCGCCCGACGACAACCATTCACCGAATCGCCGGTGACGTCTGCCCCACTCCGCTCCGCACCGCCGGACGCCCCGGAAACGCTTCTGATTCTTAAGCGGCGTGAGACCGGCGTGCTTCTGAAAGAACTGCGCGACCTTGAGGCTCTTCGGCTTTCGCTTGCCCCTGGGCTTCGAGACGGGCGGCTCAGGTTCCATGGTTCTACTCTCCGGCAGAGCGGCGCATCCTGTCCACCCCGCCCAAGAACTCGACGATGCGCAGGCTCCACCAAGGCCCGCCTCCGAGGTCCAAGAAACCGACGTGGCCGCCGGACTCGGGAGCCTCGAGAAAAAGGTGCGGGCTCAAGGTGGCCTCGGTCACTGGAAAACAAGCGGGCGTGAGGAAGGGGTCGTTGCGGGCGTTCAGGAGGAGCGTGGGGACGGTGAGTTCCTGGAGAAACTGCCGCGCGCTCGACCGCGCCCAGTAGTCCTCCGCATCGCGGAAGCCATGCAGCGGACCGGTGAAGCGACCGTCGAACTCCTCAAAAGTCGTCACGCGCTCCAAACCCGTCACCTCGAAGCTCGCGGGAAACTGCCGCGCCTTCGCCGCGATCTTCGTCCGCATCGAGCTGAGAAAGCGGCGGAGGTAAAGGCGGTTGCCGAGTTCGCAGTCGAGGCGGCGCGCGCAGCTCGCGAGATCGATCGGCACCGAGACCGTCGCCGCGCAGTTCACCCGGGGATGCGGCGGGGCTTCGCCGAGATATTTCAGCGTGCTATTCCCCCCGAGACTGAAGCCGACGAGCGCGACACTTTCATAGGCCTCCGCGACCCGGCCCACGATCGCGCGCAGATCCTCAGTCTCGCCGCTGTGGTAGAAGCGCGGGAGGCGATTTGGCTCGCCGCTGCAGCCGCGGAAATTCCACGCGAGCACGTCCCAACCCGCCACCCCCAGCGCCGTGGCCAGGCCGCGGATGTAACCCTGCGCCGAAGAGCCCTCGAGCCCGTGCGAAAGGATCGCCAGCCGCCGACGTCCGCGCCGCGCCCAATCCAGATCGAGGAAGTCGCCATCGTCGAGCTCCCAGCGTTCCCGCTCAAAAGCCACGCCAGATCGTTGGCGGAAGAGCGCCCCGAGGAACGTCTGCACGTGACCTTCCCGGAGCCAGCGGGGCGGATGAAAGTGCGAATCGAGGACCGGCATATTTGAACTGATTGCGCCGGCGATAAAAATTTACCTACTCGCCGTTGCGCTCCACAAAGCTGCACACAGATTCCCACGCCCTCAACCCATGAAACGTCTCGCCCCCCTCCTCCTCACGCTCCTGACCGTCACCGGGACGACGCACGCTGGCCTCCTCAACCGGTGGTCCTTTAACAACGCCGCAGGCACCATCGCCGCCGGCCTCACCATCCCGGACTCCATCTCCGGCGCGACCACCACCGTCGTCGGCGCCGGCCCCACCGGCACAAATCGCGCGAGCTTCACCGGCACCGCGCTGCGCCTGCCCGGCAGCGGAAACACCGTGAGTCCCGGCACCGCCGCGGCAAACCTCATCTTCCCCTACCTCGATCTGCCAAACGGCATCGTCTCGTCGAAGACCAATCTCACCGTGGAAATCTGGGCCACGCCCGTCGCGCAGCTCAATAACCAGCGCCTCTTCGATTTCGGCCGCATGAGCCTCGCCGCTGGCGTCGGGGCGGGCGCGGCAGCGGGTGAAGTGACCGCCAACTCGACGACCTCCCCCGGCGCGACCACGGCGACGAATGTGGACGACCTCGCGCTAAATATCGGGCGCGCGAGCTTGAATGGGCAGCGCCTCGAAGGCCGGATCAATGGCGCAGCTGCGGTCACCGGCGACAGCGCGATCGCCACACCCGCGAATACCGAAGTCCACTACACGCTCGTCTTTGAAAATGGCGTCGGCGCCTTTCCCGCCACTGGCGGCCGCGCTTCGTGGTACGCAAATGCGGCGCTCGCTCGCTCCATCGACGTGAACTTCCGCCTCGCGAATCTCGAGGACGTGAACAACTGGCTCGGCCGCTCCCAATACTCCGCCGATCCCCTCGCCCGCATCGACTACAACGAAGTCCGCATTTACGACCAGGCGTTCCGCCCGGCGGAGATCGCCGCGAGTCGCGCGCTCGGGCCGAATCCCACGGCGCTGCCGACCGTGCAGCCCGACTCGATCACCATGAATCCTGGCGCGAAGGCAAGCATCGCGGTGCGCACAAATGACGCGAACGCCGTCGGCCTCGAGATCGTGCAGACGCCGCAATTCGGCAGCGCGACGCTCGATCCCTTTGGCCGCATCCTCTACACGCACACCAGCGGTGCCCCGACGAGCGACAGCTTCACCTATCGCGCGATCAATCTCGTCGGAGTCTCCGCACCGGCGACCGTGACGGTGAATTTTTCGTCCGCCCTGCGGCTCATCGCGCCGACCTTGAATGTACCGGCGACGCTGCCACCAGCGGCGTATCAAGTGGAGGAAGCTTTCGGGACTCTCGCCTTCACCGATCCCGTGGCGCTCGCGACTCCGCCCGGCGAGACGCAGCGGCTCTTCGTCGCGCAACGCGGCGGACTGCTGCGCGTCATTCCCAATGTCGCCGCCGCCACCCCGACGGCCACCACCTTCCTCGATCTCGCCACGCTGCTCAGCAGCCGCAATCTTCCCGCCAATCCGAATGAGGTCATCGTTGCCGGCGGCGAGCGGGGATTTCTCGGCGTCGGCTTTCATCCGAATTACGCGACGAACGGCTACTTCTACGTGAACTACTGCGTGGATAAAGACAGCACCGTGGCGTCCCCGATCTTCCAGCGCGTCTCGCGCTTCACGGTGCAGGCGGGCAATCCAAACGTCGCCAATCCGAACTCCGAGCTGATCCTCATCGAGCAGCTCGACGAGTACGGAAATCACAACGGCGGCGACCTGCACTTCGGCGGCGACGGCTACCTCTACATCACGACGGGCGACGAGGGAGATCAGAACGACACCGGCAACAACAGCCAGCGCATCACCAAGGATTTCTTCTGCGCGATCCTCCGCATCGACGTGGATAAACGTCCCGGCAATCTTGAGCCGAACGCGAATCCGAACCCGGTGGATTATCCCGTGAATCCTCCCGCCGATGCCGTGCAGCGCGATGCCGGCGTCGCGCGCTACAGCATCCCGATCGACAATCCCTACGTGCCCACCACTGAGGGCGGCTCGTGGACCGGCACGCACAATGGCGCCGCGATTCCTGCGGCCGAGCTGCCCTACGTGCGTTCGGAATTCTGGGCCACCGGATTCCGCAATCTGTGGCGGATGTCCTTTGATCCGACCACCGGCGATCTCTGGGCTGGCGACGTCGGCGGCGGCGCGCGCGAGGAAGTCGATATCGTGACGCGCGGCGGGAACTACGGCTGGGCGCTCCGCGAGGGCTTCATCAATGGTCCGAAATCCGCGCAGGCGCCGGCAAACTTCGACACGCTCTACGGCACCCGACCGATCCACGATTACCCGCACAACAGCGGGACCACCGGCGGCTTCTCGATCACCGGCGGCTTCGTCTATCGAGGGAATCGTTTTCCCGAACTCTTCGGCGCTTACCTCTTCGCCGACTACGTCACGGGAAATATCTGGACCATCCGGCGCAGCGGCTTGAATGGTGCGACGCCTGCGGAACGCATCGCGGGTGAAGGTGGTATCAGCGCCTTTGGCCGCGATCCCTCGAATGGCGACATCCTCATGGCCGACCTCGACAACGGCCGCATCCGTCGGCTCGTCGGCGGCGTGCCGACCACGGGCTATCCCACGACGCTCGGCGAGACGGGCGTCTTCGCGGATCTCACCGATCTCTCGCCCAATCCCGGCCTCGTCGCTTACGACGTGAATCTTCCCTTCTGGAGCGACTACGGGATCAAGCGCCGCTGGCTCACCATCCCGGACGCGATCGGGACGATGACGTGGTCACGCGACGGTCTGTGGACTTTCCCCACCGGGCAGGTGTGGGTGAAGCACTTCGATCTCGAATTGACCCGCGGCAATTTCTCGACCAAGCGCCGCGTGGAGACGCGGCTGCTCGTCAAGACCGCGACCGGCGCCTACGGCGTGAGCTACCGCTGGAACGATGCGCAAACCGATGCCACGCTCGTGCCCGATGAAGGCGTGGACATTCCCTTCACCATCAATGTCGGCGGCACGAACACCCCGCAGACCTGGCGCATCCCGAGCCGCAGCGAATGTCTCTCCTGCCACACACCCGCCGCCGGCCACGCGCTCTCTTCCAATACTCGTCAGCTCAATCTCAGCGGCATCATGAAGGCCTTCGCCGGCCACCAGATCACGCTCCTGCACAGCGCCGGATATTTTTCCAACACCCCCGAATCGCCCAACGTCCTCCCACGCCATCTGCGACCGGACGAACTCGCCGCCCCCCCCGAAACGGGCTTCCCCCTCGAAGCCCGCGTGCGCAGCTATCTCGACGTGAATTGCGCCTACTGCCACAAGCCCGGCGGCACCGGCGCGCCCGCGCAGTGGGATGGCCGCAGCACCACGCCGCTCGATCTCACCGGCCTCATCAATGGCCCCGCCACAAACAACGGCGGCAACCCCAACCACAAACTCATCGTCCCGGACGAACCGCAGTTTTCCGTCATGCTCAGCCGCATGGCCGCGACGAATGGCTACACCCGCATGCCGCCGATCGGCAGCAATCTCACCGACCAGCCCAACGTCACGCTCGTCACGCAATGGATCGAGAGCGCCGCGCTGATCAATCGCCAGACCTACGCCGACTGGCGCCTCGCGCAGTTTGGCTCCGCCAATAGTGCGGAAGGTGAACCGGGCTTCGACGCCGACGCCGACGGGGGCGACAACTACCGCGAATTCCTCGCCGCCACCGGCCCGCTGAATGGCGGGAGCTTCCTGCAAATCCAGCCGTCACTCGCCGGCGGGGGTAACATCACGATCTCGCTTACTCTGCCTGCGAATCGATTCGCCCAAATCGAAACGTCCACCGATCTGCAATCGTGGAGTCTCTGGGACGTGCCCGGCAACCAAGGCCTGGCCACGCCCGGCCGCTCGCTCAATATCACCGCCCCCATCGCCGACCCGAAGCGCTTCTTCCGACCGCGGCTGAACGAGAACTAGACCGGTAAGTCGGGTGTCACTGAGGACCCCACTAAACGAAGAGCTTTGCCACCGGCTTCCCGCCGTCCGTGATTGGCACGGGGCGCTCGCCGTCCATCAGGTTCTTGTTCGGCTTCACGCCGAGCGTGGCGCAGATGGTGGCGAAAAGATCGGGCACGCTCACGGGATCGGCGACGACTTCCATGGCAAGGTCGTCGCTCGTGCCGACACACTGGCCGGTGCGCAGGCCACCACCCGCGAGCAGCACGCTGAAGCACTTGCCGTGATGACCGCGTCCGCCACCGCTGTCGAAACTCGCGGGGCGACCAAACTCGCCCGCGACGACGATCAGCGTCTTGTCGAGGAGTTGGGTGTTCTTCAGATCGTTGATGAGCGTCGCGAGGCTCTGGTCGAGACCTTGGATGAGGACGTGCTGCTCCTTCTGCGCCGCATTGTGCGTGTCCCAGCCAGCGCCGTTGACGAAGTTCATATTGAAGCCGACTTCCATGAACCGTACCCCGCGCTGAATGAGTCGCCGCGCGAGCAGGCAGCGCTGGCCAAATTCATCGCCGTAATCCGCACGCAAACGATCCGGCTCCTTGCCGAGATCGAACGCTTTCATGAAATCGCCGCCCTGCAGCCGGAAGCCTTCCTCGATCGCCTCGTCGTAATCGCGTGGCGCGGTGTCGGCGGTGCGCCCGCGGTACTCGTCGCGGACCGTGGCCAGCAGGCCTTTGCGCCGCTCCGCGCGTTCGCGCGAAATATCCGGCGGCAGCGAAAGTCCAGCCGGTCCGCTCGCGGTATCAGTGAGATAAACGTAGCCCGACTTTGGCCCGAGAAATCCGGGCCCGCGCGTGGCGCTCGGATAGCCCATGACGATATAGGCCGGCACTCCGTCGGCAGCAGCCTGGCGCTGATTGGCGATGATCGAACCGATCGAAGGATAGACGATGCTGCCGCTCGGCAGGCGGCCCGTGTGCATGCGGTTCGTCGCGGCGGCGTGTTCGTCGATGACATTATGATTCACCGTGCGCACGGGGATCAGATGTTCGCCGAGCTTCGCGAGCCGCGGCAGATGCTCGCAGAATTTCGCGTCGGGGATCGCGGTGTCGATGATGTCGTAGTAGCAGCCAGCGACCTTCTTGCCGTCGCCCTTCGTCGGCTTCGCGTCGAAGGTGTCGATCTGCGAAGATCCGCCGCCGAGCCAGACGAAGATGCAGTGTTCAGCTTTGCCCATTGGCATTTCCGGAGCGGCCTGAGCCCAGCGTGGCAGAGCAAGTGCGCCAGCGGCAAGGGAGGCGCGGGTGAGAAAGTCGCGACGGTTCATCGAGGGAGAGATCATGGGTTTGGGAAGTTATGGGATGAAGGCGTATTCAGGAGTGAGCATCAGCGCCCAGACGGCGTCTTCCATCCGCTCGCGCCAGGGGGCGGCGAGGCGCGGCGTCGGGATGTCTCCAGCTCGGATGAGTTTTTCCTGCTCATAGACCACGGGCGTGGAATCCGGATGGAGGTGATTGCTCCACATCGCAAATTTCGACATCCGCGGCTTCTTTGGGATCTCGCCGCTGGGCACCGCGCGGCGGCGATCGTCGTAGCCTTCGCGCAGCGCGGCGGTGAAGCTCGCGCGTTCCTTTTCGCTTGGCGCGCGAGAGAGCACGCGGTGGAAAAGCTGCGTCACGAGTTCGTCCAGCGATTGCTCGCGAAGCGCGAGCGCGGTGAAGGCGCTGTCTTCACTCAGGCGCGTGATGCGGGCGCCGAGGATGCCATTCCCGAGCAAGGCGGGCTGGAGGACGTTTGGTGCTTCGTCGCGGGTGCTCTTCGGTTCTGCGCGGGAGTCGCGCCAGCCATAGACGGTGAGCACATCGGTGAAAGGCTGCGCCGTTGGCTTGCCGAGCGAAGGCCGGTCGCGCTCATTGCTCAGGCCCACGAACTGCCACGCGCGCTGCGGGGCGCCGAGGTTGAGGAAATCTTTGATCGGGCGGCGCGCATCGAGGTCGAAGTTCAGCGGCTCGCACTCAAAGTCTTTCCCCGCGATCTGGAAGAGTGAGTCGATGAGTTGCTCCGCGCTCATCCGGCGGCGGGCGGGCGACTGGAAAAGGCGGTCGCCGGATTTCGCAAACTTCGATCCCGCCTCCGTGACCACGCGCTGATAGGTGTCCGAATTCATGATCAGCCGCGCGACATGCTTGAGATCGTAGTTGTGGCCGACGAGTTCGCGTCCGAGCCAGGTGAGCATCTCGCGATGTGAAGGCGCGGCGCCATCCCAGTCATCGACCGGTTCGACGATGCCAAAGCCCAGGAGCCGCTTCCAGACGCGGTTCGCGAGCACTTGGGCAAAGCGCTCATTCCGCGGATCGGTGAGCATCGCGGCGAGTTGCTCGCGCGTGTCTTCGGGATTGTGCAGGACGCCGGGCAGCGGCTCGGACGGCAGGTCGGGGAAAGGCCAGTGGGCTTCGATTTTCTGCCCGGCTTTGAGCGAGACGACGACGTGGCTGTTTGCGCTCAGTCCCTGCGTGAGGCTCGATCCCGGCACCGTGAGCGGCTCGCGCTGGAGCATCGCGGAGAGGGAGAAAAGATCGGCCTGATTGAAGGGATGACTCGGCGCGTCGTGGCAGCGCGCGCACTTCATCTCCATGCCGAGAAAAGCCGCGCCGAGGATCTGCGCTTTGTTCGCCATCGGCAGATCATTCTGCGACGCGACCGCGAAGCCCGCACTGCCGCCGTTGCGCGTGCTGCCTTCCATGGAGACGAGCGCGGTGGCGAAGCGATCCATCGGCCAATTATCCCGCAAGGTATCGCGCAGGAACCAGCGGAACGGTCCCGTGTTATTCAGCGTGGCTTTTAGCATTGCGGGATTTTCCGCGAGCACGTCCTGCCAATACGGCACCCACTGATCGGCCCAGCGTGGATCGGCGAGCAGGCGGTCGATGGCGCGGGCGCGCTTGTCGGGGTGGGCGTCGGCGAGGAAAGCGGTGAGTTCCTCGGGCGTCGGTACGAGACCGATGACGTCGAGCGTCACGCGCCGGAGAAACGAAGCATCGTCGGTGCGCGGCGCGGGCTCGACCTTCGCGGTTTCGAGCTTCGCGGCGATGAAGGCGTCGATAGGATTGCGGATTGCGGATTGCGGATTGCGGATTTCCGGCACCGCCGGGCCGGGCTTCTTCGCCAGTTCGGTGCGGGCGAGATCGTGGCGCATTTTCCAGTAGGCGATTTCGTCCGCGCTCGTCCGGCGCGTCGCGGCCAGGGTGTCGATGCGCGCCTGCTGTTCACGGGTGTATTGCTTCCAGCCCTCGTCGTTGAATTCGCGCGTCGTGCCGTCGCACGCCGCGAGACTAAAGGGCGTGCCATTGTGCGAGACGCTCACGCTTGGCGTGCCGAGTTCGGGGCGCAGATTTTTCCCGCCGACGAAGGTCTCGAAGACGATGACATGCGGCTGGCCATCGCCCTGCACCGTGGCCATCGCTTCGCTATGACCGGGAGGCAGCACCGGCGCTTCTTTGACGAGTTGCCGCTCCAGTTGATCCTCCACGACCTCGGCATCCGAGGCGCGCGACGGCCCCGTGGCTTTGGGTGTGAAGTCGGAAGTCGCGACCACCTTGCCATCGATCGTGAGCCGTCCGCCGCGGAGCGCGCGCACGAGGAAGCGGTGCTCCCCGGGCGGCAGCGTCACCACGCCCGCCAGCCGCACGAGAAAGGGAATCGAGCGATCTCGACGCACTCCGCGCGGCGAATATTTTGCGATGATCTCCGCGAGGGCAAAGGCGGGCTCCGTCCACTCTTCGGTCTTCACCGTCGGGACATTCGTCCACGAGGCCGCGGTGCCGGCGCCGTCTTTCGCGGTGTCGGAGTCATTCACGGTCCACTCGCCAGCGGGACGATCAATCTCGGAGGCGCTGTGCTCAAAGATTTCCACGCGCACCGCGCCTTGCGGCAAATCCGCGAGCACCACGGGAGGGAGCTGCGGTGCAGGCTTCGCGGCCGTCGCCGTTGCACTCTGGAGGAAGCGCGCCTTCAGCGTCGCCGCGGGGAGCGCCGTGCGAAAGATGGCCACTTCATCCAGCCGCCCGTAGAGACTCGCGCCCGCCGCGCCGCCCTGCGCGGAGCCGACCCACACATCGCCATCGTCCACCCACGGGCCGAACTCCGTCGCGCCGCCCATGTCCCAATCACCCTTCACCTCCGCGCCGTCGAGATAGCCGCGGATGCTTTCCGGCTGGCCAAAGGTGTAGCTGACCGCGACGTGGTGCCAGCCTTCGCCGGGCAGGAAGCCCGCGTTCGCCGTCCAGCGATGCCAGAATTCTTCGCTCGCTTTGTTGGCGTTGCGTTCGTCGCGGAAAAGGAAACTCACCCGCGCATTGCCATCACCTTCGCGCAGCCGCAGCGCCCAGTTTTGATTGTGCGCAGGTTGCTCGGTCTGGCCCGTGCGCCCTTTGCCGACGAGATAGACGCCGTGCCCGTTGCCGAGCTTTTCACACTGCACCCAGGCTTCGAGGGTGATGCTGTCGCCCTTTTTGAAATCGTAAATGCTCTCCTCGCCGGGATCCGTGAAGCGCAGACTCGCGCCGGGTTTGTGCAAAAGCAGCGCGTGATTTTGCGCGCCGAAATGCGGGTAGTCTGGAGGACGCGGCCCTTCGGTGATCTCCGCGCCGCCAGTGAGCAAGGATTCGGTCTTGGCGGGATTCGAGCTCCAGTGTTCGACGGGCTGGTCTTTGGCAACGAGGTCGTCATAGGACCCAGCGGAGAGAACGGTCGTCGCGGCGAAGTAGAGCGCGGTGGCGAAGCGGGGAACTTGCATGGCGGGAACACTAGAACGCTGGACCCGAAAAGCACGCGCGCAAAGGTGGGACCGAAGGCTCCCACTTTAGTGGGTGTCGCGGTCGCAGCGCTGGCAAGTAGCAGGGGCGCCCACGCCCCGAGTAGCTTCTGGGGGCGGGGGCGCCCCTGCTCCTTGGGAAGGCGCGCCATCCACCTAATCCAGCCGGATGATCCCGCGGCGGATCGCCTCGGTCGTCGCTTGCGTGCGGTCCATGACGCGGAGCTTGGCGAAAAGATTCGTGATGTGCCGCTTCACGGTGTCCTCGGTGATGCCGAGGGCGCTGCCGATTTCCTTGTTGCTGCGGCCGCGGCCGATGAGTTGCAGGACTTCGAGTTCGCGCGGGCTGAGGTCATTGGTCGCCATGCGCTCGGCGAGTCGGCTGGCGAGCGCGGGCGGGAGAAAGCGCTCACCGGCGGCGACGGTGCGGATGGCGCGCAGCAGATCTTCGCGCGGGGCAGACTTCAGCAAGTAGCCGCGCGCGCCGGCCTGCACGGCGCGGTAGATGTCTTCGTCGCCTTCAAAGGTGGTGAACATGATGACCCGCGCCTCCGGGATTTCGCGCAGGAGTGCCGCCGTCGCCTCGATGCCGTTCATGCCTGGCAGGCGCAGATCCATGAGCACCACGTCCGGCTGGCTGGCGCGGTATTGCGCGACGACTTGCTCGCCGCAATCGGCCTCCGCGACGACGGCGAGATCATCCTCCAGGCCGATGGAGGCCGCGATGCCGCTGCGGACGACGTGGTGGTCATCGGCGACGAGGACGCGGAGAGGCTTGGGCTTGGGCATGGGGTTAAGAGGAGCAGAACATCGAACGTTGAACATCGAACATCGAACTTTGAACGAGGGAAGGCGCGAAACTGGGCGGGCTCTCTTCGTTCGATGTTCAGCGTTCGACGTTCGATGTTCGATGTTCCTCCGAAATTTTCACCGTCACCTCCACCGTCGTCCCCTCTCCCGGCGCGCTTTGCAGCACAAATTCCCCCCCGAGCCGCTTCACCCGCTCGCGCATTCCAGTGAGGCCGAAGTGGCCGGGCTTCGCGCCTTCGCGAGCCGGGTCAAAGCCGATGCCATCATCGGCGATGCTCAGCCGCAGAGCGTCGGGCGTGTAGGCGAGGGTGATCGTGATCCTGCGGGCCTGGCCGTGGCGCACGGCATTGGCGGTGGCTTCCTGGGCGAGGCGGAGGAGCTCGTGCTCGATGCGGCCCGGCAGTCGGCGCGGCTCGCCAGCGGTGCGGACTTCGATCGCGCTCTCCGCGCCCCGCGCGGCGACGGCGAGTGCGATGGCGTCGCGCAGCGTGGTGGCTTCGAGCGAGCGGTCGCGCAGGTTCCAGAGAAAGCCGCGTGCTTCGTCCTGGATGCGCTGCACGAGGCGGCGCGCACCTTCGAGCAGCTCCCGCGGCTTTTCATCGCTGACCTTCGGCGCGGCAGCGTCGAGGCGGAGGGAAAGGCCGACGAGTTCCTGCTCCAGGGTGTCGTGAAATTCCCGAGCGATGCGCTGGCGTTCTTCGAGCGCGGCTTCGGATTTCAGCTTCTCGCCGATGATCGCCGTCTGCGCCCGCACCCGGCGCTGGAGGGCGGCGGCCCAGGCGAGCGCGGCGACCACCAGGAGCAGCAGCACGCCCGCGGCATTGCCGAGCCGGCGCGCCGTCCACCACGAAGGGGCGTGCAAAACGCGCACATCATCCGCGTGCCGCAGCAGCAGCTCGAAGGTACGCGCCTTGGTGCGGAAACCGCCGGGCCGAAAATCCACCTGTCCCACGCGCGCCACGCCGGTGAGCGCAAGGCGGCTGCCGACTCGCAGCGCACCGAGCGTTTCCACCTGCGAAAAATCCAGCCGCGCCTGGAGCGGCGTGTCATCCGCGCGCAGGAGGAGCACGAGGTCGTCCGCGCTGCGCAGGACTTCGAGCAGGTCGGCCTCGAGTCGCACGAGATCGGCGTCGTGCGTGCCGGCGAGCAACTCGCGGGACGTGGTGACGAGGGGTTCGGGTGATTTTTCCTCCGCGACGACGCGGAAGACGGCGTCGCGCAACTGCGCGCTGTAGGCGCCCATCTCAGGGAAGCCGAGCGCCTCGACGACAGCGCCCACATTCACCGCATCGGGCAGGATGGTCTCGACGAAGAGCCCGAGCTGCTCATCGCGCAAAAAGAGCGCGCGACCCGGCACGTGGTGCGTGACGGTGCCGCGGATTTTCACCCGGTGGCCGGGAGCCCCGGCGGGATTGAAGCGCAGGAGATGCGCGGCTGGGGTGATCGGGAGCGCGTAGGGATCTTCCGGCGCGGGCTGCTCGATGGCGATGGTCGCGAGATCCGCGATGCGAAGCTGCGGCGCGACGAGCTGCCGTTTGTCATTGATGAATCCAGCGGCGAGACCTTGCACCCGCACCTCGGCATCGACGAAGCGCAGGCCGTCGTCGCCGCCGGTCGCGGCGTTCGCGAGGATGGAGAGGCGGCCATCACCCATGGCGAGCGAGAGCGAGGCGCCGTTTTCCTCGGTCGGCGTGAAGTTGCGCACGATGCCACGGACTTCGACCCACTCGTAATTGAAGCGGCCAGAGGCGAGCCGCTCGAAGGTGATGGGCAGCGCGGCGGGCAGCGGCGCTTTTCCGACGACGCGGATCTGCTGCGCAGTGACGCCGGTGACGTAGAGCCCGGGGTAGGAGACGCCCACGATTTCGACCACGTCACCTTGAGCAACTGCGTGAGCGGGCTTTCGGGCCGCCAGGAAAGTGGCGGCGGTATCGTCACGCAGAAAGACGGTGCGCTCCGGCGCGACCAGCGTGACCACTGCGCGCAGCCGCACCGGATAAAGCAGCGCGGCGTCTTCCGCGGAAAGGGCGCGCAACTCCGCCGCCGTGGTGAGCGTGCGCAGCGGCGCGGGATCTTGCGCGCGGACCGGAGAGGAAATGGCCAATGACAAATGGCAAATGGTAAATGCCCAATGCCGGATGACGAAGGACGAGTGGATCAGCGCCTTTGCCATTTGTCATTGGTCATTGGCCCTCATTCACTCCACCCGCACCACGGCCGTCAGCGCATGCCGCGCACCGGCCGCGAGCGTCACGGCATCCGCGCCGGCATTCGCGGTTTCGATGCAGAGCATCTGCGGCCACTCGTCGTCGCCGAAGTCCGCCATGGCCGCGGCTTTCGCGATCCACGGATTCCAGACGACGGTCGTGGCGGAGGCGGATTTCTCGATGACGATGCGCCGCGCCGTGGGGCGATCCGCAATCACGCAGGTGCCGTGGTGCTGCGGGAAAAGGCGGTCCGTTTCTCCGGTGAAACGCAGCGGCTCCGCGCCGACGGTCTTCGTCTTGAAGCCATCGGTCTTATCCAGGTAGCTGGCTCCTTCGAGACCGATAGCGGTCGCTTCGCGCACATCCGCGACGGCAAAATAAGTGTGCAGCGCTTCCTCGAAAGTGAACGCGGTCGCGGAAGTGTTTTCAACTTCAAGGGTCATGCGCAGTTCCGTCCCGATCGCGATCCGATGACGCAGGACGAAGTCGTGCGACCAGTGCGCTCGCGTGGCGTCATCGGCCGCCAGCGCGAGCACCACATTCACCACGCCATCCGCGGACTGCGTGAGCGACTCGATCCGCCAGGTCTTGGTGCGGGCAAAACCATGCATCGGCGATTCCGGATGCCCCGCGCGCGGCCCAAACCACGGGAAGCAAATCGGCACACCGCCGCGGATCGGCTTGCCTGCGGCGAAGTGGCTTGCCGCACTCATGAAAAGCACCGGCGCGCTGCCCGTCGGTTGAAAGCGCGCAACGTGACCGCCGTGCAGATAGATCTCCGCAGTCGCGAGCGGCGAATGCACGTCCAGTCGCGGCAACCCGCCCGGCGTGGTGGAAAAGGTGGCGATCTCGGGAATCTCCAGGTCGCGAAGGTCTTGGGTGATGGCGGGCATGGCGCGGCGTATAGCCCCGGCGGGTTCGCGGCACCAAGCGAAATTCACAATTGCAGGGTGCACAAAACCCAGTGCGTGGTAGGAAAAGGGCGTAGCTACTCCCACGTATCATGGCGCCTATCCGCACTCCAGGCCACGACCGCAGTGACGCGGCACCGAGCCGTTCGTCCGCTGAACGCGATGTTTGACGAGATCGTCGAGACCCTCCTCATCGAGGACAATCCCGAGCACGCGCGGCTCCTCTCCCAACTCCTCGGGCAAGCCGAGACCACGCACTTTTCCCTGCACGTCGAGACTTCGCTCAAGGCGGCGCTGGCGCGCCTGAAACGGGGCGGCATCCATCTCGTGATCGCCGACCTCTCGCTGCCGGACAGCGAGGGCATGGAGACTTTCCTGCGCGTCGCCGAGCTGGTGCCGGAGCTGCCGATCGTGGTGCTCAGCGGCATCCAGGATGTGGCGCTGGCCATCGAGACGGTGCGGCTCGGTGCTCAAGATTATTTGGTGAAAGGACGGTTCGACAATTTGCTCCTCATCCGCGCGCTGCAGTACGCCGTGGAGCGCAAGCGCGTGCAGCTTCAACTCAAGCGGAACAACGAAGACCTCGAGCGCCGCGTGGCCGATCGCACCGCCGCGCTCCTCGAGATGAACATCCGTCTCCAGCAGGAAGTCGCCGAGCGGAAGAAGGCCGAGGAGTCCGTGGTGGAATCCAATCGCTCCCTGGCCGACGCGCTCAGCCGGCTCGAGGCCACGCAGGATCAGGTGATCCGCCGCGAACGGATGCACGCGCTCGGTCGCATGGCGCACGGCATGGCGCACGATTTCAATAACGCCCTCGCGCCCATCCTCGGCTTCACCGAGCTGCTACTCATGAAGCCCGAGTTGCTCGCGGATCAGGAGAAGGTGCGCAGCTATCTGGAAATGATCCTCACGTCGGCCAAGGAGAGCGAGCGCGTGACGAGCCGCTTGCGGGAATTTTCCCGCTACCGCGACGCGAATGAATACGTGACCGCCGTGGTGGTGAATGACCTCGTCCGTCAGGTGGTCTCGATCACCCAGCCGCGCTGGAAAGATCAGGCCCTCGCCGCCGGGATCACCATCGACGTCCGCACGGAACTCGGGAATGTGCCGACCGTCCCCGGCAACGAACAGGAGCTGCGCGAGTTACTCGTCAGCCTCATCTTCAATAGCGTGGACGCGATCTTGAAGCGCGGCCAGATCGTCATCCGCACGGCCGTCCAGGGCCGCTGGATGGTCCTCACGGTCGCCGACGATGGCGTGGGCATGAGCGAAGAAGTGCGCCTGCATTGCCTCGAGCCGTTCTTTTCCACCAAGGAAGAGGAGGGCAACGGCCTCGGCCTCGGGAGCGTCTATGGCATCGTCCGCCGGCATGAGGGCCAGCTCGACATCAAAAGCGAACTCGGAAGCGGCACCTCCGTGGCCATTTCCCTGCCGCTGGAGAGAAATGCGCGCGCCCCCGAAGCGCAGAACGTCGTCAAGGAAGCGGGCGGCCCGCTACGCATCCTCGTGGTGGAAGATGAACCGCTCGTGCGGGAGGTCATCGACGTCTATCTCACCGAAGACCAGCACACCGTAACGCTCGCGGTAAACGGTCGCGATGGCCTGGAGAAATTTTGCGCAGGGGAATTTGATCTCGTACTCACGGACCGCGCGATGCCCGAGATGAATGGCGACGAACTCGCTGCGGAGATCCGGAAGCTGAGCCCGGCGCAGCCGATCGTGCTGCTCACCGGCTTCGGCGATCTCATGACCAGCGCGGGTGAAAAACCCGCCGGCGTTGACCTCGTGGTGGGCAAGCCCTTCAACGTCGCGACGCTGCGGAATGCCATCGCGACGGCGACCGGTCGGTAGGGAAGCGGGTGTGCTTGAAAGAGGGTCGCACCGCGTTCTGGCGCGGCGGAAAACACCAAACTTCAAACTCCAAAGGAGCTCCGCACTCGCGACCTTCCCTCCTTTTGCGTTTGGCGTTTGGCGTTTGGCGTTTGGCGTTTGAAGTTTGGCGTTCTCCCCCGGAAGCGCCATTTTCCTGCCTCCCCGCAGGCGCGCGGGCGGAAGAGGAAATTAGCATTGCGCCCCGAAATCCCGCACCTATAGTCGCCGCCCTTTCCGCAATACTCATCCGATTTTATGTCCCAACATCGCAGCCTCAAAGGAGCCAGCACCATCGCCGCCAAGCGCAACGTCCTGAAACGTTTCGAGCGCGTCGAATTGCTCAAGAAGCGCGGCCAGTTCAAGGCCGGTGACAAGGTCATCGGTCTGCGCAAGACCAAGCCGGAAGCCTGATTCGGTCGGCGGCTATTCCTTCATTTTGAAACCGCCGGTCGGCTCTTCCGACCGGCGGTTTCGTTTTTTCCGGGGGCGATCCACGGAAAGTTTGTCCACGTTTCACCGCGGCGGCGGTCTGGTTTGATTCTCAATCACCATGCCTCCCCCGCCCCCCGCGCCCGATCGCTACGAAGCCTTCGTCCGCCATCTCCTCGCCCACGAAACCCGCGCTCGTGGTTTCCTCCATTCGCTACTCCCGTCGTGGACGGACGTGGATGACGCGCTGCAGGAGGCGAGCCTCGTCGCGTGGCGGAAGTTCGAGCAGTTTGAGACCGGGACGAGTTTCCTGAATTGGTTCCTGACCATCGCCCGCTTTGAAGCGCTGAAGCTCCGGCGCAAACACGCACGCAGTCCGCTGATCCTTTCGGAGGAAGTGCTCGATCTCATCGCGGATGAAGGCCTCGAGGAAGCTCCGGCCCTGGAGCGGGAGCGGAGTGCGCTCGAAGTCTGCCTCGCGAAACTCCCGGTGCCACAGCGCGAGTTGCTCGATGCTTCGTATCGGCCCGGCGTGAAATTCCACGAGGTCGCGGCGCAGACGGGGAAGAGTGCGCAGGCCCTTTACAAGACCATCCAGCGGCTGCGCGCGGCGCTGCTCTCGTGCATCGAGACGCAGATGAAGGAGGTGGAAGCGTGAACCTGGATCGGCTCGATTCGCTGATCCTCAAATGGAGCCAGCCCGCTCTCGATGCCAGCGAGGCGGCGGAACTCGACGCGCTGCTCCGCGACAGTGCGGAAGCGCGCAGCCGCTTCCGCCAGCACGCGCGGCTCGATGCGGCGCTGCGTGAACGCACGATGCCGACCGCTGCGCCAACCTTCGCGATACCGACCACACCCCGGTGGCGTCAGCCCGCCACGCTCGCGCTCGCCGCATCGCTGGCGGCGCTGCTCTGCGTCGGCGCATTCTTCCTCGGCACCCACCGGCCCGGCACGGCGACGGCGAGGGCTGAGGAGACCAATCGCGGTGTTGCCATGCTCAGCCAGACGCTCGATGCGGAGTTCACGCAAAACATCCTGCGCAGCGGAGACACCATCGCGCCCGGGACGATCCGGCTCGCGAAAGGTCTCGCGCAGATCGAGTTCTTCAGCGGCGCGACGGCGTTGATCGAGGGCGCGGCTGAGATCGAAATCATCTCGGCCTGGGAAGCCCGCTGCCTGAGCGGTCGCGTGCGGATGCATGTGCCGCCCGCCGCGAAGGGATTCCTCCTGCACGCGCCCGGCATGAAGCTGGAAGACCTCGGCACCGAGTTCGCGCTGAACGTGATGAATGACACCAGCGCCGTGCATGTCTTCGAGGGCGAGGTCATCGCCCACACCGACCAGCCGCCCGCGAGTCTGAAGGAAGGCATGACGCTCGGCCAGACGACTGCCGACTTCCTGCCGATCAGCGAGCTGCAAGGTCTCATCCGGCAGCGTCAGCAGCGCCGCTTTGAGCAGTGGCAGGCGTGGTCGAAGGAGACGCGCAGCGATCCGCGCCTGATCGCCTATTACACCTTCAAGCACTGGGAGGACGATCGCTGGGACCGGTTGGTCAACAACTTCGCGGAGCCGCGCCAGAAGCAGCGCGCTGGCGGAGCCGTGGGTGCGCGCTGGACCGAAGGCCGCTGGCCGGGGAAGGAGGCGCTCGAGTTCAAACGCCCCGGTGACCGCGTGCGGATCAACCTCGATGGCACTTACCAAGCACTCACGCTCTCCTGCTGGGTGAAGGTCGATGCCGTGGACAAGAAATACAACGGCCTGCTCCTCACCGACGGCTACGAGAACGGCGAGCCGCACTGGCAGATCCACGAGGGTGGCAGCCTGATGTTTTCCATCATGTATCGCCCGGACGCTGCGCCAAAAGGCGCCCGGTGGAACCAGATGTATTTCAGCAAACCCGTCTTCACCGCCGACAGCATCGGGCGCTGGCATCACGTTGCCGTGACTTACGACAATCAAACCGGGAGCGTCGTCCAATACTTCGACGGCACGGAAGTCAGCCGCGAGGTGAGCGCACAACATCAGCCCGGACGCGAGATCACCTTCGGTCCCTGCGAGATCGGCAACTGGGGCCTGCCCACTCCGAATCACGAAGCCCCCATCCGCAATCTCAACGGCGCGATCGACGAGTTCGCGATCTACGGCTCCGTATTAAACCCCGCCGAACTCCAGACCATTTTCCAACAAGGCAGACCGGAATGAAACGTCTCCTTCCCTTCCTAATCCTCGCGTCCGTCGCCCTCGCTCATGCCGCTTCGCCAAACATCGTCGTCATCAACTGCGATGACCTCGGCTACGGCGATCTCGGGTCCTACGGCTCGAAAGTCATCGCGACACCGCGCATCGATCGAATGGCGAAGGAGGGTGTGCGCTTCACCAACTTCTATGTCGCATCACCGTTTTGCAGCCCGTCGCGCGCCGCGTTGCTGACGGGTCGTCTGCCGGCACGATGCGGGGTGCCTTACGTCTTGTTTCCCGGCGAGCACACCGGGTTGCCAGCCAGTGAAGTGACCATCGCGGAAGTCCTCAAGCCTGCGGGTTATGCGACCGCCTGTGTCGGCAAATGGCATCTCGGTTGGCACAAAGAGATGCGTCCGCAGCAGCAGGGCTTCGACGAGTTCTTCGGCTTGCTGCACACCAACGACACGGAGGAATGGGAAGTCGGGCGGCCATTCATGCAACTCAGCATGTTCGAGCCGCTGCAACTCCGCGACGGCGATCGCGTGGTGGAGGCACCCGTCGATCAGGCAATGCTGACGCAACGCTACACCGAGCGCGCGGTGGACTTCATCCACCGGAATCGCGAGCGGCCATTCTTTCTCTACCTCGCGCACACGATGCCGCACATCCCGCAATACGCGTCGCCCGCGTTCGTCGGCAAATCGAAGGACGGCATTTACGGCGACGCGATTGAGGAACTCGACTGGAGCACCGGTCGGGTGCTGGACGTGTTGAAGGAACTCGGCCTCGATGAACGCACGCTGGTCATCTTCACCTCGGACAACGGCGCGAATCTTCGCGGCAAGAAACCGAACCCGAATGCGCGCTTTCCCGGACGATCGAACGGCGGCAGCAACGGCCCGTTGCGCGCCGGCAAAGGCTCGACGTTCGAGGGCGGCATCCGCGTTCCGTGCATCGCTCGCTGGCCAGGAAAAATTCCCGCCGGGCGCGACGACCGCAGCATGTGGTCCACGATGGATTTCCTGCCGACGTTCGCGAGGCTCGCCGGCGCGACCCTTCCCGCCGGGGTCACGCTGGATGGCCGCGACGCCAGCAGCACTCTTTTCGGAACCGCGGGACCGGACGAGTCACGCGCGTTGTTCGATTACTTCGGCGTGCAACTTCAGGCGGTGCGCGAAGGTCCGTGGAAACTGATCGTGCCCATCACCGAACTGCCGGCGACGCGTGTGCCGAGCCTTTGGTTCGAACATCAACCCGGACTCTTCGAGCGCCAGCACCGCCTGTGGCCCAAGGCGACTCTCTACAACCTCGACGGCGACATCGGCGAGCAAACCGATGTCGCCGCAGAGCATCCTGAGGTCGTCGCCAGCCTGCTGCAGAAGGCGCGCGCGTTTGATCACAAGTTTCATAAGGAAATTTCACCCGTGCTTTATCTCCCCGGTCCCAAGCAGCCGTTACCCGGACAGATTCGCACTGCCTCTGACAACATCGACGCGTGGCTGAAGCTCACTCCCTAAAATGAACCTGTTCCGAAAACTCGTTCGGTTCGCGAGCCTGCTCTGCGCGTTGACGGCTGGATTCTCAAGCCGCGCCGGGGCAGGAGAATCTCAACTGCTGGGAGACTCCGGTTTTGAGTCCACGCCTGCGGGCGCGATGGCCGCGACGGGCGTTCGGGGTGGATGGGAGGTCCAGCAGACGGGGCGCGAGACCATCAGGCCGCGGCTCGCGGTGTCTTGTGTCGAAGATATGGCCAAGGCGAAGTCGGGGAAAAAGTGCCTCGCGCTCTCCATCCCATCAGACACGGTCGGCTTCGAATTTGTCACCGTGGGGCAGCGGCTGAAATTGAGCGCGGAGAATGAATACGAGGCGAGCGTCTGGGTCCGCTGGCCGGATGGACCGGGCACCGCGCCGCCGGAAGCCAGCGCGACGAGCGGGCATCGCTCGGCGATCGTCTCTTTCTGGGCGCGGCATCGCGAGGGCACCGGTGACTTCGCCGGGCGCGATCAATGGCTTTTTGACAACCAATGGCGCAGACTCTCCTTCCGTTTCCTTGCCACCGACCCTGCGCAGCGCACGCTGGTTTACGTCTCGCTGCTGCCGAATCAGAAACCGGCGGAGACGACGGTGCTTCTGGATGATTTTGAACTGAACGAAACACCGGCGAAGCTGGAGACGGATGCGCGCGGCGAGCGGGTGAGCGACGGTGACTTTTCACGCCAGCAGCCCGGCGCGATTTCCCCGCCGTGGTTCTTCGCGAACATGGGCGGCAACGGTATCTCCGGTCAGGTGGTCACGTCCGGCGAGCAGCGCTTTGTCACGATGGCGATGGGCAAGGCCACGTCGAACTTCGAGTCGGCCCAGATGTGGCAGCACGTCGAGTTGCGCGAAGGCGCGCGCTACGAGGTGCGCTGCCGGATGCGCTGGGACAATTTCGCGCCCGACTCGCCCGCGCCCATCGTCAACTACGGTATCTACCACGAAGCGTCGCGCACCTGGTATGGCCCGGTGGATCAGGTGCTGGAGAAGACCGGCGACTGGCGGACCTATCGTTTCACGCACGTCCCGCCATTTCCCGGAAAGTGGAAGCTCTACGTGCAACTGAATGGCTGGGGAAACTTCGGTAACGGCGTCACCGTGTCGGTAGGCGATTTGAACTGCACACCCCAGAAATAACGACTGCCTTTATGAAACTCCCACTCTACCTGCTCCTCCTCAGTGCCCTGGTTCTCTCCCGGTTGAACGCCGCGGAAGCGAAGGCGAAACCGGCCGCTCAGCGCACCGTGATTCCCGCTGAGACGATCGAGCAACTCGAAGCGAATCCCAACATCACCTACGCGCGTTACGGTGAACGCGAGTTGCAGTTGGATCTTTACCGGCCGAAGGAACGCGGAGCGGCATTGCCGGCGATTGTATGCATCCACGGCGGCGGCTGGTTTCAAGGCACGCGCGCCAACATCGCACCCCTCGCGCAAGCGCTGGCGGCCCGCGGCTATGTGACCGTCACGATAAGCTATCGTTTGTCCGGCGAGAAAAAGTTTCCGGCCCAGATCGAGGATTGCAAAGCCGCCGTGCGCTGGCTGCGCGCAAATGCGGCGAAGTATGGCGTGAACCCGAAAGCCATCGGCGTGACCGGCCTCTCCGCTGGCGGACATCTCGCCGCGCTGCTCGCGACGAGCGGTGGCGTGAAGGAACTCGAAGGGGACGGCGGCAACGCGGATCAATCGAGCACCGTGCAGGCGTGCGTGGCAATGGGCGCGCAGAGCGACCTGGAGACCGACCGCATTCGCGCGCTCTCCGCCGCACCCGGCAATCCGCACTACCGCCCATTCCTCGGCGGCACGCTCGACGAGATCCCGCAAACCTACGCGCTCGCCTCGCCGCGGCATCATCTCGACAAAGCCGATCCGCCGCTCGCCTTCATGGCCGGCGAACTCGACGACCCCAGCACGCACGCCGATGACATTCGCGCCGATTTGGCAAAGCTCGGCATCCCCACCGGCTTCACGAGCATCTCGCAGGCTCCGCACGCCTTCCTCGCCCAGCAGACATCATTCGACACCTGCGTGGCCGCCTGCGATTTGTTCTTTGCGCAGCACCTCAAGAACCGCTGAGCCGACCCATCAATCCGATGCAACATCACCGTGATCTCTCTCGTTTCATGACTGGCAGAGTCGCCCTGCTTGCTCTGCTGGCGGTCCCCCATCTCCATGCTGAGGATTCGGAGGCGTTGTTTGTGCGCCGCATCGCGCCGTTGTTTCATGAGAAGTGTCTCGCGTGTCATGGCGACGATGAGAAGAAGATCAAGGGCGGGCTGGATATGCGCACCCGCGCGGCCACGTTGAAAGGCGGAGAGAGTGAGGAGCCGGGCTTCGTCGCGGGGCAGCCGGAGAAGAGCCCGCTCTATCTCGCCGTCACGCGGGCGCATGAAGATGAGTGGGAGCCGATGCCACCGAAGGAGGCGGACAAGCTCTCCGCGGAGCAGATCACCTGGATCAAAGAATGGATCGCGGGCGGCGCGCCGTGGCCGGATGAGGCGCGAGGGAAAGCCATCGCGAAGGCGAATGCGGAGAAGTGGGCGGCGGAAGATGGTCGGCCGATGAAGACCAGCGGCGGACTCGCGGCGGAGTGGACGAATCGGAAATACAAACCCGAGGGCCTGTGGGCGTATCAGCCCGTGAAGAAGCCCAGGCCACATGTGGCGAGCGGCAATCCCATCGACGCCCTCATCGCTGCGAAGATGCCGGCCGGGCTTCCGCCTGCGCCGGCGGCGGATCGCGCGACGCTCATTCGCCGCGCGACGTTTGATCTCATCGGCCTGCCGCCGAAGCCGGAGGAAGTGGAGGCGTTCCTGAAAGACCCGCGGACGGACACCGAGGCGTTTGCCGCGGTCGTCGAGCGTCTGCTCGCGTCGCCGCACTACGGCGAGCGCATGGCCCAGCACTGGCTCGACGTCACGCGTTACGCGGACAGCAGCGGCTTCGCCAATGACTACGAGCGCGGTAATGCGTGGCGCTATCGCGATTACGTGGTGCGGGCGTTCAACAGCGACAAGCCTTACGACCAGTTCATCCGCGAGCAGATCGCCGGCGACGAGATCGCGCCAAACGATCCCGAAAAGCTCGTGGCCACCGGCTTTCTGCGCATGGGGCCGTGGGAGTTGACCGGGATGGAAGTGGCGAAGGTCGCGCGCCAGCGTTTCCTCGACGACGTGACCAACAGCGTCGGCGAGACGTTTATGGCGCACTCGCTGCAATGCGCGCGCTGCCACGATCACAAGTTCGATCCGGTGCCGACGCGCGACTTCTATTCCATCCAGGCCGTCTTCGCGACCACGCAGCTTTCCGAGCGCGCCGCGCCATTCCTGCCGGTGGAAAATGCCGCGGGGTTTGCCGAGAAGAAGTATCTCGAAGCGCGCTTCGCCGAGCACATGGCGACGCTGGCCGTGCTCAACGAGAAGCTGCTCGCGAATGCGGAGCAATGGTTTGCGGACAAGAAGCTCGACCGCACGGCTTGGGATGCAGCGGTGAAATCGGCACGCACGTTTGTGAGCGGCGGCGGCAAGATGAAGAAGGGGCGCACCTTCACCGGCGTCTTTGAAACCGCGCGCGCGGCTCTGCAAAAGCGGGGCCTTCCGGAAGAACAGTATCCGCCGAAGCTCGTCGGCTTCGCGCCGGAGGACTACGGCAATGAACGGGTCGCGCGGAAAGGCCTGGAGCGGCTGAAGTGGGAACTGGAGCGCTACGAGCCGTTTGCTTTTTCGGTCTATAACGGACGGACGCCGCAGGTCAGCTCGGTCTATCAACCAATCCGCATGCCGCAGGATCGCATGACCGATGGCGAACTCGAAGAGACGTGCATCCTCACTGGCGGCGATCCCTTTGGCTCGGGCGCGAAGGTGAAGCCCGGCGTGCTGAGTGTGGTTGCCGGGCAGCAACCGCCGATGATTCCCGAGGCGATCGAAGGCCGACGCAAGGCCTTCGCCGGGTGGGTGGCGAGCCCGGAGAATCCGCTGACCACGCGCGCGATCGTGAACCGCATCTGGCTCTGGCACTTCGACCAGCCGATCGCGGGGAATCCGAACAACTTCGGCAGCACCGGCAAGAAACCCACGCATCCCGAGTTGCTCGACTGGCTGGCGGCGACCTTTGTCGAGCAAGGCTGGTCCTTCAAAGCGATGCACCGGGTTATCATGAATTCCGAGGTCTATCGGCGCGGCAGCATTCATCCCGATCGCAAGCTGCTCGCGGAAAAGGATCCGACCGGCACCAGCTACGCCGTCTTCCACCCGCGCCGCCTCACCGCCGAAGAGCTCCGCGACGCCATGCTCGCCGCAACCGGCGAACTCAACCCCACGCTCGGCGGCATCCCTAATCGCCCCGAGATCAATCTCGAAGCCGCGCTCCAGCCGCGCCAGGTCATGGGCACCTTTGCCTCCGCATGGGTGCCGAATCCCCTGCCCGCAGAGCGCCATCGCCGCTCGCTCTACGCGCTGAAGCTGCGCGGTCTCACCGACCCGATGCAGGAAGTCTTCAACGCGCCCGCGCCGGATTTCTCCTGCGAGCGCCGCGAAGCCAGCACGGTGACGCCACAGGTCTTCAGCCTGTTCAATGGATTGAGCAGCCACGCCCGCGCCCTGGCGCTCGCGAATCGCGCCGTGAAGGAAACGAAGACCGACGAGGAAGCGATCACGCGCTGCTTCCAGCTCACCTTCTCCCGCGCGCCGCGCGCCGAGGAACTGCAAAGCAGCCTCACCCACTGGCGCGAGATCACCGCGCTGATCGGCGACACCGCGCCCGCATCTCCGAAGCCGCCGCTCGAAGTCCGCCGCGAAGCCGTCGAGGAAAACACCGGTGAGAAATTCGCCTTCCAGGAAAAGCTGCACGCCTACGCCGACTTCGTGCCCGACCTGCAGCCATCCGACGTCCCCGCCCGCACGCGCGCCCTCGCCGATGTCTGCCTAGCGCTGCTGAATGCCAACGAGTTCGCTTATGTTTACTAAACCATTCTTTCCCTGCGCCGGATCGCGCGCGCTGCATGCGCCGACGCGCCGCGAGTTTCTTTACAGCCTCGGCGCGAGCATCGGGAGTCTCGCCTTCACCTCGCTGCTCGCGGCGGAGGAGAAAAAGAATCCGCTCGCGCCACACGCGGGTCACTTTCCGTCGAAGGCGAAGAACGTGATCTTCCTGATGATGGAAGGCGGGCCGTCGCACATCGACACCTTCGACCCAAAGCCAAAGCTCGCGGAGATGCACCTTCAGGAGTTCGTGCGCGAGGGGAAGCAGAAGTCGGCGATGGAGAGCGGCAAGCGCTACTACGTGAAAAGCCCGTTCGCCTTTGCGAAGCACGGGCAAAGCGGCGCGGATATGGCGGAGAACTGGACGCACCTCGCGAAGGTCGCGGATGAGATTTGTTTCTACCGCGGCTGCAATGTTGACAGCGTGAATCATCCGACGGCGATGTATCAGATGAATTGCGGCAACCGCTTCGGCGGCGATCCGGGGATCGGTGCGTGGGTGAACTACGGCCTCGGCACGGTGAACCAGGATCTGCCCGGCTTCATCGTGCTGCCGGAGATCAGCTACCCGCAGGGCGGCGCGGCGAACTGGAGCAACGGCTACCTGCCCGCGAGTTTTCAGGGCACGCCGCTGCGCGCGAAAGGTTCACCCATTCTCGATCTCACACCGCCCGCCGGCGTGAGCGAAGCGCGCCAACGCAAGAACCTCGACCTCATCGCCAAGCTCAACACCGCGCACGCCGCGCAGCATCCCGGCCACGACGAACTCGCCGCGCGCATGGACAACTACGAGCTCGCCTTTCGCATGCAGATGCAGGTGCCGGAGACGCTCGATCTTTCCAAGGAAGACGCGAAGACAAAGGCACTCTACGGCATCGGCCAGGACGCCACGGATGCCTTTGGCCGCAAGTGCCTGCTTGCGCGGAAACTCATCGAGAAGGGCGTGCGCTTTGTGCAGCTCTACAACGGCACATGGGACAGCCACGACTACATCGAGCGCGCCCACGGCAATCTCGTGCGCGGCGTGGACCAGCCGATCGCGGCGCTCATCGCCGACCTCAAACAACGCGGCCTGCTCGAGAGCACGCTCATCGTGTGGTGCGGCGAGTTTGGCCGCACGCCCGACAACGGCGTGCGCGGCGGCACCGCCTACGGCCGTGATCACAATCCAAACGCCATGACGATGTGGCTAGCCGGTGGCGGCTGCAACGCCGGCCACACCATCGGCGCGACGGATGAACTGGGGATGGCGGCGGTGGAGGGAAAGGCGCACGTGCGCGACTTCCACGTCACGCTCCTGCGCCTGCTCGGGCTCGATGACAACAAGCTGACTTATTACCACGCGGGCCGCTTCAAGCAGCTAAGCCAGTTTGGCGGCACAGTGATCAAGGAACTGATCGCGTAGGTGCCGCGCAACTGAAGTGCGCCGCGGTGGTTCGAGAAGGGCGCGATCTCGCCGCATCCCCTCGAACCCCATGAAACGCCTCCTCCTCCTCACGCTGCTCGCCGGTGCCATCGGCTCGCTGTTGGACACCTACGGCGAAGGTGTGCGCGATGCGTTGAAGGACGAGCCGAAGCGCGAGTTCGGCATGATCCATCGCTTTCACTGGACCGCGCAGAGCGACATCCTCGACGCTTTCAAAGACTATCCGGGGCCGTTTGAGTTCAGTTTCAAATACTCGGTGGCGCACATGTATTCGATCGCGAAGCCGACCTTCATCGAGCCGCTGCTGGAGAATCTCGCGCCGGGTCGGAAGACGTGGCTCACGGTGCGAAACGACGACATTTACACCTTCCGCTTTGGCGATCCCGCCTACGCCCGTGAATACATTCTGAACGTTCCCCCGGCGGACAAGATCGCGGGTTTTTACATGGGGCCGGACGGCTACGTGTGGGGACGCGACTTTCTGGAGCGCAATCCCAGCCCCGGCCCGCGCCCGCTGGTGATGGAGAAGCAGTGGTATTCGTTCATGCTCTGGGGGCGGCTGGCTTACGATCCCTCGCTGCCGGACTCCCACTTCGAGCGATTGCTGGCCGCGCGGCATCCGACGGCTTCGTCACCCCATCTCTTCCGCGCCCTGCAAGGTGCCTCTCAAGTCATGCCGCTGACCACGCGCTTCTTTTGGGGGGACATTGATTTGAAGTGGTATCCCGAAGCGTGCTGGAGCCATCGCCGGAGCAAAGGCAAGGGCTTCTACACCGTGCAGCATTTCATGGAGGGAAGCTCCATGCCCGGCGCGAACGTGCTGACCATCCGCGACTGGCGCACGCGCCTCACCAAGCGCCAGCCGATGACGGAAACCACGCCGCTCGAAATCGCCGCCGCTCTCGACGGCTCAGCATTGGAAACTTTCACCGCACTCGACACGCTCCGCGCAGCAGCGAAAGCCGACGCCGAACTCCAGAAAACCGTGAACGACTGCGAGTCGCTGGCGTGGCTGGGCCGCTACTACGCCGCAAAGATTCGCGGAGCCTGCGCGCTGGCTTTGTTTGATGCGAATGGCGACAGGTTCGAGCACGCCGCCGCGCTGCGTCACCTCGGCGATGCGCTGGCCCACTGGAAGCGATACGCCGCGATGCGCGACGCCCATTATGTCCCCGCCCTCTACAACCGCGTCGGTTACGTGGACGTGACTGCGTTGACGGACAAGGTCGCCGCAGATCTCGACATCGCCCGAGACTGGAAACCCGGCACCCTCAAGGACGATGGCAAACGGGGCGGCACGGAGAAGGGCTTCCGGCAATAGCGCGCCAGATTTCTGGTGAGCGCCCATCACCTTCGTAGGTTGCGTGCCGCTCTGGGCGAGGTTCCGGTGAGTTTGCGAAAGACCGCGCTGAAGTATTCGGGGGCTCCGAAGCCGGTGCGTTCGGCGATCTCGGCGATGTTCAGGCGGCTTTGGGAGAGGAGTTGTTCGGCCTGGCGCAGCCGCAGTTGCAACACTTGATCCCACGGGGAACGCCCGAAGGCTTCGCGGAATTTTCTTTCAAGCAACGAGCGCGAGATTCCGGCGGCACGGGCGATGTCCTCCACGCTGATCATTTCATGCGCGTGCTCGCGGACGAACCGCATGGCGCGGGCCAGACGTTCGTCCTCGACGGCGACGAGATCGGTTGATTGGCGGGTGGCGATTCCGATGGGCGGGATTTCGATCCGTTTGCGGGCGACGGCCCGTCGGCGCATGAGCCGGTCCAGCAGGGCTGCTGCCTCGAATCCGGCGCGGCGGGCGTTGGGGATCACGCTGCTCAATGGAGGATCGCAGAGTTCGCAGAGCAGTTCGTCGTTGTGTTGTCCGATCACGGCCACGTCTTCGGGAACGCGCAGGCCCATGGCGCGGCAGACGTCGAGCACCTGTTGTCCGCGAATGTCGTAGCAAGTCATCACGCCGACCGGCTTCGGCAGGGACTTGAGCCAGCGGGCGAGCTTAGACTGCTCGCGTCGCCAGTCGGCACTGTCGCCGGTCGCGCACGGAAATACCTCGCAGGTGTGGCCTCGCTCCCGGAGCGCGGTGACGAGATTTTCGCCATGACGTTGCGACCAGCTGAACCGTGCATCGCCGCAATAACCGAAATGGCGCAGTCCGCGCTCGAGCAGGTGCGTGGCGGCTTGCTCCGCGATGGCGGCGCTGTCGCTGATCACGGCAGGATACTCCGGGGCCAGGCCGGAGGCGCTCACGTTCACCGTGGGCACGCCGCAGGCACGGACGGCGGAGGCGATGGTTTCATTTTCGATGCGGGCGATGATGCCGTCGCCGCTCCAGCGTTTCAGCCAGGGGGGAGGCTGGTTGCCGCGCCCTTGCTCGGAGAGGTGAATGGCCCAGGAGCCGTGCGCGCGCATCCAGTCGCGCACGCCGTGGAGCAGTTCGCGACTGAAGGCGTTGGAGGTTTCGACCAGCAGGGCGATGACGGGCCGGGCCTCGGGTTTGCGACGAGCAGGCATCTCGCGAGCCTAATCGCACCTCTCCGCAAAACCACAGAAAATATATGGAAACCCACATGGCCTCGGGAGAGAACCTTCGTTAATGCTGAAGGGTCGAAACCAGCCGCCCGCGCGCCTCTTTTAGCCGATGCCATGATGACCCAGTCCCATTTGAATATCGCAGTTCTTCCCGGTGACGGTATCGGGGTGGACGTGACGCGCGAGGCGGTGCGCGTGATCGAGGCCGTCGAACCGCAACTGGCGGGAGTGACCTTCGGCTTTCGCGAATACGCCGTCGGTGCCGCTGAGTATCTGCGCGGTGGCGATCCCCTTCCGGCGGCCGCGCTGGATGCGTGCGCGGAGGCCGATGCGGTGCTGCTGGGTGCGATGGGGCTGCCGAGCGTGCGCTGGCCGGATGGGCGGGAGATGACGCCGCAGATTGATCTGCGCGAGAAGCTCGACCTCTACGCGGGGCCGCGTCCGATCAAACTCTTCCATGGCAACGACACGCCGCTCAAGGGCTACAAGGCTGGTGAGATTGATTTCGTGATCGTGCGTGAAAACACCGAGGGACTTTTTTCGGCCCGGCTCAGCACCCAGCCTTCGAGCGACGAAGCGCGCGATGTGCTGCGGCTCACACGGAAGGGCTGCGAGCGTGTGATTCGTTTCGCGTTTGAGCTGGCGCGCAAACGCCGCCGCCATTGCACGCTGGTGGACAAGGCGAACGTGCTGCCTTCGATGGTATTTTTCCGCCGCATCTTCGATGAGATCGCCGCACAGTATCCCGACGTGGCGACCGAGCGTGTGTATGTGGATGCGATGGCGCTGTTCATGGTGCGCAAGCCGCAGGCGTTCGATGTGATCGTCACGGAGAACATGTTCGGCGACATCCTGAGTGATCTCGCGGGCGGACTCGTCGGCGGGATGGGCATGGCACCGAGCGGTGACATCGGCGATGACTGCGCGGTGTTCCAGCCCTCGCACGGCACCGCCCCGGACATCGCGGGCAAGGGCATCGCCAATCCCGTCGCCACCATCCTCTCCGCCGCGATGATGCTGGAGTGGCTGGGGCACGAGCAGACGGTGTTCGCTGCGCGGCGGATCGAAAATGCGGTGCAGCGCGTCTTTGACGATCCCGCGAACCGCACACCGGACATGGGTGGGAAACTCACGACTTCCGGCATCACGGACCGCATCATTGGGAATCTTGAAGTCTAGCACCGGTCATCTCCGATTCTTCATCCCATACCTCCATGACCGCCGACCTCCCTCCAGAAAAGCGCTTCCTGCGCGGCCCTGTTTATCTGCTCCTCGGCCTGGGCCTCCTGGCCATGTATCTGGGCGCGATGCCCGCCGGGATCATTGGTGCGGCCTGTTTGCTCTTACCGCTGGCGCTCATCCTCGAACCGCTCGGGGAGCGCATTCCCATTCTCAAAGACTACCTCGGCGGCTCGCCCTTGTTGCTCATCTTCCTCGGGGCGGCGCTGGTGCACTTCAAAATTCTGTCGCCGCAGGTGGTGGAGTCCTTCGGCGGTTTCATGAAGGAGTCGGGCAGCAACTTCCTCGACTTCTTCATCTGCAGTCTGATCACCGGAGCGATCTTCGGTATTCACTCCAAGATGCTGCTCAAAGCCGGCCTGCGTTACGCAGCACCGGTGGCAGGTGGTGTCATCGCCAGTTGCGCGCTCCTGGCGCTGGTGGGTCTGTTCACAGGCCGCGGCTGGGCGGATCTGGTGTTGAACATTGGCTTCCCCATCCTCGGCGGCGGCATTGGCGGCGGTGCGGTGCCGATGGCCTCGGT
>JANNXQ010000265.1:0-37299 GCA_031409655.1 Chthoniobacteraceae bacterium | reverse complement strand
CGTTCCTGCCAGGCGAGGTCACCGGTGGCAGCCGCAAAGCAGTGCGCGATGCCGGAGTCCGAGACCACGAGGCACCAGTCGCCCTCGGCGATGGGCGAAGGCACATAGGCCGCGCCGCGGGTGGTGCGCCAGGCGATGGCGCTGCCGGTGACGTTGCCGCTACCCTCGGGCCGGATGGCGAGGATGTGGTGCTCGGGATAGCCGGCGGTCAGGAAGAAGAGGCCGGCGCGATCGTTGAAAACGAGGGAGGCGACGAATTGCTCGGTGGGCCCGTCGATGATCCAGAGCAGCTTGCCAGTCTGCGGGTCGTAGCTGGTCACGCACTTTGAGCCCGAGAGCACCATCTGGGTGCGGCCGCCGACTTCACGGATGATCGGCACGCAATAGCTGCGCGTCTGGTTCGGCCGATCGATGCGCCACAACTCGCGGCCATCGGTGCGCGCGAAGGCCACGATGTAACCGTCGCCGTCGTGATCGCAGTTCACGATCACCTTGTCCTGAAAGAGAATCGGCGAACTGCAAAAGCCGTGCTTGCTCGCGAAGGCGCCGGGACGCTTGAGCCAGACTGGTTTCCCGGCGAAGTCGTGCGCGGCGACGACCACCTCGCGGTTGTCGAGAAAGGCGGTGAAGACGCGCTCACCATCGGTGGCTGGCGTGCTGGAGGCGCGGCTGTTGAGCCGGTGGATTTGTTCCGCGCCCGACTGGAGCACCACGGTCTGCCAAAGGAGCGCGCCCGTCTTCCGATCGAGACAAAGGAGCATGCGATCTTCGCTGCCCGTTTTGGAAGCCACGGTGAAAACCTTGTCGCCCCAGACGATCGGCGAAGCGTGACCTTCGCCCGGCAGCTCCGTGCGCCAGGCGATATTCTCGGTGGCGCTCCACTTGGTCGGGATGCCTTGCTCCGCGCTGGAGCCATCGAGCCGCGGCCCGCGCCACGTGGGCCAGTTTTCCGCGTGCAGCGGGAGTGGCGAGTAAGTGAGGAGCACTGCGGCGAGGAGAGTCTTGGGAGAGCGCACGCGAGTGTCTTTAGCAGGCGGATGCACTCCCGGCGCGGAGAAAGTGCGCGTCGCTTCGGGGGCGCGCTTGCCTCGCCCAACTCCTCCCGGCTAGCTCCGCGCGGGCTGGCTGGCTCCGCCCCTTGAGACGACGGAGTGGGTCGCGCGTTGCGCCAGCACATCCGTCGCCTCTGGGGAAGTGGACGAGCTCACGGGTTCGTCAGGAAGGTGCCTTCCGACAGGGTCTGATTACCGCCTTGTTCGATGGCCAGGATCTCCCATTTGTAGGAGGCATTCCGCACCAGGAATGTCGGCGGGACGACCATGCTGGTCACCGCGGCCGGGACGGTCGCGCTCAAGACGCGCTTCGGCACGGAGCCATCTTCGACGACGAGCACTTCATACCGCACGATGCGACTGCCCGCGGGATCGGCGACCGGCGCCCAACTGAGCACGACATTGCTGGGATTGAGGACTGCGCCCTCAGCAGGCAGGAGGAGCACCGGGCCTTCGGGAAGCGCATGGGTCAGCTGCGCTTTGCTCCGCAGTTTTTTCCCCGTGATGGTTTCGCCGACGAAGCAGTAGTCGCCCTTCGGAAAACGCGCCAGGAATTGATCGAGCGGCAACTCCTCAAAACCCGGTTCGGCGCTCTCGAAGAAGAGTTCCGTGAGCCCGGTTTTCCGCACGCTTCCGCCCCCGGCGACGTGGAAGACCAGCTTCCCGCACGGGTCGAAGATATTCACGAATTTCCACCCTTCCGCATCGAGCAGGACGTGTAGTCCGGAGTCGCCATCGGTGGCGTTCACCTCGATGCGGATGCGGGCGTCGGTGAAAGGGATGACTTCCTTCGGTTTCGATCCGGCCAGCGCCGGCTGCATCGAAAGTATGGCGCCGACCAGGGCGAGCATGAGGGGGTGGGTGAGGCGACGGTTCCTGACGGACGGCGCGAGTTTTTCACAGGGGTTTTTCATAATGTTGTTTGTTTGGATGTTTGCTTGTTTCGCGAACGCGCGGGGATCGTGCGTTCGACAATGCGCACCATTCCCGTCCGACCTTAATCGCTCCTTAGCGGGCCCGAAAAATTCCGCTGCCTGGCTTTCATCTCATTCTTCGTGCTTGGGATAATCCTTCGACGCACCTAGCCTTCCCGACATGACTACCGTTGAGCGCTGGCAAGCCCGCTGGCGGGCCTTTCTCCATCCGATCCAGGGCGAAAAGCAACGCGTCCTGGATGCGCGTTGGGCGACGCTTCCCGAAGAGCTGAAGACGCCGAATCAAATCTCCGGGCGGCACATGACGCACTGCGGTTTCACGCTCGGCGCGAGTTACTGCTCATTTCATTGCACGCACTGCTACCTGCCGAAAAATGCGAACGACGTGCCGATGCCTTCGCTCGCGGATATGAAGGAGCAGATCGATGCGAACCGCCGCTTCCAGGGGCCGGGCGGCGGCTTGCAACTCACCGGCGGCGATGTCGCCGACGCCTACTGGCGCAGTGGACGCGCGGACGAACTCGTCGAGATCGTCCGCTACACGTATTCCGTCGGGCTCGTGCCGATGCTGATGACCCACGGGCAGACGCTGATCGAGCATCCGGAATTTCTCGAGCGGCTCATGGTCGAGGGTGGGCTGCGGCAGGTCGCCGTGCATGTGGATATGACGCAGGCCGGTCGGCATGGCTTCCCCATCGGGCGGGTGAAAAGCGAGGCCGACCTGCATCCCGTGCGCGCAGCTTTCACCGAGCTCGGCTGGCGCTTGCGTGAGAAGACCGGCCTGCCGCTCGAGTTCGCACACAACTGCACCGTCGCGCGCCGCAACATCGAGTTTGTGCCGGAGATCGTGCAGTGGTTCCTCGCCGATCCGCGCCGCTCGCAGCTCTGGCGCATGCTCAGCTTTCAGCCCGAGGCTGATGCTGGGCGCACCATCTTCAGCGAGCAGCCCATCACCCCCGCGCTCGTCTGGGAGAAAATCTGCGATGGCGCCAATCTTCCGCTGCGCCGCGACGCCACCATCTTCGGCCATCCGGATTGCAACTCCTGGGCCTCGCTCCTCATCTCCCGCCGCGGCCGCGAATACTGCGCGCTCCTCCCCGACGATCCAAAGTGGGACGGACTCCTCGGCGAAGTGCTCACGCGCACTGGCGGCCTCTCGCTCGTCACCGACGACGCCGGCACCGCGCCGTTCCGATTGCTCGGCGTCTTTGCGCGCAATCTCGACCTCGTCGCGCGTCTCGGGGTGCGCCTGCTCGAGCACGTCGCGCTCGGCAAGATCCCGCCCGCCATGCTCCCGGCCATCGCTGCGGGCGAAGTCCACACCCTCGGCATCGGCATCCACAACTTCATGGGCGGCGCCACTGTCGCCACCGCGGATCGCGATCCCGTGATCAAATCCCGCCTCGACTCCTGCGTCTTCAAAGGTGCCGTGAAACAGGACGGTGAATGGGTCGCCGTGCCCATGTGCAAAATGAACGAAGCGAAGTGGAGCGAAGTGTACGACCGCCGCCTCTCCGACCCCACCCTCCGCACGGAGCGGCAGGTGAAAGATCCGCTGCCCGCGAGCCCCGAGCCGGTGGCTGGGTAAGTCGAGCGTCTCGTGCCGCGCGCGCAGGGTTCGGCAGTCTGGAGGCAGCCGCTCCGAATGATCAGTTGATCAGTTGATCAATTGGAACTCGGGCTGGTTCACGATGGCCCAGAGGAAATCGGCGAGGCCATCGGCAGTGGCGGGCTGGCCGAGGAGTTCGGTGGCGATTTCGCGTTCGGCTTTGCTCGGGGGGCGGCTGAGGGCGTGGCGATAAAAGTGATTGAGCCAGGCTCCAGAGTCAGCGGTCGCTTGGGGGGCGAATTTGGCGGCGGCTTTTTTCAGGCGGGCGTTGAGGGTGGCGCCGTTGGTTAGTTCGAGGGCTTGGATGGTGGTGGCGGTGCTGGCGCGCTGCGGCACGACGATCTCGCGGTTGGGGCGATCGAGGGCGACTTGCAGGGGATCGGCGGCGAGCAGGGCGGCGCGAATTTCTCCGACGTGCGCGGCGGTGCTGACGGCGGCGCTGAGCTGGGGGCCGAGTTCGACGGGAAGATTGGCAAAGTCTTTTCTCGTGATGGGCTTGAGGCTGGGGCCTTCGTCGATGGGCTCGGCACCGGGCGGGAGTAAGATGGCGGTGGACCAGGTGGCGTCGGCGTTGGTGAGTTTGTGCCAGGCACCGTCGGGATTGCGGCGGGTGCGCCAGGTTTCGTCGCTCAGGATCTGCACGGGCGTTTTGGCGTCGGGCATTTCGCAGCGGGCGTAAAAGGCGAGGCCGGGGCGGGCGTTGAGGTGGGTGGTGGCGCCGGGATATTTCGGGCGCTCGACGTCGTTGACCTGTTTCTCGGTGTGGCTCGAGACGTTGATGGTGATGAGATTTTCTCCGGCCACGAGCAGCGGCTGGAGATCGATGAGCACGATGCGGCCACTGCGGAAGCCGTCGCGCTGGATGGGCTTGGCCTCGCGGCCATTCACCTGGACGGTGAAGCGCTGACTGGCGAGCACGGCGCCATAGGCCTCGGCAGGCACGGCGCTGAGCGTGATCTTTTTGCGGAAGATGACTTCGTGCCGGTCGCTCTCGGGCAGGACGTGATCGGTGCCCATGGCGATCGGGGCGCGCGGCGCGGTCGCGGCCGTGAGTTGCTGCTGGGCGGCGGTCACCGCGGCAGCGGCGGTGGCGAGGGCGTCACCGCCTTTTGCCTCGGCCTCCACGAGTCCCTTCTGCGCGGCGTCGAGCTTTGGCCGCGCGGCCTGGATGGCATCGCGCTGCGGGCCGAGTTCCCACGACTCGGGAGTCCAGATCCACTTTGGCATCTGCAATCCGCCGACGAGCCCGCTCGCGCCGAAGTCAAACTCGAGCGACGAGGGCAGCCGACTCCAGTCGCCACTCAAGGCACTGAGGGCGTCGCCGAATTGCTCTGCCGTGAGCCTGCGGGTGAGGGGTCCGCGAAAGACAAAAGCCTCCTTCTCGTTCGGCCCTTCGACGGTCGGCAGTGCATAGGCCGCAGAACTGCAGATGGTCGCGACGGTGTGTTTCAAATCGTAGCCGTGCGCGACGAAATCCTCCGCGAGCCAATCGAGCAACTCGCGACTCCACGCAGGCTGCTCCATATCGTCCAGCGGATCGACGAGTCCGCGCCCGAGCAGGCGCGCCCAGAGTCGATTTACGATGGTCCGCGAGAGGCGGCCGTTCTCGCGGCTGGTCAGGATTTCCGCGAGCCGTTTCAGGCGCTCGGGTTTGTCGGCCCGGGCATCGATGCCGCCGACTTCGGGGTAGAGAAAGCGCACCGTGGCTTGCTTGCCGGTGGGGTTGTCGCAATGCACGAGTTCCAGCGGTTCATCCGCATAGATCGCCGCGAGGCCATAGGCATCCGCGAGCGCCCAGTCATTGATGAAGCTGTCGTGGCAGGAGGCGCACTTCAGATTCACTCCCATGAAGACCTGCGAGACATTCTGCGCGGCCTGCATCGGCGGGAGCATCGAGGCGTTCACATTGCCCCGCCAGATAATGCCCTTGGTGAAGCCTTCGCTCTCCTTGCCCGGATTCACGAGTTGGGTGACGAAGCGGTCGTAGGGCAGATTTTCGATCAGCGATTTGTAGAGCCAGCCGCTGATCTGCTTGCGGCCACCGTCGATGAAGCCGGTGCCTTTGTAGTCGTTTCGGAGGAGGTCGTTCCAAAAGGTGAGCCAGTGATTGGCGTAGCCGATCTTGTCGTCGAGCAACCGCTTCGCGAGGGCGGCGCGTTTGCCCGGCGCGGTGTCTTTCAGGAAGGTGTCGAGCTGTTCGGTCGTCGGGAGTAGGCCGATAGTGTCGAGGTGAACGCGGCGGGCAAAAGTGCGATCGTCCACCGTCGCAGGGAAGGGGAGCGCCTTCTCCGCTAAATAGCGCGAGATCACGTCATCGATGGGATGCACCGCGGGCCGCGGTGCCAGGGTGACCGGGTGTGGGTGCAGATTCCCTGGCGGCGGCTTGGCGAAGGTGATGCCGTCTGGCCACGGCGCGCCTTGATCGTTCCAGGCGCGCAGGAGGCCGACTTGTTCCGGCGTCCACTTGGTGCCCTTTTTCGGCATCACCGAATCCGGATCGACGCCCGCCACCATCTCCACCACGAGACTTTCCCCGCTCTTGCCGAGGATCGCCACCACGCCCGTCTCGCCGCCTTTCAGAAAGGCCGCACGCGTCTCCAGCGAAAACTCCCCCTTTTCCTTCCCCTTCGCGTGACACTTGATACACGCCGCCTCAAAGAGCGGCTTGATCTCGGTGGCAAAGTCCACCACCCGCCCCGCGGCCGGCGGCAGGGAGGACCCGCGTCCGGCTAAGGGAGAGAGCGTGAAAGCGAGGATGGCGAGGAGGTAGCGGGAGAGCATAGGATTCGGGTCGCACAACCTCCGCCAGCTTCGCTTTCTTGGCGAGGAAAGTGCGGCCCCTGCGCCGGAGCGCAGCCCGCGCAGAGTCCGGAGTGCCGCGCGAGGATTGCGGAAAATCATGGGGCAAACTGCGGGGCGAGCGCTGTGACACTGTGCTGAAGTGGGAGGCGGGTCGCAGATTGATGAATTGATTTGCTACTTCTCCGTCCATCCAGCGTTAATCGAAATCCGCGACTCGCGCCTCCCCAAAGGAGGCCGGTCCACAAACCAAAAAACAAACAAACCCACGAACTAAAATGAAGACCCTCACCTCCCTCGCCGCTGTGCTCGCTCTTTCCCTGAGCCTCAATGCTGCTGACGAAAAGAAACCCGCTGCTGCCGCTGGCGCTGACGCCGCTGCCAAGCCAAAGGCCGATCCGGCTGCGATGTTTGCCAAGAAGGACGCGAACAGCGACGGCAAGCTCTCCAAGGATGAGTTCATGGCCAAGGCCAAGGACGCCGCCAAGACCGAGGCGCAATTCATGGCCAAGGACAAGGACAAAGACGGCTCCGTGACCAAGGAAGAGTTTATGGCCAAGGGCGGAAAGAAGAAGTAAGCCCTGCTTTCGGCTTGGTGCCGAAAATCTCCAGCGCCGCATTCCGCCAAAGTGGAGTGCGGCGCTTTTTCTTTCCGGATGATGCCGCGTGGGCCGGTGCTTTCAAGGAGCAGGGGCGCCCTCGCCCCCAGGATCTACTCGGGGCGAGGGCGCCGCTCCTCCTTGTGCATGCCCCAAGCGACAATCCATCGACTCGCGTGCTCCGCTATTCTAGCGCCTGGCGGAGATAGTGCAGGGTGACGGCGCCAGTCTTTTGCAGGCTCTCGGGGGCGATGCGCTCCAGCGTGTCATCGGCGGTGTGCCAGTAGAGGTAGTCGAAGTCGATCAGGTTGATCGCCGGGATGCGGGCGATGGTTTGCAGGGGGACGTGGTCGTCAAGGATGTTCCGGTCGAGGTAGCGGAAGGAGTCGCGCACCTTGAGGGCTTCCGCGGAGGCGAAGATGCCGGCGGCGAGCGCGGGTGGGGAATCGGGCGGCAGGGTGATGCTGTAGTCGAGGTCGCCGATCATGTCCCAGAGGATGGCGAACTTGAATCTTGCGGCGCGTCCGGAGGTGCGGAGTTCGCTGGCGTAGTGGCGGCTGCCGTAGAGGCCGTCCTTGGCGTCAAATTGCACGATGGCTTCCTCGCCGTCGAAGAAGACGAGTTCGATCTGCGCCGCGAGGTCGGGGGCGAGTGCGAGGACGCGGGCGAGTTCGATGAGCGCGCCGGTGCTGGAGGCGCCGTCGCTCGCGCCCACGAAGCGGATGGTGCTGAAGCGTTTCGTGTCGTAGTGCGAGCAGATGATGGCCCGCTGGGTATTGGTCGGCGCGGGCTTGCCGTCAGCGCTGGGGAAGCGACCGATCAGATTCGTGAACTGGATCGGACCGCGTGGGGTTTCGTCGGTGAAAGTCTGCCGCTCGACGGACCAGCCGGCCCGGCGCAAGCCCTCATCGATCAAGATGCGCGCCTTTTCGAGTTCCGGCGCACCGGAGGGGCGGGGGCCGACTTCCACCTGCTTTACAACTTCCGCAAATGCCTGATCGCCCGAGAATTCCTTCCAAATTTCCGCAGGGCCCGTCTGCTTTGGTGCGGCCGGCGAAGCTACCGGAGACGCTGGCTCGGGGACTCGGGGAGTCTCGCCGGTTGCGGGAGGGCGGCGTTTGCACGCGCTGCTGGAAAACAGCGTCAGGGTCGCGATCCCGATGGCGGCGCTTCCCTTGAGAAAAGAGCCCCGCGCGCGCTTCGGACAGGAGCCGTCGTTCGTCGTCGCCACCGCTTAGCTCTCCTCTGGCTGGAGGCCGAGCAGGCCAAGGATGCGCTGGAGATCGTCGTTGCCGTAGTACTCGATCTCGATGTGTCCGCGCTTCTCGCCGTGCTGCACGGAGATGTGGGTCGCGAAGCGGTGCTGGAGGCGATTTTGCAAGTGCTGAACCGCTGGTGCGAGCGCCGGGGCGGAACTCTGGCCGCGCGTCGGTTTCGTCGTGCCATTTTGCGTAAAATGCTGGGTCACGAGTTTCTCAGCGGCGCGCACGGTGAGCGATTGCCGGATGATCTGCTCGGCGATGATTCGCTGCTCCTCCGGCGCCTTCACCGAAAGCAGCACCTTGGCATGGCCGACGCTGATCCGCTCTTGCGTGAGCCAGTTCTGGACTTCGCCATCGAGGTCGAGGAGGCGCATGCTATTGGCCACGGCGGCGCGGCTTTTTCCCACCTTCTGCGCGATGTCCTCCTGGCGGAGGGAAAACTCGCGCGCCAGCCGGGCAAAGGCGTTCGCTTCTTCGATCGGGTTGAGATCTGCGCGCTGCAGATTTTCGATGAGCGCGATCTCGAGGACATCCTGATCGGAGGCTTCGCGGAGAATGAGCGGCACCTGCGCGAGACCGACCTGCTGGGCCGCGCGCCAGCGGCGTTCGCCGGCGATGAGTTCGAAGCGATCACCGCGTTTCCGCACGATGAGCGGCTGGATGATGCCGTGCTCCTTGATGGAATCGACCAGCTCCCGAAGCTGCTCGTGATGGAAGACGGTGCGCGGCTGAAAGGGGCTCGAGGAAACTTGGTCGATGGGGACCATCTGCACGCGCTCACCCTGCTCCACCACCGGGGTGGGCGAGACGATCGGAGAGGCGGGCCGGGCGCTGATCAGCGCGCCGAGTCCTTTGCCTAGTGCGGCTTTGGCCATAAGGGCGCGAGGCTGAACACAGCCGCGCGGAATTCCAATTTCCATTTTCGGATTTCCACAATCGCGCCGCCGATTCCGGGCAGGCGCAAGCGCTGCGCGATCGGCGATCAAGCGGAGACCGCGGGCGTCCTTTGCGGCTTACGCTACTTCGTAAACGTGGACGTCGAAGCCGTCGCCGAAAGTGCCCCGCGTCGTCCCGAGCGGGTAGGTGCCGAGTAGGGTGAAAGTGTCGTTTCCTCTGCCTGCGAAAAGCTGGAGCGGAGTCACACCGCCGACCTTCACGCTCACAATGTATTGGGCACCTAAGCCAAAGCGGATGGCGTCACCACTGGAAGCGGTGCCAATCGCCCGACCCCCGATGATGATTGTGGAAATCTTTGAAACGACGGCCGCGCGATCGGTCGTTCCGGGCCCAGCGATCACCGAGTCATTAAAATCGCCAAAAAATCCGTCCCCGGAATCCAATCCCGCGATGAGATCGCTCGCGATCCAATCACCGCCTACTTTCACGGTCACGATCTGCGCATCGGCATTGACCGGTTCGCCGAGGAAGGAACTCGAGAGATCCGGCGAATAGCCCGCGAGGATTTCCGCATTAAAGACCCGGCCGAGGACGTTGACTGTGCGGATCGCGATATCCGTCGATCCAGAAGGCAGCACCTGGCCGACGGCGGTGATGATGACGGGATTGGTCGCGTTGCCTTCCAGGCTCCCTTTTACCGTCAGGGTGCCGATGTCGTTTTGACTGCGGATGGCACCGCTATTGAGCAAGCCGCCGCCGCCGTCTGTCCCGGCGATGATCGAGCCACCGATCGTCAGCGTCGTGATCCGGTCCGCTTCGATGTAGCCGCTATTTTCGAGCTGGTTCGCCCCCCCCGAGTCGCCGCCAAAGATATTCCCGAGGATCGTCGCCGCGCCAAGCGTCCCGCCGACGGAGATGAAGCCCGTGTTCGTGCTCCCGCCGCCGTTCAGCGAGCCACTGATCCGCAACGATGCGATATTTCCTCCAGCTTCGATCTTTCCACTATCCGTGCCGTTGCCCCCGAACACCGAGCCGTCGATATTCAGATAGCCGATCGATTCTGCCGAGATCACGCCGGAGAATTGCCCGCCCGCACCGATCAATGCGCCACCCACCGTGATCCTCGAAAGCGTGGAGCCCGCGAAGACCTGGCCGCTATTGAAGCCGCCCCCACCCGAGATCGCGCCGCCGATCGTCACGGTGCCAAATTTATCCCCTTGAATCACTCCCGACGAGTCGCCAGATCCACCGAGCAGATCGCCGCCGATCTTGACGGTCCCGACCGCGCCGGAAGTCACGATTTGCCCTGAGTCTGTGGCGAAACCCCCGATGATCGAGCCGCCCACCGAGAGCGAGCCGAGCGTGCCCGACGTGCCGCCGGTGATCGCGAGGGTAGCCTCGCTGATGTCCCCCGTGACGCGGATCGAACCGACCGGGCCGACGATATCGCTGAGCAAGTCCGGCGCGCCCGTGAGGGTGTCTTCGCCGCCAAGGGAAAGCACCGTCAGCGACTTAAGGCCGCTCGTTTTCAGATTCGTATTCCCAGCGTCGATCGCCCCGAGATCGCCGCGGACATTCACGACGCCGAGATCGATGCCCGTCGCATTGATGTAGCCGACGCTCACGGCGCCGTCTCCGCGAAATGGGTCATCTGGGAGCGCCTTCGACGGGATCGCGGTGATCGAAATATTCGCGCCATCGAATTCCGTCTGATTGGCGAGATTCAGAACCTGCAGTTGCTCTGCGCCGTTGCCCAGAGAGCTAAAGTCGAAATCTGCATTCAGGTCAAAAGTCCCCTTGGAAATACTCACCGTGACCTTATCGCCATCCGCGTCAAAGTAGGTAACCGAGCGAGAACCGGGAAGCAGGGTGGCTGGGGCGATGCGGGATTCGAGGATTTCGATGGATGGGTGGGTATGCATATCGGTGATTATTTCGGATCGAAGAAACGGCCTCCTTCTAACACACCTTTGCGGTTTTGTAGTTCGCTCTTTGGTCCGATCAAGGTGTAGACGCCCTGATGAGCAACGATGAAGCCATCGAAGGTCTCAAAGGTGATCGACTCCGGAGAGCAGGAGTGAATTTTCACGACATCGCAGTAGTCGAGCGTGCGCTGAACGCCGGGCACGTGCAGGAGCACGCGGAACAGGTGGCTGGCGGTTGGCTTTGGCGATTGCTGGTCGTCTGCTGAGGCGCAGACGAGGAGTGCGAAGGTGCAGAGGATGGGGAGGAACGTTTTCACGGTTGGTGCAGGATTGACCGGAGTCCGGCTCGCGGTGGCGGCGAGCGCTCGACGGCTCAGGAATCCTGATACGACGCGCCTTTCGCCGATTCATTCACTGTCATGCTGACTGCGGCGTCGATGATCGCGACTTGCGCGCGGATTCGTTCCTCCAGGGCAAACTCCGACGGCGTCTCGACGGTGAAAGTGCGCCGCGAGTGATGCATGTGGAGCCAGAGAGCCTCCGGGTAGCCGATCTGCGCGAAACGCCGATGATCGATGCGCCGTCGGATGAGACCGTCCTTCGCGGATCGGCCATCGATCCGACGGCGCGGTTCGATGGTGATGTGTGGAGCGGCGGCGGCGAGCAGAGCTTCCCCCCAGCACTCGCGTCCGCGCTGGACTTCGTAGAGATAGAGGCCGTGGCCGTCGTAGTCTTCGTGCAATTGCAGAGCGAGGGAAAAGCGGCGGCCGGCGATGAGCCGATGCACCGCGCCGATGACGGGGTTTTTTTCATCGTGAAAGAGGCGGTTGAGATCGCGCCCTTCACCGTTGCAGCGAGTGTTGCAAGCGAGGCCCCATGGATTGAGGCAGGGGACAAGCAGCAGGGGGAGTTTCTTGAGCCTTCGGACATTTCGCTCGGCCCAGGCGACGAGCGCTTCGGTGGCTGCGGCTTCATCTCCGTGAATGCCCGCGGAGATGTAGATGCCACCGTCTTCTACGAGCGCCGGCGATTGCAGGTAGAAATGATCGAACCCGCCGGCCGTCGTCAGCTTGCGAAGGCGCAAGCCCGCGCGCGTCGCAACTTTGCGCCAGCGCGCGACGAGGTGCGGGTAATCGTGCGGGCTGTGCGTCACAGCTCGGCAAGCAGCCGCTTGTGGATGTCGCCGAAGCCGCCATTGCTCAGCACGACGATGACATCCTTCTCTTTCACCAATGGCGTCAGCCGCGCGATGATGGCATCGACGCCTGGTTCGTAGAAAGCGAGCCGGCCTTTTGCCGCGACGTCGGCGACGACCTTCTCCGGATTCAAGCGCTCCTCGGGCTGGAGCTGCTCCATGCGCGCGACGCCGGCGAGGATGACGCCATCCGCTTCGGCGAGTGCGGCGGGCAGCGCATCCTGAAAAATGGCGCGGCGGGTGGTATTCGAGCGCGGCTCGAAAAGCGCCCACAGGCGGCGGCCCGGATACTGATGCCGCAGCCCACGCAGGGTCTCGCGAATGGCCGTCGGATGGTGACCGAAGTCATCGATCACCGTAATCCCGCGCACCGTGCCGCGGACTTCCTGGCGCCGCTTCACACCCTCGAATTTCGCCAGCGCCTCAACGATCGCCGGAAGCGGCACGCCGTAAAAGTGCGCCGCGCTCACGGCCATCGCGCAATTCCGCACATTGTACTCGCCCACGAGCTGCGTCGCGAAACGCGTGTCTAGTAGCGTAAATTCAGACCCAGTCTCGTGATAGTGAACATCGCGGATGTGCCGCGCGGCGTTCGGCGAAAAGCCCACCTCAACGAGCTGCGCCCGGCAGCCCTGCGCCACGTCGATCGCATTTTCATCGTCGCCATTGATGAGCACCATTCCCTCGCTGGGCACGATATTCAGCAGCCGCCGGAAGCTCAGCTTGATCGCCTCGAGATCGGGGAAAATGTCCGCGTGATCGAACTCCAGATTATTCACGATCACGAGTTCCGGCAGGTAGTGGACGAACTTCGAACGCTTGTCGAAAAACGCAGTGTCGTACTCGTCCCCTTCCAGCACGACGTACTTCGATTCGTGCAAGCTGGCGCCTTGCCCGAGATTCGTCGCGATCCCACCAATCATGTACGCCGGATCGAGCCCCGCGCTTTTCATGATCCAGGCGAGGAGCGCGGTCGTCGTCGTCTTTCCATGCGTGCCGGTGACCACGAGATTGTGCCGGCCGCGGAGGAAAAAATGTCGCAAGGTTTCCGGCAGCGACATGTAGAAAAGTTTCCGATTGAGCACCGCCTCGACCTCTTCGTTTCCGCGGGAGATGGCGTTGCCCACGACGATCAGGTCCGCATTCGCGGGGAGATTTTCGGCCCGGTAGCCTTGAGTGATTTTGATCCCGCGCTCCTCGAGGAAAGTGGACATCGGCGGATACACGGCGGTATCCGAGCCAGTGACGACGTAACCTTGCGCGCGCATCGCTGCGGCGACGGCGCCCATCGCGGTCCCGCAGATGCCGAGGAAGTGTACGTGTCGAATCGGGGTAGTCATGAGCGGTAAGATGATGGGAGCGCGGGAAGGTGCGGGAAGTCAGGTGGAGAAATCAAATTAATCGGTGTGGCGCCCGCTGCTGAAGTCGCCAAAGTGACCGGAGAGATAAGCCCGCGACAGCGCCACATATTTTTCGGCCCAGACCTTGATGCCCGCTTGCTCCTCGAGAGAAAGCTCCCGCACGACCTTCGCTGGCGAGCCGAGCACGAGCGAGCCGGGTGGAATTTTTTTTCCGCCAGTGACGAGAGCGCCCGCGCCGATGATCGATCGCGCGCCGATCTCCGCGCCATCGAGAATGATCGCACCCATTCCCACGAGGACTTCGTCGGCAACGGTGCAGGCGTGGAGGATCGCTTTGTGACCGACCGTCACGAGTTCACCGACGTGCGTGCCGAAGTCGTCGGCGAGATGGATCACCGCGCCATCCTGGATGTTTGTGCGCGGCCCGATGACGATCCGATTGATGTCCGCCCGGAGCGTGGTGTGAAACCAGACACTGCTCTCCTCACCGAGCGAAACATCGCCCACGACGACCGCGCCGGGAGCGACGAAAGCGGTGGAGTGGATGGTCGGTTTTGCCGCGAGGTAGCGCGCGAGACGGGTCGAGAATAACATGAGTCAAAAATGTTTTGTGAGCCGCAGGATCGTCCGCGAAAGCACGCCATTTCAAGCATTGCGCACTTTTGTATGTTTTACCCAAGAATTTGTTGACTTCGATTTAATGCGCTCCCTACACTCCGCGCGGTTTGCTGAGCCACCCCTCAGCACCACCAAACTTCACCACCCAAGCTACGATCTACTCATGAATAAGGCCGAACTCGTCGAAACCGTTCAAAAATCTCTCGGAAAAGAAACCAGCAAAGCTCAGGCTGAGCGCGCCGTGGAAGCCGTCGTGGACGGCATCAAGTCCGGCCTGAAAAAGGGCAAGCCAGTCCAGCTTGTCGGCTTCGGTACTTTCAAAGTCGCCAGCCGCAAGGCGCGCATGGGCATCAACCCGAAGACGGGCGAAAAGATCAAAATCAAGGCCTCGAAGAGTGTGAAATTTTCTGCTGGCAAAGACCTCAAGTCCAAGCTGAAGTAAATCCTTCCTCCCGATCCCCCGAGAGACCCCGTTTCGCTTCGGCAAAACGGGGTTTCTCTATTTTAACGGGCATCGCTCTCGGTCGCCGATTTCCCCTGGCTGCGTTCGCTGGGCCTGCGGTCGCGGCGAGCACTCGGTGAGGGCGCGTATCCTGCTAGGCAGGGTCTTTCCAGAGTTGTGCCCGCCTTCCCCAAAAAAACCGTCCTGCTTGGTTATGCTGCCGCCGCTGCCGTTCTCCTCGGCTGCGGCACTCTGACCTTCCTCTGCGGCCAGCGTGCCGCGGAGATGCAGCGCACCGCGGCCGAAGGAGAGACCGTCCTGCGGGAGCTAAGCCGCCTCGGGGCCAGCGTGATCGATGTCGAGTCGAGCGCGATCAGCCACGTTCTGACCGGCGACGACACCAGCCGCCTGCGCTTTCAGGAAGCCTCGGCGAGCATCCAGCGACAGATCGGAAACCTGAGCGAAATCGCCACCCGCCGCCCGAGCATGACTGGTGATCTCGAACGGCTGAAGGCTTGCCTCGACACTGAATATGCGTCGCTGAAGAAGCTGGTCGAAGAGCGCGGGAACCCCAGGGAGGCGTCTCCTGCCGCGGTTCTGGCGCAGCACCATCACGGTGCGGGGATGGCGGTGATTCGCCAGCAATTGGAAGGCCTGGATCACGCGGAGAGTCGGCGGATTCATGATGGGGCGCGAGAAGTGGAGCGGCAGATCCGACAGGCCGTGCTGGCTGCCATCATCGGGGCGGTGCTGCCCGCTATCCTTCTCCTCCTGATCTCCTGGCGGAGCGCCTCGCGGCCAGCGCAGGAAAAGCGTGGCGACACTGGCCAAATCGACTCGGCGAATCTGACCCGGCGCGTGCTCGAAGGTTCCGGGGATTGGGTTTCTGTGCTCGATCTTGATGGGGTCATTCTCTCGATCAATTCCGAAGGCGCGGGGGCGATGGAGTTGGAAAATCCACGCGCCCTTACTGGTTCGATGTGGCTCAGCCTCTGGCGTGGTGAAACCGCCGATCCGGCGAAGCAGGCCTTTGCCGCCGCCCGGGCCGGAAACGCCGGGAGCTTCACGGCCTTCTGCCCGACCGCCAGGGAAACGCCGAGGTGGTGGAGTGTCCTCGTCAAACCAGTGCTCAGCCCGACTGGCACTTGCGAAAAGATCCTCGCTGTGGCGCGGGACATCACCGCGGGAAAGCAGGCGGAGGAAAAATTTCTGGCCCTGTTTCAGCGTTCGATCGACGCGCACTGTATCTTCGATGAGCGCGGCATCTTTGAGTGCAATGAAGCCGCCGCGCGTGGGCTGGGATACTCGAAGGTGACGGAATTGCAGGGCCTCCGGCTCGAGCAAGCCTCGCCTGATACGCAGAGCGACGGCAAGCGTTCGGGCCAGAAAATCGCCGAAGCCATCCAGCTCGCGCGGCGCACCGGCCACTGCCGCTTCCCTTGGAACTTCCGGAAAAAAAGCGGAGGCAATCTGCCAACGGAAGTCAGTCTCACGCCGATCGATCTCGATGGACGCAAGGCCCTCTTCGCAGTCTGGCGCGATCTCTCCGAACGCCAGCAAGCCGAGGCCGCACTGCGGGAGAGCGAAGATCGTTTTCAGCAATTCATGGAGCACAGCCCTTTCGCTGCGTTCATCGTCGATGAGCAGGGCCGCCTCGCCTACGTGAACCGAAAATTCGAGCAGGGTTTCGGCCACAAGTCCGGGGAGATCCTCGGCAAGCCAGCCTTCGAGTGGCTGCCGGCGGAGTCGGCGCGCAAGCTGGCGGCGAGTGATGAAGCCGTGCTGAAAAGCGGGCGCCCGGCGGAAGTCGTCGAGCCGGTGCCGCACGCGGATGGACGCACCCGGGAGTGGTTGCTGATGAAGTTTCCGATCACCTCCGGGGCCGGGCGGACGTTGCTGGGCGGCGTGGGTATCGATGTCACTGATCAGCGCGGCGCCGAGCGCCAGTTGCAACAGAGCGAGTCGCAGTTCCGGGATCTCTTCGACGACGCCCCCGTGGCCTATCACGAGCTCGACCTGAAAAATCGCATCACCCGCGTGAACAAGACCGAGCTGACCTTGCTCGGCTACTCTGCGGAAGAGATGGTGGGCCGGCTGGTCTGGGATTTCATCGTCGAAGAACGCGGGGGCGATCCGGCTTCCGGCGCTGCGTCCGATTCCGCGCTCGATGCCTACCAGCGCACCTTCCGGCGCAAGGATGGAAAGACGATTCCCGTTTTGATGCGGCATAAGCTCATCAAGGACGGCAACGGGCTCATCTCCGGGATGCGCTCCACGCTCCAGGACATCAGCGCGCTGAAGCGCAAAGAGGAGCAGTTCCGCGAGGCCGAAGAAAAGTACCGCAGTATCTTCGAGCACGCCGTGGAAGGCATCTTCCAAAGCACCGGCGAGGGTGCCTACATCAACGCCAATCCCGCTCTGGCGCAGATCTTCGGCTACAACTCGCCCGACGAACTGATGTGCTCGGTGACCAATGTGGGCCGCCAGCTCTACGTCGATCCGCAGCGGCGGGCGGCCTTCGCTGCGACCATGAACGAGAAAGGTTCCGTGACCGATTTCGAATCCGAAGTGCGCCGCAAGGATGGGGCGCGGATTTGGGTCAGCGAGCGGGCGCGCGCCGTCCGCGATCAAGATGGCAAACTGCTTTACTACGAAGGCACCGTGGAGGACGTCACCGCGCGGCGCGAGGCCGACGCGACAATCACTCAGGCGCGCGACGCCGCCATCGAGTCGGCGCGGCTGAAGTCGGAATTCCTGGCAAACATGAGTCACGAAATCCGGACGCCGATGAACGGCGTCATCGGCATGACCGGTCTGCTCCTCGACACCGATCTCACGCCGAAGCAGCGCGACTTTGCCGAGACCATCACCTCAAGCGCCGAATCACTCGTCGCGATCATCAATGACATCCTCGACTTCTCGAAAATCGAAGCCGGCATGTTGGTCTTTGAAGAGATCGATTTCCAGATCGGCCAGACCGTGGAAAGCGCGGTCGAGCTCCTCGCCGAACGAGCTGCTGCCCGCGAACTGGAACTCACCTCGCTCGTGCGCAGCGACGTCCCGTGGGATCTGCGCGGCGATCCCGGCCGGCTGCGCCAGGTGCTCACAAACCTCGTTGGCAACGCGGTGAAATTTACCGAGAAGGGCGAAGTCTTTGTGGAAGTGCGGAAGGTGGATGAAGCAGGCGATTCCGTCTTTCTCCGCTTTTCGGTGCGCGATACTGGCGTGGGCATTTCGAAAGCTGCGCAGGCGAAACTCTTTCAGGCGTTCGTGCAAGCGGACGGTTCGACGACGCGGAAGTTTGGCGGCACCGGGCTGGGCCTCGCGATTTGCAAACAGCTCGTCCGCCAGATGGATGGCGAGATCGGCGTGGACAGCGCGCCGGGTCAGGGCGCGACCTTCTGGTTCACCGCCAGATTTAAGCGCCAGCCCAACGTCCGTCGCTCCACCATTCCGCAGATCCAAATCATCCAGAAGGCCCGCGTCCTCGTGGTGGACGACAACGCCACCAGCCGCAGCGCCATCCACCACATTCTCGATGCTCAAGGCGTGCGTGAAGAGCTGGCGGTGAGCGGCGCGGAGGCTCTCGTGATGCTGCGTTCCGCCGATGCGAAAGGTCAGCCCTTTGAGGTCGTGCTGATCGACATGCAGATGCCTGAGATGGACGGCATGAAGCTCGCGAAAACGATTCGCTCGGATCGCCGCCTCGCGCAGTTGCCGATAGTCATGATGACGAGCCGTGACCGGCGCGATGATCCGGAGAAAATGCGGGACATCGGCATCGACGCCTACGTCAGCAAACCGCTGAAGCGCGCCGCGCTTTTTGATTCGCTGCGCAGCGTGCTCTCCGACGACGATGCTGGAGTGGGCATGGACGCGAGCCTCGTCGCCCTGAAGCGTGCTCCAGTGGTCGCATCGCCCCTGGCTGGCCTGACTCTCCGGATCCTCGTCGCCGAGGACAATGAGGTGAACCAAAAGGTCGCCATGCATCAGCTCAAGAAGATTGGCTTCACCGCCCTCGCGGTGGCCAATGGCCGTGCGGCCCTGGAAGCGTTGCGCAAGCAGGACTTCGACGTGATTTTCATGGACTGCCAGATGCCGGAGATGGATGGCTACCAGGCCACCACGGAACTCCGCGCGCTCGAAGGAAAAAGGCGCCACACCTGGGTCATCGCGATGACGGCAAACACCCTCGAAGGCGATCGGGAAAAGTGTCTCGCCGCCGGCATGGACGACTATGTCGCGAAGCCCGTGAAAACGAATGACATGCTCGGTGCTCTCAGCCGCTACGTGCAAGGCACGGATCGCCCGGCGGCCGGCCCGGCCTCGCAACGGCCCAAGCCGGTGAAAGACGACGGTCCCCGGGCCGTCGATCCAGCGGCCTTGGAGGGCCTCCGCGCGCTCGACGAAAACGGAGACGGGAGCGTTCTTAATCAACTCATCGATGCCTTCCTCGAAAATACTCCGAAGGTCCTGGCCGATGGCCACCGGGCCCTCGAGCAACATGCCGCGCAGCAGGTCGCCCGCTTCGCACACTCGCTCAAAGGAAGCTGCAGCAACTTCGGCGCAGGCCCGATGCGTGAGGCCTGCCAGCGCCTCGAAACACTGGCCGGTGCAGGAAATCTCCACGGAGCACCAGAAATGCTTACTCAGATAGAAACCGAGTTCCAGCGCGTCCGCGCCGCTCTCGACCGCGAACGTTCAACCCTTACCGCATGAAAATCCTGATCGCCGAAGACGAGCCCGTATCCAGCCGCATCCTGCAACTCACGCTGGAACATTTCGGACACGAAGTCATCGCTGCCTGCGATGGCCGCCAAGCCTGGGAGCGCTTTGACTCCGATCCGGTGCGCGTGATCGTGAGCGATTGGATGATGCCCGACATCGATGGCATCGAACTCTGCCGCCGCGTCCGCGAGCGCCCTAAGACCGATTACACTTACTTCATTCTGCTCACCGCCATCCATACCGGACGGGAGAACTTGCAAAAGGCGATGGCGGCCGGCGTGGATGACTTTCTGACCAAGCCGCTCGATCGCGAGGCCATCATCATGCGCCTGCGCGTCGCCGAACGCATCCTCGACTTCACGTCCCAGATCCGCGCGCTGAAGGAACTCCTGCCCATCTGCATGTATTGCAAACGGGTGCGTGACGATCACGACTACTGGCAGCAAGTGGAGACCTACATTCACACCTGCACGGGGACTAACTTCAGTCACGGGATCTGCCCCGAATGCCTGGAGCAGGAGATGCACAAGCTGCATCGCACCGGACTTTCGATCGGCGCGATGTAACGCGCGCTGCGCGATTACTTGCGGTTCGTCTTGATGACGATTTCCACGCGGCGGTTTGGCTGCTGCTCCTCGATGCTCTTTTCCGCGGGCACGATCATCTTACTGCTGCCCATCCCCACGGTCTCGATGCGCTCCGGCGCGATTGAAAATTTCTCCACCAGCCAGGTCTTGACCGATTCCGCACGCCGCTCGCTGAGCCGCAAATTATACTCCGGCGTGCCCGTCGCATCGGTGTGACCTTCGATGCGGAAAGTTGCTTTGGCATTGCGCTGCACGAGTTCAGCGAGCTTGGAGAGTTCGTCCATCGCCTCTGGGCGCAGGTCGGACTGGTCGTGTTCAAAAAGTGCGCCGCCCGGCACGCCGATCTTGTCGCCAACGGGCAGGGGACCGGTGCGCTGCAGGGCTTCGTCGATTGATTGCATCCCCGGAATACCTTCGCCATCACCCACGCCTCCTTGCCCTTTCTTATTCGCATTCGGCAGGACCATCACCGGTTGCCGGGGCGAACTCGGACCTTCCTTGATGAGCGCACCCGCGATCGAGTTCAGTTCCTTTTCCATGGAGCCGCGCGATTCCGCCTCGGCCTTCGCGAGAGTGTCCGAAATACTCGCGGTGGGTTTTTCCGTGATGAGGTTTTTCGGGAGTTCGGGATTCTGCGGGGCGACGCGCACCTCCGTGACCTCGGGCTTCTCCTTGGGCATTTGGAGGCGCGCCACGTTCGGCGTTTTCTCCGGGAGCTTCAGCCGCGTCATCGCTGGATCGTCAGGGATCGTCGGAATGGCCACCCGTTTGAAGACCCGCAAGGGCGGCGCCAGGCGCTCCATTTCGGCGACGCCAAAGTTTTCAAGCTCCTTCGAATAGAAGAAAACGAAAAGGCCGCCGTGAAAGAGGATCGAGAAAAGCAGGGCTCGAATGATCCAACGCCGCATCACGGGTGCTTCGGCGGCATTGGACTGATAGGTATCGTAGCGGGACATGGGTGCGCGAGGACGATACCGAAAAGAACTGCGCGAACAATCAATCGTATCGGACCTTTGCCACGCCCAATTCGAAAACGGGAAGGACGAAAAATCCTTGCGAGGATTACGTATGTAATCCATGAGTGGCGTTGCGCCCGCGCTTTCCCCAATGAACCTCTCCCGCCTCCTGCTCTGCGCCATCCTGGGCGTGGCGAACACGCTCCGAGCCGCGGTGCCGCTCGTCCAGAACGGGCAGCCCCAAGCGGTCATCATGATCCGCCCGAACGCACCGGGCTACATCCAACTCGCTGCGCAGGAATTGCAGGAGCACATCCTCCGCATGTCGGGCGCGACGCTGCCGATCGGCACTGTCGGCGGCGAGGCGGGCTACCCAGGTGCCAGGTTTGTGTACGTCGGTCCCAGTGCGGCGAGCAGCGCCGCCGGGATCAGCACGGCGGGGCTGACCTTGGAGCATTACATTCTCCGAACCGTTGGCTCGAATGTGTTCATCGTCGGACGAGACGGCGGCGACGACGCCTGGTGGGATCTGAGTGACTGCCAGCCGGGCACCCTTTTTGGCGTCTATCATCTGCTCGGCGAAGTCCTCAAGGTGCGCTGGCTCTGGCCGGGGGAGTCCGGCACGTTCGTGCCGCAGTCCACGAGCGTCACCGTTCCTGATCTAAATCTGACGAAAGGCCCGGCCATGGTGCAGCGGAAGTTTCGGACACCGCGCATCGGCACTTACTTGAGTGGTGCCGATACCTATGGCTTCGGGATTCCCGTGCTGCCGGAGAACGATCCCCGAAAACAGGAGCTGGCCTATGAAGAACTCCGCTGGCTCCGGCGCATGCAGATGGGCACGCGCAAGAGTCCGGCCTTCAGCCACTCCTTTACTCAGTGGTGGTCACTCTACGGCGTGAGTCATCCGGAATATTTTGCGGAGTTACTCCCCGGCCGCACGCAACCGCATCCGGCGGCGGATCGCGTGAAATTGCACGATAGCAGTCCCGCGGTCTGGCAGCAGCGCATCGATGACTGGGTAGCGGCGGGAGCCGGCGGGAACCTGAATATCTGCCCGAATGACAGTCGCAGCTTTTGCGTTTGCAGTTCCTGTCTCGCCTGGGATCGGCCGGCGCAGGCTCCCGAGATTGTCTTCAGTTCGAGCGCGGCGCGCTTGTCGGATCGGCTCGCCCGTTTCTACTCGGAGATTGCGAATCGGGTGGCGGTCATCAATCCGAACACTTTGGTTTATGGTTATGCCTACGATGTCTATCGCTACGCGCCGCTCGAGGTGAATGTGCCTGGCAATGTCGCGCTGGCTTACGTGCCCGGGGCCACGAGTGCGATGGTGCTCGATGGCATCGCGGCCACGGAGTCCGACGTGCTGGGCTGGATCGCGCATGGCTGTCAGCACATGTATTTGCGGCCAAATTGGATGTTGTCTGCTCATGCCGGTCCCTGCTGGCCGACCCGGCGGCTGGGCGAACATTTCAAACGGCTGCTCGCTCCAGGCAATATCAAGGGTTTCGATTCGGATAGCTCCTGCGGGAGTTATGCGTCCTTCGGGTTGTACTACTATCTGGTCTGCCGCCTCATCGCCGATCCGTCGCTCTCCATTGATGCGATCCTTGATGAGTATTGCTCCGCATTCGGATCGGCGGCCAGCAAAGTGCGCGACTACCTCACTTACTGGGAGCATTTCCTCTATAACGAAGCGGATCGCGGCAATACGGACATCATCGGCTGGTCCACTTGTGTGCCTGCTTACGGAAACACTTACACGGACTACGCTTTCGATGGCGCGCTCGCGATTCTCGATAGCGCCGGGGCCGTGCTGCAGCCATCCGAGACCGCCGCGCGCGCCCGACTCGATTTTCTGCGGGTCGCCTGCCTCCACGGGCGACTTACTTCGCAAGCCATCGCGCTTGTCGATCCCGCGGTGCCGTTGGCCAGCAATCCGAAGGCGGCGACGGCGATGCGCTCGCTGCTCGCCTTTCGGAATCAGTATGCGGAGTCCTTTGCCATTTGGCGCGAGTGGATGATTGACCGGGAGAGCTTTGTGCCGGGAATGCAGGCTTACTGGACAGCGATCCTGGCGACACCCGATGTCGGCAACGGATCGAATGTCGGCGCCTTCATCGAATCTGCCGGGCAGGTGACGATGGAGGCTGAGCATTTCACCGCGAGTGCCGCGGGCACCGGCACCGCCGCGGGGATCACCTGGCAGGAGAGTGCGCCCCTCGCCGGCGCATCGGGTACCACGATGCAGGCGTTGCCCAATCTGGGCATCGGCACCGATACCCAGCGGAATGGTCCGCGACTGGATTTCAAAGTCGATTTTCACACCACTGGCACTTACTACGTTTTTCTCCACCTCCCGACCCTCCCCGGCACTGACGACTCCTTAAATATCGGCCTCGACGGAGCCCTCGTCGCGAGCAACCTTGGCAACACCTCGGGCTCCTGGAAATGGCGCACCACCAGTCCCGCGACCATTGGATTGAATATCGCCATGCCCGGCGTTCGCACTTTCACGATCTGGATGCGAGAGGATGGTGCCGTCGTGGATATGATCGTCCTCACGACGAATTCGTCTTTTTCGTTAGCCGGAACGGATCTCGGTCCCGCAGAGTCGGGCAAGCGCGGGCCCGCCGAGTATTTACTGACTGTCGGAAATGGGACCGGGGACGGTGCCTATGGCGCGGAAAGCATCGTGCAGATCTCCGCAAATCCCCCGCCGACCGACTCCACCTTCGATCGCTGGACCGGCGCCACCCTTCACCTGGCGAATGCTTTTGCCGCGACGACGAACGTCACCACCGCTGCGCAGAATTCTCAGGTCAGCGCCACCTATCGACTTCTGCCCGCCGTCGATGCCGACGGCGATGGCATCCGCGATGCGTGGGAAGTAACGCACTTTGGCAACACCGCGGCGTCCGCTGGGGGTGCCGATTTCGATCACGATGGAGTCAGCGACCTTGCGGAGTTTCTCGCGGACACCGTCCCGACGGACCCTGCGTCGCGCCTCGATTTCGCGCTGGCGCTGGATGTTAATGGCGATCTGCAACTCCGTTGGGAAGCAGTCGTTGGGAAGCGGTACAGCATTCTCAGCAAGGCCGATCTCGAGGAAAATGCCTGGGTCCCGCTGGCGATCGGGATCACGGGAGGAGCGCCCTTCTCCACCTACCTTCTGCCGATCGATACTTTCCAGCGCTTCCTGCGGTTGCGCGTGGAATAGCCGCTCCTCTGGAAAGCGGATGCCTTCGCCAAAGCGAACCTTCCTAAGCTCGATTTCCCGTCGTGGTTCTCCGGAGGACCATGCTGCGTCACCTCGCCTCCCTCGTCGTTGTCACAAACCTCTCCGCGATCGTCGCCGGTGCGTCTGATTGGCCCCAGTGGCGCGGTCCGCAGCGCAACGGAATCGCCACTGACTCCCCGAAGTTGATCGAGGCGATCCCGGATTCCGGCTTGAAGGAACTCTGGGAAAGCGAAGCCATCCCAGCCAACGACGAGGGTGGCCTTGGAAGCCCGGTAGTTGCGGGAGGCAAAGTGTATCTCGGGATCGTTTGGCACCGGGATGTGCCCTCTGAGACGCGGCAGATCGATGACCTCGTCGTACGGCAAATCGGTCATCAATCGACTGGTGGTCTCGGCAAGGAACTTGTGGCCGAGGTGGAAGCGACGCGCCTTTCCATCACGCCAACCCTCCGTGGTAAGAAGCTCGAAGAGTTCACCGAGGAATGGATCGCGAAGCATCTCGATAAGAAACAAAAGCAGCTCTATTCGGGGTTTGTGGGAAAGCGGTTTAAGCAAGGTGCGCTGGCTATGCCGCTCGAAGCGCTCGAAACGCTGGACAAGCACGCCAGCCACGTCTTTGCCAATGAAGGCGAGATGAAGCAGTGGCTGGACGCGCAAGGGTGGAGCGACGGCGTCAAGCAGCAGATCATTGCGGCGGTGCCGCCAACCCAGCGAGTGGCCGACGACGCCGTCGTCTGTCTCGATCTCGCGAGTGGAAAGACTCTCTGGATCACGAAAGCTCCCGGTGCGCCAGTCGGGCGGGGGGCATCATCCACGGTGTGTGTCGCTGGGGGCAAAGTGTATGCCGTGGCGAGCACGCGGGTGTGGTGTGTGGATGGCACTTCGGGAAAAATCCTCTGGGAAGCGCCCCTCGGAAAAGGAAAGCGCGGAGTGGGAAGTTCACCAATGGTGGCCGACGGCGTCGTCATCGTGAACGCGGATGGGCTGCACGCCTTCGACGCAGCTACGGGGAAAGCGCTCTGGCAGGATCCGAAGGCTGGGGGGAGTAACTCGTCGCCGGTGGTGTGGAAGAGCTTTGTGCTCTGCAATGGACGGACCGAGCTCCAGGCGCTCGACCTTAAGAATGGCTCCGTCGTCTGGAGTGCGCCAGGTGGGGGCGACTCGACCCCCGCCATCTCTGGCGACGTCCTCGCGATGCAAGCCCGCGCCGGCACCTTGGGCGTGGTCGCCTACCGCCTTGCCGCCGATGGCGCGACAAAACTCTGGAACTTCCCCATCGATGGACTGCGCACCCAGGCGAGCCCCATCATCTACGAAGGCCATGTCTATCACATGGAAGATAATGTCCACTATTGCTTCGACCTCACGACTGGTGCCACCCGCTGGCAAGCGCCCGCCCAATCCACCATTGCCTCGCCGACGATCGTGGACGGCAAGATCTTCGTGATGGCCAATAACGGCAACTCCCTGCTCGCGATCAAGGCAACCCCAACCGAACGCATCGAACTCGGTAAGGCGACCGTCCGTGCTCAATGGGTGCCCTCACCCTGCATCGCCGACGGAAAGGTCGTGCTGCGGATGAAGGACAAACTCAAGGCGTGGTCCTTGATGCCTTGACCGTATAAAGGTCTTCGGAGACCGGAACTTTAGCAGCCTGTTGGAAAACGCATCCTCGGTGGATGGTGTCGCTCCGCGCGCCATGCCAAACTCTGGCCGCAGGCCCATCTTTCAGAGTGGCGCTGCGCGCGAAGCGAGTCATGCCGCGCGGAGCGACGCCATCCACCGAGGCCCCAGAGGTTTTTCAACAGGCTGTTAAGGACGGAGTAAGAGACTCGCGGTCAGCGGCTAAATACCGAGGTTCTGCCAGCAGTGCCCCTGCATCTCTTTTTTTGCGAAACCTTATTGGTTAAAAGTGGACGTCACAAAACCAGTCCAGGTAACTCCATCGTCGTTTCTGCTCAGGCTTACTTCCGTAAAGTCTTCGACAAGGTTGAGGCTATCGCCGAATTGGCAGCGGAAATGAGCGACGTCGCTTCCGGTGGCGTAGACACTGATTGTCTGTTGTCCAAATCCCGACATGTCAGGGCTGGAGAAGCGAAAGTTCACCGGATCACCAGCGCTGTCGATGCCGATCGCGGAGATGTTCAATGCGGATAGATGGTCTGGGTAGGTGATGACGAATCCATCGTTGCTGCCGTTACGTCCGAGGATGGCTCGGCTGGTGCGCGCAACAATTTGCCCGATACTTGAATTGGTGGACACGATGTGGCGGGTGATCACACTCTTGCCCGCTGGCTCCGATGTCCCGGTCTCCGACCCCTGCCGCAGAGTGCCCAGCAGACGCACGTTTCCAGCGACGGTGCTGGATGCTGCATTGAGGAGGAGAACATTGGGTGAGAGCCGGGCGTCAGGAACGGTGCCCGTGGCGACGGCGCTGGCATTGAGATTGGTCAATAGGGCGCCGTCTCCAGTCAGTGTTGCTGCGGGGCCTTGTGGTCCGACTGGACCTGCAGGTCCTGCCGGTCCGACGGAACCTTGGGGACCAGCACCTCCGGGTGAACCTTGAATGCCAGCGGGGCCGACTGGACCTTGCGGACCCTCTGGACCGACGGCACCCCCGGCACCAGTCGGGCCAGCAACTCCTTGTGGGCCGGTCGCGCCGACTCCGGCGATCTCAATGTCGAGCTCGGCTGGGTATCCCGTCCCCGGGCCTTCTTTCGCACCGAGGAGGACGTTGGTCGTGCCGGCACCGACGATGACCAGACCTTCATTGACCGTTCCGGGAGTGAGCCAGTCTTTCACCAAATTTGTTACGTCCGCGCTCACGATCCGTTTGCTCGCGACGAGCGGAGAGAAGATCGTGCTGCTCGCGGTAAGAGCGAACGTGGGTTCCGGCTGCGACGCTAACAGAGAGGCTTCGTCCCATTGGCCTGTCACTTTGTGGATGGCGAGATTGCCCGCCGTGGTCGCTTTGGAGACATAAACACGCAGGCGCGCGCTGACCACGTTCGCGGGGGCCGTCCCAGCGGGGATATCAGCAAGATTAAAGAAGATGAAGGCCTTCTTAGTTGCGGTAATGCTTCCATTCACGGCGAGCGTCGTGGCGCCATTTGCCGTCTTGGTGATGACCTGGCTGCCACGACTCGCCGCGGAAGTCGTATCTTCAACCGCTGGCAGGGTCACGGCACGGGCGGAATCCAGGAGAGTCAGGGCGGCGAGAGCGGCGATGGTGTGATGGAGGACTAAGTTCGATTTCATAACAGATGATTTGCGGTGTTTGTGGGAATCAGGACCGAAGCGGTTTATTGGGGATTTCCGCTTGGTGCGCTTCGGTTCGTTGGTTCAATCGCGAAAACGCGGCGGAGTGTCGAGCCAATATCCTCTTCTGGAGGGTGCTCGCCGATGCTGCGCGGGCTTGAGAGGATGGAAGGTGCTTTGTGGAGATGGGTGCAAGGCAGACAACCAAAAAAAGCGCTCCGCCTGCGGTTGCAGACGGAGCGCTTCGGAGCACTTTTTTGACGCGCTAGACCCCGGGATCGGGGACGCGCATGGCCTTTGCGACTACTGGTTAAATGTCGTGGTCACAAAGCCAGCCCAACGATCCGGTCCCCCATTTTTCGTTCTGCTGAAGGTCACCTCGGTCAGGTGATCGTCTTGAGCCAGGGTGTCGCCGAACTGGCAACGAAAGAAGACAACGTCCTGTGCGTTGGTGAAAACAGGGATCGAGGTCGCAGCGGAGAGGTTTCCGTTAGAGAAGTAAGAGTTCACGACGGCTCCCGTGCTATCAAAACCCATCGCCGACACGCTAATGGAGCTGGCAACCCCCGCTGGAAAATTGACCACGAATCCGCCGTCGGTGCCGTCGCGTTCAAGCGTGCAGCGATTGGTCCGCGCCACGACTCGGCCCGCGGTGTTGCTCGTGCTCACGATGCGGCGGGTCAAAACACCGCTGGTGATCGATCCGGTCAGCCCCTCGGTCGTTCCGGTTTCGGAACCCTGACGGAGCGTGCCCAGCAGTCGGACATTGCCCGCTGCGGTGTTGAGGAGCAGGACATTCGAGGAAAGCCGAGCGTCCGGCACGGTGCCCGTGGCAATGCTCGCGCCATTGAGGCCGGTCAGGGCGGCGCCGCTGATCGCGGGGAGCGCGCCGGCAAGATTCGGCGCACTAAGAATGGTCAAGCCTGCTCCCGATCCCACGAAATTGTTTGCCGCCACCGTGCCGGTGAAGGAGGCGGAGGTGCCGGAGACGGGCGCGGCAAAACTGCCGCCCGCGATGTCGATCTCGAGGGTGGCTGCCGGACCGGAGGCGGGGCCTTCTTTCGAACCGAGGGCCACCACGGCGATCCCGTCAGGACTGGCGACGGCAATGCCAAAATCGGTGGCTGGCGTCGTCAGCCAGGCCCGCACCTGAGTGGTCACGTCCACGATCACAAACTGCTTCTTGATCACTTGTCCGACGGGAATCGTCGCGAAGGGAGCTGCGACCGTAGGCTGGACCCTCGAACGTTCCGTGAAGGTCTCGCTCCAGTCGTTGGTGACAACGTGCAGACTCAGCGCGCCAGCTTTGGTGACAGTCGGGAGGAAGACGGTGAGTCGCGCCTTGGCGACGGAAGCCGGCGTGATGCTGCCGGCGGGCAGGGCGACGGTGCTCAGGCTGCCGGCGTTGAACTGAATAAACGCGGTGCGGGTCCTCGAGACCGGCAGGGTGGTGGCCGCGCCGTTGGTCGAGGTGACAGCGGTCTTGGTGAGGACGGGCGGGCGGCCGGCAAAGGTGCTGGTGCTGGAGGTGTCTTCCGTCGGTGGCAGGATGATGGCGCTGGCAGTGGCGCCGAGGAAGGCCAGCAGGGAGACTGCGGACAGGGTCTGGATGCGTGTGGATGTTTTCATTTCAGGTTTATATACAGGAGTGCTTGTTCGTTTTGCACAGAGGCGACTGCCGAGCATTAGTTCCCCTTGGCCGCATGTGCTCTTCGTGGATGGACGATTCTGAGGTTTGCTGTCGAGGAAAAAGTCTGGCGCTAACGGGGTTTCGAGGTTTGTGCCGACAGGCGGTTGCAAGGCAGAGGCTCGTGGCTGGAACCACGCGTTTCGATGACTCACGAATGGGAACCCGATTCTTGTCTAGCTTGCCTCCTGAAACGGTGCCGAGTCGCAACCACGAAGAGGTTTTGCGCATTTCCGGCAAAAGAGGAATCATCTGTCTCATGCGTGTCGCCATGGTCGCTTTTATCCTCCTCTCGCTCACCCTCCGCGGATCGGCGGAGCCGGCGCTCACGCTGGCCCGCGACGGGCCCTGGCTCGTCATTCGGGGCGCACAGATTCCCGGCGGAGAAATCCGCACAAACTACCTCGAGGCCTACTGTCGCGCGGGATCGACGGATGCCGATTGGGTGGCGCAGACCGTCATCCCGCACACTTCGGAAGTCGTCTCGCTGAGCGCGGATGCCCGGACGCTGCACCTCCGCGACACCCTCGCGGATGGCGTGATCGTCGAGCACACCATCACGGCCGGGGACGATACGGTGGACTTTCGCCTCGTCGCGCACAATCCCACGGCCAAAGCCTCCGAGGCGCACTGGGCGCAGCCGTGCGTGCGGCTCGGCGCCTTCACGGGTTTCACGAACAAAGACCTGCCGTCGCCCGAGGATTATCTCGGGAAATGTTTCATCTTCCTCGAGGGGAAACTCACCCGGATGCCGACGCCGCAGTGGGCGAAGCAGGCGCGCTACATCCCCGGTCAGGTCTGGTGTCCGCAGCAGGTGCCGCGCACGGATGTGAACCCGCGCCCGCTCAATCCGCAGGTCCCGAGCCACGGACTCATCGGCTGCTTCAGTGGCGATGAGGCGTGGATCTGGGCCACGGCCTGGGAGCCGTATCAGGAGCTTTTCCAAGCGGTCGCCCGCTGTCTCCATAGCGACTTGCGCATCGGCGGTTTGGGGGCAGGGGAGCGGAAGACGATCCGGGGAAAAATGTATCTCCTGCGCACCGACGTGCCCGCGCTGCTCAAACGTTACGCGCAGGATTTCCCCGAGCACTGACCGCGCGCCGTCATGGAACTCCAGCTCGCGCATTGTGCCCTCCGCTCCCTGCGTCCCTCCGACGCGGCGTCGATCGTGCAGCACATCGGTAAGCCCAGTGTGGCGAGAAATATGAGCGCCATCCCGCACCCCTATTCGCTCGAGCACGCCGACGAGTGGATCGTCACCGCGAGTCGGCGCACGCCCGAGACGCACTTCGGTATCACGATCCAGGATGAGGTCGTCGGCGGCATCGGCGTGGAGATTGGCGATCCGGGAAAGTCGGCGGTCTCCGCGCATTGCGCCGAGATCGGTTACTGGTTGGGCGCGGCGTTCTGGGGCCGCGGTATTATGTCGGAAGCCGTCGTCGCCTTGACGGAATGGGCCTTCACCGAACTGCCCCTGGCGCGGATTCAAGCCGCCGTCTATGCGCGCAATCCGGCCTCGGCGCGAGTGCTGGAAAAGGCTGGCTACGCCTTCGAGGGAAAATTGCTGGCGCGTTACTTTCGCGACGGCGAGTTCATCGATGGGCTCCTCTACGCAAAAGTGCGACTTCCGGGCGGAAGTGCGCGCTGCTCGCGGTGAAGTTGAAGCTCGCAACGCCCGCCGGCTCCCCCGATCTTCCGCCAATGCCGCAACGCCCCAGCAAAAAGAGTAAAGCACGTCCCAGCGCCAAGCCCGGCGTCGGGCAGGGTCTCACGGATCAGGATCAGGCTTCGCAGCAGCGCCATCGGGACAAGACGACGAAGGCAATTCTCGGGAAATTCCAGGGACGCAAATCCATCTGACCTTTGGAGGGCACCGGAGATTGATCCGGTCTGGAGGGTAGCCGCTCGATGGGGGAGTGTGCCGTTTTTTCCGGCGTGTCGGGAAAGTATGGCCCCGGTCGCGCGGCTGGGAGAGTCGCAGCACACGCTCGACAAAATCAGGAAACTTGGGTGTGATCCGCGCGTTCAGTTGTTGCACTATGAATCTGGGCATCAGCACAGACGCAGGCGGTCCTGCGGTCGGTAGTGGACTCTGGTCCACCGCCTCGGGTGGGGACACCGCGACGGCGGCCGAGGCGATGCAGCTCCTGGCGGCGCGCTATTGGTATCCGGTGTACGCCTGGTGGCGGCGCGTGGGCTGCACCGCGACAAAGGCGGCAAGTGCGACCGAGGCGTGCCTTTCCCGCTGGATCGAGCGCGAACCGGCGCGGGCGGATGATCCCGGGGCTGCGCGCTGGCGGGCGTGGCAGCTCCGCCGTCTCCCAGTGCTCGCGGTTGCCGGGGTAAAGCCGTGGCCGACGCCGCTCCTCACGATTGATCGCGCCTGGGCTGAGGACCGCTACGCGACCGAGCCGGACGGCTCTCCCGATGCCCTGCTCGCGCGAGCTCTCGCGCTCCTCGTGCTCGACCGCGCTGCGGAGACGCTGCGCGCAGAGGGCGGCGATCCGACGGCAGCCGAGTTCCGCGAGCGCCTCGGCGTGCTACTCCGGGGAATCGTGACCGGGATGCTGGCTGATCCGGCGGATGGGGAGAGCGAAATGGCGGTCCTGCGCGATGCCGTCAGCAGTCTGGGCGACGAGACCACGCCGCTCCCCGCCAGTCTCGCCGGACTCGTGCCGGAGGATTGTTTTGCCCGCGGTCTCGCGGCGCCGGTGGAGGAGTTCCCCGCGCCGGCCTCCACTCAGGATGGGCTCTCGCTCGAGGATGTGGGCCGCCTTTTCCCGCACTGCGAAATCCTCGCGCTGATCAGCGGCGACGCCCACGGCTCGGTCTATCAGGCCCGCCAGACCGCTCTCGACCGGCTCGTGGCGATCAAACTCCTGCCAGCGGCGGCGGGCGCGGATCGCGAATTTGCCGGGCGCTTTCTGCGCGAGGCTGAGGCCATGGCCCGGCTGCACCACGAGAACATCGTCACTGTGCATGACTTCGGCGAGACCGCCGCGGGTCATCTCTATGTGGTGATGGAATACGTCGATGGTGCGCCCCTCGATGCGCGGCTGCGGGAGGCGCGGCTGCCGGAGGGCGCCGCCCTGCACGTGGCCACGCAACTCTGTGCCGCGCTCGCCCACGCCCATGGCGAGGGCGTGGTCCATGGCGATTTGAAACCGGCGAATGTGCTCCTGAGCCGCGCGGCGGTGGCCAAGGTCGCGGACTTCGGCGTCACCCGGCTCGCGGTGGCCGCGAGCGGCGTGGCGGACTACCTCGCTCCGGAGCAAAAGCACGCGCTCGCGGTCGATGAACGCGCGGACATTTTCGCGGGAGGCGTGATTCTTTACGAGATGCTCTGCGGCGGAGTGCCGACCGGGATTTTCGATCCGCCATCGCTCCGCGCGGGCGTGGATCAGCGGCTGGATGCGATCGTGCGCAGGGCGCTGCAGGCGGAGCCGGATCGGCGCTTTCAGACCATCGCGGAAATGAAGGCCGCGCTCGAGCAGGTGCGCGACGCCCCGGCCGAAGTGCGGCCCGCGCTCGTCGAGCCCGAGCCCGTCGCCATGGTCTCGCCGATGCGCCGACCGAAGCGCTGGTGGATCGGCGCGGCGGCTGCCGTGCCGCTGCTTGCTGGCGTTGGCTTCGTGGTCTTAAAGCCGGAAAAGGAAACGCTCACCGCCGCGCAAAAGGTGGCGCTCGCCCGCGCCGAGCAGGCAAAGTATGCGCCCCTCGCGGTCGTGGAGGCGACGGCCACGCCGCCGCCGAAACCCAAACCAAAGATCGCGGCAAAGAAGCTCGCGACCCCCGTGCCCGCAGCGGCGACGCCCGCACCGGAACCGGCCACCGCACCCGCCACGCCCGCCCCGATGGTCGCGAGCTTGCCCGCACCCGCCGCCCCTCCGGCACCCGCCGCCACGCCCCCACCGGCAGACTGGCTGGCCACCACCAGCGAGCAGATGCAAGCGGCCTATCTGCGCGAAGTCCGCGCGCCCTTTGACTCCGCGGTCGCAAAAATCCGGCAGCAATATGTCGATGTGATCGACGCCAGCATCGCCGCGGCGATGGCTGCCGGGAAGCGGGACGTGGTCCTCGCGCTGCGCGTCGAGCGCCAGCGCGTGGCCAGCGGCCAGCCCCTGGCCGACGATGGCAAGCCGCCCGCAATCCCTGAGCTGAAGCCAATCCGCGACCAATGGCGCGGACAATTTGCGAAGCTCGACAAGGAGCGCTTCGAACGCGCCCAGGCGCTGCTCGCCCGCTCCGAACCCGCGCTCGCGCAACGCGAGGCGCAGCTCACTGCGCAGCAGCAACTCGGCGAAATGGCCGCCCTCAAGGCCCGCCGCGCCGAGTTCGCCGCCGCCTGGCTCGTCCCACCCGCCGGGCAGCCCGCCGCGGTCGCCGCGGTCGCCGCGCCGATCAAAGGCAAGCTCGCGCCGCTCCCTTTGCTCCGCACTCTCCTCGATCTCCACGCGAGAGTGTGGGTGCGCAGCGCCCCCGGCGGCACGCGCTACGAGTTGAAGACGACGGCCGATCTGAAGAGCGAAAAATTCGAGTGGGACGAAGTCGAATTCCGCCCGCGCCCCGCTGCTGGTGCCCCGATCACCGACGGCGACCTCGCCATTCTCGAGCAACTAGCCGATGTCTCCAGCCTCGCGCTGAATGGCATCGCCATCACCGATGCCACCATCGAGCGCCTGCGCTCCCTGCGCGCGCTCCGCCATCTGCGGCTCGAGAATTTGCCCGGCATCACCGGCCGGACCTTCGAGTTGGTCGCCGCCCTGCCCGAACTCACCCATCTCGCGCTCGTCAATCTGCGCGCGGGCGACGACGCCATTGCCACGCTCGCGCCGCTGACGAAACTCACCAAGCTGCGCCTCAACGATCTCCCACTCACCGACGCCGCGCTCGCCAGTGTGGCCGCCCTGCCCGGGCTCGAGGATCTCGAATTTGGCGGAGGCAAAATCCGCGTCACCCCCGCGGCCTGGGAGCGCGTCGCCAAAATGCCCAAGCTCACGCGCCTTTACCCCAAAGGCAGCGCGCTCGACGGCGTCATCACCGGACACCTCGCGCGCTGCACCGGCCTCACGCGTCTGTCCTTTCAGGATCAGCCCCTCACCGACGCGGCACTCGCTCCGCTGAGCGCACTCTCGCGGCTCACGTCGCTCAATCTCGGTGGCACCAAAGTCACCGGCTCCGCCTTCAAAAGCTGGCCCGTCCGGACGAACCTCGTGACGCTCCATCTCGACCACTGCCCCGGCCTCGACGACTCCGTGCTCCGCGCCATCGCCACCGCTTTTCCAAAGCTCGAGACGCTCGAAATCGGTGGCGCCGCCGGCTCCATCAATCGCGCCGGAGTCGCTGAACTCCTCCGGCTGCGCCAGCTCCATGTGCTGAGAGTGCAAGGCGACGCCGCGACCGATAACGTGGCGGCCGAACTCGCACGGTTGGAAACCCTCAACCAACTCGATCTCGATAAAGCGGTGCTCACCGAGGGCGGGCTCAACGCGCTGGCGAAATTGCCCAAGCTCCACAAGCTGAGCCTCGACAATCCGCCGATCACCGATGGCGCGCTGCGCGCCTTCAAAAAATTCCGCACGCTCAAGGAAATCATCGTCAGTCCGGACACCCCCGAAGCCATCTTCACCCGCCTCCGCGCCGATCTCCCCAGCCTGAATATCCGGCGGTAAATCAAGCGCCGGATCATCCAGCGCCGCCTACTCGCGGCAGGCTCGCAGCGCCTCGGCACACTGCTCGGGTGATGACGGATTTACATACATCCCCGTGCCGAGTTCGAAGCCAGCCACCTTGTTCACGCGCGGCACGATCGAGATATACCAGTGAAACGCGGGCGAACTCTGCTCCCAAGGACCGAGCGAGCGGACGACGAGATTGAAGGCCGGATTGGCCAGCAGCCCGTGGAGTTTCAGGAGCACCGTGCGGACGATCTCCGCCAGCGCGCTCAGGGTCTCGAAGGGCTGCTCGGAAAAACACGCACCGTGCGTTTTCGGAAAGATCCACAGGTGGTAGGGCGACAGTGCGGCGTAGGGGAGAAAGGCCACGAAGGCGGAATTCTCGGCGACGATGCGGCACTCGAGATCACGCTCCTGGGCGATGATCGTGCAGGCGAGGCATCGTCCCGTGTCGGCGAAAAAGCGTTCCGCCCGCGCGATCCGCTCGACGATCTGTCCGGGCACGATCGGCAGTCCCACGATCTGGGAATGCGGATGTTGCTGCGACGCGCCGGCCTCAGTGCCGTGATTTTTGAAGACGATGACGTGCCGCACCCGCGGGTCCGCGTAGAAAGCCTGAAACCGATCGCGGTACGCACTCAGGATGCGCGCGACCTGCTCCACCGAGCACAGCGCCACCGTGAGATGATGCTCTGGAGTCTCGATCAAAACCTCGTGCAGGCCCACCGCGTTCACCTTTTCCACACCACGCACCGCACAGCGCTCGGACTCGACCGCGCCTTCCGCGGAGAGCACCGAGAATTTATTCACGATCGAGCGCAGCACCCAGCGCCCATCGTCGCCTTCGACTCGGTAGCGCTCGCCCGTCGCGGTGGCTTCCTTGCCCGGGCAGAAAGGGCAGTCCGCCATCGATCCGGGCGCTGGTGCGGGTTGCGCGGGCGCGAGCAGAGCCCCGCCCCGCTTCGCGCGCTCGGGCGCGATGATCACCCATTCGCCGGTGAGTTGATTCTGGCGGATTTCAGACATGGCCAAAGTTTTCGCATCCCCGCCGCAAATAGCCGCAAGGATTTTCTGGCGCCGCCGCGGCCTCCGCGAACAACTTGGCCGCCCTCTCCGTCCCGATGCGCCGTCTCGATCAACTCCTCTCCTCCCTCGGCTACTGCTCGCGCCGCGAAGCCAGCGCCATGGTACGCGCGGGTCGGGTGAAGCTCGGTGACGTGGTCCTTGCAAAGGCCGATCAGCGCGTCGATCCCCAGCAAATCAGGGTCGATGGTGAAGCCCTCGAAGCGCCCGATGGCCTGCTCGCGGTCTTGCACAAGCCCATTGGCTACATCTGCACGCACAGCGACGGGGAAGGTCCGACGATTTACAAACTGCTCCCGCCGCGCTGGAGTCAGCGGAATCCCGCCGTGACCAGCGTCGGCCGCCTCGACAAAGAAACCAGCGGCCTCCTGCTCGTCACCGATCTCGGGGATCTCGTCCACCGCTTCACCTCGCCCAAGTCCGACGTCGAGAAAGCCTACCTCGCCGACCTCGACCGCGATCTCGATCCCGCCCTGATCGCGATCTTTGCCTCCGGCAGTCTCCTCCTCCGTGGCGAAGACAAACCCTGCCTCCCCGGTCGGCTCGAAATCCTCTCACCCCGCACCGCACGCCTCACCATCACCGAAGGCCGCTACCATCAAGTGCGCCGGATGTTTGCCAGCCAGGGCTGGCACGTGGAGAAACTGCACCGCGAGCGTTTCGGCACTTACGATCTCGGCGAGATCCCCGCCGGTGAGTGGCGAATGCTCCCGCCCGCATAAGTCCGCCCGCGTCGTTGGTTACTTCGCGTGCTCGCCGAGTAATCGAAGCGCCCCCTTACCCAAAGCATCGCCAACCAGAAAGTAAGTCTCCGCATTGCCGAACTCGTGATGGCCGTGACCGGGATTCGGTCACTCCTCGGGCCTGCGAACTAAGTTAGGTGATGCACGTCGCCACCCACCGAGAATCCCAGCGCCGACGGTCCCGCGCGCGCCGGCCGATCCGCACGTTGAAAATGCACGAACGCGTCATCACGCACCGTCCACTTCCCATCCGCGCCGCGCAAATGCTTAGACCGCGTCGCCTTCGCAGGATCGGCCATGAGTGGGCCCGGCGTACCTTTGCGCTCGTTGCAATTCCGCCTTCAAGTCCACAGCCGCCCCATTGGGTAAAGGGGTCAGGCAACAAATTTTGACAGCCCAGTCGTTAGGCGGTGAATTGAGCCCATGCCCCGCAGCCTGCGCATCGAATATCCCGGCGCATATTACCATGTGATGGCTCGTGGCAACCGGCGCGAGGCGATCTTTCGAGATCAGGAGAGGAAAGGGGTCAGGCAACAAATCTTGACAGCCCAGTCGTTAGGCGGTGAATTGCGCCCATGCCCCGCAGCCTGCGCATCGAATATCCCGGCGCCTATTACCATGTGATGGCTCGTGGCAACCGGCGCGAGG
>JANNXQ010000264.1:0-9527 GCA_031409655.1 Chthoniobacteraceae bacterium | reverse complement strand
CGGTGTTGGTGGCACTCGATGAGCGCCCCGAGCGCCGCGGTGTCGCCGAGTTTGATGGCCGCCATCCAGCGCAGATCCTGCGCATTCGCTTCGTCGGCAGGATCGGCCGTGAAGCTGGATTCGGGGCTCATGTGGGGTGATCGGGCGGCAGCCGGGACTTCCGGCCCGCGCACGATGGATGATCCCCCGCGCTGGTGGCAATTAGGATTCCCGAATGCGCCGCAGCGCCCACGTGATGTGGCGGGTGGACGCGGCGAAGTGGATATATAGTACAGTCGTGACTCACAAAATGATCCAACGCTTCTCTCGCGGTTTTTTGTTCGCCACCTTTGCTCTCGGCCTGCCCCTGGTCGAGGCGGCGCCCACGGTGCAGGATTTTGACGTGGCTGGGATCGGGGTGCCGTTTGTCCCGCTGCAGATCTCGACTCCGCCGGCGCCGGTGGTGCTCTCCGGGGGCCCACTAGGCAGTGGGCGCTATCTGCGGCTGGTCTCGCGCGGCGCCTTGCAGGCGAACACGATCACCTTTCCGGTGACGGAGGCGACGGCGGCGCCGGTGATGGTGGCGGAGTTTGATTTCCGGATGGTGGCGGGCGAGTCGCGCGGGGATGGCTTTGGCTTTGCCCTGCTGGAGGCGACGGCCTATCCGGGTGCGACGGTGGTCCCGGTGCTCGCGCCGGGACTTGGGGAGGAGCCGAACTACACCGGTTCGGTGGGTGTGGGCTTCGACATTTTCGCAAATCCCGCGATCGGCGCGACGCCGGCGGATAGCGCGCACCCCGGTATCCGGCGGAATTTCAGCACGAGTGTGTCGCTGCACTTTGACGGGGCGCTGATCATGCAGGCGGATACGACGCCGGTCACGGATCTCGCGAATGGGGCCTGGCTGCGCGCGCGCGTGGTGGTGCGCACCGGGCGGGTGACGGTGCAACTCTCGGCGACGGTGGATGAATGGGTGACGCTGCTGGATCGCGCGGTGCCGGGGCTCAAGCCGTATGCGGCGCGGGCCCACTTTGGCGGTCGGTGCGGCGGGGATTCGGCAGATGTGGAGATCGATAATGTGGCGGTGAACTTCCTGGCGGATGGGGAGAGTGCGCTGTCACTGGATGCGGCGGTGACGGAGGTGGGGGAGGAAGGGGTGATGCACCCATTGCGGCTGACGCGCACGGGAGATCTGAGCGGCCCGGCGAGCGTGGGCTACAGCACCACGGTGGGGAACGCGACGGCGGCAGACTTCACGGCGGTCACGGGGACGGTGAACTTTGCGGCGCGGCAGGCGAGTGCGACGATCGCGATCCCGATCCTCGACGACGCGCTCCCGGAGGATGCGGAGACTTTCACCGTGACGCTGGCGAGTCCCACAGGCGGCGCGGTGCTCGGCTCGGCAAGGGGGCTGGTGCGCATCCTCGATGATGAATCGGCGGTCACGAAAGGCCGCTGGAGTGCGCCTTTCAATGTGGGCGCTGCGGCCGTGCATGCGGCGCTGCTGCCCACGGGGAGCGTGCTGCTCTTTGATCGCATCGGGAATCAGCGGGTCTGGAATCCGACGACCCTGGCGCTGAGCCGGCCCTCGCCGCCGCCGGGGCTGGCAAATCTTTTTTGCAGCGGCCACTGCTATCTGCCGGATGGGACGCTGCTCGTGACGGGCGGGCACGACGATCTCGGCCACGGATCGGGCGGCGCGGTGGGGAGCGGCGATCACGATGGCTTCGGGCTCGCGACGGCGTTCCGTTTCGTCGCGTCGTCGCAGAAATGGATCGCGCTGCCGAAGATGAAAGCGGGCCGCTGGTATCCGACCAATACGGTGCTGGCGAATGGGGACGTGCTGGTGGTCTCGGGCAGTGTCTCGAGGACCCCGGCCACCGGGTACCTCCAGAATGCGCTGCCGGAAGTGTGGGAAGTGGCGGGCAAGCGCTGGCGTCGGCTCACGGGGGCTGAGCAGGAACAACTCGCGGCTCCCTTTCCGAAACCGCAGGGCGTGGATTTGTATCCGCGCATGTTCCTCGCGCCGGATGGTCGGGTGTACAAAGTGGGTGCGGATATCGATACTTGGTATCTCAATCCGGCGGGAGTCGGGCATTGGACGGAAGGGCCGCGACGGCTGCTGGAACTGCGGGGCTACGGCTCGGCGGTGATGTACGAGCCAGGGAAGATCCTCTACGTCGGCGGCGCGAATCCACCGACGGCCTCCGCGGAAGTGATCGACTTAAATGTGCCGAACCCCGCATGGCGCCAGGTGGGCTCGATGAGCGAAGTGCGCCGCCAGCTCAATGCCACCATCCTGCCCGATGGCACGGTGCTCGCGACGGGCGGCAGCCGCAATCCGGGCCGGGATGCGGACGGCGTCTCGGACCCCGTGCTGAGCGCGGAACTGTGGAGCCCCGTGACGGAACTGTGGAGCCCGATGGACGCGATGGACATCGCGCGGCTTTACCACTCGACGGCGCTGCTGCTGCCGGACGGTCGCGTGCTCTCCATGGGCGGCGGCCACAGCGGCGACGCCACCAGCTTTCACAATGAGGCGGAGATTTTCTCGCCACCGTATTTGTTCAAAGGACCGCGCCCCACGATCACGACGGCACCGACGGTGCTCACCTACAGCCAGCGCTTTCTCATCCAGACCCCGGACGCTGCCGGCATCACCTCCGCGTGTCTCATCCGGCTCGCGGCGGTCACGCATTCCTTTGATCAAAATACGCGCCGCGTGCCGCTGACTTTCACCGCGCGAGACTCGGCGCTGGAGCTGGCGATGCCGTCCGCCGGCACCGTCGCGCCGCCGGGGCACTACCTGCTTTTCATCGTGAATGGCGCGGGTGTTCCGTCGGTCGGGCGCATCGTGAATCTCGCGATGAAGCTGCCCGGCGGCGCCTTCCGCGGGCTCGTGAGTTCGACTCCAGCGGGTCATGACGCCGCCGGCCTCGTGCAGTTTGTCGTCAACAGCCAAAACTCCTTCACCGCGACGATCGTCTTCGGTGGGAAGAAGCAAACGGTGCGCGGAGCCTTCGCTGCGACCGGCGAATTCACGGCGAGCATGCCGGGCGTCACGCCGCTGTCTGTCCAGTTTTTGCTCGATACTTCGAGTGGCGATCCGGTCATCACGGGCAGTCTCACGCGCGGCGGCGTCACGGGCACCTTCACCGCCGAGCGCAATTTCTCACCCACCCACGCCGCACCGCCAGCCGGTCGCTACACCGTGTGGCTGCCGCATTCCGCCGACCTCGCTGCGCCGCAAGGCCACGGCTACGGCACGCTCGTCGTGAGTACGGCGGGTGGCGTCCGGCTCGTCGGTGCGCTCGGCGATGGCACCCCGGTGAGCTTCGGCTCCAGTCTCCCGCGGAGCACCGCGTGGCCGATCTACCTCGCGCTCTACAAGTCCCTCGGCTCCATCGCCGGCGAACTGACCTTCCGCGAAGTGTCCGGCACGAGTCACGTCGATGGCCTGCTGTCATGGTCCCGGCCCGGCGTCTTCGCCACGGAGGTGGAACTGCGCGGTTCCTTCTACACCGCTCCGCCAAAAGGAACGCGCGTCCTGAATTTCCCCGACGTGCATCACAACGGAATCTTCAAGATCGCCGGAGGCAATCTCACGCCCCCACTTGCCGACAAAACCGTGGGTCTCGAAACGGATAACCGCGTGCTCATCCACGGCAGCGAAACCTTCACGATGAAGATCACGCTCAGCAACGGGCTCTTCTCCGGAAAATTCACGGACCCAGCGACGCGGAAACTCTACAGCTTCAAAGGCGCGGTCATCCAGGAAGGGAACTTCGGCGCCGGCTTCTTCCTAAACTCCGGCGCCACTGGCTCGGTCGAACTGCGCCCAGCGCCGTAACGGAGCGAGCCGCCCGAAATTTCGCGCACGCCGTCCCCCAACTCGCGACGCCCCTTCCCGGCGAAGCCGGCACCGGCCCGGACTCCGGCTCGCCCGCTTCAACCTACGCTCACTCGAGAGTCTTGATTCGCCGGTCCAGATCCTGGCGCGGGATGAGGTCCACCACTTGCACCCGATCGGGCAGCAAGCGGAAGAGCAGGCGATGATCGATCCCAATCCGCGCCCGCACCGTGTCGGGGAGCGCCTTCAGCCGGACCACGCCGGCAAACGCCGCTGGCTCGCCGCCCGCGATGCGCCCGAGCAGCGCGAGGGCGCCACGGGCCACCTGCCGCGGCACTTCGGCGAGGGTCTCGGAGAATTTCCGCGGAAACTCGATGGTGCGCAGCGGTTGATTTCCACCGACGTCACCCGGCAGGAGCAGGTCGTCTTCCGCCCGTCCACTCTCGCGCTCCGCCACGTTCGGCGCCGCCGGGACCCGGCTGGCGCGCAGCGTCTCGAGATCCGCGTGCGCCTTCTCCAGTTCACCGCGCAATTCCGACCGTTCCTGATGCCGCTCGTGCAAGGTGGACTTCAGCCTCGCCACCTTGCCGCGCAACTCGCGCAAAGCCTCCTCATCCATCGGCGCCGCGACCGCTGCCGGCGCGGGCACGGGCGCCTTTTCGCGCCGCTCGATCTCACGACGCGCCTGAGCCAGCGCTTCATTCAAGCGCCGCACTTCCTCAGCCTTCTCTTCGAGCCGCGCCCGCGCCGCGCGCAACTGCTCCGCATCCTTGCCGGCATCGGCCACTTCGTCCGTGTAGCGCTTCTCGAGGATGTCCGCAAAAGGGTCGTCTGGCGAAAGCGCGAGACGATCGCGGTTCTCCAGGATTTGATTGAAGAGAAAGACCGCCTCCCTTTTCTCCGTAATCGGGATCACGCTGCGCGCGATCAGGATTCCCAACGCGTGCAGCGGCGAATCCATGATGCCAGAGGCAATCCGCTCGAGCGTCTCCGAGTCAGTCGTTTCGAGTGCTGCCCTCGCCAGTTCCTCGAGCAATCGCAGAGTGGCCGCAGGATCATCGCGGACCAGCAGCAGGCGCGCGCCAGGCCGCAGATTTTCCACGACCGTCTCTCCCGCGTCGCCCCGTATCTTCATCATCCGCTCGGCGATGTCCTTTCGGCCCGCGCGCGCGACAAAGAACATCACGCAATCCCACACCGCGCGCAGATCCCCCTCACAGCCCAGCTTTTCAAAGGCCTCCGCCGCGCGATCGAAGAGCGAAAACACGCCGAGCCTCAGGAAATACTGCTCCAGCAGTTCTCGCGGAATCTTCACCGGATCGTATCGCGCGACGTCATAGGAATGCGCCTTTTCCAGCCGCGCCATGGTGAGATGTCGCTCCGGCTCCGCGCGCACCTCGGCCGCGGTCTTGCCCGCCACATCGGTCGAGAGATGCAGTCGTTCCTGATCCTTATCGAAACAGCAGCGCTTGTATTTCCGCCCGCTGCCGCACGGGCACGATTCATTGCGCCCGATCCGGGCGACCGATCGGCGCATCGTTCCGTCGCAGGCCAGATTGTCGGTGGGCCGCTCCGGCACGAGGTCGAGCATGGGCGAGCGAAACAAGCTGATGGCCGCCTCCGCCAAAACGCGCGCTTTTTCGCGGATATCGGCGTCCGTGCAATTCGGCAGATGCACCCGGATGACTTCCAGCAGACTCGCATCGTTCGTGATGCTCGCCACGCCTTGCAGCAGGGTGAGCGTCGTGGAGCGCAATCCCTTTTTGCGGGCGAGGAGGCGCGTCTCGCCACTCAATTCCAGCGGCGGCGGGCCTTCGCGATACTCGCGCCACCATGCCGCCGCCGCGAGCAAGGCCATCGCTTCGGCCTCCTGATGAAAGGTGGTCTCCCGCACGGCCACCAGCAGTTGCGCCGTCACCTCGCCCTCCATTCCCCAGGCGATCGTTCCCAGGTAATGGTGATTCGGCACCAGCGCCGTGCCGCGCGCCAGGTGTCGGGCATCGAGCCGCCGGTTCTCCGTGAGCGCTCCCGACACGATGTACATAAAGGCCCACATGTCGCTCTCCGCGATCGCTTGCTCGATCCATTGATCGAGCTCCTCGTCATCCGCCGGCAGGAGCGCCGCGGCGGCGACCACCGAGGCTTGGTGCCAGCGCGTGTGATCGATCAGGTCGCGCAGCTCCGGGGAAATCCCGGGGCTTACGCATGGCATGGTGGTTGTCATGACAGGGTGGGGGAGAGAATGTGGTTGATGGGCTCAGTCTGGGGCGGACTTGTCGGGCGTCGGGTCAACACTGTCATTCCGAGCGGAGCGGAGCGGAGTCGAGGAACCTCACGCTCTTGCGGGCAGCGGCGGCGCGGAGCCTTCCCATGGCTGACGCTGAAGCTCCGCGCCGCCGCTGCCCGCGGAGTTCGGAGGTTCCTCGACTCCGCTCCGCTCCGCACGGAATGACAGCGTGTCCATGGTGCGCGCTCTCCCAAATCGCCCTTCCCTGAACGCTATTCGGGTCGGCCCGCGTTCCATCGGAGCAAAACAATTACCCGTTGCACGGGCGCGCCAGCGGCAGCTTGAAGGTTCTGCGCACCGGACGGTTGTCCGGGTTCGTGTAAGGCCAGAGCGCGTCCGCCGCGTGCTGGATGGCGATGCGCCGCGAATTGATCTTCGCAATCAGCCGGTCGCGTTGCAGGCGGTCGGTGCCGGCACCTTCTTCCGCGTCGTCCTGGCCGCCCGCCGCTTCCTTGTAATCCTTCACCGCGTCTTCCACCGCTTTGATGCCCGCCGCGTCGTAACCCGGCAACGCATCGCTTTTCGCCTTTTTGATCAGGGTCTCCGCACCTTGCAGCAGCACCGCATGACTCGGGTTCAGGCGCGCACCGATGAGATAGCCGTCCGTCGTGAAAGTCGTTGTCGCGTCGCCCGCTTCCTCCAGCATCCGCTTCTTCTGCTTGGCAGCGGATTGGATGCCCTGGAGCGCCACGAGCAGCGCGCGCTCGCTGCCGGTGGCATTGAGCGTGGCCGCCGCGGAGACGTCTCCCGCTTGGCCAGTGTCGCTCGTCTTATCGCGCGCCCGCCCGATGGCCGTAGCGAGGCCGGCGACGTAGTCAGCACCGATCTGACGCCCCGCCAGTGCCGCGCTGCGGCTGGGATTCAGCGCCGCGGCCAGGACATCCTCAGCCAGGACGAGATCTTCAAGTTGCGCCTGGTTGAAATACCCGCGCGGCCGGCGCTCAGGTTTCGGCGCGGCATTCGCGGGCTGCGCGGTCGGTGCGGGTGGAGTGAGTGTGGAAGTATCGGGCATAACAGTGGATCGCTTGATTTGGGTTTAACTACTCGCCGGCCGCGGGCGATTCACACCCGCGTGGACCGGACGGCCAGTGTGGTGCAGTTTCCGTGCCCACCCGCCCGCTTTATCCTAAATCCGGAATTAGGAACCACGGATTACACGGATGACCCGGATTTCCAAACCCATGGAGCGCCTGGCATCCTCACCCACTGGGTGAGCGGACGCAGAGCCGACGGACGCCCGCAATTCGCTCAATCCGTGTCATCTGTGTAATCCGCGGTTCCTCCCATCGCCCCTTTTAGCAGCCTGTTGAAAAACTGACTCGGTGGATGGCGCGCTCCGCCGCGCCATGGCAACACCGTCGCCGAAGGCACACTTCTCCAGAGTGGCGCGGGCGCGCGGCACGAGGCATGGCGCAGCGGAGTGCGCCATCCACCAAGGTTCAGAGGTTTTTCAACAGACTGTTAGGGTTATCGCCTTCAAGGAAATGCGGAGCAGACAGCCCGGAGGGCTGAAACAAGCCAGCCCAAGGCAACGCCTTGGGGTTTCGGGAGAAAAAGCGGCCAGCCCATCATGTGCGGTCGGATCATCCTCGCCCGCGCGCCCTCTCCTGAGCAGGATAAGTGGGCGGTGTTACTCCGCCGGAGAATCCTCCGCCTCGGGTAATTGCAGGAGTAACTCGCCAATCCGGCCTTCGAGAGTGTCCTCGGTCGCTGCCGTGGAAGCGGGGCGGACGCGCTCTGCTTCCCGACTTACTTCGCAAACGAGTGCCAGGGCGCGCAGCAAAAAGTCGCGAGCCACGGAGGGGTCACCTTCATGGGTGTGGACGCGGCCGATCTCGAAAAGGCAATCCGCGCGCATCCGCTTTGCTTCCGCCATCGTTGCGAAACCAGCCGGGAGCAGGTGCGCGTCGCGCGGCGATTCGAGGAGATCGAGAGCCCGGGCAAAGTAACCGACCCTCTCCCGGCCATCATTAGTCCACATGGCGAGCGTGTGCCAGGTGAGGGCGGTCTCGATCCCGAGTGCGGCGGCCTTTTCCACGGCGAGGCGATAGGTCTCGGTGAGGCTTTCGCGCACGGCGTCGTCGAAGATGAGTTCGCGGTCCCGCCCCCCCATGATCGATGTTCCCGGCTTTCCAGCCTCCCCGATGTCCCGGACAAAAGTCATCATCGCTTCCCCTAACTCCCGTCGCGCCTTCCGTTCAGCCGGAGGCATACTCTCGAGCGGATCATCGTCAGCGGTGGCCATGGAGCGGGTATAAAATGGACAAAACGCCTGTCCTTGCAACGCCTTTGCCCCTTGCCGCGCAACACACTCGCAGCCCTGCACCCCTCCCGACCCCCTCGCTCCCGGCGGTTCACTCAGCGTTTGCGCGAAGGCCCGAGCTCGATGAGCGAGAGGTCGGCAAACCAGGCGACGCCCATCGCCTTGGTGTGATAGTGGCCGAGCCTCGGGCCGACTTTGATGCTGCTCGCGCCACCGCTTTCAAACTCAAAGTCCACCTTCCGCCAGGAGCGGCTGCCGTCCATGGCCTCGGTATGTTCAAACCCGCCTTCCAGAGAGAGGCTGGCGCCGCCTCCCTTGGCGACGACATTCCTGGTCTTGATGTAGCCGCTGAGCCGATAGCGAGTCTGCGGTTTCACCGCGACGGTCTGATTGAGACGGGTGTCGCCGCCGACGCCGTTTTCGATGCGCAGAGCAGGCTTGCCCTCGCGCTTTTCGGCGGCGTCGATGCCGACGACTCCTTTGCCAAGCGTCTCCCAGCCCGCTTGTCCGTCTGCAAAGGAGGGATTGGTGAGGAGGTTGCTCCTTCCGCCGGCGTTATCCTGGGCAGCCGAGGGAGCTGCGATGGCGACGCTAACGAGAAGAGCGAGGAATGGAGCGGCGATTTTCATGGAGGGACGCGATGAATGAAGTGACCGGGGTCAGCCCGATGCACGCAAAGTCTGCGCTGCTGGAGTCGAGTAGTAAATCCCCTCGTTCCCAAAACTGCGAGACGGTGTGAAAAGTCTGAGCCTCAAAATTCGGACGCACGAGGATGCCGTGTAGTCCGCTTTGATTTTTCGCGGGGGTGTTTCGATGGTCCGACTCGGCCTGTTTTCGCGGTTCCCGTGACTTTTCACACAGTCTCGCAGTTTGGGAACGAGGGACGAATCGTTGGCAGAGAAATCTATTCAATTCGGAGGGTATGATTTTTCACTTGCCGCCGGTTCCCCACCGGCCTTAAGCCATCTGCAAGTCCGGTTGGTAAATCGGCGCTCCTCCGTGACTCGCCTAGGGAACCGCTGATTAACTCGAACGGCGCAAATGGCCCGTTCTGCGGTGCGAGGGCGGCGGTTTTTCAATGATGGCTGGTCGCGATTTTGGGTCTTTTGCGCGGTGCTGAGCGGTGGTTGATGTTCTTGGCGGTCGGT
>JANNXQ010000263.1:0-2709 GCA_031409655.1 Chthoniobacteraceae bacterium | reverse complement strand
ATTTATCTCTCGCGCTTAAATCTCCAGATCACCCGCACCGCCACCCACTTCACCATCAGTGAACAGCAGCAATAAGCCGACGCTGCTCGTCCTCGCCGCTTCGCACTACCAGTGCGAGACGATCCGCACCGCGCAGCGGCTCGGCTACCGCGTCGTGACGACGGACAATCGCCCCGACAATCCCGGCCACCGCCTCGCCGATCGCAGCTACGACGTGGACACCACGGATCGCGGCGGCGTCCTCGCCATCGCGCAGGCGGAGAAAATCGCGGGCGTCCTCGCGCCCTGCACCGACGTCGCCATGCCGACTGCTGCCTCCGTCGCTGAGGCGCTTGGGCTGCGCGGGCCATCCGTCACGAGTACCACGATTGCGTGCGACAAAATTTCGTTCCGCGAATTCCTCGAGCGCCACGGCTTTGCCGTGCCGGAGTGGCAGTCCGTGGATCGGTGGATGGCGCGCTCCGAGTGCCATGCCAAAACTTTTGCCGCAGGCCCTTCTTTGCGAGAGGCGCCGGCACGCGAGGGTTTGCCACGGCGCTCGGAGCGCGCCGTCCACCCGCCTACCGGCTCGCTCGCTCCAAGTCGCTGGATCGTGAAGCCGAGCCAGTCTTCCGGCAGCAAAGGCATCGTCGTCGTGGAGTCGGAAGAGGAGTTGCGCGCCGCACTCCCTGCCGCGCTCGCCTTCAGCAAATCGGGCGAGGCGCTCATCGAGCAATTCCTCGACGGCCACCAAGGCACGCTCGAAGGCTGGCTGCGCGCTGGCGAGATCGCGTGGCACTGCCTGCTCGATCGTTCGACGGCCGCGCTCCCGCATACCGCCACACACGGCCACGCGACACCGAGCCGACTTTCCGCTGCGCAAAGTGACGCCGTGCTCGCGACCGTCGCGCGATTGTGGCGCGAGCTCGGCGTGAGCGACGGCCCGTTCGACTGCGACTTCGTGCTGCTCGGGCACACCGTTTACATCCTCGAAGTCAGCCCGCGCCTCGGTGGCAACGCGATCTGCGAACTGGTGCGCTCGGCGTTCAGTTTCGATCTCGTCGAACACACCGTCCGCTGGGCCTGTGGTGAAGCGGCGACTCCGCTGCCGACCAGCGCGCTGCGGCCCCGCGCCATCGTCCTGCTCGGCACCACCGCTGCGGGTCGGCTCCAGTATGATGAAGCGGAGGCTGTCGCGCTCACCCGCGAGCCGTGGGTCGAGTCCTTGGAATGGGACGCGGCGCCCGGCACGCCGGTGCAACCTTTCACTGATGGTCGTCATCGCGTCGGCCAGGCTCTCCTCGCCGCCGCCGATCGCGACGAACTCGACGCCCGGGTGCGCGAAGTCCGCGCGCGTCTCCAGATCCGCGCGGAATGATCCCGCGCGTGAAGGTGAACTACGGCTGGCGCGATCTCCTCGCTGCCCTTTGCGGCAGCAATGCGCGCGACAAAACACAGCTCCGGCAAACCCTGGCGAAACTCTTCGCCGTCGAAGACGTGCTCCTCACGCCGTCCGGACGCGGCGGCCTTTTCTTCATCCTCACCGCGGTGCCGCACTCGCGAGTCGTCGTCCCCGCTTACACCTGCAAAGCCGTTGTCGAGGCCGCCCGCCTCGCCGGCAAGACCGTGCTCTTCCTCGATCCCGCGCCGGACAGTTTCAACTGCGACACCGCCGGCCTCGCCGAACTCCTCGACGCGGACACCGTCTTCATCGCCACGCACCAGTTCGGCATTCCCTGCGACATTGAGGCCATCGCGCGCATCTGCTGCGAGCGTGAAGCCTTGCTCGTGGAAGATTGCGCCGCCTCGCTCGGCACGCGCAGCGGCGGGCGCCTCACTGGCACCTTCGGCGACGCGGCATTTTTCAGCTTCGATTCCACGAAGCTCGTCAACGTCCCGCTCAAAGCCGGCTTCGTCCTCGCGCGTTCTCCCGAACTCCTCGCCCGCATCCGCGCCAGCTCCGAGGGCGCGATCGAGCCGATGCCTTTCCTCCAGCAGTGCCGGCTGCTCGCCCTCGGCGCTGCCTATCTCTTACTCGATCATCCGTGGCTCTACCGCCTTTACCACACCCTCACCCTCCGCCGTCGCTGCACCGCGGATTCCCCCGACCTCGATCTCACCCGCACCGCCTTCTACCGCTACGACGTCACGCCCTGGCAGGCCCACATCGCCGCCGCGCAGATCGCCCGTCTCGATGCCATCATCGCCCGCCGCCGCACTCTCCACGCTACTTTCCGCCGCACTTTGGCAGGCTGCCGCCACCTCACCCTCCCACCACCAGACGAGCACGGCGAGTGGGCCTGCATTCGTTTCCCCATCCTCGTCGCGGGCGACAAACTCGCTTGGTATCGTGCCGCGAATGCGCGCGGCGTGGACTTCGCCTTCAGCTTCACCTACCTCGCGAGTCCCCCTGAATACACCCGCGCCCACACCATCGCCCGTGCCGTGCTCGATCTCCCCTACTACGACAAACTCACCGACGCCGAACTCCAGCACACCGTCGCCACCATCCGAGTCCTCGACACCGCCCATGTTTAGCTTCGCAAAAATGCTGCGCGACCGGCGCCACCGGCACGAGGTGTACAGCCACCCGGATTTTTGGAACCGCAAAGCCCGTGAGCTGGCCGGTGACGCCGTCTCGATGTGGCGCAACAACCACCTCAACCGCCTCTACCACGCCGAACAACTCGCCCTCCTCGACGGCGAACTCCCCGACCTCACCGGACGCGA
>JANNXQ010000262.1:0-2610 GCA_031409655.1 Chthoniobacteraceae bacterium | reverse complement strand
ATTTATCTCTCGCGCTTAAATCTCCAGATCACCCGCACCGCCACCCACTTCACCATCAGTGAACAGCAGCAATAAGCCGACGCTGCTCGTCCTCGCCGCTTCGCACTACCAGTGCGAGACGATCCGCACCGCGCAGCGGCTTGGCTACCGCGTCGTCACCACGGACAATCGCCCCGACAATCCCGGCCACCGCCTCGCCGATCGGAGCTATGAGGTGGACACGACGGATCGCGCGGGCGTCCTCGCCATCGCGCGGGCGGAGAAAATCGCGGGTGTGCTCGCGCCCTGCACCGATGTCGCCATGCCGACCGCCGCCGACGTCGCCGGGGCGCTCGGTCTGCGCGGGCCGTCCGTCGCGAGCACCGCCACGGCGTGCGACAAGATGCTCTTCCGGCAGTTCCTCGAGCGTCATCGCTTTCCGGTTCCACAGTGGCAGGAACTTCACGGCACGGAAGATCCGCAACTCGCGTGGCCGGGCGACGGACGCTGGATCGTGAAGCCGAGCCAGTCTTCGGGCAGCAAAGGCATCGTCGTCGTGGAGTCGGAAGAGGAGTTGCACGCCGCATTCCCTGCCGCGCTCGCCTTCAGCAAATCGGGCGAGGCGCTCATCGAGCAATTCCTCGACGGTCACCAAGGCACGCTCGAAGGCTGGCTGCGCGCTGGCGAGATCGCTTGGTCTTGCCTGCTCGATCGCTCGACCGCCTGGCTCCCGCATACTGCCACGCACGGCCACGCCACCCCCAGCCGACTTTCCGCGGCGCAAAGTGACGCGGTGCTCGAGACCGTCACCCGATTGTGGCGCGAGCTCGGCGTGAGCGACGGACCGTTCGACTGCGACTTCGTGGTCCTCGGGCACACCGTTTACATTCTCGAAGTCAGCCCCCGACTCGGCGGCAATGCCATCTGCGAGCTGGTCCGCTCCGCCTTCGGTTTCGATCTCGTCGAGCACACCGTCCGCTGGGCCTGTGGCGAAGCGGCAACTCCTCTGCCCACCAGCGCGCCCCGGCCCCGCGCCATCGTCCTGCTCGGCACCACCACTGCGGGCCGGCTCCGGTACGATGAAGCGGAGGCTGCCGCGCTCACCGGCGAGTCGTGGGTCCAGTCCTTGGAATGGGACGCGCCGTCCGGCTCGCCGGTGCAGCCTTTCACCGATGGCCGTCATCGCGTCGGCCAGGCTCTCCTCGCCGCTGCCGATCGCGATGAACTCGACGCCCGGGTGCGCGAAGTCCGCGAGCGTCTCCAGGTCCGCGCGGAATGATCCCGCGCATCAAGGTGAGCTACGGCTGGCGTGATCTCCTCGCCGGCTTTTGCGGCAGCAATGCGCGCGACAAAACCCAGCTCCGGCAAACCCTGGCGAAACTCTTCGCCGTCGAAGACGTGCTCCTCACGCCGTCCGGACGCGGCGGCCTTTTTTTCATCCTCACCGCGCTGCCGCACTCGCGAGTCGTCGTCCCCGCTTACACCTGCAAGGCCGTCGTCGAGGCCACCCGCCTCGCCGGCAAGACCGTGCTCTTCCTCGACACCGCGCCGGACAGTTTCAACTGCGACCCCACCGGCCTCGCCGAACTGCTCGACGCCGACACCGTCTTCATCGCCACGCACCAGTTCGGCATTCCCTGCGACATCGAGGCCATCGCGCGCATCTGCCGCGAGCGCGGGGCCCTGCTCGTGGAAGATTGCGCCGCCTCGCTCGGCACGCGCAGCGGCGGGCGCCTCACCGGCACTTTCGGCGACGCCGCATTTTTCAGCTTCGATTCCACGAAGCTCATCAACGTCCCACTCAAAGCGGGTTTCGTCATCGCGCGTTCTCCCGAACTCCTCGCCCGCATCCGCGCCAGCTCCGAGGCCGCGATCGAGCCGATGCCCTTCCTCCAGCAGTGCCGGTTGCTCGCCCTCGGCGCTGCCTATCTCGCGCTCGAGCAACCGTGGCTCTACCGCCTTTACCACACCCTCACCCTCCGCCGCCGCTGCACCGCAGATTCTCCCGACCTCGATCTCACCCGCACCGCCTTCTACCGCTACGACGTCACGCCCTGGCAGGCCCACATCGCCGCCGCGCAGATCGCCCGTCTCGACACCATCATCGCCCGCCGACGCACTCTCCACGCTACTTTCCGCCGAATGCTCGCCGGCTGCCGCCACCTCACCCTCCCACCACCAGACGAGCACGACGAGTGGGCCTGCATTCGTTTCCCCATCCTCGTCGCAGGCGACAAACTCGCCTGGTATCGCGCCGCCAATGCCCGCGGTGTGGACTTCGCCTTCAGCTTCACCTACCTCGCGAGTCCCCCTGAATACACCCGCGCCCACACCATCGCCCGCGCCGTGCTCGATCTCCCCTACTACGACAAACTCACCGACGCCGAACTCCAGCACACCGTCGCCACCCTGCGAGTCCTCGACACCGCCCATGTTTAGCTTCGCAAAAATGCTGCGCGACCGGCGCCACCGGCACGAGGTGTACAGCCGCCCGGATTTTTGGAACCGCAAAGCCCGTGAGCTGGCCGGTGACGCCGTCTCGATGTGGCGCAACAACCACCTCAACCGCCTCTACCACGCCGAACAACTCGCCCTCCTCGACGGCGAACTCCCCGACCTCACCGGACGCGA
>JANNXQ010000261.1:0-9149 GCA_031409655.1 Chthoniobacteraceae bacterium | reverse complement strand
CCCATCTTTCAGAGTGGCGCTGCGCGCGCAGCGAGGCATGGCGCGCGGAGCGACGCCATCCACCGAGGCCCCAGAGGTTTTTCAACAGGCTGTTAGGATCCCGCCTGATTGGCGAGCAGCGCCTCGGCGGCTTGGGCCACGTCTTTGTCGCCGCGGCCAGAGAGGTTCGCGATCAGGATCTGATCGGGGGCCATCTTCGGCGCGGCTTTGAGGATGTAGGCGATGGCGTGGGCGGTTTCCAGGGCGGGGATGATGCCTTCGAGGCGGGAGAGTCTGACGAAGGCGTCGAGAGCTTCGTGGTCGGTGGCGAAGTCGTAGTCGATGCGGCCCTGGTCGCGCAGGTAGGCGTGCTCGGGCCCGATGGCGGCGTAGTCGAGGCCGGCGCTGACGCTGTGGGTGAGCTGGATCTGGCCGTCGTTGTCGGCCAGCAGGTAGGTCTTGGTGCCTTGGAGCACGCCGAGTTTGCCGCCTTGGAAACGCGCGGCGTGATTGCCGTCCTGGATGCCGCGACCGCCAGCTTCGACGCCGACCATTTTCACGGACGCGTCGTTCAGGAAGGGCCAGAAGAGGCCGATGGCATTTGAGCCGCCGCCGACGCAGGCGACGAGCAGATCGGGCAGGCGCTTTTCGCGTTCGAGAATTTGCGCGCGCGCTTCGTCGCCGATGACGCGGTGGAAATCGCGGACCATCATCGGATACGGATGCGAACCGAGCGCGCTGCCGAGGATGTAGTGCGTGGTGCGGACATTCGTGACCCAGTCGCGCATCGCTTCATTGATCGCTTCTTTGAGTGTGGCTTGACCGGCGGTGACGGCGACGACGGTGGCGCCGAGAAATTTCATCCGCGCGACATTCAACGCCTGCCGCTCCATATCCACGGCGCCCATGTAGATCACGCATTCGAGACCTTCGCGCGCGGCAACGGTGGCCGTGGCGACGCCGTGCTGACCGGCGCCGGTCTCCGCGATGATGCGCTTTTTTCCCATGCGCCGCGCCAGCAGGATCTGGCCGAGGGCGTTGTTGATCTTGTGCGCGCCGGTGTGCAGCAGGTCTTCGCGCTTGAGGTAAATTTTCGCGCCGCCGCAGTGCGCCGTGAGTCGCTCGGCGAGGTAGAGCGGCGTGGGGCGACCGGCGTAATTTTTCAACAGCCACGCAAGCTCGCGCTGAAACTCCGCATCTTCCCGGACCTTCGCGTATTCCGCGGTCAGGTCGTTCAGCGCGGTCATCAGCGTCTCCGGCACAAACATGCCGCCATAGGGGCCGAAGTGGCCGTGGCGATCCGGGAGCGTTTGCAGGTCGATCATAGGGGGCGGACGGTAGGCGGGGCGGGAGAGCCGGGCAAGTGCTTGTCAGAGCGCGAGCGCTTCGGTGGTGCGAGCGGTGGCACCGCGGTGCTCCTGGAGAGCGTTGCGGGCGTTTGTGCCGAGGGCGGCGCGTTGGGTGGCGTTGTGGAGCAAAGTGTGGAGTTCGGCGCGCAAGGCGGAGGCGTCGGAAATTTGGCGGGCTCCCTGATGTTCGAGGAGTAGCGCCACGACGGATGCGAAATTCTCCATGTGCGGACCGAAGATGACGGGCTTGCCGAGCGCCGCGGGTTCGGCGGGATTTTGTCCGCCGACCTCGGCGACGCCGGGCAGGCTTTTGCCGACGAAGACGACAGTGGCGAGGGCGTACCAGTCGCGGAGTTCGCCGGTGACGTCGATGAGGAGGATGTCGGGCGTGGAGCCGGGCGGTAAAATGGTGCGCCGGGCGATACTAGGACCGACTAGGGCGAGGTCTTTGAGGATGGCCTCGGCGCGTTCAATGTGGCGCGGGACGAGGATGAGGAGGAGATCGGGAAAATCGCGGCGCAACTCGGGGAGCATCGCAGCGAGGGCGTGCTCCTCGGGCGCCCAGGTGCTGCCCGCGACGAGGATCGGCGCGGACGGAGCGACGCCGAGGCTGGTGAGGAGCGCGCGGAATTCCACCTCGCGGGAGGGAGGCCCGATGTGGTCGTCGAACTTGATACTGCCTGTGCAGACGATGCGCTCGGTAGCGACGCCGAGGCTTTGCCAGCGCGCCACGTCGGCGGCCTCGGCAACGCAGATGCGGTCGAGCAGGCGGAAGATCGGGCCGGTGAAGGCGCGGAATTTCCGGAAGCGTCGCTCGCTGCGCGGGGAAAGCCGGGCATTCGCCAGCGCGACGGGGATTTCGCGCTCCCAGCATTCGGCGACCAGATTCGGCCAGGCTTCACCTTCGATCAGAACAAGCTGGGCGGGCCGGAGGGCATCGAGTGCGCGGCGGACGATGGAGCGCGCGTCGATGGGATTGTAGATCGGCTCGAGCCAGTCGGCAGCGGCCTTGCGCGCTTCGGCGAAGCCGGTGGAAGTTGTCGCGGAGAGGAGCACGCCGCACGCGGGATCACGCAGGTGGATCGCGCGGGCGAGCTTCAGCGCGACGAAGGTTTCGCCGACGCTGATGGAGTGAATCCAGATCCACCGCCGGCTGGCGAAGCGCGCGCGATCCGCAGCGGAGTAGCGGCCCAGGCGCTGACCGAATTTTTCCCGAAAGCCGCCGCGCCGAAACATCCGCAGGAGCACGCCGGGGATGAGGACGACGAGAACGAACGGAAAGAGGAGGCGGTAAAGCAGCAGCGAGCGTCGGGCGTCGGGCGGGAGCGGGCGGCTGGGCATCGGCGAATGATGCAGGACGGATGAGGAATCACGCGACAGCCGGCTTCAGGCGCAGCATTGCGACGGCGGTCGCGCCATAGCGTTTTTGGCGGAAGCATTCCCAGGCGTCGTGCAGCGGAAGTTCGGCACCGGGGAGATGCTCGAGGATGAAGATGCCGTCGGGCGAAAGGGTGCGCTGGAGGGCGGAGTTGGTGAGGAGTTCGGGCGTGAAATCGCGTTCGCCGGGACGGTGGGCGTAGGGCGGATCGGCGAAGACGAGATCGAAGGCGCCCGGGCTCGCGAGCCGGTCCACGAAACTAAAGACATCGCCGCCATGCACCGTGCCGGAGAGTCGGGTGGTGGCGAGATTGCGCTGGATGGACGTGACGGCGAGGCGGTCGCTTTCCACGAAAGTCACGCTCGCGGCGCCGCGGCTCAGCGCTTCGATGCCGAGCGCGCCGGAGCCGGCGAAAAGATCGAGCACGCGGGCGTCCGGCACGACATCGCGGAGGCTGTCAAAGATCGCGCCGCGGACCTTGTCCATGGTGGGGCGCAACTCGCTGCGCGGGACGTGGAGCGTGAGGCCGCCCGCGGTGCCGGCGATCACTCTCACGATGCGAGGGCCGCCTCCCGCATCATGGATTCGCGGCGGCCTCGGCGGGCGCGGGTGGGACGGGTGCCGGGGCCGCGGCCTCGGGCACATCCGGGACGACGACCGGAGGCAGCGCGGGCGCTTCGGGCTTCTTCGGCGCGTCTTTCTTTTCGCCGTCCTTCTTGTCGTCCTTCTTTTTCTTATCGTCCTTTTTCTCGTCCTTCTTCTTTTTCCCGCCAAAGAGGCTGGAGACCAGATCGTCAAACTGGCTGGTGATCTTTTTCCCCACGACCTTGTCGAGCAGGTTGGTCCGCGGGGAGAAATCCTTGCCGCTGATATCGAAGTTGATCGCGTAGCGGTTGTTGTCCGCGGGCTCGAAGTTTCCGCGAATGAGCCCGGGCAGATTTTTGCGAAGCGATTCGTCGATCGAGAGTTGCGAGGCGAGCTGGATCTTCCCTTCAAAACGGATCGTGCCTTTCGCCGCGAGGCGCAGATCGGCGGCCTCGAAGACGAGGTTGTCGATGTGGGCGCGCTCGTCGGCGATGCGGAATTCCGTGAGGCCGCTGTTCAAGCGCAGATCGGAGAGCTGCTTGATCTGGAGGACGCTGCCGATGGCTTCGAAAAGCTCGAGCTTCTGAAAGCGTCCATCGCGGATCTCCAGCCTGCCGGCGCCTTCCGCGCGGGCGACTTCCTTGGCGCTGCCCTGGAGTTCGAGGGTGCCGCCGATCGCCCCGGAAGCGTCGCCGAGCGCGGAATCAATCTGCTGGCTGAGCTGGCCGGCCTCCACATCCCGAAAAGCGAGCGCCAGGGAGAAGGGTGATTTCTGCCCATCAGTCTTCAGGTGGAAGCGGCCAGTGACGGCGCCACCGGCCAGCGTGGCGGTGAGTTCGGGCAGATGGAGTTCGTGGCTGGCATAGGTGAAAGGCGCGCGCACATTTTCAAAGGTGAGCCGCCCGGTCCAATCGATGCGGGCGATCTGCGCGACGCCCGCCATGCGCTCCGCGGTGAGCGTGCTGTAGCTGACGTTCACTCCGGTGAAAGTGGCCATGGGTTTCGCCTCGTGATCGAGCAATTCCACGAAGCCATTCCGGATTTGAAAACCCTCGACGACGACTTCGAGCCCGCCGCGTTTCCTGTCGTCCTTGGCCGCAGGCTTGGGTTCCTTTTTCAAGGCCTCCACACCGACCGGTTCGGTCGTGGCGGGCTGCGGCACTTCCCAGCGACCTTTGGCGTCCTGCTTCCAGGAGATCCGGGGATTATCCACACTCATCTCGTAGATCTCCAGGCGCCCGCGGAAGAGCGGCCCGAGCCGGTAGCGGGCATGAAAGGCCGTGGCTTCGAGCAGGTTTCGCGGACCATCCGGGATGCTGATCCCGCTGATCTTGAGCTGGCCATTGAGCGAAATACTCGTGGTCACGAACCGCACCGGGGTGCGCAGCGCAGCGCTGACACTTTCCTGCACCCGCGCCTGGGTGCCGGGGGATTGGATATACAAATTAACCCCGACCAAAACGAGTACGACAAGAGTGACGAGCACGGCGAGGGTGCTGAGAATCACCTTGGAAAGTCTGTTCACGGGCGACACGGTAGCCCCCGAGACTCGAAAGAAAAGACGGAATAGCCTGCCCTCCAATGACTGACATCCTCGTCATCTTCAACCCCGCCGCTCGGAGTGAAAAGGCGCGCTCGACCTGGGAGACGATCGAGCGTTTTCCGCGCTGCTTCTTCCAGCCGACGGAGGCGACCGGCGATGCGCGGAGGTTTGCCCTGGAGGCGGTGGCCAAGGGCTTTCAGACGGTGGTGGCGGCAGGGGGCGACGGGACGATCAATGAGGTGGTCAATGGTCTGGCGGGCTCCGATGTGGCGCTCGGCATCCTGCCTGTGGGCACGATGAATGTCTTCGCCAACGAGCTGGGCCTGCCGGCGAATCTGCAGAAGTGCTGGGAGATCATCCTCGCCGGGCAGACGCGGACCATCGATCTGGCGCGGGCGAACGGGCAGTACTTCGTGCAGCTCGCGGGCGTGGGGCTGGACGCCCAGGTCGTCGAGGCGACAAGTTGGGAATCGAAGAAATCGCTCGGGCCGCTGAGCTACGTGATCTCCGCGGCGCAAATCGCGGCGCGGCGTCCGCCGAAGCTCATCGTCGAGGTCGATGGGGTGACGCGGGAAGGCTCCTTTGTGCTCATCGGAAATGGCTGCCGCTACGGCGGCCCGCTGAAGTTTTTCAACCGCGCCCTCTACGACGACGGGAAGCTCGACGTCCTCATTTTCAAAAACCTCGGCTACCTGGATATCGCCCGCTATCTCGGCACCATCCTCATGGGCACGCACGCCGATCAGCCCGACGTGGAGTACCTCCAGACCGAGCGCGCCGACGTCCGCTGCCATGAAGAAGAGGTGCCGGTGGAAGTGGACGGCGAAGTGGTGACGAAGGTGCCGGTGACCTTCCGCATCTCGTCGAAGAAGCTGAAGGTGATCGTTGGTGCGGGGATCTGAGGCCGGTTCAACGTTCGATGTTCAGCGTTCGATGTTCAGCGTTCGATGTTCGATGTTCGATGTTCCAGTCACTCCGAACACTGAACACTGAACACTGAACATCGAACATCGAACATCGAACGCTGAACGCTGAACGCTCAAGCCCTCTCCTCCCTTTTCCAATTTTACAACCCCGCCGCGGTGTCCTACTCTCCTCCACCGTATGCGCCCCTCACGCCGTCAAACGCAACCCTTCGCGCGACCCTTGGCGGGGCGACCGACGGTAGCGTCGATCTTGGTGGCGGCCGGGGTCGGGGCTTTTGTCTCGCAGGAGGTCATCACGTACATGCTGAGCGCGCAGGAGGGGCGGCAATTGCTCTGGCAGTGGCTCGCGCTCGACGGCGAGACGGTGCGGGCGGGCCAGTATTGGAAAGTTTTCACCTACCCCTTTCTGCACGCGAATCCGCTGCATCTGCTGGCGAATATGCTCCTGCTCTTCTTCGCCGGACGCGAGGTCGAACCAATCGTTGGCGGGCGCAGTTTTCTGGCGATCACGGGCCTGGGCGTGGTGGTCGGCGGCCTCGCGCAAGCCTTCGTCCCCGGTGCTGAGCCGCTCGTCGGGATGTCGGCGGCGGTGGTTGCGGTGCTCATCGCCTTCTGCACGATCCTGCCCGAGCTCGAAGTCACGCTGCTGCTCTTTTTCGTCGTGCCGGTCCGCCTGCGGGCGAAGCAGCTCGCCATCGCCATCGTGCTCGTGAGCGCAGTGCTCTGGGGCACCGGCACCCTCATGACGATCGGCCCGGTCGCGATGCTCGCCGCCACCGCCGTGAGCTGGATCTATGTGAAGCAGCTCGGCTTCGGCAATCCGCTGGCGATCCAGCGTTACCTCTTTGAAAAGCGCGAACGCGCCGCGCGCTTGGACCGCATGAGCTCCGAGCAGTTCATGAACACCGAGATCGACCCCATTTTGGATAAAATCTCCCGCGACGGCCTGCACAGCCTGACCCGTGCGGAGCGGAAAATCCTCGCCCTCGGCAAGGACAAGATCGCGACGAAGGCTGCGCGGAAGTGAGGCGGCGCCGTCGGGTCTTTTCTGAGAGAACGTCTGACAGCCTGTTGAAAAACCTCTGGGGCCATGGTGGATAGCGTCGCTCCGCGCGCCACGATTCGCTTCGCGCGCAACGCCACTCTGAAAGATGGGCCTGCGGCCAGAGTTTGGCATGGCGCGCGGAGCGACGCCATCCACCGAGGATGCGTTTTTCAACAGGCTGCTAAAGAGTCGGTACCCACGATTTCTTCCTCTTAATCTTCCTCTTTCTCTTCCTCCCGGTGAGTGGGAATGAGGAAGAGGAAGAAGCAGAGGCCGGCGGACTTCTTAGCCGCCCTGGGAGAGATGGTCCGAGGCAGTTCCTTGGCCCAAGGGAATCGCCTCAGCCGGGTTTCCAGAAAGTTGCCGGGGGTTTGATCCCATGCACTGTGACGCCGTGATTTTTCTACCGCCCAAAGTTTTCCAGACGATCGCCCGAGCACTCTCGGTCGCGACCCTATCCTGGAGCCTCGCTGGCGGGCGGGGCATCGCCGCTGATTTGAAAGAGCACCCTGGCGCAGTCATTTTCCAAAAGCTCTGCGCGGACTGCCATGGCGACAAAGGCCAGGGCGTCATGGACAAATACGACGAACCGCTGAACGGCAGCCGCACCATTGAATCGCTGGCCAAGCGGATCGCGCGCACGATGCCGGAGGACAACGTGGGCGCGTGCGTCGGTGACGATGCGAAGAATGTCGCGGCATACATCTACGACGCCTTTTACTCCGCTCATGCACAGGCGCGGCTGAGTCCGCCGGAGTTCGATCTCGCGCGGCTCACCGTGCCGCAATACCGCACTTCGGTCGCCGATCTGGTCGGGCGGCTGCGGCCCGGGTCGGACCTGACGCTCGGACCGGAACGCGGGCTCAAGGCGCACTACTCAGGACTGGCGCCCGCGAAGCCCGAAGAGCCAGGACCGGCGCTGCCCAAGCGCGAAGACGAAGATGCCATCCGCGCCCGGCGGCCCAAGGCGAAGTTCGACCGCGTGGATGCGCAGGTGAGTTTCTCCTTTGGCGCCGGCAGCCCCGAACCAGACAAGATGAAGCCGGAGGAATTCTCGGTGCGCTGGGAAGGCTCCATCATCGCGGAGGAGACCGGCACGTACGAATTCATCGTGAAGAGCGAGAACGGGGTGCGGCTCTGGGTGAACGATCCCGAGAGGACGCTCATCGACGGCTGGGTGAGCAGGGGGCCGGAGGTGCGGGAGGAGAAGCGGAGCCTCTTTCTCCTCGGCGGTCGCTTGTATCCGCTGACGCTGGAGTTCTTCAAATTCAAGGAGAAGTCCGCCTCCGTGCAACTGCTCTGGAAACCGCCGCATGGCGTGGTGCAGACGATCCCGCGCGAGCATCTCTCGCCGCTCCGTCCGCGCCAAACGATGGTGGCCAGGGCGGCCTTCCCCGCGGATGATCGCAGCGTCGGCTACGAACGCGGCACGGGGATCTCGAAGGCGTGGGACCAGGCGACGACGGAGGCCGCGATCGAAGTCGCCGAGCACGTCGAGTCGCGCCTCGAAGATCTTGCCGGTGTGAAAGCGAACGCGCCCGATCGCGTCGAGCGGCTCAAGCAATTCGCACGACGCATTGCCGAGACGGCGTTCCGGCGTCCGCTCAGCGACGAGGATTATCAGCGCGTCGTCGCGCGGCAGTTCGAGACGGCGAAGACTCCGGAGATCGCCGTGAAGCGGATCGTCCTGCTCACCCTCAAATCGCCGCGCTTCCTCTACGCCGAGCTGCCCGACGGTGAGCAATCAGACGCCTACGATGTCGCCACGCGCCTCGCACTGTATCTCTGGGATTCTCTCCCTGATCCGAAGCTCCTCCAGGCCGCCGCCGAGGGAAAGCTGCACACGCAAGAGCAGATCGCCGCGCAAGCCGATCGGATGCTCAGTGACCCGCGCACAAAGGCGAAGCTTCGCGGCTTTTTTCACCACTGGCTGGAGCTCGAGCGCGCCGAGTCGATGTCGAAAGACCCGAAAGCCTTCCCCGGCTTCGACGCCGAAGTACTCGCGAGTCTGCGCACTTCGCTGGACCTCTTCCTCGATGAAGTCGTGTGGAGCGAGCGCTCCGACTACCGCGAGTTGCTCCAGGCCGATTACCTGATGCTCGATCCTCGCCTCGCGAAGCTCTACGGCAAGGGCGACGTGGCCGAGGGCTTCCAGCGCGTCAGCTTCGATCCGAAGCAGCGGGCCGGCGTCGTCACCCATCCCTATCTGCTCGCCGCCTTCGCCTACTCGAAGCAGACCTCGCCGATCCATCGCGGCGTCTTCCTCACCCGCAACATCGTCGGCATGACCCTCAGGCCGCCGCCGGATGCCGTGTCGTTCGACGATGCGAAGTTCGACCCGAGC
>JANNXQ010000260.1:0-33471 GCA_031409655.1 Chthoniobacteraceae bacterium | reverse complement strand
GAGCTTTGGGAACTCAGCCGCGCCGCGCCCAAGGCTCTGACCCGAGTCCGGAAGGTGAAGCGTTGTCTGCGCGCCTTCTGGATCCAATCGACTCTTAACCTCGATGGACTATGAACCTTTTTTGGAATGCTCAGTAGTGTGAGGACCACCAGATCAGTGATCGGATCGAAGTCATCTTCCAGCGTCATCGCCGTCGTTATGGCCACCGGTGCATTGCCGAGGAACTCTCCGACGCGGACGTGATCAGTGCGCCCGATCGCATCTGCCGGCTTATGCGCGCATGCGACTAGCGCGCCATTCAGCGCAAAACCTAAGTACCAAAAGCCAGTGGGGGACGAGCTGACCAACCTTCTCTTCGACCAGCCGCTGCCGTCAAAGCCCGACCAGGTCTGGCCTGGGGACATTACCTTCATCCCCACCCCCGCCGGTTGATTTTATCTGACTGTTGTCATTGATCTTTGTTCGCGCAAGATTGTCGGCGGGTACCTAGCCGGGAATCTGCACGCAGAGTTGGTCGTGTAGGCTCTCCGCCAGACTTCGGGATCGAGCGCAACACCGCCCAGCCTCATCTTTCACAGGGATCGCGGTAGCCAGTATGGCAGCGGCACTTACGGGCAGTGCCTGCGCCAGGCCGGCCTCCGCCAGAGCATGTCCCAGCGCGCCAATCTCTACCACAATACCTGGACTGAATCGTTCATAGAAACGTTGCATCGAGCAGCGCGTCGCCGCCGGCAATACGGGCGCAGAAGTGGGTCGGGTGCTCGGTCCGTTATACTCACTATCCCGTGCCATTAAAGGAAGGACGCCGGTGTGGACATATGGCTCTTGAACGAAGTGCAAACAAGGGCGCAGGGTGGTGGTAGTTCGCGGTTTGAAATTGCGCGGCGGAGCGCCTGATGGAAGTCAGGGTGCTCAAGGATACTCCGGTCAGAAATGCCGCGGTACCAGCTGCGGCGGTGCTGGGTGGGAGATGAAGATGGAACGACGGATCGGTCTGGCGATCTAGCCCAAAAGAGCCGCCTCTCAATCAGCACGAAGTGGCTCAGTAAAGCCCGACGAATTTGAGGATGACGAGGATGACCACGAGCACACCGATGATGTAGAAGACATTATTCATAGGTGCCTGATGAATCGCTCGTGGTCGCCGCACTGACCGCGTGGGATTTCACACGACCGCAGCGGGCGTGTCCAGCGATTTGAGTTCCATGAAAAGGTCGCTGCTCTCTCTTTTTGTCGTCTTTGCCAGTCAGCTTGCTTTTGCTCAGAAATCATTGCCAGGAGTGGTCCCGGGCGGCGCGGTTTCCGCGCGCGACGGGTTCACCCGGGGGGGGGCCGGCGTCCTCCTCACCCGCAATGGCGTCTCGCAAAAGGTGGAGAGGGAACTCGTGCTCGAGAACGGCTTGCGCGTGCAAGCCGATGGTTCCGTCACTTTGCCAAATGGCGAGAAGGCGGCGCTGCGGGACAATCAACTGCTCACGCTGACCGGTGCCTTTGAAGACGTTGCGCTCTCGCCGCAGGGGACGGCGCCCGTGAGTTCGTTGGTGACCCCGATGAAGAATGTGGGCGAAGGGGTCGTCACTTCCTCTGCCGATGGAGTGACGGTTTCCGGTGGGGCGGTGATGGTGACGCGCAATGGCGTGATCGAGCGGCTCGGCCGGGATTTTAAGCTGCCGAACGGGACGACGGTGAAGCCGGATGGTATGTTGACTTTGCCGGATGGAAAACAGATCCGCCTGCGCGGAACTCAAGTGCTGACCTTTGATGGCCTGGTGCTCGAAAGTCCCACTCGGACGACTCCCGCGCCGACGGTCCCGCGGTAGCGGCTATGGAGCCTCCTGACGCGGAAGTAGCGGTGCCGCAAATGACCAGGCACGACTCACGCCGGTTGCCAGTGGGAGCCGAAGTCCAGGCTGGCGGCGGCGTGCATTTCCGCGTGTGGGCACCCACGGCGGATCGGGTTTCCGTAATCTTTGGATGGAGGAATGATTTAACCGATGCGATCCCGGCCCAACTGCGCGCCGAACGGAGCGGCTATTGGTCCGGTGATGTCGGCGTAGCTAGGGCGGGAATGCAATATCGCTACCAACTCGATGGCGGAGCTTGGCCCGATCCCGCGTCGCGCTTTCAACCGCTCGGGCCACACGGGGCGTCGCAGATCGTCGATCCAGGCGCATTCATTTGGTCGGATGGTGAGTGGCTTGGGGTGCAGCGGGACGGACAAGCGATCTACGAGATGCACATCGGCACCTTCACGCGCGAAGGCACGTGGGCCGCGGCGATGGAGCAGTTGCAGCATCTCGCGGATCTCGGGGTTACTTTGATCGAAGTCATGCCCATTGCGGATTTCCCCGGCCGGCATGGCTGGGGTTATGATGGCGTAAATCTCTTCGCGCCCACGCGGCTCTACGGCGATCCGGATGACTTCCGCCGCTTTGTGGATCGCGCGCACACGTCCGGCCTCGGAGTCATTCTCGATGTTGTCTATAATCATCTTGGTCCCGAGGGGAATTACCTGGGAAATTTTTCCCGGCAATACTTCAGCTCGAGTTACAAGAACGATTGGGGCGACGCGCTGAATTTCGACGACGAGCACAGCGGCCCGGTGCGCGAGTTTTTCGTCGCGAATGCCGGTTACTGGATCGACGAATTCCATCTCGACGGGTTGCGGCTGGATGCCACGCAGCAAATCCTCGATGTATCGCACGACCATGTGCTGGGGGTGATCGCCCGCCAGGTGCGCGATGCAGCGCGCGGGCGCGGCACTTATTTGGTCGCGGAAGATGAGACCCAGCGCTCCCATCTCCTCCGTTCACTCGAGGAAGGCGGCTGCGGCCTGCAAGCCATGTGGAACGATGACTTTCATCATGCGGCGATGGTCGCACTCACCGGGCGACAGGAAGCCTACTACATGAGCTATCGCGGATCTCCGCAGGAGTTCATTTCCATGGCCAAGCGGGGTTTTCTTTACCAGGGCCAGCGGAGCAAGTGGCTGGGCGCGCCGCGGGGGGAACCGGGTTTTGATCTCTCGCCGGCGAGCTTTGTAAACTTCCTGCAGAATCACGATCAGATCGCCAATTCTCTGGCGGGCCGGCGTCTGCACACGATGGCCAGCGCGGGCCGCTGGCGCGCGCTCACCGCGCTGCTCTTGCTGGGTCCGAATACTCCGATGTTATTCCAGGGTCAGGAGTTCGCGGCTTCCGCGCCGTTTCTCTATTTTTCCGATCATCCGCCCGAGTTGGCGCGTGCGGTGGCGGCGGGGCGCGCGGAGTTACTCCGGCAATTTCCCCGCATCGCCGCGGGCGATGGGGTCGAGTTACTCCCCGATCCTGGTTCGAGCGACACCTTCCAGCGCTGCAAGCTGGATTTCTCGGAGCGGCAAACCCACGCCGCGGTGCTGCGTCTGCATCGTGATCTGCTGCACCTGCGCCGCGACGATCCGGTGCTCGGCAAAGCGCCGCGCGGAACTTGCGACGGCGCCGTGCTCGATGCCGCGGCTTTCGTCCTGCGGTTCTTCGGCCCGGCGCAGGACGATCGCCTGCTGCTGATCAATCTCGGCCCGCAATCACCCCTTGATCCCGCCCCCGAACCGCTGCTCGCCCCGCCGCGTGGCTGCCGATGGAAGTTGGTGTGGTCGAGTGAAGATCCCCGCTACGGCGGAGGCGGCACCCTCCCGTTCGAGACGGAGATCCCTTGGAATCTTGCTGCCGAGTCCGGCGTGCTGCTGGCTTCGGAAGTGATCGGGAATTAACGTCGTCGGAGTTGCCCGGAGTGTGGCGGTGGTGGCAAAAGAAAACGGCAGCAACCAATGGAGGGTCGCTGCCGTTCTGCGCCTTGCGGCGACTGAGGAGGTCTTGTTGTGTTACTTCGCCGCGAGCGAGTCGCGCAGGTTGCGCACGCGATCGTGCGCGGCTTGCACGGCGGTGAATTGCGTGCGGAGGATGTCCTGGACGTTGGCGGGCAGGCCCGTTTGCTCGAGCGCTTTCTGGTATTCGGCGACGGCGGAATCTTCGCCGCGCTCGCACTCCGCGAGGATGGCGTGCTCGTCTTTGCTGGAAAGCGCGGCCTTGAGATTGATCCAGCCGCGATGCAGCGCGCCGGAGACGGAGCCGGTGGTCTCGGGTTCCTTTTCGCCGAGTCCGCGGGCGAGCGCTTGGAGTTCGCCGGCGAACTTGCTGCGCTGGAGCGAGTATTCGCCGAAGAGGGTTTTAAGATCGGAGGATTCGACGTCTTCCGCCGCGGCGCGGAAGCCTTCCTGGCCGTCTTTCAGGGTTTCGATCAGGTCGTTGAGAGTGGAGGTGGTGTTGCTCATAGTAATGTCTCTATCGCGCGAGGGAGGAGCGGTGCGCTTGTCGAAAATCTGGGATGATCACGAACCGCGGCGCTCCACTTCGCGGCGGGCGACGAGGCCGACCACGAAGGCCGCAGCGACGACTCCGAGCAGCGCGCCCATCGGATGGCCGCCAGTGGGTGCCGCAGGGACGGGGAGCCGCAGTGGCTGCGGTGGCGCGCTCCGCTGCTCGGGGATGTGAGCCGGAACGAGGCCCTGTTGCGCGCGCTCCTTCGCGGTCACGGGCACAGCATTCGGCGAGGGTTGGATGTCGTGCCCGGTCTCGCGGGCATAGACCTGCGTGAACTCCGCGCCGAAAAGCAAAATGCACGAGGCGTAATAGACCCACAGGAGCAGGATGACCACGGAGCCCGCGGCGCCGAAGCCCGACGCCGTGCTTTCCCGACCGAGATAGAAGCCGAGGCCGAACTTGCCGATCTCGAAAAGCAGCGCGGTGACGCCGGCACCGATCCACACGTTGCGCCATTCGATTTGCGCATCGGGCAGCACTTTGAAAATGAAAGCGAAGAGCAGGGTGACCACGCCCAACGAGACGCCGAAGGTCACGAGCCCGCCGACGACGGGTGGGATGCCGACGCGTTGCTCGATGTAACCCGAGAGCGCGGCGAGGGTCGTGGTGAGGACCAGCGATGTGAGCAAGAGAAAGCCGATGACGAGCACCAGGCCGAAGTTCAGCAGCCGCTCACGGACGAAGCGCCAGACCCCCGCGCCGCCTTTCGGTTTCACCCCCCAGATGGTGTTGAGCGCGTCCTTCAATTGCCCAAAAACCCCCGAAGCGCCGAGCAGCAGCGTGGCAAATCCGACGATCGCACCGAGCCAGCCTTCGGAGGGCTTCGAGGCGCTTTGGACCAGAGTCTGCACGCCCGCGGCGGCTTGCGGTCCGAGATAGCCTTCGAGCTGCTGGCCGAGCTGGCCGCGCACCGCTTCCTCGCCGAGCACGAGTCCAGCGACGCTGATCGCGATGACGAGCAACGGGGCGATGGAAAAGATGGAGTAGTAAGCGAGCGCCGCACTGAGCCGCAGCGCGTTGTCTTCCAGCCACGCGTCGGCGGTGGCCTTGAGCATTCGGAAAACGCGGTGGTCGGTGAGCGGGCGAAAGTTCATCGACGTTCCATCGCGCGAGGGGCCCTTGGTGGATGGCGCGCAACGCGGACCCGGTGGCCTACACTCGGGCACCACTCCGCTGGGCCTGCTCATAATGCGCCGCGACCTGTGGGAACTCTTCCGCCAGGTGGATGTCGATGAAGAGCGGGAACGCGAAGTCGCCACCGCGCGTGGCAATCATGTCGTCAATCGCCAACTGCGCAGCCCGCCCGACATCGCCCTCCCCGGCCACCCTCACGGCAAGTTGTTGATCTACCGTGGAAGGATCGGTGAGCCGGATGATGAATTCTTTCACACTCCCTGAATCGCCGCTGGCCCGCGATCCGGTCGCACTTTCAAGCGGCACGTCCACTTGCGGGCTCTTCCGCGTAACCCGCGGTTCATGGACTTGCTTTCTCCTCATCCTTTCTGGCCGCTCAAAAACGGACTGCTCAGCGTGTATCCATCGCTCAAGCAGGATGTGGAATGTGAAGTGGTGGTGCTCGGCGGGGGCATCACCGGCGCGCTCGTCACGGACAAGCTCGTGGAGGCAGGACTCGACGTCGTCGTGCTGGACAAGCGGGAAGTGGCCAGCGGCAGCACCTCCGCGACCACCGCACTGCTCCAATACGAGATCGATACCCCGCTGACGGAATTGATCGAGCGCCTTGGCCAGCGCGATGCGGAAGAGGCTTATCGCGTCTGTCTCGAGAGTATCGGGAAAGTCGGAGCCCTCTGCGCCGAACTCGGCGACGACTGCGGCTTCACGAAGAAGAAGAGCCTCTACATCGCGACGAAGAAATCCGAAGTCGCCGACCTCCGCGCCGAATGCGACGCGCGCCAGGCGGCGGGCATCGACGTGGCCTTCCTCACCGAGCCGGAGATCGCCGCCCGCTTTTCCTTCAGCCGGCCCGCAGCGCTGCTCTCGCACACCGCGGCGGAGGTGGATGCCTTCCGCCTCGCGCACCGTCTGCTCGCCCGCGCGCAGAGCCGTGGCGCACGCATCTTCGACCGCACGGCCGTGGAGAAATACGACGCGCGCGAAGACGGCGTCACCTTCACCACCGACCGCGACCACACCATCCGCGCGCGTTGGGCGGTCTTTGCCACGGGGTATGAGGCCGTGGAGTTACTCGATCGCCGCGTGGTGGAATTGAAGTCGTCGTTCGCCTTCGTGAGCGAGCCCGTGGAGAATTTCGACGGTTGGTGGGAGCAGTGCCTCCTCTGGGAAACGGCGCGGCCTTACCTCTACATGCGCACCACCAACGACGGGCGCGCGATCGTCGGTGGGGAGGACGATCCTTTCCGCAATCCGCTCCGCCGCGACGCGCTCGTGCCGAAGAAAGCCGAGCGCCTCGCCCGCCGCTTCCGCGAACTTTTCCCGCGTATCGACCTGGAGATCGCCTACGCGTGGGGCGGCACCTTCGGCGAAACCAAGGACGGTCTCGCCTACATCGGCTCCGTGCCGGAGTTACCCGCGTGTTACTTCACGCTCGGCTTCGGGGGAAATGGGGTGACTTACAGCGTCGTCGCCGCGGAGATCATCCGCGACGCCATCCTCCGCCGACCGAATACCGAGGCGCATCTCTTCCGTTTCGATCGTTAGTGCCGGGCGTGCGCCTCCGCTCCGCGAGCGTTCGAGGGCTCACGAAAAGAGTTTGCGCACCCCGCGGGTGGCGTCGTGGAAAATGCGGCCGAGCCGGGCTTCGCCATTGTGCAGGCGATCGCGCAGCACCTCGGCGCCGTCGCTGGCGTAAGCACTGGCGCGGCGCAAGGTCGGGCGGGTCGCGTCGCGGAGACGATCTTCGAGATCGGCAAGCAGCTCGGAGACACGCTCGGTGCGCGTCGGCGCAGGGCGCAGCGCGCGCACGATCAGCCCGATGGCCAGGCCCGCGCCAATCGCCCAGAGCACCATGTTCGTCCGATCGCAGCAGGGCTGCGTTTCTCCGACCAATCGCTTGTCGGTCGCGGCGATCGCGGCTTCATCTATTTTTGTGGCATCATTCATGGCTGGGAGTGGTGGAGGTTTGGGTGCGGCAAAGTTCGCAGGCTTTGAAGAGGCCGAGGAAAAGCAGCGCCGGTCGCACGAGGGAGAAGGCGATGCCCACGAGAGCGGCAGCGATCGCGCCGAGTGGGAGGAGATTGAGCAGGAAGCCCGCGCCGAAGGCGGAAGCAATGGCGGTCGCCGGTTCGCGGCGCGCGAAGCCGTCGGCCCGCACCATCAGGTCGTCGAGCTTGGGCGGAGTGGGTTGAGATCGTTTGGCCATAGTGCTGCCTTCATCGCCGCGCGCGCGGCGGGTGCGCGTATCTATCGCTCGCATCCTCCCGATTTCTCCGACGCGACGGGGAGGCATCGGAAGATCACTAAAGCCCCGAGCCGCGAATCAGGGCTTGATTCTCGAGAATGGCAAAGCCGCTTGCCACACGCGCGCCGATTTCTGGCAAATGAATCCGCCCAACCCTGCCTGACCTATGGAGCAACGCACTCTGCTCATTATCGACGAGTCCCCGGACGATCGCGCAGTGGTCGCGGGTCATGTCCGGCAGGATGCCAGTTTTGCCTACCGCATCGTCGAAGCCGCGACCGTCGAAGAAGGGCTCGCGCGGTTGCGCGACAGCCAGCCCGATTGCGTCGTGCTGGACGACTATATGCCCGATGGCAGTGCGCTCGATTTCCTCCGCGCGGCACGCGACGAGAGCGGCCGGCTCGCGCTGCCCACCGTCATCTTCACCGGAGCCGGCGACCCGATGTCGGCGGTGGCGCTGATGAAGGCCGGCGCGCAGGACTGCCTGGTAAAGAGCGATCCCGCCGCGGACGCCATCCGCCTCGCGGTGAACAACGCCATCTACAAGATGCAAACCGAGCGGCAACTCGAAGCGCAGCGCGCGGAGATGGAACGGCTCTACGTGGAGGCGCGCTCCGCCAATGCCGCCAAGGACGACTTCCTCGCCATGCTCAGCCACGAACTGCGCACGCCGCTCACGCCCGTGCTGGCCCTGGTCTCTTCCACGGTGAATGACCCCACGCTCGCGCCCGACTTGCGCGAGACCTTCGCGATGATCCAGCGCAATGTGGAACTCGAAGCCCGGCTCATCGACGACCTGCTCGACCTCACGCAGATCGCCAGCGGGCGGCTGAAGATGGAGCGCAATCCCGTGGATGTGCATCGCTGCATCGAGGCCGCGCTGGATGTGGTTCACGCTGGCTTCGAGGACAAACGCATCACCCTCCGCACCGAGCTCGCGGCAGCGAACTCCGCGGTGTCCGGGGATTTCGCGCGCTTGAATCAGATGCTTTGGAACCTGCTCAAGAATGCCGTGAAATTCACCGGTCCGCACGGCCACGTGACGGTCACCACGGCCAATGAGGCGGACACCTTGCACATCGAAATCAGCGACGACGGCATGGGCATCGACCCCGCGCGGCTCGCCACGATCTTCGGCGCATTCAGTCCCATCCGTCCGCAACCCACCGCCACTGGAATCGGCCTCGGGCTCGCGATCACCCGGGCCATCGTGGAAGGTCACGGCGGCACCATCTGCGCGGAGAGCGATGGGCAGGGCCACGGTGCCGTCTTCCGGATCGCGCTGCCCACCTGCGCGGCCGGGCCGGTGGTGGGCGACGCGGCAGCGCAGACGCCCGAGCTTGCGGTGCGCGGCAAGACCATCCTCGTCGTGGAAGATCACGAAGACACGCGGCGCGCCCTTTCTCGCGCTCTTCGTCGGCGCGGGTTTGGCGTGACCGCCGCGGGAAGCGTCGCTGCCGCCTGCGAGCAGTATTTCGCCGCGCCCGCCGATCTCGTCGTGTGCGACATCGGCCTGCCCGACGGCACTGGCTGGGAACTGCTGGAGAAACTGCGCGCGCATGGCCCGGTGCAGGCCATCGCGGTGAGCGGCTACGGCATGGATCACGATTTGGAAAAAAGCCGCGCCGCCGGTTTCGCAGGGCATCTCACCAAGCCCGTGGACTTCTCCCGCCTCGAAAGTCTGATCGTGGAAAAACTCACCGCCGCTCCGGCGAAGTAGCTGCGCTTTGACACGACCGCGCGGCACTTCATTCGCGATGACGGGGCATGAAAAGCTTCACTTACGAAATCCACTGGGACGAAATCAAAGGCCAGCTCCGGCAACGCTTCGCGCAACTCACCGACGACGATCTCGCCTTCGTGAAAGGCAAAGGCGAAGAGCTGCTCGCGCGACTCCGCGAAAAGCTCGGCATGTCTGGACAGGACTTGGAGACCGTCTTGGATGAGCTCCACGCCAAGGCCGGAGAGCGTCTCGACACGACTAGGGAAAAGATCAGCGGCCTCGCGAGCGACGTGCGCGACCGGGCCGGTGTCGTCGCCGAAGATGTGAAGGCGAAAGCCACTGCCGCGGCGGAAGAGGTGAAGGTGCAGGCGACTGCGGCCTACGGGCAGGCACGGGAACGGGCGCGCGGATTTCTCGCCGACGGCGAGGAGTATGTGCGGCACAATCCGCGCGAATCCCTGCTCGCCGCCATCTTCGCCGGCTTCGTTGCCGGGCTGCTGATTCGGCGGTAGGTCCCGGGCGTGCTCCACGGTCTGGCCTTCGAGAAAGTTGAAAGTGGATACGCGCAACCGGGACCGCGACGGCGAATCCCCGCCTGTATGAACAACCAAACCAATCTGATTCGAGTCCTCGCGCTGGGATTGATGCTGAGCGCGTCCGCCTGCACCACCGTCGTCGAGGAGAAGAAACCGACGACCACCTCCACCACCGTCACGGAGGAAACACGCTCCCAATATCCGATGCGGAATTCCACGAGCACGCAGACCACCACCACGGATTCCCGCTAAGCGAATCCAAAGCGTGAATCCCGGACTTCCGGTTCCACGGCTCCGCGGGCTCGCCACCGACTTCGACGGCACGCTCGCGCACAATGGCACCGTCAGCGTGTCCACCCTGGCCGCGGTGCAGCGGCTGAAAACGGCCGGCTTACGGTTGATCCTTGTGACGGGACGGGAGCTGAATGAACTCGCGTCGATTTTTCCGGAACTCAGCTGGTTCGACCTCGCGGTGATGGAGAATGGCGCGGTGCTCTTCGATCCCGCCACGGGCAAAGTGGAACCACTTGCCGAGCCGCCGCCCACAGCCTTCATCGCGCGACTGCATGAGCGCGGACTGCCCCTGCAAATCGGGAAAGTGATCGTCGCGACCTGGGAGCCGCATGAGAAGGTGGTCCTCGAAGCGATCAAGGATCTCGGCTTGGAACTCCAGGTCATCTTCAACAAGGGTGCGGTGATGGTGCTGCCCAGCGGCGTGAACAAGGCCACCGGATTGAAGGCCGCGCTGAACCGGCTCGGCCTCGAGCCGAAAGACATCGCCGGCATCGGCGACGCCGAGAACGATCACACCTTCCTCGAAATCTGCGGCTATCCCGTGGCTGTCGCGAATGCCCTGCCCGCGCTCCGCGGGAAAGCCGCCTACGTGACTGACGGCGATCACGGCGATGGCGTCGCCGAATTGATCGAACACATGCTCGCGGCCTTGGAGGCGAAGCCATGAAAGTCCTGATGATCGATGTGGGCGGGACCAGCGTGAAGATGATGGCTTCGGGGCACGAAGGCTTCCGCAAGTTTCCGTCGGGCCGTGGACTAACCGCGGCCAAGATGGTCAAAGGCGTGCTCGCCGCGACGGAAGACTGGGAATACGAAGCCATCACGCTTGGCTTCCCCGGTCTGGTCCGGGAGGGCCGCATCGCCCGCAATCCGCTGAATCTTTCCGGCGGCTGGATGGACCACGATTTCGACAAGGCGCTGAAACGTCCCGTGCGGATCATCAACGACGCCGCGATGCAGGCGCTGGCCCGTTACGAGGGTGGGCGGATGCTCTTCGTCGGCCTCGGCACCAGCGTGGGCGCCACCTTGATCGCCGACGACACCATCGTCCCGCTGGAGATCGGGACCCTGCGCCTTTCCAAGTCCGAAGCCTTCATGGATCGGCTGAGCAAGGAAGCGCTCAACACCGGTGGCAAGAAGCGCTGGCAGCGCAGTGTCGAGCGCGCCCTCTCGGTGCTGCGCGACGTCTTCTGGCCCGATCACATCGCCCTCGGCGGCGGCAATGCGCAGCACCTCGATCCACTGCCGGCAGGCTGCGAGCGCGGAGACAATCAGGACGCCTTCCGCGGCGCGACCCGCCTCTGGCCCGGCACGGACATGCTCGCGGAGCCGCTCACGACGACGTGGCGCATCACGCGCGGGACGAAGGCGGAGGTGTAGCCCGCACAGTGGCTGCGGCGGTCTCGCTCACGGCGCGCCAGTCCGCGGGGGTGTCGATGTCGATGGCTCCTTGCGGGAAGGCAACCCGCGCGACGGCTTCCGCGTTCGCAGCGAGGATTTGCTTGGCGCCGTGCTCGTCCGGGAGCGCGGCGAGGGAGGGGAAAAGCGTGCGATCAAAGAGCGCGGGCACGCCGACGATCCCGGCATAAGCACAAGCAGCGGCGGGCTGGCGCGTCTGGGTGCGGGCGGCAACGAGCGCGGTGAGGAGTTCAGCGGTGACCCAGGGCTGGTCGCAGACCATCAGCATGAGAGCGTCGAGCGCGGGGCTCGCGGCGAGCGCACTGGCCAGGCCCGCGCGGATCGAGCTGCCGAGTCCGCGCGCCCATTCCGGGTGATGGAGGATGCACACGTCCAGCGCCGCCAGTTCTTCCGCGATCCGCGGATGTCCGGCTCCCGTGACGACGATCACCGGCGCACAATGCGCTTTGAGAGCAGCGCGCGCGGCGCGACGGATGAGCGTCTCGCCCCGGTAGTGCAGGAGTTGTTTCGGCTCACCGAGGCGCGAGGAATTGCCAGCGGCTAGGATCACCGCGCCGACCGTTTCCATGTTCAGCCGAGCGCCACCGCGGATTCCGGAAGTGGCGCGTGAATCGGCACCTTGCGGTCGCGCAAACATTGCCCTGAACCGCGAGCGAAGACGGCCTGGATTTCCGCGACGATGGCGAGCGCGATCGCTTCGGGTGCATCGCCGCCGAGATCGAGGCCGGCGGGGGCGAAGAGATTCGGTCCGACGGCGATGCCAGTGTCGAAGAGGTCGCCGAGCAATTGCTCGCGCCGGGCGCGTGGGCCGATGAGGCCGATGTAGCGCAGGTCCAGCGGGAAGAGCGCGCGCAGGGCGGCGAAGTCGCGGCCGTAGTTGTGCGTCTTCACGATCGCGGCAGTCCACGCATCGTAACTGGCGGCAAGTTGGGCCGCGCTGTCGATGGGATGGGCGGTCCAGCCGAGCGCTTTCGCGAAAGAGAAGAGCGCGGTGCTATCGGGGCCTTCGCCGACGATGAGCAATTGCAGCGCGGGCTCCAGCGCTTGCACGAGGTCGGCGGCGGTGGCGTCGTCCGCGCTCGAGACGATCCGGCTGCCACCCGCAGAGGCTGTCGCCATCAGACACGGACGGCGGGCTCGGAAATGCCCGGCCAGCTCATCGAGAAAATCTGCGCGCACTCGTTCGACGAGAATCTCCAGGGCGCCGTTGCAACCAAATCGGCGGCGCGTATCGAACGCCATCAGCGCCGGCGCGCCGGTGCGCAACACTTCGCGCGCTTTTTCCACGACCTCCTCTTCGAGGCATCCTCCACTGAGCGAGCCGACCGTCGCGCCGTCGGCGGCGATCAACATCCGCGCGCCAGGGCGGCGATAGCTGGAGCCGCGTGTCCGCACGAGCGTCGCCAGCGCCAAGGGCTCGCCGCGACGCCGCTCGAACTCCCGCACGATGTCGCCGATCTCGCGCATCTCAGGCAAGGGGCGGCAGACCCGGGAGCACCTTGTCCAGCGTCAGCGGATACTCGCGCAGCCGAAGGCCAGTCGCGTTGTAGATGGCGTTGGCGACGGCGGCACCTGCGCCGCAGATGCCGAGTTCGCCAACGCCCTTGGCCTTCATGGGCGAGGATTTGTCGTCGAGCTCCTCGAGGAAATGCACGTCCTGGTGCGGGATGTCGGCGTGGACGGGGATGTGGTATTCGGCGAGGTCGTGGTTCACGAAATATCCGTGGCGTAGGTCCACCACGAGTTCCTCGATGAGCGCGGCACCGATGCCCATGGTCATCGCGCCGATGACCTGGCTGCGTGCGGATTTGGGATTGAGGATGCGGCCGGCGGCGAAAACTCCGCTCATGCGACGGACGCGGGTCTCGCCGGTCGCGGCATCTACGCCGACTTCGACGAAATGCGCGCCGAACGAACCCTGGACGAACTTCTTCTGAAGGTCGCCGAACTCGATCTTGTCCTCGACCGTGAGGCCGTCCGGTCCCGCTGCCTGACCGAGCGGAACGCTGCGACCGCCAGCGCGAATCTGGCCGTCCTCGAAGATGGCTTCGTCCGCGTTGAGCCCCGCTTTTTTCGCCAGCTCGCCGCGCAGTTTCATGCACGCGGCATAGACGCCGGAGGTCGAACTATTCGCGCCCCATTGCCCGCCTGAGCCGGATGAAACCGGCGCCTTGCTGTCGCCCAGCTTCACGGTGACGCGCTCCAGCGGCACGCCCATCACCTCCGCCGCAGTCTGCGCGATGATGGTGTAGCTGCCGGTGCCGATGTCGGTCATGTCCGTCTCGACGGTGATCAAACCTTTCGCATCGACGCCGACGCGGGCGGCGGAATCCATCGTCGGGCTATTGCGGAAAGCGGACGCCACGCCCATGCCGATCAGCCAGCCGCGCTCGCGCACTTGGCCGGGCTTCGGATTGCGCTTCGCCCAGCCGAAACGCTCTGCGCCGACGGTCAGGCACTCGACCAGTTTGCGGCTGGAAAAGGGGCGGGCCGAGCCGACCTCGGGATCGTGCTGGATGTCGTTGAGGATGCGGAGTTGCACCGGATCCATGCCGAGCTTCTCGGCCAGCTCATCCATCGCGACTTCGAGTGCGAGGTGCCCGACGGCCTCGCCCGGCGCACGCATCGCGTTGCCTTCGCCGAGGTGGAGCGTCGCCAGGCGATGCGCGGTCATCCGATTCGCGCCACGGTAGAGCAGGCGGGTTTGTAGAGCCGCCGTTTCAATCTGTCCGTCGGGCAGATCGCCGGACCACGATTCATGCGCGATGGCGTCGATGCGCCCGTCTTTGCCGGCGCCGAGGCGCACGCGTTGAATCGTCGCGGGGCGGTGCGTCGTCATGTTCGCGATCTGCGGGCGGGCCAACGCGACTTTGACCGGACGTTTTGCCGCACGCGCGCCGAGCGCGGCCATGATCACATCAGCGCGCACCCACAGCTTCGAGCCGAAACCGCCGCCGATGTAGGGCGAGCTGACGTGGATGTTTTCCGGCGAGATGAGCAGCGTCTCCGCGGTATCGCGCACGGCCCAGGCGATCATTTGATTGGAAGTCCAGAGCGTGAGCTGGTCGCCTTTCCAGTCGGCGATGGTTGCGTGCGGCTCCATCATCGCGTGGCTTTGGTCGGGCGTCGTGTAGGTCGCATCGACCGTCACGGCCGCGCGCGCGAACGCCCCGTCGAAGTCGCCCGCCGCCGTGTCCGCTGGGCCAGCCTCGCTGTCTTTCTTGATCGCGCTATCCCTCTCCGCCGCGAGATCGAACCGACCCTTCCCCGGCGCGTATTCGACGCGCACCAATTTCGCCGCTGCACGCGCCTGCTCGAAAGTCTCCGCCACCACCAGTGCGACCGCCTGGTCGTAATGCTGCACCTCCGGGCCGGCGAGCATTCGGGCGGTGTGCGCTTTCGCTTTGCCGAGCTTGCCCGCGTTCTCATGAGTGACGACGGCAAGCACGCCGCGCGCGGCTTCGGCGGCCTTCGTGTCGATGCGCACGATGCGCCCGGTGGCGATGGCGGCCCCGACGATCCAGCCGTAAGCGGCCCTCGGCGCGACATCGTTGCGCTCAAATGCGTAGGGCGCCGTGCCGGTTACTTTGGCCGGACCGTCGATGCGATCCGTCGGGCGACCGATGATCCGCGCGCGGTCGATCGGATTGGTAGTGGCGGGCGTGTCGAATTTCATGCGGAGGCTTTGGCTTGGGCAAAGATGGAGGCGAGCACCCGCCCGACGAGCGGCACCTTGAAGGCGTTCTGCGGCGTGGTGCGCGCACCTGCGAGCACGGCTTCGGCGACCGCGGCGGGGGTGTCCATTTTCTCCGCGTCCTCGACCCGCCACGGTTTGTGCGCGAGCCCGCCGAACGCGAACCGGTTTTTGCCACCGGGCAGCATGACCGCGGCGACTGACAAAGTGGCGAAGGCATAGGAAGTGCGGTCGCGGACTTTGCGATAGATGTGCAGGCCACCGAGCGGCGGCGGCAGCGTGACGGCGGTGATCATCTCGCCAGGGCGCAGCGTCGTCTCGACGTGCGGCGTGTTGCCCGGCAGTCGATGAAACTCCGCGAGCGGGATGGCGCGCGTGGCGCCGTCGGACGCGATCGTTTCCACCACCGCATCAAGCACCCGCATGGCCACGGCCATGTCGGAGGGATGCGTGGCGATGCACGCCTCGCTCGTGCCCATGATGGCGAGATTGCGCGTGAAGCCGCCGATCGCCGCGCAGCCTGTGCCGGGCGCGCGTTTGTTGCAGGGCTTCGTAGTGTCGTAGAAATACGGGCAGCGGGTGCGCTGGAGGAGATTGCCCGCGGTCGTCGCCTTGTTGCGCAGTTGCGGGGAAGCCCCGGAGAGCAGCGCCCGCGAGAGCACGGCGTAGTCGCGGCGAATGCGCGGGTCGGCAGCGAGATCGGTATTGCGCACGAGTGCGCCGATGCGCAGACCGCCCTCGGGCAGGGCTTCGATTTTGTCGAGGCCAAGACGATTTACGTCGATGAGATGCGCGGGGGTTTCGATCTGCAGCTTCATCAGGTCGAGTAGGTTCGTGCCGCCCGCGATGAACTTCGCCTCGGGCTTCGCGGCCAGCGCCTTGGTCGCTGCTGCCGGACTGTCCGCCCGCTCGTAGGTAAAGGCTTTCATCCTTGTCCTCCCGCGACCTCGAGCACCGCCTCGACGATGTTTGGATAAGCCGCGCAGCGACAAAGATTGCCGCTCATGCGCTCGCGAATCTCCTCCTCACTTGCCGACATCTTGCCCAGGAGATTGGCGCTCACATGGCTGGGAATGCCGGCTTTGATTTCACCCAGCATCCCCACCGCCGAACAAATCTGACCCGGCGTGCAGTAGCCGCATTGAAAGCCATCATGCTTGATGAAGGCGGCCTGCATCGGATGCAGCTTCGCCAGCCCGCCCAAGCCTTCGATCGTGGTGATCTTGTCCCCCTCGTGCATCACCGCGAGGCTGAGGCACGAATTGATCCGCCGTCCCTCGACCAACACCGTGCAGGCGCCGCACTGCCCGTGATCGCAACCCTTCTTGCTGCCGGTGAGTTGAAGATGCTCGCGCAACGCATCGAGCAGCGTGACCCGCGGATCAAGGCTCAGCTTGGTTGCGCGACCATTGATGACCAGCCGGACTTCGACCACCTCCACGCTCGCGGCATCGGCGCCCGGCGGCGTCGCCGCGCTGCTCTGGGCATTCATAAGGTGCGGCCCCAGCGCCACCGCCGCGCCAGTCCCAGCGACTTGCTTGAGAAAGAGGCGCCGGGTCGCGGGATCGCCAAAGGTAAGCATGACATCCGGCGCTTCGTCGAGTGGGTCGGGATTGGCATCGTGGCTCATTTTCAGGAAGGTTTTCTGCGGACTGTGGACGTGACTTCGCGCCTCGTTCGGTGAGTGGCCGGGTTAATTTTCGCTCGTCAGAAACTCTGGAATCAAGTGTACGACCCGGCGCGCCACTACCACACCACGCGCCCGTGTTGCTCGCCTTCCGCGACCTTGGGCGTCTCGCCCGTGGCGTAAGCCTTCGCGGCCTCGAAGAGATACTTGATCTTCTGGAAGCCCGTGGTGTCCCAGTATTCGCCTTGCGCGGGATGCACTCGGATCAATTTGATGTTCGGATCGTCCGCACCGCCGGGGAACCACACGCGAAAGGGTTCCTGCCAGAGTTGCGCGATGAGATGGAAATCATCGCGGAGCTGCGCACGGCCACTCATCGAGAGATACGCGCTGCGATCGTCCTGACAGACGATATGCACCGCAGTGTCCGCTTCGATCTCGTGGATCTTCGCGGAGTCGGTGTCACTGAAAAACCAGAGGCCGCCATCTTCATCGACGCGGGCGACAGCCATCGGCCGGGCGCGGAGCCGCCCATCCTTGCCGTGCGTGACAAGCATGGCGGTGTGGAATTTTTTGAGCAGGTCGCGGAAATGTTGCCGCGCTTCGACAGGCGAGGGTGTGGTGTCCATGACCGCTTCCATCGCGGCATCCGGCTCCGCTGGACGCATCGGAACGGATGAGCGGCGGCTCTTTCCGGCGATCGAGCCGGGCGTGCTGCCTCTACACCGACGTGAGCACCGCCACTGGCAGCTCCCCGAGGGCCTCCGCGAGCGCCAGCGGCGCACCCCCATGCTCGCATCCGGTGAAGACTCCCCGATAGCGCCGCTCCGGCTCGGTCGCCGCGACGTGCGTGTCCTCCCACACCTCTCCCACTGGCGGGTAACCGAGCGCCGCCGTGTGCCGCGGGACGATCACCAGCAGCGACGAAGCCCCATGGGTGCGCTCAAACGCAACGACACGCTCCGCGTGCGCGCCCCTCACCGCGACCGGCGTGTAGCTGCCGCTCGCAAAGAGCGCCGCCTGCTGCCGCCGCAGTGCAAGCAGCCGATGCGTGACGAACATCTTGATCCGCCCATCCCTCCACGTCGTCAGTAACGCTCCCGCCGCCGCGCGCTGCACTTCCGCGAGTTGTTCCTGGCGCAGTTTGTAGTTCACCGGCCGGCGGTTGTCGGGATCGACCAGGGAAAAATCCCACAGCTCGCTTCCTTGATAGAAGTCCGGGACGCCGGGGCAGGTGAGCTTGAGCACCGTTTGCGTGAGCGAGTTCACCATCCCGAGTTGCGCGGTGCGCTCGGCGATGGGTGCGAGGCTGGCGGGGAAACGATTGCGCGCGCCGGGAGTGAGGATCGTGGCGACAAAGGCACGCACCGCATCCTCCCAATCGGCATTCGGCTCCATCCAACTGCTGTTCACCTTCGCCTCGCGCAACGCCTTCACCATGTAGTCCTGGATGCGGGCGATGAATTCTTCGCGGTTGTTGCCGGTGAGACCTTCGAGCGGCCACGCACCGAGCAGCGTCTGGTAGAGGAGATATTCTTCGTTCGCGTCCGGCGCGAGGTCGCCGTCGATTTCACGGCGGTGCTTGCGATTCATGGTGTGCCAGCGCCGCACCGCACGGCTCCATGCATCGGGCAGCTCGGAGAGCGCGGCGAGCCGTGCGCGCACATCTTCGCTGCGCTTCGTGTCGTGAGTGGAAGTGGCGAGCAAACTGTGCGGCGTCTCCGCGAGCCGCGCCGTATTCTGCTGGTGGAAAATTTCGCTCGTCGCGCCACTGGCGTGCGGTTCGCCGCCGACTTCATTCAAGGCGACGAGACGATTGAAAACATAGAAAGCGGTGTCCTCGACGCCCTTGGCCGTGATCGGCCCGGTGCATTGCTGGAACTTCAGCACGAAGGTGCGGCGCAATCCCTCATCGACGGGATGCTGATTGTCAGCGGGCGGAAGAAGCACGTCGCGCAGAAACTCAAAGACTGTGCGCTCCATCGAACGATTCCGCTTCCGGGCCAGCGAGATGGCCCGGCTCATGAGCCGCACATCCGACTCGTCCGCGGACTGCGTCGGATCGAGGTAACTACGATAGACCGGAAAGCACGCGATGACTTCGCGCACCGCAGCGGTCAGCGAGTTCAGCGTAAAGTCGCGAGACCAGCGATGGCTCTCGGACACGCGATTGAGCCGATGGCCAAGCGCGTTGACCTCGCTCGCCATCGCCGTCTGCATCACGAGGCGTTTGCTGCGATAGACGACCTCGCGGTAATCGAGATGGAAGCCGAGGAACTTGTCGTAAGTCGCCGCGAGTTGCGTGATGCCCGGCGCGGCGATGAGCAGTTGCGTGAGTTGATTGGCAAACTCGTAACCCGTCGTCCCCTGCACCGGCCAATCCGCGCGCAGTTTTTCATCGGGGCCGAGGATCTTCTCCACGAGGATATACCACCCATCGCCGCCGCGCTGGCGGAGCTGTGCGAGGTAGTCCCGCGGGAATGCGAGGCCGTCGATGTGGTCGATGCGCACTCCGGCCACATGGCCGGCGTCGAGCAGTGCAAAGAGCAGGCCATGGGTCGCCTCGAAGACTTCGGGCAATTCCATGCGGATCGCCGCGAGCGTATTCACATCGAAGAAGCGCCGGTAGTTGATCTCCTCTCCCGCCACGCGCCACGAACTCAGCCGATAAGATTGCCCGCTGATCAGCGCATCGAGTCGGTCGAAGCGGGCCGCGTCCGCCGGATCGTGCCATTCGTCCAGCGAGCGCTGGATCGCATCCGTCACGGACGGCGCCTCGACGCAAAGCCGCGTGAGCCTTTCACGGATGATCTGCCTTTCCCGCACCCGCTCGGCGATCCGTTCCGGCACCGTCTCCGTGCGCGAGGGCAGGTGCTCGATCGCCGTGAGGATGCTCTTCAACTCCGCTGGAGCAGGCGCCAGCAGCTCCACCGCCCGCTGCACGAACGGCACCGTCGTCCGCGGTGCCACCGGCAGCGTGAACTCCCCACACCGCAGCCCAAAGTCCCCATCCGCAAACTCCACGCGCAATTCGCCGCTCTCCAGCACGCGCCCATATTGTTCACCGAGCACCGGGAGCAGCACCTTGTTTTCGAGTTCGCGCTTTACTGGCTGCCAATCGATGTCGAAGAACTGCGCATACGGCGACGACGGCCCATGCTCCAAGACATCGCGCCACCACGGATTCAGCGCCCGTTCAATGCCCATGTGATTCGGCACAAAGTCCACGATCAGCCCGAGCCCGTGCGTCTTCAGCTCCGCAGAGAACGCCTCGAAGTCCTCACGCGTCCCCACTTCCGGATTCAGCGCGTTGTGCTCCACGACATCATACCCATGCGTGCTGCCCGGCGCCGCCCGCCAGAACGGCGAAGCATACACATGGCTGATTCCGAGCCGCTGCAAATAAGGCACCAGCGCCCGCGCATCCGCAAAAGTGAACCCTTGGTGAAACTGGAACCGGTAGGTGGCGGTCGGGATGGCGCTCATGTCGCGCCAAGAAATCGCGGACGCCCCGGGCTCCGGCCGTATGCGCAATCCGCGGTCCGGCCTGCGCGCGGATCAGGCCGGTGTGAAAAAGTTTGGTTGCTAAAGTCGCTGGCTGCTTTCCTCCACCGCCACCCACTCGATCGCAAACTTCACCATCTCGGCGGCGTCCTTGAATCCCAGTTTTTCTTTGATGTGCGCGCGATGGGTTTCGATCGTCTTTACGCTCAGGTGCAGGGCCTCCGCCACTTCGCGCGTGCTCTTGCCGTGACCGAAGAGTTGCAAGACTTCGAGTTCGCGATCGGAAAGTTTGTCCACCGGTGAGCCGAGGTCGCCGGCGCTGCCTTGCACGATTTTGAAGACGAGCTTTTCCCCCAGGGCCGGGCTCACGTAGAGGCCGCCGCTCGTGACTTTGCGCAGGGCGTCGAGCAGTTGCTCCTCGGCTTGGTTCTTCATGACGTAGCCTTTCGCTCCGGCGCGCAGGGCGCGCAGGGCGTAGAGCGATTCCTCATGCATCGAGACGACGAGGATGCGCAGCCGCGGGCGTTCGGCGAGCAGGAGCTTGATGACCTCGATGCCATTGGCGCCGGGAAGTGAAACGTCGAGCATCACCACGTCGGGATCGAGTCGGCGCGTCGCCTCGAGTGCGGCGTGGGCGTTTTCCGCTTCGCCGCAGATCGCCATGTTGCTCCGGCGGCGGATGAGCTCGCCGATGCCGCGGCGGAAGACGGGATGGTCATCCACGATGAGCACGCGCTTCCGTGCTTCGCCTGCGACGAGACTTGGAAAGGGAGGTGAGATTTCTGGATGCATCGGCTCGACACTACAGGAACGCACGCGCCGGAATCGGTGGGTGTATCGCGAGTCAGCACGCGCAGCACGGGCGCGCGGTGCGATTCCGCGGCGATGTCCGATCCCCTCTGGTTCAAAGATGCCGTCATCTATCAGCTCCACGTCAAAACTTTCCAGGATAGCGACGGGGATGGCGTGGGGGATTTCATTGGGCTCACGCAGCGGCTCGATTACCTCGTGGAACTCGGCGTTACGGCGCTTTGGGTCATGCCTTTCTATCCGTCGCCGCTGCGCGACGACGGCTACGACATCGCGGACTATCTCGCGGTGCATCCGAGTTACGGCACGCTCGCGGATTTCGAGGCGTTCATGGCTGCGGCGCACGCGCGCGGCCTGCGCGTGATCACGGAACTCGTGCTCAATCACACCTCCGATCAGCACGCGTGGTTTCAGCGCGCGCGAAGGGCGCCGGCGGGTTCGCCGGAGCGCGACTACTATGTGTGGAGCGAGACGCCGGATCGCTACCGCGAGGTGCGGCTCATCTTCCCGGACTTTGAGCCGTCGAACTGGACGTGGGATCCCACGGCTAATGCCTACTACTGGCACCGCTTCTTCGCGCATCAGCCGGATCTGAATTTCGATCATCCGCCGGTGAAGGAGGAGCTGTTGCGCGCGGTGGATTTCTGGATGGAGCGCGGGGTGGATGGACTGCGCCTCGACGCGGTGGCTTATCTCTATGAACGCGAGGGCACCAATGGTGAGAACCTGCCGGAGACCCACGCCTTCATCCGCAAACTCCGCGCGCACATCGACGGAAAATTCCCCGATCGGATGCTCCTCGCCGAAGCGAACCAATGGCCCGAAGACGCCGCCGAGTATTACGGCACGGGCGATGAGTGCCACATGAACTTTCACTTCCCGCTCATGCCACGGCTCTTCATGGCGCTGCAAATGGAGGACCGTTTTCCGATCATCGACATCCTCGAGCAGACGCCCCCGATCCCCGATGGCTGCCAGTGGGCGATCTTTCTGCGCAATCACGACGAGCTCACGCTGGAGATGGTGACCGACGAGGAGCGCGACTACATGGTGCGCGTCTATGCCGCCGATCCGCGCGCGCGGATCAATGTCGGCATCCGCCGCCGCCTCGCGCCGCTCGTGGGCAACAACCGGCGCAAGATCGAGCTGTTGAACTCGCTGCTCCTCTCCATGCCCGGCACCCCGATTCTCTACTACGGGGACGAACTCGGCATGGGCGACAATATCTTCCTCGGCGACCGCAACGGCGTGCGCACCCCAATGCAATGGAGCCCGGATCGTAACGCCGGCTTTTCCTCCGCGAATCCGCAACGGCTGCTCCTGCCGCTGATCATCGACCCGGAGTATCACTACGAGACCGTGAATGCGGAGAATCAGAAGCGGAATGCGTCGTCGCTCTTTTGGTGGATGCGGCGCATCCTCGCGGTGCGACGCGGGAGCGCGGCTTTTGCGCGGGGGAGCATCGAGTTTCTCCAGCCGGAGAATGCCAAGGTGCTCGCTTATCTGCGGCGGCTGGAGGGTGAGACGATCCTCGTCGTGGCGAATCTCTCGCGCTTCGTGCAGGTCGTGGAACTGGATCTGAGTGCCTTCGCGGGCATCGCCCCGGAAGAGTTGTTCGGTCGCACGCGCTTCCCCGCGCTGCGGGCGGATGTGCCGATGGTCGTCACGCTGGGGCCGCATGGTTTCTACTGGCTGGCTCTACAAAGCACCGCTGCCACGGATCGTGCCGTGGTGCCGGAGTTGCCGGCCTTTGCGGGTTGGTCGGCTCGCTTCGTCGCGACACTTACGAGTCAAGTGCTGCCGTGCTTTCTCCGGCGCTGCGCTTGGTTCCGCCCGGGAGGACGCACCGTGCGCGACTACGCCGTGGGTCGGACCATCGAGCTCACAGACTCGGCGTGGCTCTGTCTCATCGAGGTCCACTTCACCGAAGGCGAACCCGATACTTACGCGCTGCCCCTGGCCCGCGTGGCGGGTGAAGCCGCGGCGCGACTCCAGACGGAGCATCCCAAGGCCGTGCTTGCCCAGCTGGGTGCGGATGAAGTGCTCGCGGACGCGTTGTATTTGCCCGCCATGCGCGAGCACCTGTTGCAACTTCATCGGCCACCTGACGCACGGACTTTTACCGCACGCTCCTTTTCCGAATGGCCCGTGGAACCTTCCGCAATCTCCGCGAGCCAGCTGCTGGACGAGGATTGCGCCAATACCAACATCGCCTTTGGCGACGCGCTCCTGCTCAAGGTCTATCGACGGATCGAACCCGGCTCGCATCCCGAGGTCACGGTGCTCGAAGCACTGCAACGTCGCGGCTTCGCCACCGTGCCACCGCTCTTCAGCGCGTTGTCCCTCCCAAGCCGCGAAGGCAGCACCGTGCTCAGCGCGGTCACCGGCTACGTCGCGCATCAGGGCGACGGCTGGACTTTCACGCTCGACGCCCTCGCGCGCTTCTTCGATCGCGCGCAGGAAGCCCGCCTCGACGCTGCCACTGCGGACGCGGCAACGGTCATCGGCGCCGTCTATCCCGAGCGCGTGCGACTGCTCGCCGCGCAGGTCGCCGAGTTGCATCTCGCCTTGGCCGACGAGACCGGTCCGGCGTTCGTTCCCGAACCCTTCAGCGTTCACTATCAGCGCTCGCTCTATCAGGCGATGCGCGGGCAGGCGGGCCGCGTCCTGCGGCTGCTGCGGCAGCGTCTCGGGAGTCTCTCCGAGGACGATCATGGACTCGCCGGGCAGATCGTGGAAAACCGGCGCGGGATGCTCGCCATCTTCGCGCGCCTCCATCAGCAGCGCTTCGCCGGCGCGAGGATGCGCGTGCATGGCGACCTGCACCTCGGGCAATTGCTGAATACCGGAAAGGCTTTCGTCGTGATCGACTTCGAGGGCGACGCGAGCCGCCCGCTGGGAGAACGGTCCTTGAAGCGTTCGCCACTCGTCGATGTCGCCGCGCTCCTGCGCTCCTTCGATTTCGCCGCCGAGGCCGCGGTCCATCGCGAGATGGAGACCGATCGCGCCGCGCTGCGACTGTGGGCCTCCGTCTGGGTGGCACACGTTACGGAGGTCTTCGTGCGCGCCTATTTCGAGGCGCTCGGCGAGGCCGCGATCGTCCCGCGCGATGCCGCCGAGCGCGCCGCGCTTCTGGAACTCTTCCTCGTCGATCGCGCCCTCCGCGAAGTCGCGCACGAACTTGCGCGCCCGTCGGAATTCATCAGCGTCCCCCTGCGCGCCCTCGCCACGCATCTCAAAGGGTAGAAGCACCCCTGCTCCTTGCTCCTGCCTCAGCGTTCAACCCATCTTCCCCGATGCGCCCGTGTCGTTCGGGATGCCGCCGGGCGATTGTCCGTCCGACGGACCGTCTCCGAAGCGTCGGCGCAGCTCACGCTCGGCCCACTCCCAATGCTGTACCGAGCGGTCCTGGGGGCAGCCTTCCTCCATCCAGTATTGATGGGCGAGCGCAGCGATCTCTTGCTCGAAATCAGGCCAGTTGTTTTGGGGCGTCATCATGCCTGGAGAATCGCCGTCGGCTCCCTGGGTGCGCGTGTGAAAATGTCACGCCCCGTCCGCCAGACATCGGGCGCTCGCGGCGTCCACGAGCGACGTGGCGCGCGATTCCGAGCCGATGCTTTCGCCCTGGCCCGCCATCCGCTCCACCCTCCAGCACCTGAGCAGTGTCGTCTGGCTGCTCGTGCATACGGTGGAGGAAATGGGGGACCAGGTGGTCCGCGGGCGGTTTCCTTTTCGGTTCTCGATCTTCTTTCAGCAGACGGAGCGCACCGGCGTCGGCTCCATCCCCTTGGTGGCCTTGGTCTCGTTCTTCATCGGCCTGACGATGGCGCTGCTCACCGGTTACCAGCTTCAGACTTTCGGACAGGAGCGGCTCGTGCCGGCGCTCGTGGGCATCGCTTTCACGCGCGAACTCGGACCGCTCATGACGGGCATCATGGTCGCGGCGCGGATCGGCGCGGCCTACACGGCGGAGTTGGGGACGATGACGGTCTCCGAGGAGGTCGAGGCCATCGAGGCGATGGGGCTCGGGCCGCTGCGCTTCCTTGTGAGTCCGCGCGTGCTCGCGGTTTTCCTTTTGCTGCCGTGCCTCGTCGTCATCTCGGATCTCACCGCGATGTGCGGCGCGGGCCTGATCTCGCGTTGGGCGTTCGATATTCCCTTTCGCAGCTTCATCGAGACCGCGGGGGAGAACTTGCTCATCCGCGACATCGTAGCGGGCACGGTGAAGAGCTTTCTCTTCGGCCTCATCATCGGCCTCGTCTCCTGCTACAAAGGGCTGACCGTGCGCGGCGGCGCGGCGGGTGTGGGCGACGCCACGACCTCCAGCGTAGTGACTTCCATTACGACGGTAATCGGCTTCGACACGCTCTGCAACGTGGTGCTCGTCGCGCTCTTCGATCAATGAGCGACACCGACGCATCACCCATCGTCGAGTTACGCGACGTGCATCTCGCCTTCGACGAAAAGGAAATCCTCTCTGGGGTGAATCTGTGCGTCCCGGCGAAGGCGCGACTCGTCGTGCTCGGTCAATCGGGCAGTGGCAAGAGCACCTTGCTCCGGCTCATCCTCGGCATCCTCGCGCCCACTCGCGGCAGTGTGGCTTTCAAGGGTCTGGAAGTGACGCGCATGGGTCGGCGGCGGCTGAACCGGATGCGGCAAAAGATCGGCATGGTCTATCAATACAGCGCGCTCATCAGTTCCCTGAGCGTGCGCGACAATCTCGCGTTGCCGCTCGAAGAGCTGACCCGCAAGACGCGCGCGGAGATCGACCAACTGGTGGACGAAAAGCTGACCTTGGTCGGCATGGCCGACGCGCGCGACAAGATGCCTTCGGAACTCAGTGGCGGCATGCGCAAACGCATCGGCCTCGCGCGCGGGATCATCATGGACCCGGAACTCATCCTCTACGACGAGCCCAGCGCCGGCCTCGATCCCGTGATTAGTTCCGTGATCGACGAACTCATCATCGAACTAAGCGAAAAGATCGGCGCCACCTCCATCATCGTCACCCACGAGATGGAGAGCGCCTTCAAGATCGCCACCCGCATGGCCATGCTCTTCCAGGGGAAGATCATTGCCGACGACACCCCCGAGGGTTTCAAAAACTCCGCCGATCCCGTCGTCGCGCAATTCATCGCGGGCGATACCCAGGGACCCATCCTCGAAGCCGCCAACGCATGAACATTCTCCGCAATGAAATCCGCACCGGCCTGCTCGTCGTGCTCACGCTCGCTGCGCTCGTCGCCCTGCTGCTCTATCTCGGATCGCCCGGCGTCTTCGTGCCGCAAAAAACTTTCCGCATCTACTTCGACAACGCCGCCGGCCTCGAACCCGGCGCGCCCGTGCTCCTCGCGGGACGCAAGATCGGCCAGGTGCGCAAGCTCTTCTCGCCGGTGCCGGAGAAGGATCGCCCAACCCCGAAAATGGAAACGCTCGTCGAAGTGCAGGTCGCGAAGGCGGCGGAGATTTTCACCAAGGTGAAAGCGCAGATGACGCAACCGAGCGTGCTCGGCAAACCGGTCATCGACTTCACCAGCGGCGAGGAAGCCAGCGGCCTCGCGCCTGATGGCTCCACGTTCCTCGGCGAACGTCTCGGCGGTCTCGCCGACGCCGTCCCCGCAGTATTGGAAAAGATCGACCCCGCGCTGACCAAAGCCACCGCCACGCTCGAGAGTTTGCAGAAGACTGCCGACAATCTTACGAAGCTCACCGCCGAAGGTTCCGACCTGCCCGTCGCCTTCGCCGAGTTCCGAAAGTTCGGCACCAACCTCAACGAACTCAGCGGCCCGGACGGCTCGCTGCGCCGCTCGTTGAAAAACGTGGAAGCGATGACCAGCGACGAAGGCCGGCTCGGCACCGCGCTCGCTCACATCGCGGAGCTGACCGGCCCCGGCAGCGACCTCTCGAAGACGCTCGCCAACGCCGAGAAGTTCACCGCCAACTTATCGAGTAACAAAGACATTGAAGTCAGCCTCCGCAATTTCCGCCATGCGTCAGAAACCCTCGACCGCACCCTCGGCCGCCTCACCGGCCAATTCTCCGACATTGCCGCAAATCTCGAACAAGCCAGCGCCACCGTGAAGTCCCAGCCCTGGCGGCTGATCTGGCCGACGACCAAGAAATACGAGCCCGACGGCCGCGCCTCCCCGCCGCAGCCGCGGCTCAAGGTGAAAACCGCGCGGAATCAACCGAAGGTGAAGCGCTGAAGAACTGCGGGGATGAAGCCGTGGCTGAAAGCCAGGTCATCGCTATTTTTCCGGCAATAAGACAGAGCCTTCATGCGGCATAGGAAGTGGTGGCGGATTGGAAGTAACCGCGGATGATAGCCGGCTGTTTGTGGCAGGAGTGCAGTTGCGAGAGCTTGCTCTTGAGCGCCCGGTGGAGCCGCTCATCAGGGTTGAGTTCTGGGCTGTAGCTGGGCAGGTGATGCACGCGCAGGTTGTCGGGATCAAAACCACTTTGCTCCCGCCTGCTTGTGGAGCCGCACCAGGAACTGGATGAGCAGGGTGGAGTTGGGCGCTCCTTTGGCAACCATCCACCGGGCGCTGCCGCGGTTGGTCACCGCGCTCATCACGGAGAATCCAAAGCGTTTGGAGCGCTGGCTCACCGTGGGGATCTGTCCTTTCGGCGCGTAGCCGCGCTGCGCGTTGGGCTGGTTGTTCACCCCGGTCTGATCGCCCCAGGGGACCTCCGCATCTTCCGCCCTGGCCTGCAATAATAATGCATCCCGAGCAAGAGCAGGTCGGTCTCCGGCACCGGACGGTCTTCAAATCCGTGGGGGCTCCACCGTTCCGAGAGAAGCATTAAAATTGGATGGTCTGTCGCTGCGTTCTTGATGGTCATAGCCGGGCTTTTCGCCTTGAGGGTTGGCCGCTCTTTGCCGGGTTCCGGTCGTTGGTGTTGTCCGCCGCTCCTTTTTAGGTGTTTCCCCCTTCTTCGATGGCCACGAATTGGCCGATCCCAGCGTTGTTCACGGGAACGTCGATATGGCCCAATTTGGTTTCGGCAACCCTGATCGACACGTTACTCTGTACCTGATTCGTGACGTCGAGCGGGGCGCGACGAGTCACGCCGCCGCACCGAGCGAGGAAACACGCACCAGTTTTTTGTTTACGAACTCCTGGATGCCAAGGCCGGAGAGTTCGCGGCCGTAGCCGGAATGTTTGATGCCGCCAAACGGCAGGTCCGAGGCCGTCCAGGTCGGGTGATTGATGAACACCATGCCAGTGTCGATCCGGCTCGCGACGCGCTTCCCGCGCGCGATGTCGTTGGTGAAGACGGACCCGCCCAGACCGAAGTCAGAGTCGTTGGCGAGGGCCACGGCTTCGTCCTCATTTTTTACCCGGAAGAAGAGCGCGACGGGTCCGAAGAACTCTTCGCGGTAGGCGGGGTTCGTGGGTTTGATGTTCGTCAGAATCGTGGGCTGCATATAGGAGCCGGGGCGCGCGAGGCGTTTGCCGCCGAGCACCACGGTCGCGCCTTTGGCGACCGCGCGTTTCACTTGGGCGAGGAGCGTGACCAAGGCGGCTTCGGTGGAGAGCGGGGCGAGGGTCGTGGCCTCGTCCATCGGATCGCCGGGGGTGAAGGCCGCGAGCGCGATGTGAAACTTGGAGAGAAAGCGCTCGTAGAGTTTTTCGACGACGATGAAGCGTTTCCCGGCGACGCAGCATTGGCCCATGTTGTTCATTTTGGCCCAGACGCCCCACTTGACCGCCTGGTCGAGGTCCGCGTCGGCCAACACGATGAAGGCGTCGTTGCCGCCCAGTTCCATCGTGGTCTTCTTGACGTTCTGTCCGGCGCGCGCGGCGACTCCCCGCGCGGCTTCCACGCCACCGGTCAACGCGACGCCCTGGATGCGGGGATCGTCGATGACCTCGTTCACCTGGTTGTGAGAGATGAAGAGATTGGTGTAAGCGCCCACGGGCGCGCCGGCCTCGCGCCAGAGCCGCTCGAAGGCGAGGGCGCATTGCGGGACACAGCCCGCGTGTTTCACCATCACAACGTTACCGGCCATCAGATTGGGCGCGGCGAAACGGGCGAGCTGGTAGTAGGGAAAATTCCACGGTTGAACACCGAAGATCACGCCCAGCGGACTGCTTTCGATCACGGCCTGACCGGACTTGGGCTTGAGCTTTTGCGGAGCGAGGAAGCGCTCGGCATGTTTGGCGTAGTAGTCGGTGATGTCCGCGCTGACTGCCACTTCGCCACGGGCTTCCTCGATGCGTTTGCCCATCTCGAGCGTCATCGGGCGGGCGAACTCGTCCACGCGCTGGCGCAGGATGGCAGCAGCTTTTGCGGCCACGGCAGCGCGGTGTTTGAACGACGTGTGCCGCCAGGTCTCGAAGCAGGCAGCCGCGGTCTTGAGGGCTTTTTCAAGCTGCGGCTCGGTCAGTTCCTTGAAGGTCTTCAGGACTTTGCCGGTGGCGGGATTGATACTTTGGTAACGCATAAATTCGTTTTCGTTTTCTGGCGTTAGGCGGGCTGGGTCAGTTCAGCTTCACGACCATCTTCCCTGAGTTTTTTCCGGAGAAGAGCCCGAGAAATGCGTCCACGGCGTGGTCAATTCCTTCCACCACGGTTTCCTTGTTCTTGAGTTTTCCGGCGCGGAAGTAGCCGCCCACTTCCTTTTCAAATTCGTTTTGACGGTCCAGCCAATCGCCCACGATCAGCCCCTTCATCGTGAGCCGCTTGGTGGTCATGTTGAAGAGATTGGCGGGACCGGGTTTTGGCTTCTCGTCGTTGTAGGAGGAGATGCCACCACAGGCGATGATCCGGCCATGCACGCGCAGCGTGGAGAGCGCGGCTTCGAGCGACTCGCCGCCGACATTGTCGAAATAGACATCGATCCCGTCAGGAGCGGCTTGGTTGAGTTGATCGAGCGTCGGACCGGTCTTGTAGTTGAAGGCGGCGTCGAATCCGCAGTCGTCCAGCAGGCTCTGCACTTTCTCCTCGGAACCGGCGGAGCCGGTCACGCGGCAGCCGCGCAGCTTCGCCAGTTGGCCGGCCACATTGCCGACGGCACCGGCGGCACCGGAAATGAAGACGACATCGCCCGCCTTTACTTCGACAAGCGTCAAACCCGCCCACGCCGTCATGCCCGTCATGCCAAGAGTGCCGAGGTAAACGGACAGTGGCTGGACCGCCTTGTCCACCGCGCGGAGTTCCTTCGGCGCAGCGACGAACGCTTCCCGCCAACCGTAGCGCGACGTGACCACATCGCCGGGCTTGAACTCACTCGCCAGCGATTCGACGACCTCTCCGATGGCGCCGCCTTCGAGCGCCTGGCCGATCGCAAACGGCGGCACATACGACTTCCCCTCGTTCATCCGGCCCCGCATGTAAGGATCGACGGACATGAACAGGTTTCGCACGAGCACCTGCTGAGCTTGCAGTGGAGGCAGATTGGTTTCGGCCAAAGTAAAATTGGCGGCGGTGGGCATGCCCTTGGGGCGTGAGGCGAGACGGATTTCGCGACTGGTGGTGAGCTTGGTCATAAATTTGGGAACCAGGGTTGGTGAATTGGCGGGCAGGAAGTGCAGCATCACTCCGGCTTCGCACCCGCGGGCGTGGATAGAAACTTTTGCCGACAGTGCTCGCTGCAAAAGTAGAAGGTCTTTCCATCGCGTTCGGCGTGCAGCGCCGTGGCTTCGTCCACGGTCATTCCGCAAACGGGGTCTTTGGTTAGGGTCGTCGTTTCTTTCATGGCCATGTTAGCGACCGGGCATGTCTTGATTGGACATCCTAGAGGGGCTTTTTGGCGGTCCCATTTCGTGCGTTCCGGTGGTGGAACCGCCGCCGGTGCTTGCACAGCCGGAGAAGAGGAAGGTGGCGAAGGTCAGTGCGACCAGGGCGAGTTTCAGTGTTTTCATGGTTGTTGTTTTGTTGGTTGAAGTTGGCCGGTTTTGAATGAGCCGCGCGGTCAACAAGTCAATCGAAGCGCAGCAACGCCTGGCCGTGTCTCCGCCGCCCTTATTTCAAAACCGGATGCTCAGCCCGCCGCCGAAGCCGAAATCGGAGTGCCACTGGGTGATGAAGGAGAGCTGTTTGTTCAGTGTGTATTCCGCTCCGACGATGGTCTGCCATTGCGTTCGGGTGTCGTATTCGGCTCCGCCGAAAGCGGCGAGGCGGGCGGTGAGTTGGAAGGTTTTCTCGACGCGGAAACGGAAGTCGCCGTTCGTATCCACCCAAGCGGTGGAGCCGATATTGAGCGGGAGAAGGTAGCGCACGCCGAGGATGCCGCGATTGCCGGCGTCTTCGTTCGTGATGTCCGCGCCGGCGAAGACGCTGAGAAAGCTGGTGACGTAGCGGTCGTAGGTGAGTTCGAGTTCGTAGTCGGTTTTGTCCACGTTTTGCCAGCCGACGCTCCACGCGGCGGTGAGGCCGTTGCGGTTGTTTTGCAGCGTGAGGAAGCCGTCGCTCATGTGGTTCATGGCAGTGCCTTCGCCCCAGAGGAAAATCGGGTCGTGCTCGGTCTTGTCCATCTTCGCGAGGTGAGGGTTTGGGGGGGAGTCTTCGTAGTGGACGACCCGGGCCATGCCGACTTTTGCGTGGTAGAGGATGTGGCAGTGAAACATCCAGTCGCGCTCTTCATTGGCGTCGAACTCGATGGTCTGCTCGCCCATCGGCGGCACGTCCACGGTGTGCTTGAGCGGCGAGTAGTCGCCCGCGCCATTGAGCACTCGGAAGAAGTGTCCGTGCAGGTGCATCGGGTGGTGCATCATGCTTTCGTTGATGAGGCGAAAGCGGACGATTTCGCCGTGGCGGACCTTGATGGTGTCGGCTTCGGTGAGTGTCTTGCCATCGAGGAACCAGACGTAGCGAATCATGTCGCCTTGCAGGCGAAAGGTGTAGTCGCGCACGGGACGGCCCGCGGGGAGCGTGGTGGGGCGGACGGAGCGAAGTCGGGCGTAGGGCGCGTTCGGGCGGGCGGGGTCGTCCATGTTCATCGCGCTGTGATCCATGCCCGGCATGGCGGCCATGCTGTCGGCAGGCGCGCTGGCGGCTGGCATTTTCATGCCTGGCATATCCGCCATGCTGTGGGCAGAGGCGGGCTTTTTCGGCGCGGGCATTTTCATTCCGGGCATCGCGTCCATCGCCGGAGCCGCGTTCATTTTCATCCCTGCCATGCTGGCGTAGATGCTGGCCCTCGGCACATCGGGCGCGGCGATGCGCGGGCCGTTCCCGATAAGAGCGAGGTGCGGCCCGTGCCGTCCTGCGCGGTCGCGCGAAACTCCGCCGCGCCGCTCGCGGGCACGGTGAGCAGGAGGTCGTAGGTCTCCGCGATAGGCATGAGGAAGCGGTCGAGCGCCACGGGCTGCACGTCTTTGCCGTCAGCGGCGATGACGCGCATCGGCCCGCCCGCCCAGCCGAGGTGAAAATAGGTCGCCGCTCCCGCATTGATGACGCGCAGCCGCACGCGCTCGCCGGGCCGGGCGGCGAGCGTCTGCTCGGGCTGGCCATTGATGAGGAAACGGTCGTAGGCCACGTCGGACAAATCCATGGGCGGCATCCGGGACCACTCGCGTTTGAAATACGCGCCGAGCGCGCCCGCCTGCGCCGCGCCGACGATGCTCTGCGCCGTGCCTTTTCTCACCGAGTAGTAGTCGCTCCCGCGCCGCAGCGTGCGGAGGACCTCGCGCGGCGGCTCGTCCGTCCAGTCGCCGAGCATGACGACGTGCTCGCGGTCGGCGCGAATTCTCTCGCCGCCGCGCGGCGCGATGACGATGGCCCCATACACGCCCCGCTGCTCCTGCAGGACGTTGTGCGAATGATACCAATACGTGCCCGCCTGCCGCAGCCGGAATTCGTAGTGGAAAATGCCGCCCGGCTTGATGGGTGCCATGTTCACATGCGGGACGCCGTCCATCGCATTAGGAACGAGCACACCGTGCCAGTGGATGGCCGTATCCTCGTTCAGCTCGTTGCGCACGGTGATGCGCGCGATATCGCCCTCGGTAAAGCGAAGCGTCGGGCCAGGGATGCCGCCGTTGATGGTCATCGCCTGCACCGTGCGCCCGGTGAAATTCACCGGCGTCTCGGCGATGGTGAGTTCGATCTCGACGACTCGCGCGTGCAGGGTGGCGGCGAGAAAGAGTGAGGTGAGAAAGGCGAGGTGTTGTTTCATGCG
>JANNXQ010000259.1:0-89913 GCA_031409655.1 Chthoniobacteraceae bacterium | reverse complement strand
CCGCGCGGTCCAAGGGGGGGGGCGCGCGCCCCTGCTCCTTGGTTACGCCCCGGCCGCGTAGCGCACGTACCACGCGAATAGCTCGCTGCCTCCGAAAAGCCAGACGAGCGCGCCAAGCGCGAGGTAAGGCCCAAAAGGGATTTTCGCTGACCACTCGCGATGGCCGATGAGGATCATCAGGCCGCCGATCACTGCCCCGAAAGTGGAGCCAGCCATGATCGTGAAGACGACCGCCTTCCACCCGAGAAACGCGCCGATGCAGGCGATGAATTTCACATCGCCGAAACCCATCGCCTCGCGCGGAAACACCGCCGCCTCGACGACCCCGCGGATCACGTCCGTCTTCACGAGTTCGGTGCGCTGGCCGTCGAGTTCCAGCCAGTCGCAGGAAAAGTTGAGCGTCACGTTTTCAGACCTCTTCCCGTCGATCTCGACCTCCGAACACGTCATGACGAGCGCTTCATTGCCGCGGACAAAGAAGTCGCTCCAGAGCATCTTGTCGTCGCCGACGGTGAAGTCGGCCTCTTGATCGCGACGCGTCCAGGTGAAGAGCTCCGGCTTTGCAAAAGCCACGCGCTTTTTCCCAAAGGCGATCTTCCCCAGTTCCACTACCCCCCAGAGCGCGAAGTAGCCGGAAGCAGCCCCCACGAGCGCCCAGACACCCCCGAGGATCGCACTTTCCTGCCCGTGCAGGGTGGGGATGGCAAAGCTCAGTAGCACGCCGGCGACGGCCCCGCCCCAGGTGATTTCATCCGGAATGATGAAGTGCTCGAAGTCGATGAACGTCGCGACGACCAGCAGACTCACGAGGACGAAGTACGGTAACGCGAGCAGCCACGGCGTCTCTGGCCATGCGGGATCGGGCCAGTGCATGAGCTTCAGCCAGACGCCGAGGAAGAGCAGCCCGGTGAGCAGTTCCACCCCGAAGTAACGGAAGGCAATGCGCCCGCCGCAGTTCGCGCATTTGCCGCGTAGCACGAGCCAGGAGATGAGCGGGAGATTGTGATACCACGGGATCTGATACTGGCAGCTCGGGCAGAAGGAGCGCTTGGGTTCATTGACCTTTTTGCCGATCGGCATCCGGTAAATGCACACGTTCAGAAAGGAGCCGATCGCAGCACCGAGGACGAAAGCGAAGACATTGAAGAGGAGCTCGAAAACGTGGGGCACTGGCGGCCACTCAAAGCAGGGGTGGTGCCTGCGTCAATTTCCATCGACTCCCCGCGCGCGCTTCGCCACCGTCTCGCGCCGCATGCACCTGCTCTTCGTCGCTGATCTGCACTATGCGCTCAAGCAGTTCGACTGGCTGGTCGCGCACGCTCGGGACTACGACGTCGTGACCATTGGCGGTGACCTGCTCGATCTCTCTTCGCCAGTGGATATCGATACGCAGATCGTCGTCGTGGAAAAGTATCTCACGCGCCTGCACCAACTCACGCGGCTCATCGTGAGTTCGGGGAATCACGACGGCGACAGCCGGAGTGCCGCCGACGAATCCATCGCCCGCTGGTTGCTCGATGCGAAGAGTCCGCAGCTTCTCTCCGACGGCGACACCCTCGAGATCGAGGGAAACTTAATCACCGTCTGCGCCTGGTGGGATGGCCCCGTCTCGCGCGCGGAACTCGAGGGGCAACTGGCCGCCGATGCCGCCAAAGCAAAGAAGTGCTGGGTCTGGGTGCATCACGCGCCACCGGATGCGTCGCCCATCAGTTGGACGGGGAAGAAATTCGCCGGTGACGAATTCCTGCTCGCCTGGATTCGGCGCTACCAGCCAGATCTCGTCCTCTCCGGCCACGTCCACAATGCGCCCTTCTACGCCGCCGGCTCGTGGGTCGATCGCATCGGCCGGACGTGGGTCTTCAATCCTGGCAAACAGCTCGGTGCGCAGCCGACCTGCGTCACCTTTGACCTCGAGAAGATGACGGCGGAATGGACTTCGATCGAAGGCCGGGCAATCCGCGCGCTCGATGAGCCGCCCGTCAACGCGCCGCCGCTCGTGGCTGGCGGTGCATGAGCGTCTCGATGACCTCATCGACCATGCCGATGTGATCGTGCCCTTCGTATTGGCGCTGCACGTCGATGAGGTACTTGTTGAGCGCATCGAGCCGCCGCGCCAGGAGTTCGGCGACGTGCAGGCTGGCCGCGGAGGAGTTCACGAGAAAGGCGCGCGGCTCCTGGATCACCGCCACCGATGTCGTCCGCAACGCGCGCACACTGGCGGTGTGCGCGCGGTCCAGGAGTGCGGACATTTCGCCAAAACAGGCGCCGGGCTCGGAGGCTCTACCCACGCGCACGCCGTCGCGGAGCACTTCGACTTCGCCCTCGAGTAAGACCAGCATTCGTCCAGTGTGGTGGCGTTGCTCGAGGAGGATGTCGCCCGGTTGATAGGTTTCGACCGGGAGTTCGCGGAGAAGATCTAGGAACGCGCTCATCGGGGGCAGAGCCTTAGCAGCGTGGGGCGGGGAGGTAAATGTGAAACACGCGCGAGGGACAGAAACGCCAAAGTTCAAACGCTAAACATCAAACGCCAAAGGCCGCGCGCACGCGTCACTCCCGTTTGGAGTTTAGCGTTACTTGCCGAGCGCCCAGACGACGGCATTCGTGAGGAAGCGGTGAAAATCAGCGCTCTTGAAATCTTCGGGATGCCCGAGCGAGGTGTAAAAGATCCGCGCGGCCTTGGGGCCGTAGAGCCGGGTCCAGGCGACGGGCTCGGGCGCCTCGCCGACGATCGCACCGATGAGCAGTGGCGTGGTTCCCTTTTCCAGCGGGCTCACTTTGTACAGCGAGCCATTGCCCGGCAGTTTCGTCACCGTGATCTCGCGCAGGATGGGATGCGACTCCGCACCGAGTGCGAGCGAAATGGTCGCGACCTGCTCGCCCTTGTAGTGATTCGAATAGTTGCCGCCGAGCACCTCGGGGTCGAACTCCGGCCACGCGGCAAGCTTTGGATCGGCGATTTTGTCCTTTGGCCGCAAGGCGAAGGCGTGGCTCGCAGTGCGGATGCCGACGAGTGGCTTGCCCGCGGCGAGGTGGGCGCGCACGGCCTCGAGTTGATCCTTCGGCGGGGTGCGGCGACGGACGCTCAGAAAGAGCAGATCGGCATCTCGCAGCGCAGCGACGAGGCCGGGGAAGTGGTTCTTATCCGTCGCGTCCGCGCGGATGATCGTGATGCGGTAGCCGCGCGGCTGGAGATCTTTTTCCGCAAAATCCGGCAGCGTCTCCCAGGTGCGATATTCGTCCTCGCCGATCATGAAGACGAGGTGCGCCGGCGCAGCGGCGGAGACGGCACCGAGGCTGGCGAGCAGACAGAGGAGCGGGAGCAGGAGGCGGCGGAACATGGGGAGTGCGGGGTTACTTCAGGGACTTGATGAAAAGGATGACGGACTCGACTTGCGTATCGGACAGCACCCCGGCGTAGGGCGGCATCCCCGCCTCCACTTTCTCAAAGCCCTTCACGACTTTCACCGCCGGCGTGAGGATGGACTCGCGCAGATATTCCTCGTCCACGGTCACGCTCGGAGCTTTCGCGATCTCGCGTTGCGTGCCGAAAATGCCACGCCAGCTCGGTCCGATCTTGGGCTGCTTCGAATCGTCCGCCGCGTGGCAGGCCATGCAGCCCATCATTTTATAAATGCGCTCGCCCTCCTCCACGGTCGGGGGCTCGGGTGCGCGCCTGGTCACCGCCCGCGGCGAGAGATCGACGCTCACGGCCGCGAAGCCTTCCGCCGCCGGATCGAACTTCACCAACTCGTAAGGCGTGAAGTAAGCCGTCTCGCCAAACTTCTCTCCCTCCACGGTGGCCAGCGACCAACCGATGCGCATCTGCATCACGGGCTTCATCTCCGGCACGCCGATGAAGACGCTGCGTCCGTCCTTGGAAAGATAGGCGCTGCTCGGCGTCAGCCAATCCTGACCCGGCTTGCCTTCGGCATTGAGATGCGGCGAGCCGTATTGAAAGGAACGCCGATAGTGCCAGCTCTCGAGCGAGTAACTGGCTGGGTCAGCCGCCGTGGCTGGGTCGAGCGCCACGTCGAAACGCAGGAGCACGCCTTTGTCCATCGGCACGACTTCCCGCGGCAGCATGCACGGTGCGCCGGTGGAGCGCAGGCGTCCGAACGCGCTGAGGCGTTTCGCGGTCGTGCCCCAGCCCGCGAGTTGGAAGCCAGCGACGTAAAGGCAGCCATCGGCGGGATTCACGGTGGCATTCAGCGCCGGCACATCGAAGTCGCGCGCGACACTGACCACGGCACCCTGCGGCTTGGCCGTGCGGTTATTCAGCAGGACCCGGAAAAGCTCGGGCCGATTGAAGCCGATGTGGATGAGCGCGCCATCGAGCGGGCCCATCTTCGCGTCGATGAGCCAGACTTGCGCGACGGCGGAAGGATTCACCGTGTGCGGAATCCAGGTCAGCGGATCGGCGATGGGCGCGGGGTATTTTTCCCGGGGCAGCAGTTCGCTCAGGTAGCCGTGGTACTCGGCATCTTTCACGATGTAGAGCGGCGTGGTCGGCGTGTAGTGACCCTCCTGATCGCTCGCGGTGACGAGTCCGGTGCGCGGATGCACGCCGGCAAAAGGCTGACGAAAACCGACGCCGAGCACCGTGTAGCTGCGGCCATCCGGCGCGACGCGGAGGACGCTGCCATTGAGCCGGCTGAGCGTCGAAGCCTGCTGGCCCCCTTTCGCGATGATGAAAGAACCGCCGGGCCCGAGCTTGAGCGAGTTGGGGAATTCGCGGGTCTCGGCGGATTGCGGAAAGACGTTCGAGAAAAGCTCATGCGCGTCCGCTTCGCCGTCATCGTCGGTGTCGCGCAGGCGCCAGATGCCGATGCGATCGAAGACGAAGATTTCGCCATCGCGCACCACGAGGCTCATCGGCTCGTGCAGCCCGGTCGCGAAACGCCGCCACTGCACTTCGCCGGATTTTCCACCGAGCCCGCGGATCGACCAGACGTCGCCATCAAAGGCGCTGGCCACTGCGGAGCCGTCTTTGAAAAACGCGATATCGCTCAGCCGGATATTGCGCCGCCAAGGGTTTTCCATTGGCAGCGGGATGTCGTCCATGACGTAGGCGTCCTGCGCAGCGGAAAGCACCGCGTGCGTGGTCACGGACTGCGGCCAGCGGGGCGCATTCGCGGCCAGATGCGGCGCGAGGGTCGCGGACGGCGGGACTTTTCCGTCGCCGATCACCACGGAAAACTCGGCTACGCCCTCATGCGCCGGCACCCGCACGAACCAAGCGCCCTCGCCTTCCGAAAGCGCGACCGCTTTCGCCGAACCCGTCGCGAGCGCGAAGCTCGCGTGGCTCACGCTCTTTTGGGCCAGCACCAGCGCGCGCGGCTGCGCGCAAGGAGCGACGCGGAAATTCCGCTGCACCGTCGTGACTCCAGCGCGTTCGCTGGCGGTCATCCATTCCTCCACCTTCGCGCCTGCCACCGTGTATTCGAGCACCACGCCATCCGCGCCGAGCCGCACGGACTTGAACCTCGCCTCCGCCGAAAGCGGCCCGCGACCTGGCTCCTCCGCACTCGTCTCCGCCGGTCGCGAATCCGCGAGCGAAACCGCGCCCCCGGTCTGCCAGCCCGGATAGATCCCATTGATCAGCCACACTTCGCCATCCGGCTTCGGCAGTTTATCCTGACCGCCGATGGTCTTCAGATGCGTGTCCTGCCAGGTGAGCGGCCCGAGCGCCTCGGGCGTCACGCCGCGGCCCCGCCAGACCGCCGCGACGCGCAAAGATTCCGTATCAAAGCAGGCCCAGCAGTCGTGCCCGAGATTCAGCACCAGCCCGCGCGGGGTGACATTGAAGGGCTGGGCGTCGGGCTGCAGCGCGCGCAGATCGAGGGACGAGGAGAAGAACGGAAAATCGGGCTGGACCCACGGCGCATAGCGATCCTCCGCGGCGAGCGGAGTGAGGAGCAGTAGAGCGGCAGTGAGTGTGGGAATGACGCGGAGCATTGGGGCTGATGGGCAAGGCGAACGATCTTCGCGGAGGCTATTCCTTGGAGATGGCGAAAGGCGAGTGGGTGAGTATCCGGGGAGCATCCGCTCGCCTTCAGCCGCGCAGCCACTCGTCACGCTGCGCGGCGACAAACTCGTCGTCGTTCAGGTGCGGATAAGCGTGGCCAACGCGGTCGATCTCCGCGGACTGGCCCGGGCTGAGCGACTCGGCGGGAGCGAGGCACCAGACACCTTCCAGCAAACCCTGCCGCCGCAGCACTTCGTGCAGCCCAGCGATGCAGCCGCGGAAGCCATTCTCGGCATCGAAGAAAGCGGCGTTGCAGTCCGTAATCTCGACGCCAAGCCGGAGTAGTTCCGGCGACGACGCTTCGCTCCGGCAGCGCTCGAACAACTCGACCGCGCGCCGCGTCCACACGGACCAATGCCCGAGCAAGCCACCGACGATCCGGCGCTCTTTCCCGGCGAACCGAAACGGCGTCGTGAGGTCGGCGACGATGTTGTCGTCGTTGCCGGTGTAGAGCGCGAGATCGTCGCGGCCCGCGTCGATCACGGCGCGCACGACCTCGATCGTCTGGTAGCGATTGAACGGCGCAATCTTGATCGCCACCACGGATTCGAGCTCCGCAAAGCGCCGCCAGAACGAATACGGAAGCACGCGTCCGCCCACTGCCGGCTGAAGGTAGAAGCCGATGAGCGGCACGACCGCCGCCACTCGCCGGCAGTGGTCGAGGAGTGCGTCTTCCGACACATCCCGCAAAGCCGCGAGACTTAGCAGACCCGCGTCATACCCGAGCCGGCGAATCATCTCCGCCTCTTTCACCGCCTGCGCCGTCGCTCCGCAAATTCCCGCGATGCGCACCAGTGGACGGTTGGCGCGATCCATTTCCTCCGACGCCAGCGCGAGCACGGGCTCAAAGAGCCCCACGTCGCGAATCGCGAACTGCGTCGTATGCACGCCGACCGCCAGTCCGCCCACGCCAGCCGCAAGATAGTAACGGGTGAGCGCGCGCTGGCGGCGTTCATCGAGCTGCCGCGCGGCATTCAGCGCGAGCGGGTGCGCAGGGATCGCGACGCCGCGCCGCAGCAGGGTGCGCGTCTCGTCGGTCACAACTTTTGCGCGTAGTGAATCTGCCGCCCGATCTCCACGAACCCGCACGCCGGATACAGATGCTGCCCGATCGGATTGTGCGTCATCGTCTCAATGGTCGCATAGGCGAGCCCTTCGCGGCGGAAGTAGCCCAGCGCATGCTCGATCAAAGTGCGGCCCAGTCCACGGCCGCGCGCCGCGGCGTCCACGGCGAAGTTCGGGATGCGCCCCTTCCCCGCCGCGCGATCGAGCTGCGTGGTGATGTAGCCGATGATTTTCCCGTCTTCCTCCGCCACAAAGACGCCCGCCGGATTTCCCGCGCAGTCCTCCTCGATGTGCCGCGCCTTCCGCCACTGCCAGTCGTGCTCGGCGAGCAGGCCAAACTTTTCCTCGATCGTCTGATCCATCGCGATGCCCTCAAACGACTCGACGGTGAGGCGCAGGAGCGTGGGAAGATCAGCAACATGGAAAGGGCGGATGGTCATGTGGAAAGGTGCCGGGAACTTGCGGGATTCAATACGCCCCATCGCGGATTTCAAAGTGTGTCGGTTTCCCGAGCGTCTCCCCGCCATGCTTTACCCAGTGCGCGGTCGCGGCGATCATTTCCCCGAGCGATACCATCACGGGGCCGAAGTGCTCGAAGGAACGCGTCGCGTCAAAGAGCCACGCGGTCGGCGCTTCCTCGCCGACGATGATCGGTGCGCGCCCCAGGAGGCGGCCGAAAGTGTGCGCGAGTTCGCGGGTGGAAACCCTTTCCAGCCCCGTGACATTGAGCGGGCACGGCGGGGTGGCGGTGAGCGCGAGCGACTGAATCGCGCGGGCGTTCGCATCGCCCTGCCAGATCACATTCGCCCAGCCCATGGTCACATCGATGGGCTCGCCGGCGGCGACTTTGCGCGCCACGTCGAGGAGCACGCCGTAGCGCAGATCGATGGCATAGCTGAGCCGGAAGAGCAGCACCGGCGTCGCATTTTGCGCGGAGAAATGGGTGAAGATGCGCTCCCGTCCGACGCACGAGGCCGCGTATTCGCCGAGCACGCCGAGCGGATCACCCTCGCGCGCGCCGCCACCTTCCACCGGCACCAGCGGATACACGCAGCCGGTGGAGAAAACGACGATCCGTGAACGCGCATACCGCTCGGCGACGACCGCGGGGACGAGCGTATTCATTACCCAGGTGAGTTCCGGCGCGTCGGCGGTGCCAAACTTTTGTCCGGCCAGGAAGAGGACATTCGGCGCATCGGGCAGCCGCGCCACCGCCGCGCGATCCGTCAGGTCACACGCGATGGTCTCGACACCGTGCCGGTTCAACTCCGCCACGGCACTGGCCTTGGAAAAGCGCGACACCGCGATCACGCGGCGGCTTTGCCCGAGCTGATCCGCGGCCCGCCGGACCATCCGCGCCAGGGTCGGCCCCATCTTCCCGCCAGCGCCAAGGATGAGCACGTCGCCGCCGATCGCCCGCAGCGTCTCGATGGCGCCCTCGGTCGGCGCGCTGAGCTGGTCCTCGAGGTCGGCAATATTTTCGCTGAGTTTCATGATGGCGGATGAGGAGAAGACCCTGCGCAATGGCCGAGTTCGGCGTTTAGCGTTTGGCGTTTAGCGTTTGAAGTTTGGCGTTTAGCGCTTCGGAAAGCACACCCGTGCCACGGGCGTCAGCAACGCCAAACTTCAAACTTCAAACGCCAAACGCCAAACTCAGAATGACACCCCCAGCAGCCCGCGCAGTTTCCATTTGCTCCCCATAGGCTTGCCCCTCACTTTCTCCGCCCTATGAGTCACCAGCGCAGAGTCGTCATCACGGGCATGGGCATCGTCTCGCCCGTCGGTTCGGATCTTCCGACCTTCTGGCACCATCTCACGCACGGCGTGAGCGGCATCGGTCCCATCACCCACTTTGATGTCACCGACTACCGCTGCCGGATCGCGGGCGAAGTGCGCGGTTTCACGGCCGTCGAGCATTTCAAGACGCCCAAGGACGTGAACCGCACCGACCGTTTCACCCACCTCGCCGTGGCCGCGGCGAAGAGCGCCATGGCCGACGCGGGCTTGAGCGGGCCGGTGGGCGATCCCGAGCGCTTTGGCTGTGTCATCGGGAGCGGCATCGGCGGCCTGAAGACGACCGAAGATCAGCACACCGTCCTGATGACCAAAGGCCCGAGCCGGATCTCGCCCTTCATGATCCCGATGCTGATCAGCAACATGGCCAGCGGCATCGTCTCCATGGAGTACGGCGTGCAGGGGCCAAACTTCGCCCCGGTCTCCGCCTGCGCCACCAGCGCCCATGCGATCGGTGAGGCCTGGCGGATGATTCGGGAAGATGACGCCGACGCCTTTCTCGCGGGCGGCTCCGAGGCGGCGATCGTCCCGCTCGGCATCGGCGGCTTCGCGGCGATGAAGGCGCTCTCCACGCGCAATGACGATCCGACCAGGGCGTCGCGTCCGTGGGACAAAGATCGCGACGGCTTTGTGATGGGCGAAGGTGCCGGCGTCGTCGTGCTCGAATCGCTCGAACACGCCAGGGCTCGCGGCGCTCGCATCTACGCGGAGATCGTAGGCTACGGCGTCACCTCCGATGCCTTCCACATGAGCGCGCCGCTGCCGAATCACGAGCAGGCCCAGCGTTCCATGCGCATCGCTTTGAAAAAGGCGGGGCTCAATGCGAGCGACGTGGACTACGTGAATGCGCACGGCACCAGCACGCCCATGGGCGACGTGGCCGAAGTGCGCGCGGTCAAAGCCGTCTTCGGCGAACACGCCCGCTCCGGGCTGCTCGTCAGCTCCACGAAATCCATGACGGGCCACCTGCTCGGCGCCGCTGGTGCGGTGGAGACCGCCGTCTGCGTAAAGGCGATCGAGACCGGCATCATCCCGCCGACGATCAATCTCGATAACCCCGGCGAAGAGTGCGACCTCGACTTCGTCCCGCACACCGCCCGCGAGAAGAAGGTGCGCGTGGCCCTGAACAACAGCTTCGGATTCGGCGGTCACAACGCGACGCTCGCGCTGCGGGAATTTGTGGGCTGAGCCGCATCCTCTCGGAAAAAATGGCTAACGAAGTCCGCGCGCCGGCCTTCGCCAAGGAGAACCGTTTCGTCATGCCTTCCCTCTCCCGCCCCGCCCTTCTCCTCGCCTGCGTTCTCTCGCTGCTGACCCGCGCAAGCGCAGCGGAACTCTTCGACGAACAGCGAGCCACGACCGTCTTTGCCTTCGATTCGGTCACGATTCCTTTCACGCAGAATCTGCGGCTCGAAATGCGGGCGCCGCGCCGGCATCCCGCGAATCCGGTGGTGCCGCTCGGCGAAAAGGGCACGCCGGATGCGCTGGGGGTGCAGTTCTATGGGTCGGTGATTCGGGAAGGGGAAAAATTTCGCCTGTGGTACGTGGCCTTCGATGACGACGTGGGGAACAAGGTGGCGTCCGCCCGCTGGCGCGCGGCTTACGCGGAGAGCGACGATGGCGTCCACTGGCGCAAGCCGCGCCTCGGGCTGGTGGAATTCGGCGGGAACAAGGAGAACAATCTCATCCTGACGGAGCCGGGGCCGCTGGGTTTTGTGAATCTGAAAGTGCTGCGCGATGACGCTGATCCTGATCCTGCGCGCCGCTATAAGATTTCGACGCACGTCTATTTTCGCCAACAGCGGCGGCTCGGAACGCTGGCGCCCTTTGCCAGCGCGGATGGTCTGCACTGGAAACTGCTGACCGACGCAAAGCCGCTGAAGGCGGAACTGCGGGCGCAGGATCTGGTGCTGCCGGCGATTCACTTTGAGCCGTGCGGCGGTCTGTATCAGTGGGATGGCATGTTCTATCTCTGCGGGCAGAATGCGCTGAATGCGACGCGCCCCTACCAGGGTCGGGTGACGCGGATGTATCGGTCGGCGGACTTTGTGCATTGGTCGCAGACGAGCAGCCTCGGGTTTGTCCGCGCGGTCCAGCACACGCCGCTCGGCGCGGGCCGAAGTCTGGAAGGCGAGCAATGCCACGAGGGGATCAGCGTGTGGAATCGACGCAATATTCTGCTCGGGCTCTACGGGCAGTGGCACGGCGCGAAGGAATGGAAGGACATCACCGTGGATCTCGGCTTTGTGGTCAGCAACGACGGCCTCAACTTTCGTGAGCCAGCGCACGAGTGGACCTTCCTCCGCCGTGGTGAAGATGGCGCCTGGGATCAGGGCGGGTTGCTCCAAGGGCAAGGCTTTGAAAATGTGGGCGACGAGACGCTCATCTATTACGGCGCGTGGGATCCGCGGGATCGGACGAGCAATGTGGCGCGCGGCGGAGTGGGAATCGCCACGGTCCCGCGGGATCGTTTCGGGGACCTCGTCGTGGAGGAGGCGGGCAAGGGGCCGGGGGACTATCAGTTGCCGGCGATCACGAGTGAGTTCATCACCGCGAGCGTGGTCGCGAAGGCCGGGACGGCGCAGCGGTTTTTCCTCAACGCGGATGGCCTCGGGGCCGAGTCGGCGCTGAAGATTGAGCTACTCGATGAGCTGGAAAAGCCGCTCGCCGGATTCTCAGGCGAGGATGCGGCGGTCGTGAGAACAAACGGTTTCCAGACGCCGATCGCGTGGAACGGAAATGCCGTACTCACAAATCTGCCGCCGCGCTTCCGCATCAAAGGAACTTTCGTCGGCGAGCAGAATACCAGGATCCGCTTCAGCGCCCTCTACGTGACGCCGGAGTAAGCGAAAGACGTCAATCGCTCTGGCTGAGCCGCTTCACGGGCTTGTCCCAAAGTGTGGCGTGCGCTTCGCGCAGGATCGCGGGAATTCGCTCGGCGAATTCGTAGTCGCCGAGCGCAGCGCGGACTTTCTTCTCTTCGAAGGTCGCGGCGTTTGCGCCGGGGAACCAATGGCCGGCGTTGCCCATGAGGTTGTAACGCATGCGCCCCCAGTCTTTGAGTTCGAGTCCTTTGGCGAAATGCCAGAGGCGGACGATCTCCTGCACGTTCACCTCGCCGGGGACGTCCACATAGTTCGGCAGGCCCTGCATCCAGCGCGCGCACCAGTCGGCACCATGCACGCGGTCGAGTTCGGCGCGGAGACGCTGCGCGATCGGCGCGACGACCTCGGCGGCCCTGTCGTAGTCGGCGAGCGCGGCGATGTGGGCGTCGAAGTCGCTGGGCCGCGCCGCGCCGATGCTGAGCGTGTGGACCTGCGGACGAGCGAGGCAGTAGAGATCGTTAAAGGCCATCGGCGTGAGCGGCGCGCAGAGATCCACGAGCTTCGGCGGCGGATTGAAAAGCATCCCTCCTTTGTCGCTTGGGCTGATAATGAAGACGCCCATGTCGCGCGCGGCTGCGGCCTCGACGGCGGACCAGTTATAATCATTCACGAAGTACCAGTGCAGGTTCACGTAATCGAACCCGTCGCTCTCGATGGCGCGCAGGATTAGGTCCGTGGTGGCGTGCGTGGTGAAGCCGATAAAGCGGCACCGACCCTCGCGCTGCAATTCGCGGGCGGCATCGAGACAGCCTCCTTTGCGCAGCGACCAGTCGAGCAGCTCGGCGTCATTGACACCGTGGAGCGTGAGAAGATCGACGTGCTCGAGCTTCAGGTAGCGCATCGAGGTTTCGAAGGTTTCGCGAAACTCCTTCGCGGTCGCGAAGGGCGCGACTTTCGTCTGCACGATCATCTTCTCGCGCGGCAGCCGCGGCAAAATCCAGCCGAGCTGCATCTCGCTCGATCCGTAGCCGCGCGCGGTCTCGATGTGATTGATCCCGAGTTCCAGCGCGCGCAGGACGGTGGCTTCGAGATTGCGCTGTCCGGCCTCCTCGACGTCCTCCGGCGGCACGTCGTTCCAGCTCTGCTGATAGCGCATGCCGCCACAGGAGAAGACGGGCATCTGGAGATTTGTGCGACCGAAGCGGCGGTATTTCATGGGGCAGGATTCTGACGAGCCGCGCCGGGGCCGCACAACGCGCGAGTTGGCGCGCTCACTTTCGCGATTGGTGCCGGAGGATCACGCCGGGCCGGGCCTCGGTGTGCGCATCGACTTTCACGACTCCGATGCCATTGACGAAGACGTGGGCAAAGCCGGTGGCGAAGTGGTGCGGGTCGGTGAAGGTCGCGTGGTCCTGCACTTTCGCGGGATCGAAAATGACGAGATCGGCCCAGGCTCCGGCACGCACGACGCCGCGATCTTTGAGCGCAAAAGTGGAGGCCGGAAGCGATGTCATTTTGCGGATCGCCTCTTCCAGCGGGAGGAGATTTTTCTCGCGGACGTAGCTGGCGAGGACGCGCGCATTGTTGCCATTGCCGCGCGGATGCGGGAGGCCTTCGCCGGGAATGCGCACGCCGCTGTCCGAGGCAAACATGGTATGCGGGTCCCGCAGGAATTGCTCGAGGTCGCGCTCATCCATGCTGAAATAAACGGCGCTCGCGCCACCGCGCAGATGCAGATCGAGGATGCACTCGATCTGGGCATCCACGTCGTCGCTCCCGCGCAGCTTCCTGGCGACGGCGGGAATGCTCAGGCCTTCGAGCGAGCGATCCTGTTTGCAAGACGCCACGATCACGTAGTCGTAGTTCGTCCGCGTGCTGGCGCTCAGTTTTTTCTTCATCTCGGCGACGATGCCTGCTTTCTGCGCCGGGTCCGTCAGCCGCTCCCGGTATTTTTCCATCCCGCCCTCGCGCGCTTCGTCCGGGATCATCTGGCTGAGGCCGGTGCTCGATGCGGGATAGACGTATTGATCGTGGGTGATGCGGAGCCCTTCCGCGCGGGCCTTGTCGAGCGCCGCCAGCACTTGATCCGCCTGTCCCCACATTTTCTTGCTCGAAATCTTCAGGTGCGAAACTTCCGCGCGGATGCCGGTCGCGCGCGCGATGTGGAAGAGTTCGTCAAGCGCCGAGCGGATCAAATTCCCTTCATTCCGCATATGGCTGGCGTAGATGCCACCATGCGCGGCGGCGATCTTCGCGAGTGCGACCAGTTCGTCCGTCGTGGCGAAAGTGCCAGGCAGATAAATGAGGCCGGTGGACATGCCCACCGCGCCATCGCGCATCGCCTGCTCCACGAGGGTGGCCATCGTGGCGACTTCCGCATCAGTGGGCGGACGGGAAAATGATCCGCCCATCGCGCGAGAACGCACATCGCCGTGACCGATGAGCGAGGCGACATTCGGCGTGAAGGTCATCGCTTCGAGCTGCTGAAAAAACTCGCCGAGGTTCACTTTCGACATGCCGCAGTTCCCCAGCACGATGCTGGTCACGCCCATGCGGACAAAGTTTTCCCCCCGCGGCGCCTTTTCCAAATCCTCCGCGTGCGTATGCACGTCGATAAAGCCCGGAGCGACCACGAGGCCCGCGGCATCGATCTCCGCAGTCGCAGAACCGCTGACCTTTCCGACTGCCGCGACTCGTCCACGACTGATGGCGACATCGCCACGAACGGCCGGACTACCCGAGCCATCGATGACCTGGCCATTGCGGATGATCAGATCGAAATCCGCCGCTCGAATGGGAAGCATGGCAATGAAGCTGAGACCGAGCGTGAGAAGGGGGATTTTCATTTGGAAGAGGAGTCTCAATTGAGCGCGTTTCCGGACTGCTGCTCGGGGAAAAGCTCAAGGATGCTGGCTTCGTCGGCGCGGCAGATTCCGCGCTCGGTAATCAGGCCGGTAACGAGGCGCGCTGGGGTGACGTCGAAGCCGAAGTTCGCCACGGGGCTGTGCTCAGGCGTGATGCGGACCTCGACAATGCCGCCCGCCGTCCAGCCGTCGAGGTGGCTCACTTCCTCCGCGCCGCGTTCCTCGATCGGGATCTCGCGCACGCCATCGCGCATCTTCCAATCAAAGGTGGAGGACGGCAGCGCGACGTAGAAAGGGATGCCGTTGTCGTGGGCGGCGAGGGCTTTCAAGTAAGTACCGATCTTATTCGCGACATCGCCGGTGCGGGTGGTGCGGTCGGTGCCGACGATGACCAGATCGACGAGCCTGTGCTGCATGAGATGCCCGCCGACATTGTCGGCGATGACGGTGTGCGGCACGCCGTGCTCGCCGAGTTCCCACGCGGTCAGCTTCGCGCCTTGATTGCGCGGGCGCGTTTCATCGACCCAGACATGAACCGGGATGCCGCGGTCGTGCGCGGCGTAGATCGGGGCGGTGGCCGAGCCGTGGTCCACGAAGGCCAACCAGCCAGCATTGCAGTGCGTCAGAATATTCACCGGCGCCCGGCCTTTCTGCGCACTGAGCTGGCGGATGATCTCGAGACCGTGCCCACCGATGCGCCGGCAGAATTCCGCGTCTTCGTCGGCAATCGTTCGCGCCGTCTCCAACGCTGCGCTGAAACGTTCGAGCTTTCCCGAAACCGGGCGGAGGCGGGTCAGTTGACGATCCACTGCCCAAGCCAGGTTCACTGCCGTGGGCCGCGTGGCCTTGAGCTTTTCCGCACCGCGCTCCAAGTCCGCGTCCTCCGCCGACTCCCGGGCGGCGAGATACATCCCGTAGCCAGCAGTGGCTCCGATCAAACCCGCCCCGCGCACGTGCATTTCGCGGATGGCCATGGCGACGGCGTCCAGCGTCGTGAGGTCCTCGATCACGAACCGATGCGGCAAGTGGCGCTGGTCGATGATCTGGATGCAGCCCGCATCGCCTTTCTTTTCCCAGATCGTCCGATAGGGCACGCCGCGGACGTTCATCGTTCCGAGGAGTTGCGGAAGTTCGTTTCGGCGGGACGCCGAAACCAACACGCGAGACGCGTATGCTCCCCGGAAAATTGCGGACGCAAGTCCAAGCTGGGGCGGTTACAAGTTACCGGAATTATATTTCTGCCAGGCTAGATCGATGACCTCGTCCGAGCCGAAATCCTTGCCGCCCGCGTAGTGACCCGCGCCGCGTTTCATCGAGTGGTAAAGCTTTGCCGTGGGCAGCGTCTGGAGCATGAGCGTGGAGACGAGGCCTTTCGGGAAGTTACTCGTGAGGCTCTTTTTCCAATGCTCGGCGCGCTCGTGCGGGCGGGGGAAAAATTCCGTGTTATGCACATACATGTTCCTTTCCACCGCCGGCAGATCGCGCGTGTAAAAGTAGAAGTTGAGTGCCTTGCGGGTCATGCCTTCGGGTAGGTGAACGTCGGAGATGCTGTGGTAGGCGAAGCGCGCGTTTTCAAAGACGACGCAGCGATTAAAGAGCGGCTCGACGGTCGTGGCCTTCGCGATTTTCCGATCCCAGAGTTCGAGCGCGCCGCCGTGCTCGGGCTTCCAGCCTTTGTTAAAATAGATGAGCAGGACGAGGCGTGCACAGTAGCGGCCATTCGGGTGGCGATTGCGGTCGAGGTGGATCTTGTGGATGCCTTTATCCTTCGCGGCGAGCAGACCCGCACCGACGTACTCGGGGTCGCAAAGCGCCTCCGTCTGCGAGCCGCTCAGTTCGGTGATCCAGCGGCGCACGCCCGCGGATTGGATGTGGCGAAACATGGCCTCGAGCGGTGGCTTGGGGATGTAGTTGTCGTCCTTGGGATTGACCTGCCAGCCCTTGAGCACTTTCGAGTCGCCGCCGTGGACGCGCATTTCTTCCGGCTTGGGAAAGGCCTCGCAGACTTGCTCGGCAAGCTGGGGGTCGAGGAAGTTGTCGATGACGACATGCGGATACGGCTTGGCGGAAGCGAAGCGCGCTTTGAGTGCAGGCAGGTCGCGATTCAGTTCGTCGAGGGTCATAGGCTGGAGCGGTTTCCGTGTTTTCTTAGCAGGAAGCCCGCACCGATCCAGCGACGATTCAACGTTCCGACCGCGATCGACGCTCCCGGCGCCACGACTCAGTCATTCCGCTCGTAGCGCATCGTGAAGCACGGTTCGCAGATGGGATATTTATGATCGTCGGCCAGGCCATGACCACAGCGGCGGCAGCGGCGGACGCTCTTCTTTTTCAGCGAATTGGAGATGAATTGATTCGCAGCGGTGCAGACGGCGATCGCTTCGTCGATGTCGGGGAAAAGTTCGGGCATCCGGTGATGCATCCAGCGATAGGCGGCGAGCTGGCGCACGCGGCCTTCGGCGCTCTGCAGTGCGGTGGTGGACGCGGTGCTGCCCTCGGCCATGAAGCGCTGGCCACGGGGCAGCGGCGAGGGCACCTCTTCGGCGACGGCCGCAACCCACTGCCGCCAGACGCGCATGTGATCGCCGCTGCGCGTGTCCACCGGGCAGGCGCAGAGGGCAAATTGCGTGGCGAGCGGCAGCGTGGAGTCGCCGATCTGGCCGGCGAGTTCGCGCATCGAAGAGACATCGGCCTTGCGGAAAAGATCGGTGTCGCCCGGCAGCGCGGCGAAGCAATCGAGCAGCGAGGGCAGATCATTGCGTCCGGTTTCCTGCGCGAGGAATTCGAGCATCTTCATGTGCGGCGCGATCGGCGCGATGGTCGGCAGCGGCTCGGCCTCGGCGACCATGGCCTGGCGGATGTGCTCGAGATCGCGGCGATTGAGCGCCGAGACGACGCCGACCTCGTGCATCCCGAACCGGCCCGCGCGCCCGGCGATCTGGCGGATCGCGGAATCGCTGACGGTGATCTCTTTCTCGCCGTCCCACTTGGTGAGCGTGGTGAAGACGATCGTCTTCACCGGAAGATTCAGCCCCATGCCGATCGCGTCGGTGGCGGAGACGAATCTCGCTTCGCCCGCGGCGAAACGCCTCGCTTCTTCACGGCGGACTTCCGGAGCGAGCGCGCCGTAAACGACGGCGCAATCCGCGGCACCGAGGGTCTGGCGCCAGGCCAGCACGTCGCGGCGCGAGAAGGAAATGAATGCCGTCGCGTCCTCGGGCTTCTTGTCAGAGTCGAGCGGGGCCGCGGCCACTTTGAGCGGGGTGAGGCGCTCGGTGCGCTGGACCTCAAAGGGCTCGCCAAGGCGATCCGCGATTTCGCGCAGCACATGCTCCGCATCCGGCGAGCCGACGAAGATCACGAGCTTCGCATTCACGCCGACGATGGCCTGCGTCCACGCCCAGCCGCGATCCTTGTCCGCGATCATCTGCACTTCATCGATGATCGCCACGTCATACTCCGCATCCGTCGCGAGCATCTCGATGGTCGAGGAGACATGGCGCGCCTCGGGATCGGGAAAGCGCTCCTCGCCGGTGATCAGCGAGCACGGCACCCCGGCCGTGCGCATGCGGTCCCAGAATTCCGCAGCCATAAGCCGCAGCGGTGCGAGATAGACGCCGGACTTCGCCGCAGCGAGCTGCTGAAAGGCAGCGTAGGTCTTGCCGGAATTCGTCGGTCCAGCGATCAGCACGAGCTTCCGCTCGCGGGCGCGGGCACCGGGGAAAGTCTCGTGAAAACGATGCAGCGCGATGCCTTCCGCCATCCGGCGATTCGCGGCGCGCAGCGACAGCTCGCGGATCGTCCGCGACGCCTGATCGATGAATTGCCGCACCGACATCTGGCCGGCGAGCTTGCCGAGTTCCTCGTGGATATCCACCTCCGCCAGCCGGTCGCGGTGCTCGGCGATCGCTTGTTCGATGCGCGGGATCTGCGTCTGGATTTCCTCCGAGATCTCCGCCGACCGGCGCACCGCATCCGCGGAAAGCTGGCGAAAACGCTGGGTCAGGAAATCCGCGCGCTTCGGCCGATTGAGCGGCAGGACTTCAAAGACCTGAAGCGCGCAGGGATGCTCGCCGATGGTCGCCGTCTCCGCCACCTCGGCGACGACCATGGTGACGTCGCGTTCGCAGAAAAGGCCGAGCCCGCGCGCTTCCGGGAGGTCGTGAATGTGCTCCCAGACATCGCGCAGCCAAGACTTGAAGACGGCACGCCCTCCGCGCAGCGCGACGGGCGGGAGCCCTTCATCGGCGCGGCGTTGGGTGAGCCAGCCGTCAAATTCGGCGCGGGAGAAACTGGTGGAGGAAGGACGATCGACGACGGACATGGATGCGGGAGCGGACGGGGGCTGGTGGTAGAGGGGCCGCGCGCCGGATTGGCGGGGATCAGGGGTGAGCTCCGAAACCTGAGGAGCCGGCGCCGAAGAAGCGGCAGGGGAAGGACGGTGGAATGAAGATGACAAAATGGATGAAGGACCGCGAAGCCTCGCGGTCAAAAGCCCGAGGGCTCGGCGACCGCACCGGGTGGAGCACGCTGGAGCCAGTGATGGGATTCGAACCCATGACCTGCTGTTTACGAAACAGCTGCTCTACCCCTGAGCTACACTGGCCTCTCGGAAAGCGGTCGGTAGGTATCGCAGGTTCCTTGCCTTGGGCAAGCCGGTTTTGCGCCCAGCGTCCACCGGCGGTTGATTGAACTGCGGTGATTCGTCCTCGTGCTCGTAATCGTCCTCGTCCTCGATCAGATGCGCGAACTTTCGAGGACTAGGACGAGGACGAACCACTGCCGCTGCCCTCGACCGCTTTAAGCTGTCGCCGCGCGCAACCGATTTAGATACACTCGGCAGGCGCTCTTCATCCGCGTGAGGATGTAATAGACGGTCTGCGAACGGATGCGGACGAGGTGGCCGCCAACGATCTTTGGGACGAAATCAGCGGGCAGTTCGAGGATCTCGTCGAGCGTCGTGCCTTCGAGTCCTTTGCAGAGGATCGAGGTCATGGCCTTCGTCAGCGTCTGGACCTGAGGGCCGAGGGTGATCCGGAAGCGCGCCTGGCGCTCCGCGTCCACTTGCAGGAAGACGCCCACGGTATCCGTGCATTCCTCGTCCTTGCGCACGTCTTCGAGTTGGAAGGTCTCGCCGGACTTCGGCTCGTGGCGCTTGGCCTGTTCCGAGTAGGCGATGAGGTTCTCGCGTTTCTCCTCCTCCGGGAGCGACTCGAAGAGCCCGATGATGGCCTCCAGCTTGGCGGGATAGGCACTCATCCGCGCTCGATGGGCGCCCGCACGCGATTGCCCCACTCGGTCCAGGAGCCGTCGTAGTTCCGCACCTTCTCGTAGCCGAGCAGATAGGTGAGCACGAACCAGGTGTGGCTGGAGCGCTCGCCGATCCGGCAGTAGGCGACGATCTCGGCATCGGGCGCGAGGGCGCAGCCTTCGGTGTAGATCTTCCGCAGTTCGTCGGCAGACTTGAAGGTGGCGTCTTCGTTGCAGGCAGTCTTCCACGGGACGCTCTTCGCCCCGGGGATGTGGCCGCCGCGGAGCACGCCTTCCTGCGGATACTCGGGCATGTGGGTGACGTCGCCTTTGAACTCGCCGGGCGAACGCACATCGATCAGCGGTCGGCTGGCGCGACTTTGCGCGAGGGCGTCGTCGAAGAAGGCGCGGATCTCGTCGTCGTAGCGTTTCGGGGGCGTGGGATAGTTTGCGGCAGCGTGCTTCGGCTTCTCTTTGGTGACCGCGCGACCTTCCTTCACCCACTTGTCGCGGCCGCCATTGAGCAGTTTCACTTTCGTGTGCCCAAAGAGGCGGAAGGCCCAGAGGGCGTAGGTCGCCCACCAGTTGGATTTGTCGCCGTAGAAAATCACGGTGGTGTCTGGCGTGATGCCATGGCGGGCGCAGAGCGCGGCGAAATCGGCGGGCGTGATATAGTCGCGCACCAGGGCGTCCTGCAGATCCTGGCGCCAGTCGATGTGCACCGCGCCGGGGAGGTGGCCGGTGTCGTAGAGGAGCACGTCTTCATTGCTCTCGACGATCCGGGTGCCGGGATCGTGCAGGTGCTCCGCGAGCCACTCGGTGCTCACGAGGATTTCGGGGTGGGCGTATGGGGAAGTGGGTTCGCTCATTGGACAGACATGGATAGCGGGAAGGCCGCCGCACCCTCAAGGGTCAATCCTGTCATACGCTCAGCGCGCGGCAAAGAGCGCCGCGATCTCCGCCTGCATCGCTTCCGCGGCAGCGCGTGGATCAGCCGCCTTCCGAATCGGACGCCCGACGACGATGTGATCCGCTCCCGCCCGGAAGGCCTCCTCGAGAGTCATGGTGCGTTTCTGATCATCGCTCCCCCGGTCGCTTGCCACGCGGATGCCGGGGGTCACGAGGATCGGTCCCGCGCCCACTTCGCGGCGCAGCCGCGCCGCTTCGAGACCGGAGCAAATGAGCCCGTCCATCCCGGCCGCCACCGCGGCGCGGGCGCGGCGGGAGACGAGTTCCTCCACTGGGCCGGACCAGCCGAGCTCCGCGAGATCCGTGGCGTCCATGCTCGTGAGCACCGTCACCGCCAGCAATTGCATCGCGCCCTTCACCGGTACCGCCGCGGCGTAGGCGGCCGTGGTCGCATTCAGCGTGCAAAGCGTCGCCCCGCGTCCCGCGAGATTCGCCACCGCCCCACCGACCGTCGCCGGAACATCGGCAAACTTCAGGTCGGCAAAGACCCGCTTCCCTTGCGCGACCAGCGCATCGAGCACCGCGAAGTACTCGCCGCTCATGCAAAATTCGAGGCCCAGCTTGTAGAAAGTGACCGCGTCGCCGAGGCGGTCGATCCACGCCAGTGCCTCCGTCTTCGTCGGCACATCGAGGGCGAAAATGAGCCGGTCGCGCGGGTCGATGGGCTTGGTGGAGAGCAGCGAGGGCAGGGCCATGGCAGACGTGTTTTACGATCCGGTGAAGGCTGGCAATCCCAAACGTCCACCCGGGAGCGCAAGCGGGCCCCGCAGCCCGGTCAAAATTCTGGTTGCATTGTGCGCAAAGAAGGGTCCAGCGTTCCCCCGAGAGTGCAGACGGACGCGCGGATTTTGCCAGACCTCGGCGGGCGTCGCACCGGTGATTCGGACTCAGCCAGCACGGGATTCCTTCCATGAATACTCCACCAGACGCCGCCCCTGAGCCGGTGTCTTACGATGTCTTCGTGGCCTGCTGCGACGGCGACAAGGAGCTCGCGGAGGAGCAGGTGCTGCTGCCGCTACGCACCGCGGGCCTGAAGGCCGTGACCCGCAGCGATGGCCGCTATGGCGCCACCATCCTCGACAATCTGGAAAACGCCGTGACCCAGTCCCGTCGCACCCTGGCCGTCATCACCTCGAGTTATCTCGCGGACCCGCTTTGCCAGCTCCTCGACAACCTGACCATGCACCTCGATCCCGCGGCGCGGGAGGCGCGGTTCATCCCGCTTTTTTTTGAGCCAAAAGAGAACCTCGGCGGCCCGGGCGTGCAGCCCAGGCTGCTCATCGCGCGCCTCAATGGAGTGGACCTTTCCGACCTGACGCAGCGCACCGGGATGATGAATACCCTGCTCGCGCAGCTCTGCGGCGACCGGAAAACCCTGAACCAGAAGAGCGCCGAATCCGCGCGCCTCGGCGTCGCGACTCTGCGGCAGTTTCTCGGCACGGCGGCAGTCCAGGCGCGGGTCGAGCAATTCCTGAGCGTCTTCGAACGCGCCTGCGAACAGATCGAGCTGCTCACCCACGACAAGCTCCTGCACGACGATTTTCACTCCGCGCAGGATGCCTTCAACGTCGTCATCGACCGCAAGCTCGACCTCCTCGAGAAGCGCGCGCAAAGCACCCTGGAAGCGGAGGCTCTGGACCGCTCCTGGGAAAAGGTCGGGGCGGCTTTCACCAATCTGGAGGCGCGGCTGACGACGGTGCAATCGCGGGCGGCGGAGTTTGCGCCGCCGGGCGACCCGCCCCCGTGGATCGCGATCCTCCTGGCCGCGGAGGCGGACGTGACGGACGGAGTCTGTGCCCAGGACGTGGAACTCCTGAAGGCCGGGATCGAGGGCATCGCCGCGGTGCTCCATAGCGAGCCGACGCGGCTCAATGGGAGCCTCAAGGAAAAGGCGCGCCAGCTCCCGCTGCCCGATCTGATCAAGCGGCAGGGGGAGATCCTGGCCGATCTCCGGGCCAGTGAGTTCGACGACGAAGCCCGCCAACGCATCGAGGATTTTGCCGCGGGGGTAAAGGCCCTCGAGCTCATCGAAGAAAGCGTCAACCGGCTGATCTCCAACCACGACGCCCTCCAGATCAGCGATGACCAGATGCATGTGCTCGATCACAGCGAATCGCCCGACATCCTGCGCGTGCGGCAGGTCTGGCGGGGCATCGCCGAGCCGCTCCGCCGTCTGAAGCCATCGCGCTGGATCGACGAATTCAAGCTCCCCGAAAAAATGGCCGGCCTCGAAGTCGCGCTTGGCGGATTCGCCAAGGCCGCCAGCGATCCCGCCGTGGCCCGCGCGATCCGCTGCGAATTTCGCAAGCTGCGCCCCGCGGTGAGCGAAGGTTTCAGCCGGACGGATGCGGACCTGAAGACCCTTTGCGGCGAAATCAGCAAACTGCGGCAGACGGCCGACCAGCGGCTCGACGTGATCAGCCATGCCTGAAACGAACCCCATCCAGCCTCCGCCGAAGGCGCCCTTGACGACCATCGACGAAATCAATGCCGAGCATGACCGGCTCGTCGAGCGCTTCCAGGGCGAAGGCGGCAACCGGGAGGCCTTGTGCGGCGAGGTCATCGAGTTCCTGCACGGAGTCGCGGCCATGGGCGCACGGCTGTACTCGGACTCGGACCGGTCCTCCGCGCAGAGCCTGCTCAGCTACTGGTCAAATTCACTCTACCGCTACGACGTGCCCGCGGATCGTCTCCCGCGCGGCGAACTCGCCCCCTATGACCCCGAAGCCGGCGCGGATCTCCGGACTGCGGAGTTTCCCTTTGCCTCGCCGCAGACCCTGGACGACGCCTCCCCAGCACAGCGGCGCGCGTGGTCCCGGCTGATGACGGACGCCCTGACCATCCTGCGCGCCAATCGCCTGCTCGTGATCATCGGCGCCCCAGGGAGTGGCCGCTCCTTTCTGCTCCAGCAGGGACTCTGGCCACGGCTCGCCCGCCGCGGCCCGGTCGCGGACGACGCCACGGCCGCGCCCCTGCGCTGTCTCGGGGTGCTGGCGGCAGGGGGGAGTCCGCTGGAAAATCTCGTGGGCATCCTCGCCCCCACGGACGATCCGCGGGAGCTGGCGGCCCGCGTCGCCCGCCTGCGGGCGGAGCCGGCGCGTTTCATCCAGGAGACGGCGCCCGCGAGCCGCGATGCGGTGATCGGGGTGGATCAGTTCGAGGAAATTTTCGCCTTCGCCGCCGGGCCGGACGTCACCGCCTTTCTGCGCGCGCTCGCGGCCTGGGTGGATCTGGGGCAGACGGCGATCGTCGTGGGCGATGCGGACACCCTCACGCGCCTCGCCGGGCGCGACGAATTCACCCGCTGGCTCAACGACGCCCAGCTCAATGTCACCTTCGACGCCAATGAACTGCGCGAGATCGTCGAGGAGCCGGCGCAGCGCGTCGGGCTGATCTTTGAGGAAGGGGTCATCGAGCGGCTGCTCCGCGATGTGCAGGGCGATCCCGCTGCCCTCGCGCTGCTCCAGTTCAGCCTGCGCCGGATGTGGGATGAACGCGGCGGCCGGCTGCGCAATCGGATCAGCTTTGAGATCTACCGGCAGCTCGGTGGCGGCTGGGTGGCGCTCCAGCGGGCAGCGGAGCGCGTGTACCGCCAGCCCGGCATCGCGCGGGACGCCATCAAGGGTCTTTTCATGCGCCTGCTCACGCCCCATCTCGGGAGCGGATTTTCGGTCACGCCCGTGCCCCTCGATTTTCCGGGCGGGGCGGCCGCGCCCGAGGAGCGGCTCGACGAGATCGTCGCGGAGTTTTGCGAGGCGGGGCTGCTCCGCGTGATCGAGCCCGGGCAGAGCGAGCCGCGCCGGGTCACGGTGAGCCATCCCGCCCTCGTGCGGCACTGGCCGCGCATCGTGGAGTGGCTGGACGAGAAGCGCGTGCAGATGCGCGGACGGCTGATGTTGCGCAACGCCTCCGAGCAATGGCGGGAGAGCGGTGAGGGCTCGCTCTTCTGGCGCGGCAGCATGCTGGCGGAGGCTTTCACCTACCCGCAGCTCAATCCCGTGGAGCACGACTTCCTTGCCGCCAGCCAGCGCGCCCAAAGGCAGCGCCTCCTGCTCAAGCGAGCGGCGCTCACGACCATCATCCTCCTCCTGGCGGGCTGGGGCGGGCTGATGTGGCGGGCCGGCGTAGTCGCGCGGCAGCACGCCCTCACCGTCGCCCGGGAGGGAGGTGAAAAGTCTTTCCTGCTCGCGCGGACGACGGTGAAGGAAGGCACCCAGGCCATCGCCAAAGGCGACCTCTCCCTGGCCGCGCTCTGGTTTGCCGAGAGCCTGCGGGAGGCGGAGAGCGCGGTCACGGAAATGAAAGCGCACGGCGTCGCAACCCTGCCGCAGGACGAGACCCGGCGCGCAGCCCACCGCCAGCGGCTTTCCATCGCGCTCCGGCAAACCCCGCGCCTCGCGCACTTCGTGACCCAAGCGCGCCTCGCCGCGGCCGAAGTCACCGTGGAGCCCACGCTCCGCAAAGACTCCGCCCTCCCGGACACCCGCATCGTCACGGTCACCTCCACCTTTGGCGAGGAATCCGGCGTCGCGCACCTCTGGGATCCGCAGGGAAATCCGCACCCGCTCGTTTCCACCCCGCCACGGCCAGCAAATGCGGTCGCCTTTCGCCCCGATGGCTGGATCGTCGCGGTCGGCTTTGGGCAGAGCGGGGGCAAGGACGGCGCGGTCCAGGTCTGGGAGTCGGCAGCGGGCACCGACGCTGGTCGCGTGGAGACCCTCGGCGCAGTGCGCATGGTCATCTTCAGTCCGAGCCGTGATCGGATCGCCTACTGGGTGGAGGCGCCCGACGGCGCGGCGGGAGAAGTGGCCGTCTGGGATCGCGCCACCGGGGAAATCTGGGCGCAGCCAGTCCCGACTCGCGTCAATCGGATCGCCTTCAATCCCGAGGGCGATCGCCTGGCCATCGCACTCGGGGACGCGCGCAAGCCGGAGCCCGGCGCGGCCCTGATCTGGACCTTTTCCGCACCCCGCGACGAATCCTCCACGCGCCTGCGCATCGCCCACGAGACGACCGTCAATTGGGTGGAATTCAGCCCCGACGGGAGATCGCTCGTGACCGCGAGCGGCCTCGCGGGAGAGGCCTCAGTCGGCGAGGCGCGGGTCTGGGATGCGGAGACGGGCGAGCCTGCCACTCCACCCCTGCGGCACACCGCGCGCGTGGCCATGGCCGCCTTCAGCCCGGATGGCCTGCGCGTGGCCACCGCGAGCAACGATGGCACCGCCCGCGTCTGGAATATCCGCAATGGCCGCACCCTCCTCACCCTCTCGCATGAGGGCTGGGTCTTTCAGGCGCGCTTCAGCCCGGATGGGCGCCATCTGCTCACCGGCAGCCGCGACAAGGCAGCGCGCGTCTGGGATCTCGCCACCGGACGGCTGCTCCTCCCGCCGCTGCGGCACGAAGGCAGCGTGGTCTCCGCCGCCTTTGCCGAAGATGGCCGCCGGGTGGTGGCCTCGGGCGGAGATGTGGTGCGCGTCTGGGACTTGATGACCGCCATGCCGCCGCCGCCGGAATTCGAGCGCCCCGTGAGCGCGGCCACTTTCAGCCCGGACGGCGAACGCATCCTGACCGCGTCCGGAGGCGATGCCAAAGGAACGAGCATCGTGGAACTGGTCTCGCCCAGCGGGGAGCCGATCGCGCCGCGCCTGACGATGCCCGGCCCGGTGCCGTGCGTGGCCTACAGCGCGGACGGGCAGCGCATCGCCGCGGGCGGCGGTCCCTCCGCGACGGCCGAGGTGCGCGTCTGGAAGGTGGGCAGCGCGGAGGGGATCGGCACCCCCTTGACGCCCGGCGGCGAAATCACCGCGCTCGCCTTTGCCCCGCCCGATGGCCGGCGCCTGCTCGTCGTCAGCCGCGCTGCGGACGGACAGTCGCGCATGGTCACGCTCTGGGAGCCGGCTACCGGAAAGATCACGCCTCTCGAGCACGCTCACGCCGTCACCTTCATCGCCTTCAGTCCCGATGGCACGCTGGCCGTGACTGGCAGCGGCGACAGCATCGTCCGCACGGGCGCCGCCCGGATTTTCGACGCCGCGACCGGTGCCCTCCGCGGCGAACTCCCGCATCGCGAGGCCGTGACTTTCGCGTCCTTTGACCCGCCGATGCAGCGCCTCGCCACCGCGGGCATCGACGACGCGGCGGCGATCTGGGACCTGAGTGCGACGCCCTATCGCGAGCTCCTGCGGATCGAAAAGATCCACAGTGCCGACCTCACCGTCGCGCGCTTCAGCCCCGATGGGCAGACGCTCCTGACCGCCAGCTACGACAGCTCGGCCGTCCTTTACGATCTCGCGCGATGGTCCGGTGAAAAGGCCGCTGCCACCACGCGCCTGCCGCACGGCGGCGTCGTCCTCGATGCCGCGTTTAGCGCCGATGGCTCCCGCGTGATCACCGGCTGCGCCGATCGCCGCGCGCGCGTGTGGGACGCCCGCACCGGCGAACTCATCGCCATCCTCCCTCACCAGACCGAAGTGCGGAGCGCCGCCTTTGATGCCGCGGGAAAGCGGGTCCTGACCTTGAGCTTCGCCAGCATCCGCCCGCACTACTCCACGACTCGGGCCAGCGGCGCCGTCTCCAGGGCGCCGCAGCTCCGCCTGGACGAGGCGCGTCTCTGGAATATCGCGCCTGACCACCTGCCGACGGGCGATCTCCGCGGCCGGGCCGAACTCGTCACCGCGGCGACGATCACCGGCGCTGCGCTCGGGCCCGCGGATTTGCAAAAATCGCCGCCGCAGTGGCAGCGGCTGAAGACGGACTATCTCGCGCAAGTTCCCCGGCTCCCGCCCGGGAAATTTCACCAGCGAGAAGCGGCTTTCTGCGAAGACAGTGGGCGCTGGTTCGCCGCCGCCTGGCACCTCGAGGCGACCATTCGCGCCTCCGGAGACGACCCCCTGCCTGCCCAGCTCCGGCGCTGCGGCGACGCCTTCCAGTCGAGCGAACGCTGGGCCGAGGCGGAACACTATTTCAATTGGACGCTGCTCGGCGTCCAGCCCGGGGAAAAGTTGTGGGCTCCGACCATCGCCCTGCGGGCCCGGATGCGCACCGAACTGCACCGCTGGGAGGACGCGATCAAGGACTGCGCGCTGATGGCGGCGCAGGATCCTCTGGACCACGAACCGTGGACGCAGCTCGCCACCATCCATCTCGACCAGGCTCTGGATTGCTCCCGCCGAGGCCGGGCCACGGACGAGACGAGGCACTGGGCAGACTGCCTCCAGGCCGTCAACCAAGCGGCGGAGCTGGCGCTGGACGACCCCGGCCCGTGGCAGCGCCGTGCCGGCTTGCAACTCAAGCTCCACCCCGACGATCCAGCCCCCTACTTCAAGGCCCTCGAGGACATGTGGGCGAAGTTTCACGGGGCGGGCAAGTTTGCCCTGCGCCTTGCCTGGCCATTCGTGCTCGATCCCCGCGCGGACGTCGCCCGGCTCCGCGAACTCCTGCCCACCATCGAGAAGACCGCGGAGGCCGACCCAAATTACTTTCGCCTCAACACCCTCGGCGCCGTGTATCTCCGCGTCGGGGATTTTGCCAAAGCGCGGGAGACCCTCGATCGCTCCCGCAAAACCTGGGCCGAGGTGCAAGTGCGCGAAGCGCTCGCTCAGGTGACCGACGAGTCCGCCGCCTCCGCCCTGATGGCGCTCGAGGACGGCCGCCAGCAGGATCAGATCTTCCTCGCCCTGACCCATCATCAGCTCAGCCGTGAGAAGCGTCTCAGCGACGGCGAGCGCGCGGAGCACGCCACTGAGGCGCAGCGGTGGCTGCGCAAAGCCCTCGACACCTACGATCAGATCCAGCAAGGCCAGAGCCGCGAGGTCGGCGCCCCACGCCGGCTCTGGAACGAACTCGAATTCGGCATCCTCCTCAAGGAAGCCACCACCCTGATCGACCGCCCAAACATCTCGGTCGCCAACCCCTGACCCAAACCCATGTCCAAAGGTCCCTACGACGCCTTCCTCAGCTACCGCCATTCCGACCAGGAGTGGGTCCGCAAGACGCTGGTCCCACGGCTCGAAGCCGCCGGCCTTCGGCTCTGCGTCGATTATCGCGACTTCCGGCTCGGCGCCGCTTTGCTCGACGAAATGGAGCGCGGGGTGCTCGAGTCGCGCTTCACCATCGCGGTCTATACGAAGGCTTACAGTGAGAGCGGATTTACGGACCTCGAAAACATCCTGGCGGATCATCGCGGCGTCGAAGAACGCGCCGTGCGCCTGCTCGTGATCTTGCGCGATGGCACCGTCCCCTCCCTGCGCCTTAAGTCCCGCCTGATGCTCGATATGAGCGACGACCGCGAATTTGAGACGACCGTGGAGCGCCTCATCGGCGCCTTCTCCGCGGAGGCTTGAGCGCCTGCGGCAGCAAGGCCCGGCGGCCCTTTTCGACGCTTGCGCGCTAGTGGACGACCGATAGTCTGAACGCTCGTCCCGAGGCGCCTCTGCGCATCTCGGGATTTTTTCTCACGGATTCCTTCACCACTACTTTTCATGGCAAATACCATCCTCGTCGGCGCTCAATGGGGCGACGAAGGCAAAGGCAAGATCATCGACTTTCTCACCGAGACGGCGGACCTCGTGGTGCGCTCGCAAGGCGGCAATAATGCGGGCCACACGGTCTATGCCGACGGCGTGAAATACGTCCTCCATTTGATCCCCAGCGGCATCCTCCGCGCGGGAAAGATGTGCGTCATCGGCAATGGCGTGGTCATCGATCCCGTGGCCGTCGCGACGGAGATCTCCGGGCTGCGCGCGAAGAAGATCAAGGTCACGCCCAAGAATCTCCTGATCAGCGATCGCGCGCACCTCGTCCTGCCGTATCACCGCCTGCTCGACGAGCAACGCGAAGCCTCGAAGGGCAAGGGCAAGATCGGCACCACCAAGCGCGGCATCGGGCCAGCCTACGGCGACAAGGCCGCGCGCGTCGGCCTCCGCATGGGCGACCTCATTCAGCCCGCGCTTTTCGCGGAAAAGCTCGCCGTCCGCGTGCAGGAAAACAACACCGTGCTCAAGGCCCTCGGTGCCGAAACGCTGAAGTACCCGCGCGTCCTCGCGGCCTACCAGGCCGCGGCCGCCGAGCTCGCGCCCTTTGTCGGTAATACCGTCGTCTATCTCCACGACGCGCTGAAGGCCGGGAAGGAGATCCTCTTTGAAGGTGCGCAGGGCACCTACCTCGACATCGACCACGGCACCTACCCCTACGTCACCTCGTCGAACACCACCGCCGGCGGCGCCTGCACGGGCTCCGGTGTGCCGCCGCACCGCATGGACACCGTGCTCGGCGTAATGAAAGCCTACACGACCCGCGTCGGCGAAGGCCCCTTCCCGACGGAAAACGAAGCCTTCTCCGACTTCCTCCACGGACTCGGGCGCGAATTCGGCGCGACCACGGGGCGTGCGCGGCGCTGCGGATGGTTCGACGCCGCCGCCACGCGCTACGCGGGGATGATCAATGGCATCGACGAAGTCGCGATCACCAATCTCGACGGCCTCGACACGCTCGAAAGCATCAAGGTCGCCGTCGCGTACAAGCTCGGTCGCAAGACCCTGCTCGTGCCCCCGAGCGACAACGCCCAGCTCGCCGAATGCGTGCCGGTCTATGAGGAATTCCCCGGTTGGCAGACGCCGACCCACGAAGCGAAGTCCTTCGCCGCGCTGCCGAAGAAAGCCCAGGCCTACGCCCGCAAACTCGCCGCGCTCTGCGAGGCGAAACTGCGCATCGTGAGCGTCGGGCCGAATCGCGAGCAGACGATCGTCGTTTGATGAACATCGAACTTCCAACATCGAACATCGAACATCGAACGAACTCCGCGGTGCTCGACGCTCGGTGTTCGATGTTCAGCGTTCGGCGTTCGACGTTCGATGTTCCCCCTTCCCCATGACCCCTCCCCGCCACATCGCCATCATCATGGACGGCAATGGGCGCTGGGCAAAGGAGCGCGGGCTGCCGCGGATCAAGGGTCACGAGCAGGGCGCGGAATCCGTGCGCGCCGTCACCGAGGCCTGCGTCGAACTCGGCGTCGAGTATCTCACCGTCTATGCCTTCTCGACCGAGAACTGGCGCCGGCCCGAAGCCGAGGTCAGCGCCTTGTGGCTGCTCCTCGAACATTTCATCACCCAGGAAATGCCCACCTTGATGAAAAACAACGTGCGACTCCAGGCCATCGGCCGGCTGCATGAACTGCCCGCAAGCTGCCAGACTGCCCTGCGCGACGCTACCGCGCAGACCGCCGCCAACACGGCCACCACCTTGATCCTCGCGCTGAACTACAGCGGCCGCACCGAGCTTGTCGATGCCGTCCAGGAACTCTGCCGCGAAGTCGCTGCGGGCCAGCGCGACATCGCATCCATCGACGCGGAAGTCGTGGGCGCCCACCTCTATACGCGCGGCATTCCCGATCCCGATCTGCTCATCCGGACATCTGGCGAGCTGCGGCTGTCGAACTTCCTGCTATGGCAGCTCAGTTACACCGAAATCCACGTCACCCCGAAGCTCTGGCCCGATTTCGGCAAGGCCGAATTGCGCGAAGCCATCGACGAATACCACAAGCGCGAACGCCGCTACGGAGGTCTATGACGCGCCAACTTAATATGCAGACAGAAGGCAGAAGCCCGATGACAATGATGCACGGTTTCCGTCGTAGCCTCATCTCTGCCTTCGCCGCCTAGATGGAAAAACACCAAACCATCCTCATCGTCGATCCCGAGACGGACTTCCTCGAGTGGGCCGCCCACCAGCTCGCGACCCCAAATACCCGGGTCCTCACGGCGACGAAGTCTGACGAGGCGATGAAAATCGTCACGCGCGAGGATCCCGATCTGATCATCGCCGAGACCCACCTCGCGCCCTTCGGCGGACTCGATCTGCTCATCAAGGTGCGCCAGCGCGACCCGCATGCCCTCGTCGTGCTCACCAGTCAGTTCGGCACCACCCAGGCCGTCATCGAGTCGATGAAACTCGGCGCCTTCGACTTCGTCCGAAAGGAAGCGCTGCCTTTCAATCTCAAGGTCGTCGTCGATGCCGCACTCAAAGCGCGCGCGGAGATGAAAACCGCGACTGCCGTGAAGGCGCAACTCACCGTCGAGGAGCATCAGGACTCCATCGTCGGCAAGTCGGCCGCCATGCAGCAGGTCTTCAAGATGGTCGGTCGCGTCGCGCACAGCGATGCGCCGGTGATGATCACCGGCGAGAGCGGCACGGGCAAGGAACTGGTCGCCCGCGCGATCCATCACTACAGCCAGCGCAGCGCGAAGAGCTTCGTCGCGATTAACTGCGCGGCGATCCCCGAGCAGCTTCTCGAGAGCGAACTTTTCGGCCACGAAAAGGGCTCCTTCACCGGCGCCACCGGCCAGCGCGCCGGTCGTTTCGAGCAAAGTCACGGCGGCACCCTTTTCCTCGACGAGATCGGCGACATGCCACTCGCCTTGCAGGGCAAGATTTTACGGGTCCTCCAGGACGGAGAATTCTCGCGCGTCGGCGGCAACGAGAACCTCAAATCCGACGTGCGCATCGTCGCGGCAACGAACAAGAACCTCGAACAGGAAGTGACCAGGCGGACTTTCCGCGAGGATCTTTTCTATCGGCTGAACGTCGTGCGCGTGCAGCTCCCCCCGCTCCGGCAGCGGCTCGAGGATGTGCGCCTGCTCGCCGAATATTTTCTGCACAAGGTCTCGCTGCAAAAGCGCCTCCCGCAGCCCAAGCTCAGCGAGGAAGCCGTGCGCGTGCTGGAGGCCTACGGCTGGCCCGGCAATGTCCGCGAACTCGAAAACACCATCCAGCGTGCCTGCGTCCTCGCGACTTCGAGCATCCTGCTCGCCAAGGACATCCCACTCGGCCTCGTCCTCACTGACGAACCGGTACTCGCGCAACCCGCCGCCGCCGACGGCCCGATGACCACGGCCTCGGCCATCGAGCTGCTGCTGAACACCGCGACCGCCGACCCCGACGTGCAGCTCCTGCCCTGGCTCGAGCGCGAGTTCACCCTGCACGCGCTCAAAGTCACGCAGGGCAACCAAGTCCGCGCCGCCAAACTCCTCGGCATCACCCGCGCCACGCTCCGCAAGCGCATCGAGCGCTTCGCCATCACCAAAGAGCTCACGATCTCGTGACCGCGTGGCAGTGGATCGACGGCGCCTTTTCGCCGTGCGCAATGGTGCCGCTCACCGACCGCGGTTTCCGCTACGGCATGTCCGTCTTCGAGAGCCTGCGGGTCATCGCTGGCGAGTCGGAGTTTTTTGAAAAGCACCTCGCGCGACTGCTCAACGCGTGTGGCGAGCGCGAGTTCGCCATCGAGGAATCCGCGCTCCGTGCCGCCGCTGCCGTCCTCGCGGAAAGTGGCGATGGCTTTGCCCGCCTCTACGTGACGGCGGGCGATGGCGCGCCGACCGCTGCGGTCACCCACCCGCGCCTCTTCCTCTTCATCGAACCGCGCACCTTGCCCACCGCAGACAGCTTCGAGATCACCCTGCACGACGAGCCGTACCGCGCACCCTTCGGCGGATTGAAAACGGCGAACTACTGGTTCAACACCAACGCGCTCGCCCTCACCCGCGCCCGAGGCTTCGACGAAGCACTGCTCTTCAACGACCTCGCCGAACTCGTCTCCGCCTGCATGGCGAACGTCTTCCTCGTCCACGACGGCAAGATCGCGACACCCGCCCGCTCCAGCGGCGCGCGCGCGGGCGTCATCCGCGAGTGGGTGATCGCGCGGAGGAAAGTGGAGGAGCGCCGCCTCCGCCGCGAAGACGTGATCGCCGCCGATGAGATCTTCCTGACCAATAGCTGGCTCGGCGTCATGCCCGTCGCGACGCTCGAAGGCCGCCCGCTCGGCCCGCGCAGCATCGGGCCGAAGCTGGCGGCCGAACTGCGACCTTAAACGGAACGCTGCTGAGGCGCTGTATTTTGAAAACGCAGAGACGCAGAGACGCGGAGATCGCAGAGGAAGAAAGCAGGCGTTTTTCACTTTTGCCGTCGGGGAAATGCGAAAGGCTTTTTCTCTGCGTCCTCTGCGTCTCCGCGTCTCTGCGTTTTCAAATAGCCGCTGGGCCTGCACCATCCCCGCTTAGATGAAGATCAATCTCGTGCTCGGGCAGCAGCTCGTCTTTCCTCCCATCCGCGGCGGCGGCGTCGAAAATCTGAACTGGATGCTCGCCCGGGAATTCGCGCGGCTCGGCCACGAGGTCGTCGCCTACTCCCGCGCCGTGCCCGAACTCCCCGAGCGCGAAACGGACGCGCACGGCATCCGCCACATCCGGCTCCGTGGTTACCCGCTGCATCCGAATCTGTGGCTCGATCATCTCAACGCGCTCCGCTGGGCCGTGCGCCTCTGGCCGGTGCTCGAAAGCGCCGACGTGACCACCTTCCACACGGCGTTCTCTTTTCTCCTGCGCTACCGCCGCGGCATCGGCGTCTGCGCGCACACGATCCATCGGACGCCGAAGCCGATCGTCCCGCTCTACCGCAACCTTGATCGCGTGTATGGCGGTGGCGACGCCGTGGTCCAGCAGGCGCTCGCCATCGACCCGCGCATCCGCAATCTGAAGCGCATCTGGAATTGCGTCGCCATCCCGCCCGACGCGCAGCCGCCCCCGTCTCCACCGCGCACCGGGGCCGGGCTGCGGTTCCTGTATGTCGGCCGCTTCGTGCGCGACAAGGGCCTCGAGTCGCTCATCAAAGGCTTCGAGCTCGCGCTGCCGCAGCATCCGCAAAACACGCTCGCCACCGTCGGCCCGCAGACCGACGAGAGCGGCGCGGACACCGCCTTCTTCCGCGAAATGTCCGCCTATGTCGCACAGCGGCAGCTCGCGGGAAATGTGGAGCTGCTCCCGCCGATCTACGACAAAGCGCAGCTCGCCGCGCAAGTCGCCGCCGCCGACGTCATCTGCGTGCCGTCGCTCACTGGCGAGACCTTCAGCATGGCCGTGCTCGAAGGCATGGCGCAGGCCAAGCCGATCCTCGTCTCGGACTTCGGCCCGATGACGGAAGCCATCGATCACCAGATCAATGGCTACGTCGCCCGCGCGGGTGACGCCGCCAGCCTGGGCGCGGCGTTCGCGTACTTCTCCACGCATCGCGACGCCCTGCCGCGTCTCGGCGCCGCCGCTTTCATAAAAGCCCGCGACCGCTTCTCCGCGGCCGTCATCGCGCAGGAATATCTCGCCGATTTCCGCGCCCTCAGCGCCCGGAATGCCGGACTGCCCGGGTCCGCGGCGCCGCTGCGGATCACCATCGCCCAGGGCGCCTTCCTCCCCGTGCCGCCACTCCTCGGCGGCGCGGTCGAAAAGGTCTGGTTCGCGCTCGGCCAGGAGTTTGCGCAACGCGGCCACCAGGTCACCCACATTTCCCGCCAGTATCCGAGCCTGCCCACGACCGAGACCATCGCCGGCGTGCGCCACATCCGCATCGGCGGCTCCGATACCCCGCGCTCACTCCTGTGGTTGAAGTTGCTCGATCTCCTCTACTCCCTGCGCGTCGCGCGCCAGCTCCCGCCCGCCGACATCCTCGTCACGAATACCTTCTGGCTGCCCATCCTCCTCCGCTCCGCGCGCCGCGGCCGCCTCTACGTCCACGTCGCGCGCTTTCCCCGCGGCCAGATGCGCTTCTACCGCCACGTCGCGCGTTTGCAGACAGTCTCGCGCGTCGTCCTGGAGGCCATCCTCGCCGAGGCCCGCGTCCCGCGCCATCAGGCCTGCACCATCCCCTACCCAGTGCTCCACGCGCGACCCGCGTCCCTGCCCCCCTTCAGCACGCGGGAAAAGGAGATCCTCTTCATCGGGCGCGTGCATCCCGAGAAAGGCGTGCATCTCCTCATCGAGGCCTTCCGCCTCCTCCCGCGCGCGCGCTTCGGCGACTGGCGACTCCTCATCGTCGGCCCGTCCGACGTGAGCGCCGGCGGCGGCGGTCGCGAATATCAGCAGCGTCTCGCCGACCTCGCGGGCGCGCCGGAGAGCGGCGTCACTTTCGCCGGCCCCATCTACGATCCCGGCCTGCTCGGCAGCCACCTCCTGCGCGCGTCGCTCTTCGTCTATCCGTCCCTCGCCGAGCACGGCGAGACCTTCGGCCTCGCCCCCCTCGAAGCCATGGCGCACGGCTGCCCCGCCCTCGTCTCGGACCTCGAGTGCTTCCGCGATTTCGTGAGCGCCGACGTGGATGGCTTCGTCTTCGACCACCGCGCGTCGCAGCCCACCGCCGCGCTGGCGGAAAAGCTCGCCACCTTGCTCAGCGATCCCGCAGGCCTCGCCCGCGCCAGCGACGCCGCCCTGCGGAAGATGGAAAACTACTCGCTGACGCGGATCGCCGGGATGTATCTCGACGACTTCCAGTCCCTCGTGGCCGCTCCCGATCGACCCGCATGAACCCCGACCGCGTCCCCGTTTCCATCCTCATCCCGATCAAAAACGAAGCGGACAATCTCCTCCGATGCCTCGCCTCCGTGCGCTGGGCCGCGGAGATCTTCGTCGTCGATTCCGCGAGCACGGATGCTTCGCAGGAGATCGCCAAGGCACATGGCGCGCAGGTCGTGCAATTCGCCTTCAACGGCACCTGGCCGAAGAAGAAAAACTGGGCGCTGGAGCATCTCCCCTTCCGTCACGAGTGGGTCTTCATCCTCGATGCGGACGAGGTGCTCCCGCCCGAGGCCGAGGCCGAGTTCCGCGCCATCGTCACCGATCCGCAGCACGCGACGGCGGGCTATTGGATCAATCGCCGCTTCATGTTCATGGGTCAGTGGCTGCGGCACGCCTATTACCCGAATTGGAATCTGCGCCTCTTCCGGCACCGGCTCGGGCGTTACGAAAAGCTCACCGACATCGACACCCAGAGCGGCGACAATGAAGTCCACGAACACGTCGTCGTCACCGGCCCCACCGCGCGGCTCCGGTCCGAGATGGATCACTACGCCTTCCCCTCCGTGGCCGTCTTCGTGGAAAAGCATAATCGCTACTCAAACTGGGAAGCCCGGGTCGCGCTGGACCGCCATCTGCGGGCCAGCAGCGGGCGACTGCAAAGCAGCGAAGTCGGCACCCGGCGGCGGCTGAAGGAGCTCTCCCAGGCGCTCCCCTTCCGCGGCCTGCTCCGTTTTCTCTACGTGTATGTGTGGCAGCGCGGCTTCCTCGACGGCGCGGCCGGCTACTACTTTGCCCGGCTCCACGGCATCTACGAATTCCTGAGCGTGGCCAAGACCCACGAACTCCGCCACGCCCCGCGTCCAAGCGGAGAGAAAATTCCGTGAGCCCTGGAGGGACACGCTCCGTCGTGGCCATACCTGGAGGGACCTGCTTCGTCATGTCCCCATCTTCCGCAGGCGGAGGCGGCGCGGAGCCCGAGGCTGCCGGAAGCTCCGCGCCGCCTCCGCCTATTTGATCAGGGACCTGATGGAGCAGGTCCATCCAGGACTCGATGGAAAGTAGTGGATTGGCTGGATGGCTTCGCGAAAGTCGGGGCTCTCATGAAGCGCGACCTCCTCGACACCCTCGCCTCGGCTCCGCCGCTGGCGGCCAAGCTCGCGCAGATCTCGGGCGCGGAAAGCACGGTGGTCTTTGAGCATGTCACGGAATCCGCGCAGCCCTTCCTCGCGGCGATCCTCGTGCGGGAGCTGAAGCAGCGGCTCTGGCTGGTCTGCTCGGATGTGCGCTCGCAGGAGACGATGCACAATGAACTCCTCAACTGGTTCCCGGACGCGCTCTTTTTCCCGGAGTCGGAACTCGCGGCCTTTGCCGGGGCCGTGGCCGATCCCGAGACCACCGCCGAGCGGCTGGCCATCGTCCAGAAACTTTCCGATCCGAAGAACCGCCACCCCATCGTGCTCACGAAGGCGAGTCTGACCAATAGCGTGCCGACGCCAGCGACGCTGAAGGCGCAGGAGGTCTGGTTGCGGCCGAAGATGAAGCTCGATCGCGAGCAACTCATCGCGCAGCTCGCGGCGGCGGGTTACGAGCGGGTGGCGCAGGTCTCGGCGCGGCGCCAATTCGCGGTGCGCGGCGGCATCCTCGACATTTTTTCCCTGCACCACGGACTGCCCATCCGCGTGGAACTCTCCGACGAGGAGATCGAATCGCTGCGCGAGTTCGACCTCGATACGCAGACTTCGGTGCGCTCGATGATCGCTTGCACCCTCCTCCTCGGCGAAGTGGAGAAGCTCGACTGCGTGCTGCAAGACTACCTCGGTAAACGCGACCTGACAGTGGATGTGGGCGGCAGCTTTCCGGCGGCGCGGGTGTCGATGGTCGAGGGCGCGCACGGCTACGAAGGCGTCGAGGATTTCACCACGGCCTTCTTCGATCACGGGCTGGGCGAATTCGAGGCCGGCGATTTCGTGGTCGATGAGCTCAAGCGCGAGAGCTTCTTCGCGCAGCTCCGGCAATGGCGCGAGCAAGGCTGGCAGACCCACATCTTCTGCAACAACGAGGGCGAGATCGAACGGCTCCGCGAACTCATCCCCGCCGTCGAACTCGATCCGCTCGTCTTCAGCATCGGCACGCTGGCGCGCGGCTTCACCTTTCCCGAGGCCAAGGTCGCGGTGCTCTCGGATGCGGAGCTCTTCGGGCGCTATCGGAACAACCGCGCGCGCCGTCTCGCCCTGCGCCGCGCGCGCGATCAGGCCAGCCGCACGCAGATCGACTTCAGCGAGCTGAATGAAGACGACCTCGTGGTGCATCTCGAACACGGCATCGGGCGCTACGAGGGGATGCGCTCGATCCCGCGAGGCGACGGCGTTCTAGGGCAAGCGCCCCGCTTGCCGAACGGCGAGGCAAGCGAAGCGCTTGCCCTACAATCGGCTACCGAGGAAGTGCTCGTCGTCGCGTTTGCTAATGAAGCGAAGCTCTACGTCCCGCTCGAACAATCCTTCCTCATTTCGCGCTACGTCGGCGTCGGTCGCAATAACCCGCCGCTCTCCACGCTCGGCGACGGCAAGTGGTCAAAGGCGAAGAAAAGCGCGGAGCAGGCGGTCTTCGATTATGCCGCACGGCTGCTCGCCGTCCACGCGGCGCGCGAGACCGCGGTCGGCCACGCCTTTTCGCCGGACACGAAATGGCAGCATGAGTTCGAGGCGTCGTTCCTTTACAAAGAAACGCCGGACCAACTGACTGCGATCAACGCCGTGAAAGCCGACATGGAGAGCGAGCAACCGATGGATCGGCTGATCTGCGGCGATGTCGGCTTTGGCAAAACGGAGGTCGCGATTCGCGCGGCGTTCAAGGCGGTGATGGGCGGCAAGCAGGTCGCCATCCTCGTCCCGACCACGGTCCTCGCGCAGCAGCACTACCAGAATTTCCGCGAGCGGATGTCGGACTATCCGGTGACCGTGGAGGTCCTCAGCCGTTTCCGCACGCCCGCCGAGCAGCGCAAAGCCGTGGCCGCCACGCGCGAAGGCACGGCGGACATCCTCGTCGGCACGCACCGCCTACTTTCCAAGGACATCGAGTTCAAAAATCTCGGTCTCGTGGTGATCGACGAAGAGCAGCGCTTCGGCGTGCTGCACAAGGAGCGGTTCAAGGAGATGTTCAAGCTCGTGGACATGATGACGCTCTCGGCCACGCCGATCCCGCGCACTTTGTACCTCTCCCTCATGGGCGCGAAGGACATGAGCACGATCGAGACGCCGCCGCTCAATCGCATCCCGGTCGAGACCCTCATCTGCCCGTATGACGAGCGGATCATCCGCGATGCCATCACCCGCGAGATGGCGCGGCAAGGGCAGGTGTACTTCCTCCATAACCGCGTGCAATCGATCGAGAAAGTGCGCGCGCGCATCCAGCAGCTTTGTCCGAAAGCGCGGATCGTCGTGGGCCATGGGCAGATGAATGAGCACGAGCTCGAGGGCGTGATGCAGCAGTTTGTGAATGGCGAGGCGGACGTCCTCATCTCGACGACGATCATCGAGAGCGGCCTCGATATCCCGAACGCGAACACCATTATCATCGACCGCGCAGATCGCTTCGGCCTCGCCGATCTCTACCAGCTCCGCGGCCGGGTGGGCCGCGCGCAGCACAAGGCCTACGCCTACCTCCTGCTCCCGCGCGATATGATGACGCTCGGGGAAGCGCGCAAGCGGATCAATGCGATCAAACAGTACAGTTCGCTCGGCGCCGGTTTCAAAATCGCGATGCGCGATCTGGAGATCCGCGGCGCGGGGAACATCCTCGGCACCGCGCAGAGTGGGCACATCATCACCATCGGCTTCGACCTCTACTGCTCGCTGCTCAAGCAGGCGATCAACAGGCTGAAGGGAGAGAAAGTGCGGTCGCGGCTCGAGGTGGTCTTGCGCACGGACTTCGTGGCCTTGCGCGAGGCGGATTGGAAAAAAAACGACCCCGCGATGGCCGCGGCGTTCCTCCCCGCCAGCTACATCGCCGAAGCCCAGCCGCGCATCCAAGCCTACCGCCGGCTCTCCGAGATCGCGTCCCAGGAGGCCCTCGATAAATTGCGCGCGACCTGGCGCGACCGTTTCGGCGCGCTCCCGGAGCCGGTCGAAAATCTGCTCCTGCTCACCGAGATCAAACTTTCCGCAGCCGCGCGGAAGGTGGCGATCGTGGAAGTGCAGGAGAACCGCGTGATGCTCACCCGCCACGGGGACTTCATTCAGATCGACGGGAAATTCCCCCGCGTCGGCGCGACCGATCCGAGGAAGCGTCTGCGCGAAGTGCTCCTCCTGATCCGCGCGCTCTGACGAGCGCGCTTCAGGAGCCCGACCGGCCAGCGGGCGACGACCTGCGCTTCACACGATTTGCCCAGTTACGCTGCGAGAACGCCAACGGCGTTCCATCTTCCAGCCCAGGGTTGCGAGGAACGAGCTACCCTGGGTTCGATCGGGTAAAAACGAGGCAAACCCTGAAGGGGTTTCGTCCTCGACCACGATTGATTCAACCCTTTCAGGGTTGTTCCCATTTTAATTTGCAAACCCAGGGTAGCTCGTTCCTCGCAACCCTGGGCTGACGGATGAAACGCCGTTGGCGTTCCCTAGACTTTCAGGCAATTCGACCGTGGAAATCGTATCATTGGTCGAGGCGGTGCTCGCCCGGAGCCGCCGGGACGAGTGGCTTGAGCGCGGCGGGTTTGTCCGGAGGCAGCGGAATCTGGCGGACATTCACCGAAGGCAGCTCAGGTTCGATCGGCGCGACCTTCGCCACTGGTATCGGGACCGCGGGCGGCAACTCCGCTGGAGCACGATCCGGAGACGCCGACTCGGGTGGCAAAGTCGGGAGCGCTGGCTTCGGGCGGAAGGTGGTGGCCAGCGCCGGCACAGCCGCGACCGTCAGCAAAAGCAGGAGCCCGCGTCGGAGATCGCCTCGCGTCAGCGCGATGACGCCGGCCGCCACCGGCGGGATGAACCACGGCAACCAGAGAAAGACCGGCCAGTGGGTGAGCAGCCACGCCGCGAGACCGAGCGCGAGAAAAACCGCTGCCGTGGCGAGCGAAGCCGACTGCACATCCTCCCTCAACCGAGCGACCGCCGCGCCGGAGATCTCCCGCCAGCCCCACTCCCGCGCGAATCCCGCCTGCACCTCCCCCACCGCCGGCAGGGTCGCGACGCGGCGCCAGAGCGGCACCTTCGCATGCTGCACGAGATCGCTCTCCGCAAAGCGCCCATCCGCCAACCCAGAGCGCAGCTCGGCGAGGGACATGGGGCCGATGATGCCGCCGTCCTTGAGGACGGAAAATTCTTGCGCCACGGAAGCGCTGGTGGGGGCAGGATCCATCAACGGGAATCTTCGGCAGAGTGCCGAGCGCGTCTAGCGGAAGGTTTCGCCCCGCGCCTACGAACTCCGTTTCAAGACCAGCGCCCGCATCGCGCCGAAGCGCCCCTTCACGCTCTCCTCGGCCACCGGCGCGCACATGATCTGCCCCGCGTTCTGATGTTCGATCCACTCCGCGGGCAGTTCCTTGATGAAGCTGCTCGGGGTGCAGGGCGCGACGCTGCCGTATTTGATGCGGTTGTAGCACCACGTCAGCGCCAGGGTCTGGCGCGCGCGGGTGATGCCCACGTAGAGCAGCCGCCGCTCTTCATCCACCGTGCCTTCGAGTTTCGAGCGATCGTGCGGGAGCAGTCCCTCCTCGAGGCCGATCAGATAGACGTGCGGAAATTCGAGCCCCTTCGCGGCGTGCAGGGTGATCAGCGTGACGCCGCTCCCCTTCCCGTCTTCGTCCTCCTCCTCGCGCTCCTGCCGCAGCATCATCTGATCGAGAAAACCGCGCAGTCCCTCGGTCTCCTTCGCTTCGTAATCTTTGAACGACGTCAGCATCTCCTCGATGTTCGTCTCGCGACCGAGCGACTCCGCGGGCGTCTTGCAGGTCCGGCGCAAATCTTCGACGTAGCCAGTCTCCTTGATGAAATCGCGGAGCACGCCGCTCTGGACCGCGAGTGGCTCGTGGAGCCGGGTCTCGAAGCGATCGAGCAACGCCGTGAAGGCATCGATGCTCCGGCAAGTCCGCTCCGGGAGCGTGGCGCGAAACTCCGCCGACTGCAGCGCGGCGAAGACGCTGCACCGCTGGCGCGCGCTCCACTCCGTGGCCCGCTCGACAGTCGTCGAGGAGATGCCGCGCGCCGGCGTGTTGATGATGCGGAGCAGGGAAACGTCGTCCTCGGTGTTCAAGACGCAGCTCGCGTAAGCCAGCAGGTCCTTCACTTCGCGCCGGTCAAAGAAACTTTTTCCCCCGACCACGCGATACGGAATCTGCAGCGCGCGGAGGTTTGTTTCGATCAGCCGGGATTGCGCGTTCATCCGGAAGAGCACCGCGAAGTCCTCGTGCTTCGCACCATCGAGCTGCCGGCGCTGGATCTCCTCGGCGATGAATTGCGCCTCCTCGCGGTCGTCGGTCATCTGGACCACGCGCACCTTCTCGCCATCGCCGGATGCGCTCCAGAGCTGCTTTGGCCGGCGGCGCGGGTTGTTTTTGATCAGGGCGTTCGCGGTGTTCAGCACCGCGTTCGTCGAGCGATAGTTCTGCTCCAGTTTCACGACCGTCGGATTCGGAAAGTGATGCTCAAATTCGAGGATGTTGCTCACTTCCGCGCCGCGCCAGCCGTAGATTGATTGGTCGTCATCGCCGACGACACAGATATTGGGAGTGTTCGCGTTGGCGAGTTCCGAACCGACGTCCGGCTTCGCGAGCATCGTCACGAGTTCGAGCTGCAGGCGGTTGGTGTCCTGAAACTCATCGACCATCAGGTAGCGGAAACGCCGGTTCCATTTCTCGCGCACGGCGCCGTGCTCGGCGAGCAATTGCACGGTGAGCAGCAGCAGGTCGTCAAAGTCCACCGCATTGAGCGTCTTTAGCTCCGCCTGGTAACGCGCGAAGACCGCGGCGACCAGCGTCTGCTCCTCGCCCGGCTGCGGCTCCCGCCAGCCATTGTTCTTCGCTTTGCTGATCAGGTTTTTCGCGACACCTGGGTCCAGCTTCTCGTCCTTCGCCGCGGTCCGGGTGATGATCTTCTTGATCAAGCCCGACGTGTCCCCTTCGTCATAGATCGAGAAGTTCTTCTTGTACCCGAGCAGCTCGATGTCCTGCCGCAGGATGCGCACGCAGAGGGCGTGAAAAGTGGACATCGTGACCTTCTTCGCCTCGGCTTTCTCGATCATCCCCGCGAGGCGCTCGCGCATTTCGTTCGCCGCCTTGTTCGTGAAAGTGACGGCAAGGATGTGATTCGGCTCCACGCCTTGCGCGATGAGATAAGCGACCCGGGCGATGATCACCCGCGTCTTCCCGGTCCCCGCACCGGCCAGGATCAGCAGCGGCCCCTCCGTCGTGCGGACGGCAGACTCCTGCTCAGGATTGAGATCGAAAAGACGGATGCGGGACATGCGAGGCGGAAGATGCGGCGAAGCAGCGCGGGCAACAAGAAACTCCGTCACTCGGAGCGCACAGGCAGCCCTGGGAGCGCCGCCGTCCCCGCGCGGCAGCCCCCAAATGCGCTCAGCGCCTCTTCCAACCGCGCTTGCAGATGAGTGGCGCTGCGCGCATGGGCGACGATGCCTCACGGGACGGCTGCGCTCCCGGGCGTTTACGGCTCGGCAGATCTGCGCGCGTCGACGCCCCGCTGATGCTGTTCTCAGGGTGTGACGGCGCGGTAGAAGCGACGCGCGGGCAACGGCAGCGGATCGATGAACTCGAATTCGCCCGGCGCATCCGGCAGAACCGTCGCTCGGTCCATCCATAAACCGACGGCCAGGCTGTCGCTGCTTTGGACGCGGTAGCCTAATCCCGGGATGCGCGCGCAGGTCACCTTCATGCCGCTGCCGGGCGGCACCTCGATCTTCCGGATATTCACGCCAGCCTGGTCGTTGTTTATAAAGCGGGCGACCCACGCGTCCCCACTGCCGGGCGCGAAGTTGTGACTGCCGCCGTTGAAGGTGGTGTCATAGGCATTGAGCGTCGGCAGATTGGTGCTGAGCGTGCCACCCGTGAGATAGACCGACCCATCGCCCGCGAGAAACATCGTGCGGGCGTTGTCATAGGCCGAGCCGCCAAAGAGCGTCGCGTATTCCAGGTGCGTAAAGTCCGCGGAGAGGACTAGGAACCCGCCGTCGTTGCTGCCGTTGGCCGTGAGATCAAAGGCACCGGGCGTCGTGGGGAAATTTGTCGAGCTCGTCTCGAAGGCAATAAACACCCGTCCATTGGCATCCACATAAATTCCGTCCGGATTTTCGCCTCCGCTGCCGCCGATGACCGCACTCAAGATGCGCGCCCCGCTGCCGTTGAACTTCACGATGGCAATGTCGTTCCCCCCACGCGTCGCGCTGTTCAGGGCGCCCGGCGTGATCGGGAAATTGGCCGAGCTCGTGTGGATGGACACCACTGCGTTTCCCGCGGCATCCAGCGCCAGGCTGTGTGTCTCGTGGGCCTCGCTGCCGGTGCCGCCCAGATAGGTGCCATAAATAAGGCTCGCCCCATCGGCCGCTACCTTGGCGAGATAGCTGTCGGCGGCACCGCCGTTGTTGGTCTGCGAAACGGCGCCGACCGCCGGCAAGCTACTATTGGTGCTCGTGGTGGAGCAGAGCAGGTGCGCTTCGCCGGCGGCGTTGACGCGGATCGAGGGATTCGTCACCTCGGACCCAGTCCCGCCAATCCACCGCGCCCACACCACTCCAGTCCCATCGCCGCGAAGCTTTACCAAGCCTACGTCGTTCGTATTGGTCGTCGGTGGCGAGTTGGTGATCTTGCCCTGAAACGCGCTCAGCGCCGGGGTATTGAAAGCCGTGCGACTGGACGCGGCGGCGAGCGTCAGCGGCACATATACGTCGCCGGCCACGTCGATGGCGAGATCGCGTACCAACTCGCCCGTGCCGACGTAGGTGGACCAGAGCACGTCGCCCGCCGGACTGAGCTTCGCGACGAAGCCATTCTGATCGCCGTAATTCGACGGCGAACTCGTCCCCGAAAAAGTGGACTGCAGCGCGTTGACCATCGGAAAGCCGCGCCCGGCGCGCCCCGCGATGTAGATGTTGCCCGTCGCGTCCAATTCCAGCGCGTAGGCCCGATCGTAGTTCGCGCCCCCCATGTATTTCGTCCACAGCACCTGCCCGGAGGGCGACATTTTGGTGATGAACACGTCGCAGCCGCCAAACGCCGCGTCCGCAGCACTATTGGGCTGCCCGGCGTTGTAAGTGTTTGGGCCGGGAAAATTGCTGGCACCGGCGAAGTTGCCCGAGCCCGTGCCGCCTACGACATAAGTGAATCCGGCGGCGGTGGTATAAATATCGCGCGCGTGCTCCCAGCTGGTGCCGCCCAAATAGGTCGCATACTGTAGCGAAAACGGAATCTCGCCGCGTGCCACGAGGCCGGTTACGAGGAATGCCAAAGCGCAAAAGACGAAGCGGGAAGTCATCTGGAGGGGAGTAATTCCTCGAAGGGGTTGCATAACGCACCTCAAATGGCAATGAGCCACCCGTCATTTTGTTCCCAAGTGGACGTTGGAAAAAGAGACTTCGGGGGCGGGCGGAGCGGCGGGGGGTAAAGAGATATGACGACGGGGCCGCGAGCGCCGTGCTCACCAGGGGCGTCATCGTCCGGGTGTCTCCCCTGCTCGCGCGACCCTCGCCAGTCCCCTCCCTCGCCGCTCGAAGCACGTCAGTCCTGACAGGAAGCACGTCCCTCCCGGAGGCCACTCCCGGAACGGGCGCTTAGGCCTTCAGCTCCGCGCCGCTATTGGCGTCGGTGATGGTGAACTTCTCGTGATGAAAGGCGGGGTCGCCGCGGAAGGTGAGGCGCGCGGCGTATTTGCGTTCGATCTCGACGAGCAGCTCTTCGTCTTCGCTGCGCAGGCGGGTGAGGACGTGGGGATTCACGATCACTTTGATGTCGTGGATGGTGTCCTGATATTTGCGCATCACGAGATGGAGCTCGCGCTGGAGCTCGACGCTCATGGTCATGGAACTTTTGACGGTGCCGCGGCCGTTGCAGTAGGGGCAGGTGTCATAGACGGTGCCGCTGATGGATTCGGCGGCGCGCTGGCGGGTCATTTCCATGAGACCGAGCGGGGAGATCGGGAGGACGTGGGTCTTCGCTTTGTCGCGGCGCAGGCGATCTTTCATCCGCTGATAGACGGCCTGCTGATCGCGCCGGCTCTTCATGTCGATGAAGTCACCGATGATCAGGCCGCCGATATTCCGCAGCCGCATCTGGCGGGACATTTCGTCGGCGGCTTCGAGGTTGGTTTGCAAGATGGTTTTCTCCACGTCCTTACCGCCTTTATTCCGTCCGGTATTGACGTCGATGGCGATGAGCGCCTCGGTTTCATCGATGACGATGTAACCGCCGCAGGGCAGCCAGACCTGGCGGTGGAAGCTATCGTCGATCTGTTTCTGAATCTGGTACTGCTCGAAGATCGGCGTGGTACCGGGGTAGTGCTTGATGCGGATGGCGGAGCGCTTCGAGATCTGGCTGACCATCTCGGTCATGCGTTTCACCGCGTTTTCATCGTCACAGACGACCTCGTCGATTTCGTCGGTGAGGAAATCGCGCACGGTGCGCTCAATGAGACCGGGCTCGGCGAAGACGCAGGCCGGCGCGGCTTTCTCTTTCATCGCGGCCTCAATGGAGCGCCACTGCTCCACGAGGTAAGCGAGATCGCGGACGAAGTAACGGGCCTTTTGCCCCTCACCCACGGTGCGGATGATGATGCCGATGCCTTCCGGGACGTTGAGGTCTTTGAGGATCTTGCGGAGACGATCGCGTTCCTTGGGGTTATCGATCTTCCGCGAGATACCGCACTGCTCGCTGTAAGGCATGAGCACGAGGAAGCGGCCGGCGAGGGAGATATTGGTAGTAACACGCGGGCCCTTGGTGCTGATGGGGCCCTTCGTTACTTGCACGAGCACTTCGCTACCCACGGGATAGATGCTCGGGATGTCCTTTGCGGTGATCCGCTTTTCCTTCTTCTTGCCAGAGCGTTCCACTTCTTCGATGCCGCTATCGAGCGCCGCAGGGAGTGCGTCCCAGAAGTGCAGGAAGGCATTCTTTTCGTAACCGATATCGACGAACATGGCCTTGAGGCCGTGCTCAATGTTTTTCACGCGGCCTTTGAAGATGCTGCCGACGATGTTGTGATCGGTCTCGCGCTCGATGGAGTATTCCTCGAGCACGCCTCCCTCGAGCAGCGCGACGCGGCGCTCGAGTTTTTCGCAGTTGATGATGAGTTTGTTACCGGTCTGGCGCGGGGCCAGGCCGAGGAGTCGTTTGACACGTTCGGTCATGGAAATAAGTGTTGGGTAAAGTTTCGAGAGCACTGGGTTGGATTGGGGGAAAGGTCATCGGCCGCCTGGTTTCGGGGCGGGCGCGGGCTTGGGTGGATTGGACTTACCACCGAAGAAGCGTTGCAAGAAGCCGCGTTTGTCAGCCGTGGGTTTGACGGCTTCGCCTTTGCGCACTTTGCCGGCGGCGTCGGCTTCAGCGCGGATGTCCGGCTTGGCGGCGATCTGTTTGGATTTCTTTTTCGGCACCACCGGCGGCGCCTCATTGTGATCGGAGCGCTCCTGATCGTCGTCGGAGAGCTGGTCGGAGATATTGGCGGGCACGGCGCTCTTTTTGTAATCGACCATTTCGATCGGGGCGAAACTCCCAGTCGCCGGAGGGAGCGGTTCGATTTTCACCTCAAAGCCTTTCTCGAGCGCGAGGCTTTCCTCTAGGATGCGCTGGGCGATGGGCGCGGAGACCCCGCCGCCAGACTTCGCCCCCTGGACGAAAACAGTGATGGCAAACTTCGGATCCTCATAGGGCGCGAAACAGATGAACCAGGTGTGGTTGTCCTTGATTCTTTTGCCTTCGCTCTCCCTCCAGAATTGCGCCGTGCCGGTCTTCCCGGCCACGGTGATGCCTTTGATCTGCGCCTTCTTGCCCGTGCCCGTGGCCACGACGCGCTTCATGCCTTCGCGCACGGACTCTATCTGATCCTCGCGGATACCGCCTTTGCGCAGATCCGCCAGCACCTTCGGCTCTGGCGGAGCGACGAGCTTGCCGTCTTCGTCCTTCACATCGTTGCCCTTCTGATCGAGCACGCGATTGATGAGCCGCGGTTCGTAGGACATGCCGCGGTTGGCGATCGTCGCGGTGACCATGGCCATCTGGAGCGGCGAGGCCTCGACGGCGCCCTGACCGATGGAGACATTCGCGGTGTAACCGGTGGACCAGCGGGCATTCGGCTCGACGAGCTTCAGCCATTCGGGGCCGGGAAGGATGCCGCCGCTCTCTCCGGTGAGCGGAACGCCGGTCCTTTTGCCGAGCCCGAGCTGGCCGCCGACGAGGTCGATCTCGTCGATGCCGGCAGCGTTGCCGAATTGGTAGAAGTAGGAGTTGCACGAATGTTTGAGCGCATCGGGCAGGGCGATCACGCCATGCGAGCCACCCTTCTCCTTGATCCAGCACTTCATGAACTTACCGCCATACTGATAACCGCCGCCACAATTGTAGGCACGATCGGCGGGAATCTTCGCGTGGAGACCGGCCAGCGCGGTGACGGCCTTGTAAGTGGAACCCGGCGCATAACCTTGGATGGCGCGATTAGTGAGTGGGTCGGTCTCGTCATCGGTGAGGATCTTCCAGTCCTTGGTCGAGACGCTCGGGATGAAGATATTCGGGTCGTAGCTCGGCACAGAAGCCATGGCGAGGATGTCGCCATTTTTCGGATTCACGATGACCGCAGCGGCGCGGCCCACTCCAGCTTCGCGCAAGGCGCGCTCCGCGATGAACTGGATGCGGGCGTCGATGGTTAGAAAGATGTTATTGCCCTGCTGGGGGGCGACGCGCTTCTCGACGATCTCGCCTTCGATCACGCCCTTCACATTTTTCTGCAAGACGCGCACCCCAGGCGTGCCGCGAATCCAGCGGTCATACTTTTCCTCGACCTGCGACTTCCCCTCCACGTCGGGCTGATAGAAGGTGTACTTCTTTACGTCGGGCAACCGGTCGATGTCATTCGGCGCGCCGACATACCCGAGTAAGTGCGCGGCGAAGGCTCCGTAGATATACTCGCGCACTGGCTTGGCGGCGATCTCCACCCCAGGCAGGCCGACGTTGTGCTCGGAAAATTTGGCGATCGTTCCGAAGTCGTCCTTATCGATTTCGAAGTAAGTAAAAGGCACCTCGGTGTCATTCCGGTAGTGCCGCTGGAGCCGCTCGGAATTGTAGTCGCGCGCGAGGTCCAGCTCCATGAGTCGCGGGACCACGCTCTCATTGACGATGCGCACGATGTCGGGCTCCTTCTTCTTCTTGCGCATCTGTTTCACGATGAGCTCGAAATCGACCTGCGGCACGGTGCCCGTGAGATCGCGGTAACCCTTGACCATGTCGCGGAGATAGAAATCGACTTCGTAGCTCGCGCGATTGCCAACGAGGGTGATGCCGTTGCGGTCGCGGATTTCGCCGCGGACGGAGGGGATGCGGACGGTGACTTCGCCGCGCCCGCGCAGTTTTGAGGTCCACTTGGGCCCGCGCAGCACCTGCTCGTACCAGAGCTTGGCGACGAGCCCGCCGAGCCCGAGGAGCATGACGAGCGCGAGGAACCAAATGCGGAGTTCGGCGACTGGGCCGGAGCCGATGCGGAATCTTAAAGCCATGGTCAGCGTCTCCCCTTGCGCAGCGGTTGAGGGTCGTAGTTGGCGAGTTGCGCGAGATAGTTCAGCGCAAAGAAAAACAAAGGCGAAAGCAGGAGCGCCACGATCCCGGCGCCACCGATGCGCCAAGCGATCTCCTGATTGAAGATGAAGACCACCGGGTCGCGCCGGAAGGTGAGCATGAGGTACTCGGCGAGCACGATGAAGGCAGTGCAAAGGCCGCTGAGGAAGCAGTGGACTTCCCAGCGTCCGCGTTGAAAGAGTGGTCGGAAGCCGCCCATGATCGCGCCGAGACCGGCGTAGAGGACGATGGACCAGCCCATCGCGATTTCAATACTCCCCTCGATGACCTGCACATGGATGGCATCCCACATGAGCCCGCCGATGAGCACGAGCCCCAACATGAAGGGCGTGGGCAGCGCGAGCGAGCCGTAGAACATGACGATGGGCATGAGGAGCACGCGGGCGTCGATAGTCGGGAGCGGCGGGATGAAATGCTGCACGACCAGGGAGCAGAACATCACGACGACGAGGATGCAGAAGAAGAGGGTCATGCGAGACGCCTCCGTGGATGAGAAGAAAACGCTAAACGCCAAACTCCAAACGCTAAACGCCAAACGGGTGCTTGCCCCCACGCCTCGCGCTGATGCGTTTGGCGTTTGAAGTTTGGCGTTTGAAGTTTGGCGTTTTCTTCCATCTTCACTTCTCCTTGCTTACGACCACAAAAACATCCTCCAGCGTGGTCAAATCCACCGCCGGCACGACATACGCAAATCCATCCAGCTCGCGCACTTTGTAGTCCCGCACCGCGCCGATGAGGACGCCGCTGGGAAAGACTCCGCCCACGCCGGAGCTGTAGATCTTCATGCCATTCTGCAGGTTGCCGTTCTTGGAGATGAAATTGAGGCTGATCACCGGGGTCGAGTTACTCCCAGTCCGTTCCCCTTTCACGATCCCCTGCTCCCGCGTGCCTTCGACGGTCGCGGCCACTTTGCAGGATTCATCCGCGATCAGCACCACCACGCAAGCGTGCGCGGAGACGATGGTCGTTTTCCCCACCAGACCCTCTTCGGTGAGCACGGGCATGTCTTCCTTGATGTCGTCGGCGCTGCCGCGGTCGATCGTCACCTGATTGTACCAGGTGGAGGGATCGCGGGCGATGATCCGGGCCGGCATGAGTTTGAAAACGGCGCGCTCGCGATATTGGAGGGCGTTGCGGAGGCGGTTGTTCTCCTTCTCCAGCCCGCGCAAGGTTTGGTTCGTGGCGCTGAGTTCCTTGTTCACGACGGCCAGACGTTTGTTGTCGTCTTCGAGCCGCTCGATCGTCTTCAGCCCCTCGCTGTACTCGCGGTATTTTTTCTCCAGCGAAGAGCCGGTCTTCAGAAAGGGCGAAATGAGCCCGAGGAAACCCGCCTGAACCTGCCGGGTCTTGTGTGGACTGAGCGCGATGATCAGCGCGACGAGGATGAAAAATCCGGCGACCGAGACGGCGGTGATGGCCTTGCGGTTCATGCGGAGAAATCCCAGGCACCAAAACCCAAGCACCAGAGAAGCCCCAAGCTGCCAGCACGACGGACGGAAGCTCGCCCTTGAAACTTGGAGCTTGGAGCTTCTTTGGGGCTTGGAGCTTGGATCTTGGAGCTTTTCGCCCCTCCCATCATGCGCTCAGCGGGAGCCGTCATCTTGCGTTTCCAGGTTCAGAACCGGGAATCGCTCGTCGCCACCTTGCGCAGGAACTTGATCTCACTCAACGCGCGACCGGTGCCTTCGGCCACGGCGCTGAGCGGATCCTCGGCCACATGGACCGGGAGACCTGTTTCTTCGGTGAGCAAGCGATCGAGACCGCGCAAGAGTGCGCCGCCGCCGGCCAGCACGAGGCCGCGGTCTACGAGGTCGGCGCTGAGCTCGGGCGGGCATCGCTCGAGGGTCACGCGGACGGAATCCACAATGGTGGAAATGGGTTCCAGGAGGGCCTCGCGGACTTCCTGAGAGGTGACAGTGAGAGTCTTTGGCAAACCAGCCACGAGGTCGCGTCCCTTGACTTCCATGGTGGTCTCTTTTTCCAGCGGATAGGCGCTGCCGATCTTGATCTTGATGTCCTCCGCGGTGCGCTCGCCGATCATCAGATTGTACGCCCGCTTCATGTATTGGATGATCGCCTCATCCAGTTCATCGCCGGCCACCCGCACGCTCCGGCAGAAGACGATGCCAGAAAGGGAGATCAGCGCCACTTCGGTGGTGCCACCGCCGATGTCGATGATCATGTTGCCCGCCGCATCCTGGACCGGCAGACCGCAGCCGATCGCCGCCGCCATGGGCTCCTCGATGAGGTGAACTTCCCGGGCGCCGGCGCGCAGGGCGGACTCCTTCACCGCGCGTTTCTCCACTTCGGTGATGCCAGAGGGCACCGCGATGACCACGCGAGGCCGGGGCCGGAAGAGCGTCCGCCGATTGTGAACCTTATGGATAAAGTGCCGCAGCATCGCTTCCGTGATCTCGAAATCCGCGATGACCCCATCCTTCAAAGGCCTGATGGCCACGATGTTACCGGGCGTGCGACCGAGCATTCGCTTGGCCTCGTCGCCGACGGCCAGCACATGATTCGTCCCCACCTGCACGGCCACCACTGAGGGCTCGCGCAGCACGATTCCGTGATCCTTTACATAAACCAGCGTATTGGCCGTCCCCAGATCGATGCCGATGTCATTGGAGAACAATCCGAAAAAACCATTAAACATTCAGAGTGAACCTATTGTTAAAAGCGTGAAATTTGGGTGACGGGTGGCTGCCTCGGAGCATCCACCGTTGAGGTTTTCTGACGCCTCAGAGCGAATTTTGGACCGGGGACTGTCGGAAAAGCGACTACACATAGGGGGGGGTGCGTGACCCCGTCAAAGGAAAACCGGCAAGGACTGCCCGCCACCCGATCCGGAACTGACGCCTCTGGGCAGGGCGGCCTCCGCTCTTGGGAGAAAAACACCCGGGCCGGGCGCCGCGTCGAGGGGGTCACCGGGCAGCGGCGGGTCGGGCCTGAAGCTTCAGGTCCCAGTGTTCGGCCAGGTAGATATCCAGCACCGTGACCAGAGCGCGGGCAAAGCGTTCCCGGTTTTCGGCCGTGTCGCGGATCCCCTTCAGATTGCACTCAATCTGCAAGCCCGCCACTTTGCCCCCGGCGGCGGTGTGCCGACGGACGCTGTAGCCACCGTTGAAAAAGGGCACCGCTGGCGTGGGATGCGCCGGGCTGGGCGTCGCAGGAAAACCCTGAGCCTCGCAGAGGGCGCCGAGGCTGCGCGGACCCCGCAGCAGATCGACGTAGGGCAGCTTCGATTGCGCCGCGAGGAGGCGGATGCTGCTGGCCGCGATGGTGGCCGGGCGGTTCAGTTCCGCGTCCGGCAGTCCCAGGGTCTCCGCCGAGTGCAGGTAGCCGAGTTCGAGCCGCGCGTGTTTGTGGCCGTGGCCATGGAGGTCGAGGTAAAAGGCCCGGCCATACTTGGCCACAGCCTTCGCGCACGCCTTTTCGATGAAGCCGTGATATTCGGTCCAGGCCGTCTCGGCCACCGCGGACCCGGCAGCCGCCTCCACGATCTCCCGATTGCAATCCAGTTTGCTCCGATGCAGCCGGCAGAGGACGAGGTGCGGCTGGCGCCCCGTCCGGGCGCGGAATTCGGCCTGCACGGCCCGCGCGAGTTCCTGCGTATTCGTGTCGATATCCACCACGCCATTAGTCCGGGTGGGGATCTCGTCCGGCTTTTCGCGCCCGCCATGCGGAGCCAAGATCACGATGGGTAGATCGCCCGCCGTGTATTCGATGAAATCATGCCGGCCAAAGAGCGGCGTGCCGACGGGCGCATCCGCCGCCAGAACGCATGGGGAGCCCGCGCCGAGAAGCGCGAGCGTGAAGAGGAGGGAGGGAAGCATTTTCACGGGACCTTGCTTCTCGACCGCAAACCCAAGCGGGTCGAGGGAGAAATCTTCCCGCAAGCCTTCACCGCGCCATCAAGTACATCCCGGCAATCAGCGCCGCCATGCCGCCCACATTCACCAGTTTGATCGGCTCGCCAAAGGCCCACCACGCGATCACCGCTGCCCAGATGAAGGTGCTCGCATAGACCGGATAGAGCGTCGTGATCGCGCCGCCTTTCTTAAACGCCGCCACAAAAAGCCCCATTACTACCCCGTAGCAGATGACTCCACTGAGCAGACGCCCATTCAGGAGATAACTGGCCAGCCCGCCACCCGCGCGCTCGGCACCGGACTTGTAGAGAAATTGCCCCAGCGCCCCAAAGAAGGCAGCCAGCGCAAAGTAAAGGATCGAGATGGCGGGAGTTTTCATGACGCGGTGCCGTGGAGCGTTCGAGTTCGCCGGCAAAAAGGAAACCGCTAAATCACCCCTCCGAAAAGACTCCCCCAAATAAGCGATCTCCGCGAGGATTGGTCCGTCACCACCCAATGAAACTCTCCCTCCTCTCCGCCGCCGCCCTCGCCGTCACCTTCACCCTCCCCGTCCGCGCAGCGGACGATGGCTTTGTCAAACTCTTCGACGGCAAAACCCTCGATGGCTGGGAGCAGCACAGCGGCACTGCCGAGTATCGCGTGGAAGACGGCGCCGTCGTCGGCAAGACCGTGGCCAATACCGGCAACTCCTTCCTCTGCACGAAAAAGAAGTACGGCGACTTCATCCTCGAGTTTGAATTCAAAGTCGCGAAAGACATGAACTCGGGCGTCCAATTCCGCAGCGAAATCAACGCGGAGGCGAAAACCATCGAGATCGCCGGCAGGCCAAAGAAACTCGATGCCGATCGCGTCTTTGGCTACCAATACGAGATCGATCCGAGCGACCGCGCCTACTCTGGCGGCGTCTATGATGAAGGCCGCCGTGGCTGGCTCAACGACCTCAAGGAAAACGAACCCGCCCGCAAGGCCTTCAAACAGGGCGAATGGAACGCCGCCCGCATCGAATGCCGCGGCGACAGCATCAAGACGTGGATCAACGGCGTCCCCGCGGCCGACCTGAAAGACGGCCTGACCAAGGAAGGCCTCATCGCCCTGCAAGTCCACGGCATCGGCAAGAACGTCGAGAAAGTCGGCGAAGAGGTCCGCTGGCGGAATATCCTGATCAAGGAGCTGAAGTAGGCCTTAGTGATTGAAAAGAAACGCCGGGTTATTGATCAGCGCCCAAGTTAAGTCCTGAGCGGCGGTGAGGCGTTTGTTGGCCATGAGCAGCTTGCTCTGCTCGGCGTCTTGCCGCAGTTGGACGAGCTTCGGATCGAGACGAATGGGTTCCTCCACTTTCGCCAAAGTCGCGCGGCGCTCGAGGATCCCGGGATCCGTCGGCAGCGGCAGTTGGAACTTCTCGAAGGCAAGCCGGAGCTTGCTTAGCGCCGGGTCGGCCCCGCTCCAATAAGTCGCGATCGCCTGTTGGTCTTCGTTGCTTCGGGCGTTGGCGGGCTTCTTGAGCGCTTCGGCGACCGGCATGGGAAGCCCGATGCTCAATGGCTGGCTGGACGTCGTCACCCAAAGACGGAAGCGCCCGATGCTGAAGTTACCGGTGCGGGGCTGATTGAGTTCAATGCGCAGGCGCGAGCCTTTCGCGTCGCCGAGCGGTTTCTTGACCGCGAAAGCCGCATAGTGCGGGACGCCAAACTGACTCGCGACCGCCCAGCCATTTTTGCCGTCGTTCTTTTTACCGTCGATGGCATCCTTGGCGGCGAACTTATCCTGACTATAGTCCGCGTAAGCCTCGGTGAACGCCACGTCATTGGTGGGCTGGCCACGCAACTCGCCAGCTTTTACGCTGAATTCCCCGAGCACAAAGTTACCAACGGCGCGTCCGGGGCCGAAGTTCGCCTCGTCGGCACTGGGCAGGACTTCGAGGAGGAAACCCGTGATCCCCGCAACTTTGGTATCAGCAGTGATCGTGTAATCGACGCTGTTCGGCCGAACTGAACCGGCCTTGATCGAGCCATCAGACAGTTTGGTGAGCGTCGCCTGATTGGTCGCGCGAAGGTCACTCGGATCGAGTAACTGCCAGGCCGTATAAGTGCGGGCGACAGGCACCGTCTCCTCAAAGTTTGCCCGCGCCGACGTGAGCTTCAGCTTGGTGTATTCCTTGACCGCCGCATCTGCTGCCGCAGCATCAGCGACGCGCCTTTTCTCCGCCTCGGCCACCTTCGGAGCGATCTCGGCTTCTTGGCGCGCCAGCTCCAGCTTTGCGGCCGTCATTGCCGCCGTGCGTTCGCCTTCCATCCGGGCCACGATCGGAGCCTGCTCCTTTTCCTTGAGGTCACGATCCGCCAGCAGGGTCTGGTGCTCGGCATCGATCTCAGACCAACTCGCGAGCGTCTTCTCGACCTCGCTCCGCTTCGCCGGCCGGCTCAGGACGCGATGGAAGATCTCGTCCACGACCTTGGCATCATCCGGCTGGTCGGCCACCAGTTTGCCGAGGGCATTCTTCGGATCGCCGATCGCGTCCCCCACCGCCGCTCCGCTCAAGAGCGCCATGACGCCGCCGAGCCGCAAGTCGCTGCTCCGTTCACACTCACAGGAACTTTCCCGCGCCGGGCGACCGAGGTTCGCGAGGAAACCACTCGGGAGATCACTCTGCGAATCCGGCAGCAGGCCGGCGAGCATTCCGCCGGGCAGCTTGGTCGCAGCCCCGGTCACTTTCAGCACGGAGTCGTAGAGGACTTCCGCCGGGAGTCGGCGGGCGAGGGCGTGGGAATAGTTGATCTTGTCGTCCTCATTCCATTGATTCGTGGCGACGCTCAATTGATAAGTGCGGGACTTGGCCACGAGACGCATCACATGCCGCACGTCGAAGCCACTGCCGACAAACTCCTTGGCGAGGTAATCGAGTAACTCTGGATTGGTCGGCGGATTCCCCGCCCGCGTGTCATCGAGCGGCTCGATGATCCCGGCGCCAAGCAAATAACCCCAGATACGATTCGCGTAACTGGAGGCAAAGAAGCGATTGTCCGCGCTGGTGATCCAGGCGCCGAGTTGCTCACGGCGCGTGCCTAGGGATTCGGCTTTCGCCGGGAATGGGAAGGTCGGTTCAGCGACCTTATTGGTGCGCAGGTGGATCATGTCGCCCTTCGGCGCATCGCTCACGATCTCGTAGAGCGGCTTGGCTTTGTCCACCGCGGTGCCGACGATGACTTGCTTGCCGGCGGCCGGATCGGCCTTCAGGTCCACCTGGGAGAAGAAAGCACCGAGGTGGTAATACTGATCCTGGGTCCAGCGCTCAAAAGGATGATCGTGGCACTTGTTGCAATTGAAGCGGGTGGCCAGGAAAAGGTGCGTAGTATTCTCCATCGCCTCCGCTGGATCGCGCAGGATCTTCCAGTAACTCGCCGCGGGGTTTTCCTTATTCGAGCCCGTCGCCGTGACGATCTCCCGGACGAATTGATCGTAAGGCGTATTCGCCGCGACCTGCTTCTTGATCCAATCCCGGAAGAGTTTCGCCCCTTCCGTGCCGAGGAACTTTGAATTCACCTGCAGCATGTCCGCCCACTTATTCGTCCAGTGATCGACAAACTCCGGCGAGCCGATGAGCTGATCGACGAGTTGATTCCGCTTTTCGCGTGGGGGGCGGGGATCGGCGATAAAGGCCCGCACTTCGTCGGCGGTGGGTGGCAATCCGGTGAGGTCGAGAGACACGCGGCGGAGATACTCCGCATCCGAGCAAAGGCCGCTCGGCTCGATCTTCATCCGCTCCCACTTGGCCGCGACGAGTTCGTCGATGCGCCCCCAGGTCTCAGGCTGCTTCCAGGTAAAGCCCGTGCGATCCCCCATGACGGTCAGGGTCGTCGCCGCGTAGTTACCTTCGTAACGAGCGAGTAACGGAGCTTCCCCGCGGCGCAGCGTCTCGACGAGCCCACCGCCGTCAGTCTTAGCTACGTCGGTATTGCCGCTATCGACAAAAGATTCGGCGGTTACATCCCGCGTGCGACCGTCGGAAAAGGTGGCGACGATGCGCACCTGCTGCCGCGCGCCGATCTGCTGGACGACGGGATCTTTCGGAAAGACATCGATCTTCGTAACCCGCGGCGCCTGGAGGTCGAGCTTCGCGCCATCGGCGATCCACGCCCGCAGCATCTCATAGTATTTGTCGCCCAGCTTCACCTTCTGGCCGCCCTCATGGGGCACGCCAGCGGTGGACTTCAGGAGCATGAGCGAATCATCGGGCGACGCGACATTCAGGCGGCGGCCAGCGAGGTCGTCCTTCAGCGAACGCACATCGAAGATCGGATCGTAACCGCGGAGCGAAAGCTTGAAGCCCACCTTTCCATCCTTCGCTCCATGACACGCGCCGGCATTGCAGCCGACCTTCGTCATCACGGGGTTCACGTCGCGGATGAAATCCACGGGTTGCACGTCTTTCATTTCGACGACGGCCACTGGCACGGTGGCGGTCTTTCCGCCGATCTCGATCCGCAGCGCGCCCGTGCCATTTTTCAGCGGCTTCACCTGGCCGAGCGGCGTGACTTCGGCGATGCCCCCGTCCAGTTGGAGCTTGGCGAGGCGCGTCACATCGGCCACGGCGCCCGAGGTGAGCTTCGCCGTCACCACGAGTTGCGCGCATTCGTATCTTCCAGTCAAAGCGACGCTCGTCGGCTGCACCTCGAGACCGGCGATTTGGGCGCCAGCGGGAAGCGCTTCCGGCGCGGGTTTGGCGGCCATTTCCGAGGTGAGAGCGTTGGCGCGGAGCGCGGAGGGCATGGCCAATACGGCCACGAGCAGGAGGGATTTTCCGAGATGCATAAGGAAGGCGGTGCGAGGAGATTCTGGTGCTCGGGGATAAGCGTTCAGAGCGGGGCGAGCTTAGCCGCTTCGTGCGGGCGAGCAAGGTGCGGGCGCATCCGTATTTGAAGTTTGGCGTTTGAAGTTTGGCTTTTGGTGTTAAACGCGGCGGCTCGCGCCTCCATGGCCTGGACCGCTTTGGGCAAAAGGCAGCGGTTCAACGCCAAACTTCAAACTCCAAACTCCAAACTCCAAACGAGGCCTTCCTGTGCCCGATATGATGCTCCGAAGTATCCCCCACCACCGCTACGTTGCCATCCTCCTCGCTCTTTTCCTTGCGCTCGCGATTCCGCTCGGGATCGCGCCGTGGCATCGCGCGGATTGGCTGCTGGAAAATGCCCTCGTCGTCGCGGCGCTGGTGGTCCTCGCGGTGCTGCATCGGCGTTGCCCCCTCTCCCGCATCTCTTACACGCTGGTCTTCCTTTTCCTCTGCCTGCACGAAGTCGGGGCCCACTACACCTACGCCGAGGTGCCGTATGACGCCTGGTGGCGCAGTCTCACCGGGCGCTCGTTCAATGAACTCTTCGGCTGGCAGCGCAACCACTTCGACCGCGTCGTCCATTTCCTCTACGGCTTCCTCCTCGCCTATCCATTGCGCGAACTCTTCCTGCGCATCGCCGACGTGCGCGGCTTTTGGGGCTACTTCCTGCCGCTGGATTTCACCATGTCCACCTCGCTGCTCTACGAACTCATCGAGTGGGCGGCGGCGGAATTCTTTGGCGGCGAGCTCGGCCAGGCCTATCTCGGCACCCAGGGCGACATCTGGGACGCGCACAAAGACATGGCCCTCGCCAGTCTTGGTGCCCTGCTCGCCATGGTGATCACGGCGCTGATCGTCCGCCACCATCAGCGGGATTTTGCCCGCGAATGGGCTGAGAGTTTGCGCGTGAAAAGCCGCACGCCGCTCGGCGAAGAAGCGCTGGCAAAGTTGCGCCAGGCCAAATCCCGCGCCAACCCTCAGCCGTAGCGCAGCGCCTCGATGGGATCGAGCCGACTCGCCTTCACCGCGGGATAGAAGCCGCTGACAATCCCGATGATCACCGCGAACCCGAAGCTGACCAGCACGTCGTTCAGTTCGATCACCGGTCGATTCTCATTTGAGGAAATGGCGATGAGTAAGCGAATGACCCCGGTGCTGGCGACGAGCCCGAGCAGGCCGCCGATGATCCCAATGACCGCGCTCTCCACGACGATCTGCACGAAGATGTCGCGTCCCTTTGCCCCCACCGCCCGCCGCACGCCGATCTCGCGGATGCGCTCGGTGATCGAGGCCAGCATGATGTTCGTGATGCCGATGCCGCCGACGATCAGCGAGATGCCCGCGATGATGCCGCCGGAGTTGCGGATGTTCCGCACCGCATTCTCGATGTTATCAAACCACTCCTCGCGCGTGTCGAAGCCGAAGTCCTCGATGCCGCGATGGGTCGAGCGGACGATGTTACTTACCTGCCCGATGGTCTCGGCAAAGCGCGTGGTATCGGCGATCTGAATCTGCAAGCTATCCAGGCGGTAGTCGGGCCCCTGGTCTTCCTTCCCGACCACATTCGCACTCCGGAATTCATAAAAGAGCGTCGAGATCGGCACGAGCACGCAGGAGTTCTTCCGGGAAAAAGGGCTGTAACGATTGCTCCCTGAGCTCTCCCGCTTGCGTCCGCTGCTGCTGATCTGACTCGTCTTGATCCCCAGTTCCCGCCGGCGTTTGTCTTCTTCGCGCTCATAAAACTCAAAGACGCCCACGACCTTGAACGGACGCTGATTGATCAGGATCGACTCGCCGACCGCGTCAAAACCCGGCCGGTCTGGCCACAGCTTTTCCACGATCGTCGCGCCGATCACGCAGACGTGTTGCGCCTGCTCCACGTCCAGCCAGCAGAGCCCGCGACCGCGTTCGACGACGTGCTTGTTCACCGCGATGTAGTCCGGCCAGCTCCCATCCACGGAGCCTTTGAAGTTATTCGCGCCCACCACCAGATTCGCGACCGCGACAGTGGCGACCGGCGAAACCGCGGAGACGAGATCCGCGTGCCGCTCGATGGCTTCCGCATCAAGGATGGAGCGACCGGGAGAAATCTCGGCAAAGGATTCCTGCTCCTGTGGCGGCTCCTGCCGGATGACGCTCACGAGTTCGATGCCGCCCATCTGCGCCATGTATTCGCGCATCCCGCGAGCCATTCCGGCCGTGAGGGAAAACATGGAGAGCAGCGACGCCACCCCCAGGATCACCCCAAGCATGGTCAGAATGCTGCGGAACTTATGCGCCCAGATTTCCTTCAGACCGATGCCAAAGCCGAGCCAGAGATTCATCCGGCGTGGAGGGTTGCCGCTGGGGCGTCGAGGGCTTCCGCACGGCCCTGCCCCACGATCTTCCCATCGCACATCTCGATCCTCCGCGGCGTCCGCGCGGCGATGTTGGTGTCGTGCGTGACGAGGACGACAGTGCGGCCTTGCACGCTCAGTTCGCGAAAAAGTTCGAGGATCGTCGCTCCGGTCTTCGAGTCGAGGTTACCGGTGGGTTCATCGGCAAAGACGATGCGCGGATCATTGACCAGCGCGCGAGCGATGGCCACGCGCTGCATCTGACCGCCGCTCAGTTGCAGCGGCGTGTTCTTGATCCGGTTCGTCAGTTGCACGCGCTCGATCGCAGCGAGGGCGCGATCCCGGCGCTCTTTCGCCGAGACGCCGGAGTAGATCATCGGCAGTTCCACGTTTTGCAGGACGTTGAATTTCGGCAGCAGATTAAAGCTCTGGAAGACAAAGCCGATCTTCGCATTGCGCAGCTCTGCCAGCCGGTTCTGGCTCGCGCGACTGACATCCACACCATCAATCACCATCCGCCCCGTGGTCGGCGTATCGAGACAGCCGAGTAAGTGCATGAGCGTCGATTTTCCACTCCCGCTCGGCCCGATGATCGCCGCATACTCCCCCTGTTCGATCGTCAGATCGATTCCATCGAGCGCCACGATTTCCTGTTCGCCGATCCGGTAGCGTTTGGTCACGCCGGTGAGTTCGATGAGGGCCATTTGGGGTGAGAGCGCGCCACGCTGTTTCTCGCAACCGCTAGTCCGTCCCTCCGCTCACGAACTCTTCTTCCCCGCCTTGCCCGGCTCCACGAGCAGGATCTTTTCACCCACCGCGAGCCCCTGCAAAATTTCCGCGAAGTCGATGTTCGTCACCCCCACCGTCACCTCGCGTTTCTCCGGTGCCTCACCCTGCATCACATAGACGATCTTCTTATTCCCCTCCCCCTTAAAGACCGCCGAGATCGGCACGCTCACCACATCATCCACGCTCGCGATGGGGACATTCATATTCACCGTCATCCCCGGACGCAGCCGCGGATCCGGCGTCTCGATCACCGCCTGCACCTGGAAACCCTTCACGTTATTCTTCACCGTGGCCACCGGCGCGATGAAAGAAATCCGCGCCTCCATCTCCCCGTCCTTCAGCGACTCCGCGCGCAGCTTCACGCGCTTGTCGAGTTCCAGTTTCGCCACGTCCACCTGGTTGATGTGCGTCTCGACCAAAAGCTTTGCGAGATTGGCAATGGTCAGCAGCGTCGTGCCACTATTCACACTCGCCGCGGCGATCACTACCTGCCCCTGCAGCACCGGCACCGTCAGCACCGTCCCGTCGATCGGCGACGTCACCCGCGCCTTGCGCAGCTTCTCCTCCACGAGATCCAGCTTCCGCTGCGCCTTCACCAGGTTATTCGCCGCCATCGCGGATTCGGAGGAAAGATTCTCATAGCCCTCGCTGCTGATCAGCTTTTGCTCAAAGAGCTCCTTCGCTCGCTCGTAATTCCGCCGCACCTTCTCCGCGTCCAGCCGCGCCCCTTCGATCTCCGTGAGCACCGAGGCCTTCTCCGTCAGCAGATCGCGATCATCGATCTCCGCGAGCAGATCCCCCGTCTTCACCGTATCCCCCGGCTCGATGTGCAGCGCCTTCACCTTCCCCCCCACCTCCGGCTTCACATCGATCTGAAACGCTGGCGCCACATCCCCACTCACCTCCACCGCAAAGTCGATGTCCCGCTTCTCCGCCCGCGTCAGCAGCTTCTCCCCCGCCCGCGGATCGCCCTTCCCGCCCTGCAGCCGATCGCCGAAAAAATACCAACCACCGCCACCGAGGGCAGCCAGCGCGAGCAGGAGGGGTATCTTCTTCATGGACGAATCACCACCGTATCACGAAACGCCCGCCACGCGACAGCGCTTCCATCAAAGCGGCCCGCCCCCGGGAGCGCCGCCGTCCCGTGCGGCATCGTCCCGGTCGCGGAGCGCCCTTCCCTCTCTGCGCCGCGCCCGGAGTTTTTTTGCGCTCCGCGACCGGGCACGTTTCCCGCACGGCGACGGCGGCGCTCCGAGGGGCGGGCCTTGGTTGTGCTTGTCCCAGTGGGGAAAATTGACGATCAGCAACGCGGCTCGCACCCCTCTTCCATCGCACCTTTGCAAACGATCACACAGACCTCGCCCTGGGGCGTTGGCGAACGCCTCCGCATGCTGCTCTGGGAGGCGTGCTGGTGCTTTTTCTGCCAGTGGACGCCGAAGCCGCTGCACGGCTGGCGTCTGGGATGGCTTCGCTTGTTTGGGGCCGAGGTCGATGGCTGGGCCTTTGTCCATCAGCGGGCGCGGATTCAGAAGCCGTGGCTTTTGAAGTTGGGAAATGGGGCGTGCCTCGGCGATCGGGCGAATATCTACAATCTCGGGTTCGTGGAAATCGGACCGCGGGCGGTGGTGGCGCAGGAGGCTTATCTTTGCACCGGCACGCATGCTTTCGGAGTTCCGGGTTTGCCTTTGGAGACGATGCCGATCCGGATTGCGGAAGATGCTTTCATAGGTGCGCGGTGCTTTCTCCTGCCGGGAGTGACCGTGGGCGCGGGTGCGGTCATCGGCGCGTGTTCCGTGGTCACGAAGGATGTCGAAGCATTCACGGTGAATGCCGGCAATCCGTGTCGGAAATTGCGAACGGTGGAAAGACCGAGCGGCGGCCAGCCCACAGCGATGGGATGACCAGAGCGCCGGGCGGTGTTTGCGGCTTCACCCGGAGCGGCCCGCGCAAGGAGCCAGGGCGCCCTCGCCCCGCGCGGCACCTGGGGGCGAGGGCGCCCCGGCTCCTTGTTTTTCGGCCACGGCTTACATGAGCCGGCCCAGCAAGCGCGGTAGCGGAGACTCGAAGCTCATCTCCTTTTTCGTCACCGGGTGGATAAAGCGCAGGGTGCGGGCGTGCAGGGCGATGCGCTTTACCGGATCGGTCTTCGCGCCATATTTCTCATCGCCTACGATCGGGCACCCGGCATCCGCGAGTTGCACGCGGATCTGGTGCCGGCGCCCCGTCTCGAGAGTGAGTTCTACCAGGGTGCGGCTCTTGGTCCGTTGCAGGACGCGATAGTGGGTGACGGCCAGCCGGGTGCGTTCACTGGGGCGCGCGGCGCTATAGACTTTGAAGGGGCTGGTCTCGTCGAGGTGGGACGAAAAGGTGCCGTGATCCAGCGGCAGCCGCCCTTCGACGACGGCCTCATAGACTTTGGTGACTTTGTCCCAATCCTCCTGGAGCGCGGTCTTTGCCGCCGCGGTCTTGGCGAAGACCATGAGCCCGGAGGTCTCGCGATCCAGCCGATGGACGATCCAGACGCGATCGGTGCTGCGCGGTTTGTTTTCCCGCAGATACTCGGTGAGTTGAAAGTAAGCGGTGCGCTCTGGCTCGGCCTCGCTCGCCGTGCTGAGCAGATCTTCCGGCTTCTCGATCACCATGACCGTGGCGTCTTCGTGATAGATCTTCATCCCGGAAGGCAGCGTCGCCTTGGGCACGGCCGACCGATCGGAACGGATGGAAACGGTGTCCCCCGGCTTTAGCGGGTGATCAAACTGGGTGACCGGCCGTCCATTCACGGACACCGCCTGATACTTCAGCCAAGTGCGGATCTGCTTCTTCTTTTCCTCCGGCCAGGTGGCGAAGAGAAAGGCCAGCAATGCGGCAGACTCGGTGACGGTGATGGATTTGGGCATGGGTGATTCGCGGCCACCTTACCCGAGTCGCCCGGCGCGGGGAGGTTTTCCTTTGGCGGTAAAACTTGGACGGAAATACTCCGTCATGTCCCTGATCAAATGGACGAAGGCGGCGCGGAGCCCACCACCTCCGCCCACGGAAATTTGGGACATCACGGAGCATGTCCCTCCAGGGTTGCCCCGCGTCGGCGCTTCAATTCGCCAGCAACTTCACCAGCCGGTCATTCACGAAGAGGATCTCTTTTCCCGCGCGGGTTTTGTTCACGAGGCCGCACTCGGCGAGGTCGTGGAGGTAGCGCGAGACGGAGACGCGATTGCCGAGGCCGGCTTCTTCGAGGTGGCGGATTTCGCAATACGGACGCACGAAGAGCTGCTCGATCAGCTCTTTGGAAAAGGTGCGCTTCGGGAGCTTCAGGCGGCCTTCCTCGATCATGCCGGTCATGAGATCGCCGATGGCTTCGATCTTCAGCACGGTGGTCTCCGCGGTGCTCTCGACGGCCCGCAGCACATAGAGAATCCACGGCTCCCACGAGCCTCACGGCACTTTCATCAGCATGAAGGAGTCGAGTTCTGAGCCGCCTTCGCGTCCGGACACGTCGAGGGCGAGCGTTCCGGCATTGAGCGGCATCGTCGTTCCGAAGGCTTTCCACGTCCAATTCGGCGCGCTGATCGGGATGGTCCAGACTTGGCGTGCGCTGCCGTTGACGGAGAGGAAGAAGCTGTCGGAGGTGCCGGACTGCGCGCGGGTCCGTCCCAAGAGAAGGTAGTTTCCCGTCTGGGCCACGGGGATTTCGAAATGCGCGATGTTACCGGCCTGGTTGCTACCCAGAGGAGAGCTCAGGGAAAAGCCGCTCACGGCTTTGGCATCGGCCACCAACGTGAAGCCGGAGTAGGACAAGGGTAAGAGCGAGGATGCTTTCGCGAGACTCGGCTTTTTCAGCCAGAGATACGCGAGCTTCGCTCCGGACTCTTGCGCGTAGAGGCGCAAGGTATGACTGCCGCGAGAGAGGGTGAAGCGCGTCAATCCCTGGGTGTTGCCCGAGGTGACGGGTTGATACACCCATCGCCCGGCGATGCGCCAGTCAATCAGGGGGCCATTGTCCAACTGCACCCAGAAGCTATCATCGGAGGTCGAGGCCGAGTAAGTCTCGCCGCCCAAGGCGTAGTCCCCGGCGGTATCGAGGTTGAAGGTCCATTGCGCGAAATTTGCCGGGCCAGCGGTGGCGCTCGACAGGGACGCGCCGAAGGTCGCGGCGGAATCGGACGCGCGGGTCATCGCACCAAAGAGAGAAGCGGTCGCGGGCTTGAACATGCGTCCGTAAAAGGTGCCGCCGATGCTCATGAGCGAGTCTCCGAATTCCGCCTGCGTGCGGTAGAGCTCGATCGCCGATGGGGTCGGTGTGATCACGTTTCCCGAGCCATCCGTCTTGGGCAGGTCGGAGTTATCTGCGGGCAGTGTTTCCCACCGCAGGTAGTAGTGCAGATTCGCGAAACCTGGGCCAGATGAGTTACGCCGTTTGACACCCATGGCGGCTCCACTGCCCGGGTCAACGTAGGTGTTCTGCACCACGCTGCTATCTACATTTCCGGAGTTGGCGGTGGGGGTGTTCGCTGACGCATACGAGCTGGGATTTGGGTAGGTCCCGGTGACATTGCCCAGCGTGGTTTCATCGAAGGTGTAACTGCCGGTGTTAGGATCGGCCACGCCATCAGGGTGGGATAGAGAAACGCTCACGGTCGCCAAGCCATCCACGGGATCATCTGCAGTGAATCCGTTGCTCACACCTCCGCCTGGCGGCAAGGTGCCGCCGCCACTAAAGTTCCAAGTCCAGGTCGAGTTGGTGAGTCGGACGATGTTCCAGGTCAGCGAGGTGGGGACCGGTCGCGCGACATAGACTTGGGAGAAACCGGCTGCGTCGTATTTGTGGTAGGCGACCAGGGGGACGCCGTCGCGGTCGAACGAGAGCTGGGCCTGACCATTGAGCAGTCCCCCTTGCTGTGGCACGTCGTCGATGGTGGTGAGCGAGGTGGATGGTCCGATGGGCAGGGGCACGGCGCGGCCGAAGGCGTCGGTCCAATTAACCATGTCCGTCGAACGCACGTAAGAAAGCCGGTAATTTGTGGCCGCGTCCGTGGTCCGGCGCCACATCCAGAGGCAGTGCACGGCGCCATCGCTCACGGTGAAGTTGGGATAGACGCTGTAGTTGCCCGTCCAGGTGAAGAGGGCGTTCGCGCCCGTCACCTGCGCATAGGTCTTGCTCGCGGGATTGTATTTCAGAAGATGCCAACTCCCGGCCGTGGAGCTGGTGCGACTACGGTAGGTGAAAATCAACTCTTCATTCGGCCCCGAGAAGAATCGTGGGTAGGTGGACTGCGCTTCGAAGCTGGCATTCCAGAGGGTGGAAAGCTGCTGCACGAAACCCGCAGTCTGGAACTGAACGGCATCGGTGACAGGCTGCGCCGAGCGGAAATAGTTCATCGACGCGTTGTGCAGGTTAGCCGAGACGTGCAGATAGCCGAGAGGATCGACCTTCATCGCAATATAGTTATGCGAGTCCCAGCCCGCATAGGTCTCGGCGGTGGTCTGGAAATACCATTGAGTGGAGTCGAGATTCCGCGCCGCCAAAACCAGCTTGCGCGCCGCATTGTAGTAGGCGGCGATTTGCACGTTCCCCGTGGTGACAAAATCAAAGCCGACAGACGTGCCCGACCAGACCGTCGCAAGGGGAAGGCCGGCCCCCTTCGCCAGCGGGTCGTAGGTAAAGTCGGCAGTATCGGGACTGCGCAGCCGATAGAACTCCTGCCGGAGGCCCGGGGCGATCGGAATGTTCAGACTCGTGAGGTCTTCCGATCCGAGAAAATCGGCCCAGGAGTTGGGTTCGAGCGTCGGCGAGGACTGCGCGATCCAGCCGCGATAGATAGCCGGCCAGGTGAGCGACACGGTCGCAGCACTTTTACTGAAAGTGGTGAAGCGGACCGGCGGTGGCGCGGTGAGCACGACGATCTGTCCATTCGCCGCCTGGCTCGTGTCAAAGGTGTAGCCGGGTGGAGCGACAATGCTCGCAAAGCTGCCGCTGTGGCTGGGTGCGCTGAAGAATTGTAAGGCATCACCCACCTGCAAAGGAGTGCCGCCCACATCGGTGATGACGAGCGTTCCACCAAACGTCACCACGCCCGATGCCTGAATCCGGGCACTCGTCACCGCGCCGCCATTTCGCGAAACTTCGATCACCGTCGTGCTGCCCGCCGCGAGGGTCAGCGCGCCATTGAAGGTCAGTGTGCCCCCGGTGCCAAAGCCCGCACCGGGAGCCAGTGTGCCATTCACGGTCACGCCTCCGACCACGGTGCCGGCACCACTCAGGGTCTGCGTCGCACCGAGCGTGAAGGCGGACGCCGAGACGTCCAGCACCGCCCCGGAGGCCACGTTGAGTTCGGAAGAGTTTGCCAACGAACCGGAGCCACTCACGGCCAGGGTGCCGGCACTGATCGTCGTTGCCCCGCTGGAGAGATTGATCCCGGCGAGGACCAACTTGCCGGCCCCCGTCTTGGTCAATGCGCCATTGGTCGCGGCACTGGCTCCGGTCACGGTCAGCGTGGTCGCTGCGGTCGTGATTTGAAAGGTGCCGGTGGTGCCGCCAGTGATGGTAAAATTGCGATCGGTGCTCGCGGTGCTGCCGGTGTAGCGCAGCGTGCCGCCACCCAGCACGAGATTCTCCGCCGCGCTGGTGGCCGAACCGAGATTGCCGCTAGCCACGCCGCCATTGCCAATCGTGCCCACGCTGAGGATGCCGGCATTGACCATCGTCACGCCCGTGTAGGTGTTTGCGCCGGTGAGGGTGAGAGTCGTGGTCGCGCCTCCGCCCGCCATGGTCAGACCACCCGTGCCCGAGATGATCGCGCTCCAACTCTCCAACTGACCGCTGTTCTTGGCCACGATCAGGTCGCTACCGCCAAGGTCGATCGTGCCGGTCATTGGATTGGTGAGTCCGGTGAGCTTCGCATCGCTGCCCAGCGTGATCGCCCCGCTCAAAGTGATTCCACCATTCAGAAACCGCAGGGCTCCTTTCCCGGTCGCGCCATTGATCGTGAATGCCTCGGCCGTGCTGCTCCCGGTCGAAAAATCAACCTCCGCCCCGGCAGCCACCGTCGTGCCGTTGCCCGCGCCCGTCGCACCAAAGGCACTGGCGTTCGAGATCGTCACCGTGCCCACATTGACGAACGTCGTGCCCGTGTAGGAATTTGCCCCAGAGAGCGTCAGCGTGCCCGTGCCGATCTTCGTCAGGCCGGCGGCACCGGTGACGCCAGCGCTCACCGTCGCATTGAAGGTGCCCGTATCCATCGTTGGAGTGACGCCCGCGAGATTCAGCTTCGCCGTGCCACTGACCGGCCCGGCCAGGATATACCCCGTGACCCCGAAGGTCACATTGTTCACGTTCAGGTTCACAGAACTGGAGTTCAAAGTCAGCGTGCCCGCCGTGCCCGCGAGTTGCGCTGCATCGGTATTCACCAGCGTATTCGGCCAGAGCGAAAGCGCCCCGGACGAGGTGCCGCTCCGCCACAAAGATGAGCTAATATCCCAAACACCCGCCCCACCAGTCACCGTCGTCGCCGCCCCATCCGCATCCCAGAAAAAAGACGCCGCCGGAGCGGAGTGAGCCGCCAGCACGGCAGCCGCGAAGGCTGCGAGAAAACGGGGGACGGAAGACTTCATGTCTGGGGAGGTGAGAATACCTTGTGGCCGCGGAGCCTAGCGTGAAGCAAGTTAAACTCCAGCCTGCCTTCGCTGCGAAATCGTTTCCTCCATCTGCGCGCCACGAGTCCATGAACCCACTTCAATTCGCCAGCAACTTCACCAGCCGATCGTTCACGAAGAGGATCTCTTTTCCGGCGCGCGTTTTGTTCACGAGGCCGGAGTCGGCGAGGTCGTGGAGGTAGCGGGAGACGGAGACACGATTGCCGAGGCCGGCTTCTTCGAGGTGGCGGATCTTGCAATACGGCCGCACGAAGAGTTGCTCGATCAGCTCTTTGGAAAAGGTGCGCTTCGGGAGCTTCAGGCGGCCTTCTTCGATCATGGCAGTCATGAGGTCGCCGATGGCCTCGATCTTCAACACGGTGGTCTCGGCGGTGCTCTCGACGGCGCGCAGGACGTAGAGGATCCACGGCTCCCACGCGCCCTTTTCCGTCACGTCGCGGAGGTGCTGATAGTAGAGGCTCTTGTGCTCGATGATATAGCGGCTGAGGAAAAGGATCGGCTGCTCGAGCAGGCGCTGGTGGAGCAGGAAAAGGATGAGCAGGATGCGCCCGGTGCGCCCGTTGCCGTCGGGGAAGGGATGGATCGCCTCAAACTGGTAATGCAGCACGGCCAGCTTCACGAGCGGGTCGAGGCCGTCCTCGGCGGTGTTGATGAAATGCTCGAGGTTCGCGAGCAGTTCGCGGATCCGCTTCTCGCCCTGCGGCGGCGTGTACACGACTTCGCCCGTGGCGCGATTGAGGAGTTGCGCGGTGGAGTCCGTGCGGATGCCAGGCCGGTCGGCCTTGATTGTATTCACGATCTCGATCGCAAGGTCGGCGGTGAGCGCGCGATTTTTCTGCAAGGCCTGCGCGCCGTGCCAGAGCGCTTCGTTGTAGTGCAGCACCTCCTTGGCGTGCGGCGGGAGATCGGCGGAATCCGTGCTCATCCCGCGATAGAGCTCATCGCTGGTGGTGAAGATGTTCTCGATCTCGCTACTCGCGCGGGCTTCCTGGAGGGCGATCGTGTTCAGCAAAATCGCCGCGTTCGGCACCGTGCGGGTGCGTCCTTTCAGCTCCGCAAGGCTGCGACTGGCGCGGATCACGGCCCGCAGCACCGGCTCCGTTTCGAGGCGCGCCTTCGGGGGGAGCAGCGGGAGATCATTGAAAGGCGTGCGGGCGTCGGACATGGGCAGCGCGTGAACATGTAGGTGGCCTCATGTGCAAAACACAGGGAAATTTGCGCATGATCGCATGGAAGTGCGCATTTCGTGAACATGACCCGTCGGCGTCGTGCCGGAAGCCAGCTTGAAGAAGGACGGCGTGCACCCCGACGCCGCGGTGAATGCGGCCATCGCAAATGCGCCGCTGCCACGGCTGGTGCCGTGAAGTCGTCGCCCCACCCTTTCATCGAAACGCACGACCGGAATCCCCTCCTCCGCCGGTTCGTGCATTGGAAAGTGACCCAGCCCTGAATCCGCGACCTTCGCGGGACGTTTGCGAGGAACAATCGGTCGATTCCAAGCCGGGTTGTGGTAAGGAACCTGCCTTTCCCCTGCCGAATGAGCCGCACCTCCTTTTCCCCTCGATTTTTGCTCACCATGTCGATCGTGGTGGCGCTGGGTGGTTTCGCAGACGCCGCTCCGCCGCCGCCCGCGCATCTGGCGCTCACCGCTGCGCCGCTCGCGGGACAAGTGGGCTTGGCTTGGGACGCGGCAGCGGGTGCCACGAGCTACAGTGTGAAGCGGGCCACGGCGGTGGGTGGGTCCTTCAGCGCCTTGGGTTCACCGACGACCACCAGCTTCACCGACACGACAGCAGCAGCGGGCACCCGTTACTTTTACCGCGTCACGGCGGTGGATGGCACGGGCGAGGGCGCGCCGTCTCTGACGATCAGTGCGACTCCGGCGATCGTGGTGGATAATGCGGACGCCTCCGGCGTGACGCTCACCGGCGCGTGGTCCGCGAGCAGCGGGGTCGCTGGTTTCTACGGCACGAATTACCTCCTCGATGGCAATACGGGCGGGACTGGTGGCAAGAGCGTACGTTTTACACCCACGCTGCCACTCGCTGGGCGCTACGATGTGTATTTGCGCTGGGCGGCAGATCCGAACCGCGCCTCAAACGCGCGGGTGGATGTGAACGCCACCGCTGGCACGACTTTCCTGCAAGTGAACCAGCAGACCAATGGCGGCGAATGGGTGAAGCTGGGTGCGTTCGACTTTGCTGCGGGCACGAGTGGAAATGTGCTTTTGCGTAACGCCGGGGCAAACGGCTGGGTCGTCGCGGACGCGGTGCAGCTTGTCCTCAATGAGCAGCCACTGCCGGGTTACACGCAGGTCACGTTTGCCGATGAGTTTGACGGCACAGCCTACGACGCGGCGGCGTGGTCGGTGTATGATGGACGGCCAAATAACTTCGTGAGCGGTGGGCAGCTTCATCTCGCCACGACGCGGAACGGCACCGAGTGGGTCGAGGGCGGGCTTTACACTTCCCAGTTCATGCAGCGCTTCGGTTACTATGAAACGGTCATGCAGATAGGACGTGATGACGGGCTGAATAATGCCTTCTGGCTCTACACGCCATTCAGTCATGGCAACAACGTGGATATCGTCGAGATCGACATCACCGAGGCGCACTTCCACGACCACAATCACATGAACGTGCATGACTGGCGGCCCGCGCATGTCTCCAGCGGTGCGACGCAGACGGTCCCAGACATTTATCCCGGCTATCACACCGCAGGCCTCGAATGGTCGGTGGATGGGGTATTGCGCTGGTATTGGGACGGGGCGCTCGTCCGCACGATGACGGCATCGCAGTTCGCGAACTACGGGAGCATGACGCCGATGCAGGTCATGTTCAGCACCAAGGTGATCCCTTTCGCAGGCACGCCCGGTCCGCTGACCGAAGGGTCGAGCATGGACATTGCAAATGTGCGCGTGTGGATGAAGCCCGGCTGGATTGGAGCGGTGGACGGCAATTGGGGCACGCCGTCAAACTGGGGGCCGGATGATGTGCCGGGGGCGGGTGCAGCGGCGGTTTTTAATGGTGCGACGACGCGGACGACGGTCTCCCTCGCGGGGGACAAGAGCGTGAAGGAACTCTACTTCACGACGCCGCAGTGCCCGGCGATGACGCTCGCGGCGGGCTCGTTCAAGTTCCTGCTTGGTGCGCTGGCGTCCGGCAGCGGCGTGGGCGGCATCGTGGTGAATGGCGATGTGGAGACGGCGCAGACAATCAACACCGCCATCCAGGCGCGGAACGATCTCACTTTCGCTAACTACAGCACTGCGCCCACGGCTTCGCTGAACATCAACGGCGCACTGACGAGCAGCGCCACAGGCCGCCAGCTCGTGCTCGCGGGCAACGGGCGCGTGACGATCGGCGGCAGCATCAGCGCAGGCTTCGCCAACGTGGTGAAGACGAACGCCGGTGCGGCGTGGCTCACGAACGCCAATGCCTTCACCGGCACGGTGGACATTCAGAATGGCACGCTTGTCGTGACCCACAACGCAGCGCTCGGCACGACCGCTGGCAGCACCACGGTGACGAGCGGCGCGACGCTGGCGCTGGCGGGCGGCGTGAACTTCACCGGCGCGGAGATCGTCCACCTCGCAGGCAATGGCGAGACCAGCGCGTCAGGGGCGCTGGATGTGGCAGACAACAGCGCGGTGAGTTTCAGCGGACTGGTCGAGATGGACGCCGCAGCCAGAATCGGCAGCGGTGCTGGCAGCGGCACGCTCACGCTCGAAAGCGCCCTGGATACCACTGCCGGGGCGTTCGCGCTGACCTTCGCTGGCAGCGGCACCACAATCATGAATGGGGCGATTACTGGAGCAGGTGCCTTCACGAAAGCCAGCACCGGCACCCTGCGGCTCAACGGTCTCGCCTCGCACACCGGCACCACCACAGTCTCGCAAGGCACGCTCATCACGAACCTCGCCGCCCTGCCGGGAGCCGTCGTGAATAGCGGGACGGTCATCTACGACGAAGCCATCGACCGGACGGCGACGAACAACTGGGGCGGCACCGGCACCTACATCAAAGAGGGCGCGGCGACGCTCACGGTGGCGGGCACCATGAGCACGCCCGGTGCGCTGGATCTGCAAGCCGGCACACTGCAACTCGGAGCAAGCGAGCGATTCAACGGTTCGCTGGATGTTACCGTGAATACCGGCGCCATCTTTGACCTGAACGCTTTCACCGAATCGGTCGGTCCTGTGGTTCTCGCGGGCGGCAACATCGTGAATAGCACCGGGACTTCCGCCCAATTCCTCGCGGGCACGAGCTACGATGTGCGCAGTGGGACCGTGAGTGCGCGTCTCGGCGGCCCTGGCGCATTGACGAAAACGACTGGCGACACGGTCACACTAAGCGGCGCGAATACCTTCACCGGCGGCACCACCGTGCAGGCAGGCACGCTCGATCTCGCCGGCAGTCTAAACAGCGGCATCACCGTCGATGGCGGCACTCTCGCACTCGGTTCGGCAACCGGCATCCGCACTGTGAATGGCGGCCTCGCCGTGGACGGCGCCGGCACGCTGCGAGTTCGTATCAATGGCACCACCGCCAGCACGCAATACGATCAGCTTCGCCTCACCAGCGCTAGCAGCAGCATGACCCTGGCAGGCACACTCGACCTCGTCGCCGTTCCCGGCCTCGCCGCAGGCAGCACCTTCCGCATCATCGACAACAGCGGCAACTCCACTGCCATCATCGGCACCTTCACCGGCCTGCAGGAAGGCGCGGAGTTTTTCGAAGACAGCCAGTGGTGGCGCATCAGCTACATCGGCGGCACCGGCAACGATGTGCTCCTCACCCGCATCACTCCCTCCGCACGGCAAACCTGGCAAAGCACGAACTTCAGCACCAACGCCAACAACCCGCTCATCGCCGGAGACCTCGCTGATCCCGACAACGATGGCATCGGCAATCTCGTCGAACACGCCACCGCGATGAACCCCAACGCCGGCGATCCCGTCCCAGCCTCCGTCACCAAAGCCACCGCGACCCTCGACTTCATCTACACCAAAAACAAATCCGCCACCGACCTCACCTACCTCGTCGAATGGAGCGACACCCTCGGCAACGACTGGAGTACCACTAACGTTAGCGCACCGACGATCCTCAGCGACAACGGCACCACGCAGCAGATTAAAGTCACCGTGCCTGCGGGCAGCGGTATCATGCGGCGGTTTTTGCATTTGAAAGTGACGAGGCCTTGATCGGAGAACGAAGAGCGAAGAACGAAGAGTGCTGCCGCAGTCCCAGGAACCTTCGGCTCAGTCTCGGTTGTTTCCCTCATCGGCTGAATCCGACACAAGATTTGCTATCAGATATGGAGCCGATCTGTCAGAATGAAATGCCAATATCTGCCGGTTAATTCAGCGATGTTCTTTTTTCAATCTCATCTCAAGCGTCTCGCGACTGCTCTCTCACTGGCTTTCCTGCTAGCCGGGCCGACCCAAGCGCAGACGCTTTACAGCAATGCCACCGACGGTGCGGTTCAGTCCACCGGTGCCTTTGCGGATGGGACGACGACGACGATGAACGTGGGCGGTGTGGGGACGGTGGTGACGGATCGCTCGGTGGTGATGGCGTTTCAGTTGCCGAGTTTGGGGGCAGTGAGCAATCCGTTCATGAGCGCTTCGTTTTCGTTCAACTACGCGAGCGTGCTTGGCACTCCGCCGATCGTGGATCTGTATGGTTTGGGGCGGCGGGCGAGTGCGACGCTTTTGGCGGGCGACTACTATGGCGCGACCACCGCGCTGGACGCTACGGATGCGACCTTGCTGCAAAACAATGCGCTCATCCCGACCTCGAGCATCGGCGTCACAACCACGAGCGTCGTGGGGAGTGCGAATCTCATGAGCTATCTCAATGCGCAATACGCAGGCGGTGCAGGTGCGGGGCAGTTTGTGTTTTTGCGTTTCAGTTCGCAGAGTGCGGTGGCGGGTGGAAATCGCTACACGCTGACCTCGGCGGAAGGAGCGGCGGGAAATGTCGCGATCTGGCCGCAGATCAATTACGCGGTGAATCCTGGGCCTTCCGCACCTCCGCTGGTGACGGTGATTGCATCGGATAACTTCGATAGCTACTCCGGCGCACTCGCGGGAAAAGGAGCGAGCGGATATGGCTGGGCGGGTGGCTGGGTTGCGGGCGCGGCGGGTTCGCTCACGGCGACAACGGTGGCGAGCACTATCTTCGTGGTGCCTGCGGGCGGGGCGATGATCGGCGGCGTGAAGGGCGTGGATATCGCGGGCACGGGTGCGGGTGTGCCTGCGACACGACAACTGACCACGGCGCAAACGGGAACGTTTTATGTCGGCTTGCTGATCAAACTCGGCGGCAATCCCAACACGGGTGACACGTATGCGGTCTCGCTGACGAACAGCGCAACGGACACGACGAACGGCATCAATTTCGGCGTCACAGGGCTGCCTTCGAGCGGGCAATATGGCTACTATTTCCTCGGCAAGGGAACCAGCGTCCCGGCGGAGAACTTAGCCCAAGATGAATGGATCGGTTCCAGCGGCTATGTGACGGATACGCGGTATCTCGTTTTGAAAATCGAGAAGACCGCTGGTGGCAATTACAACAAGGTCACAGGTTGGGTGAATCCTGCGACGAATGCTGAGACGGCATTTCCGAATGGTCAGATGCAACTGATTCAGGATCTGGGCATCACTTCGATCTCGTCGGTGAATCTGCGGGCCTCCGGTGTGGACTCGGGTGATAAGGCAACGTTTGATTCCCTGGCACTGACGAAGACGTTCGCAGACCTCATGGCACCTGCCAGTCCAGGGCCGAGCAGCAGTGCGCTGGTGCCGCTGATCCAAATCGAGACGGCTGCGAATGGCAGCGCGAATGCACCCGTGCCATCGCAACTCCTCGCCTCGGGGCAAGCATTGACGCTGTATGCGATCTCGCGTGCAGGGGATGGGAGTTTTATCGCCAATGTGAACGCAGCGTGGTCGCTCAAGGACATGACAGGCGGCGTTTTGAGTCGTGATCTCGTCGTCGCTGCGGATGGCAAGAGTGCGGTGTTCAAAGGCAATGGCTCTGGCACGGCGCGCGTGATGGCGACGGGGAATGCGACGAATGTTTCGCCCACCGGTGTGCTCAGCGTGTCGCCGCGCACCGGCGTTTCGTCGCGGCCATTTATTTGGTCACGCATGTCGGAGCGCGATGGCGTTTTGGCAAAGCTGCGCAATGCAGGCTGGGCCACGGCGCAGTTTGCGATGATGGAAGATCGTGCTGATGCCGCAGTCGCAGCCAATCGCGACACCTATCTGCGAGCCATGCCTCTCACGACCACGACCGGTGTGCCGAAGTTCACGCAGACCACCACCTCGGCCACCGACACCACTGCCGTGGCGCGTTTCAATGTCGGCGTGGACTGCGCTGTGATGTATCACCTCACGGGCAATGTCGCGTATGCTCAATGTGCTGCAGACATTTTGCACAACGCCATTCAAGGGCTGAACAATGTGACGGCCACGGCAAATGGTTGGATACTCTCGGATGGACTGCTCGGCGAGGGACCGGCCTTGGGCACGCAATTGCCCGTGATGTATGACTTCCTCTACGATTGGCTTCAGGCGGGGAATCAAGTCTATCAACTCGGCACCACGGGAGGCAGCAATGTCGCGTTCGACTTCACTGATGCGCAGGCCGTGTTCCGCAAATACTACCAGCTCATGCGGGACAACAGTCAGGACGGCAACAACTGGTCCGCGAACATGTCGGGCTGTCTCGTTCACAACGTCCTGGCCTTGGACAGTTCCAGCGAACGTGCCACCTCGCTCAACACTTACCTCACAACCGATGCGCCCAATTTTTCGTCGCTCCAGACGATGGCCGCGAGATACGTGAACCCCGGCGATATCTGGCCCGAGCCTTTGTCATACTCCAATGACGTCAACAAGGCGCACTCGCATCTCATGACGCTGCTGGAGCACTATGACCCCACGCTCAATCTGTATAGCGCGTATCCAAATGTGCTGAAGTCGATGCCACGGAACTTCCAGTTCGTCTTCCCCAACAGCGTGCAGATTCACTTCGGCGACTACCACAACGACGACAACTATGAGATCCCGTATTTCGAATACGAGATGGTGTATCGCCGTGCCATCGAGCGCAATCTGCCCGACCTGAAAGCGCAGTATGGAGCGCTCATCAATGACGCGGTGGCGAAGTTTAAATACAAACGCTCCGACCAAGTTACTGCCGCCATGCAGGACGCGATGTCGCTGTTTTGGTTCGCCGATACCGTGACCGAAGCGCCCGTCGCTCTCTCGATTCCACGCTCGGATACGCTCTCCTATCCCGGCCTCGCCTTGCAGCGCAATTTCCCGACGAACAACAGCGCTGCCAATGCGCTGATGTATTTTGTCTGCGGCGGCGGCTCCTATGTCCATCAACATGCGCACGGCATGAACATGGAACTCTATGGCAAAGGCATCGTGCTCGGCGCAGAAGGCGGCAAAGGCACTTACGGCTCCGCCACACACGAGAACTACTATCGAGTCGCCGCTGCGCACAACACGGTGATCGTCAATGGCGCCACGCAAGGAGACGGCGGCTGGGGCGACCTTGCGATGAACCTCGTGCAAGTCGCCGCGATGGAACCCGCAGCCTCGCAGCCAGCCGTCTCACCGGACAACTCCTTCACCTGCACCACCTTTGCCGACACCATGGGCACCGCTGCTGAAGGCACCCAACAGCGCACTATGGCCATCGTGCGCACCTCGCAATCCACCGGCTACTACGTGGACATCTATCGCTCGAAATCCACCGTCTCGAATCAGTTCCACGATTACCTCTATCACAACCTCGGCGACTCACTCGACCTCACGCAAACCGACACCACTGCACTCCCGCTGACGAGTCAGGCGAGCCGTTTTCAAACCGATATCGGCGATGTTTACCAGCAACCCGGTTGGCGCTACTTCACCGGCACTCAAGCATCCGCCACTTATGATCAAACCGTGCGTGGTCGTTTCACCGCCACGATCAACTCCGTGCCGACTTACATGGAGCTGATCATGCCCGGCGCGACAGGTCGCGAATACGCCAAAGCCAGCACGCCAGCGATTCTCGCAGGCCCCGCGCCTTACGACACGCAAGTCGCACCCGTGCTAGCCGTCCGCCAAGTCGGTGAAGCATGGAATCGCCCTTTCACCACCATTTACGAAACCCATCAAGGCACCGCCACCAGCGGCACCGTGACCAATGTCACCAAGCTCGAAAAAGCCGGCATCGTCGTCGGACTCAAAGTCGAAAGCACCGTCGCCGCGCAGAACATCGTCCAATACATCCTCTCCAACGTCGCCCCGACCGACAGCTACACCGACGACACGCTCGGCATCGCCTTCACCGGCCGCTTTGCCATCATCACCGACAAAGGCACCGGCACCGGTTCACTCTACGTCGGCGATGGTGCCAGCCTGCAATACCAGGGCCGCAAAGCCGTCTCGCAATCTGGCACGAACACGCAGTTCAACATCGCCTTCACCACCAACACAACGCCCACCGTCACCACCAACGCCCCCGTCGATCTCCCGCCAGCCATCAGCGCCATCGCAGATCAAACATTGCCCTTAAACTCCGCGACCACCGCGATCCCATTCACCATTGGCGACCTCAACTCCACCGCGGCATCGCTTCAACTCAGCGTCGCATCTTCCAACACACAGCTCGTCCCGCTGAGCAGCATCGTCATCGGAGGCAGCGGAGCCAATCGCACCGTTACCATCACACCAGCCTTCATGCAAAGCGGCGCATCCACCCTCACACTCACCGTCAGCGATGGCACACTCACCAGCACCGAGACCTTCCTCATCACCGTCGATGAACTCCCCTTCGGCCGCTTCGCCTACCTCTTCAACTACGACGCCAACTTCGAAGGCTGGACAGCCAACGCCACAGCCACCGGTGCCACCGTGTCCGGCGGAGCACTCTCCACCACGCTCAGCGGTGCCGACCCACAGTTCAATCGCAGCACCGCCATGAACATTCCCGGCAACAACGTCCCCATCGTGCTCGTGCGCATGAAAAGCAGCGCCGGCGGCAGCGCCCAACTTTTCTTCAGCAACGAACTTACCGGCATCAGCGCCACCAACTCCGTGACCTTCTCCGTGCCCGCAGGCAGCGTCTATAAATGGTATGCCGTCAACGTCGCCGCCAACACCAATTGGACCGGCCACACCATCAAAGCCCTGCGCTTCGATCCGCCCAACACCACCGGCACCGTCAGCATCGACGCCATCATCGGCAGCGACGGCGACTTCAACGAAAACGGCATCCCCGACGTGTGGGAAGTCACCAATCAACTCGATCCGACGGCGCCCGCTGACGCTCTGCAAGACACCGATGGTGACGGCGAAGCGAACCTCCTCGAATACGCCACCGGGCAGAACCCCAACGCCACCTCCTTCGTCACACTCTCTGCCATCCACACGGCCAGCGCCGTGGAGATCACCTACACCCGCAGCAAAGCCGCGCTCACCGGTGGCATCCTCTTCACCGTCGAGTGGAGCGACATTCTCGCCACGAATTCCTGGTCCGCTACCGGCGTCACGCAGACGATCCTCACCGACAACGGCACCGTGCAGACCGTCAAGGCCACCATTCCCACCGGCACCGGCATCCCCGCGCGCTTTGCCCGGCTCAAGGTCACGGCTCCGTGAGCGGCCCCGCATCCGATTGCCGTGCGGGCAGGACGGGCAAAGGAACAGGCTAGGAACGTTTGGTTGAGAGACCGCCCCTCTCGGCTATCGTATCGCTCCCTCCAGCCGAATGAATTCCCTCCGCCGCTATTCCCGTGTTCTTTTCGCGCTCCTTCTGGTGTGGAGTCCCGGGCGGAGCGTGGCGCAGGCCCCGAATGGGGCGTGGGTTTATCCCTCGGCGACGGGGAATCTGCTCTACCAACTCGACTCCCGCGGACAACGCATCACGGATTTTTCCCAGTGCGGGTATCGCGGCGGCACGGAGCCGTTGCCGAATGTCATGGCGCTCATCCCGCAGAGTCGCTGGGTGTATGTCAGCCCCGGCACCGGCGATGACACGGCGCTGATCCAGGCGGCGATTGATTCCGTGGAGGCGATGACGCCGGATGCAAATGGCTGGCGCGGCGTGGTCTTCCTCAATGCCGGCGAATACCAGCTCCCGAGCACGGTCACGATCGAGGCGAGCGGCGTGGTATTAAAAGGCGCGGGGGATTCCGCCACCACCGGCACGCGGCTGCGGGCGACGGATGCACGGCAATACACGCTCATCTCCGTGACTGGCTCCGGCAGTCACAGCACGGTGAGTGGCACGACGCACGACCTCACGCAGAAGCTCGTGCCCGCGGGCGCGCGGACGTTTGAAGTGGACAGCACCAGCGGCCTCGCCGTGGGGCATACCGTGCAGGTGAACCGACCGAAAACGGCGAACTGGATCGCGGATATCGACATGGATCAGCTCGGGCCGGGAAGTGGCGGCGATCCGGGTGATGAGCCGTGGACCGCCGAGTCGAAACATCTCCTTTTCGATCGCGTGATCACGCGGATCGAGGGGAACTGGATCACCGTGGACGCGCCGCTGCCGCAGACCTTCGAATCGCAATACGGCGGCGGGCAGGTGTGGCGTTATACTTTCAGCGGTCGCATCGAGCAGGTGGGCATCGAGGACCTCTACGGCTTCTCCGATTACGTGAGCAGCACGGACGAAAATCACGCGTGGACTTTCATCAGCATGGGCAAGACGCAGCACGGCTGGGTGCGCAATATCACGGCGCAGTATTTCGGATCAAATGCGGTGAGGCTCGACGGCGACGGGAAATGGATCACCGTCGCGGATTCGCAGTGCCTCGACCCGATCTCGATCATCGACGGCGGCAGGCGCTATCCATTCTCGAATAACGGGAGCGAACTGGCGCTCTTCGTGAATAACCATGCGCGCAAGGGCCGGCATGATTTCGCCTTCGGCTCCGCCGTCCCTGGGCCGAATGTCTTCGTGCATGGCACCTCGGATACGTCCTATTCCGATACCGGGCCGCATCACCGCTGGTCGGTCGGAGGATTGTTCGATCTGATCACGATAAACGGCCACTACATCAACGTTCAGAACCGCGGCAACCTCGGCACCGGTCACGGCTGGGCGGGCGCTTACATGGCGGTGTGGAATTGCAAAGCAGACGGCTTTCGCGTGCGGAATCCGCCCACGGCGCGCAATTGGCTCGTCGGTTCCATCGGGCCGACGTATGCCAGTTCCGACCCCGTCGGCGCCGACCCGGCGGGCACCTATGACAGCAGCGGCCCCAGCGGCGTGCCCGTGCATCCGCGCAGCCTTTACTACGGGCAGCTCCAGCAGCGGCTGAAGTGGCCGGCCTCGGAGTTTCGCGAAGTGTGGCTCGGCGACATCGATCAGCACTCCAGCACCGGCGGAGTCGGCGAGGCCGCCGCGGTCGATCCCGCGTGGCTCGCGCAAGTGCAGGCCATCGACGCCACGCCGGCGGATGCGCTCTTCGACCTGCTCACCGGCACACGGCGCACGGCGTTCACCTTCGATTTCACGCTCGATCCCGGCGATACCATCGTGGCCGCGTCGCTCACCGTGAGCCTGCGCGCGATTGGCTCCGGCTCCGGCGACGACCGCCTGCGACTCGACTCGATCGGCGGCGCGCAAGCCTGTTCCAGCCTGGGCTGGACGCCCATCTCCACCGCCGCGCCGACCGTGCGCACCGTCGAGGTGAGCCCCGCGTTGCTCGCCGATGGCCGGCTGAATGTGGCCGTCGGCAACGACAGCGTGGTGGATTTCGCCGTGCTGCATCTGCAGGTGCAAAAGGTCCAGCCCTCCACACATACCGTCACGCTCCTGCCGGTCGCCGACGCTTACGTGCAGGGCGGAGTGAATGCGGACTCGAACTTCGGAACGGCCACGTCGTTGCAGACCAAGGACATCACCGCCAGCGACGTGAATCGTGAGGCGTTTCTCCGCTGGGATCTCAGCGGCGTGAGCGGGAAAATCGTGCAGGCCAGAGTGCGGCTCGCCGGAACCTCGGCCAGCCAGGCTGGCAATGAAAGCTGCGCGACCTTGGTGAGCAGCGATACCTGGAGCGAGACCACGCTGACCTTCAACAACAAGCCCGCCGCGGGCAAACTCTTCGCCCAGTGGCTCCCGGTCACGGGGCAACCCGTGGAGTTTACCGTCACCCCGCAGGTCGCGGACGCCTTGCTCGGCGATGACAAACTTTCGCTGAGCATCCTCTCCACGGACAACTACGGCGGCTCTGGCAACGTCACCTATGCTTCGCGCGAAAACTCGACTGTCGCCAATCGGCCTCAACTCATCCTGACCTTCGAAAACACCACCCCGACGATCAGCAACGTGGCGAATCAGACCGTGAACGAGGACACCGCCACGACGGCGCTGCCTGTCACTCTCGGCGACGACTTCACCGCCGCGGCCTCGCTGACCGTCAGCGGCACTTCGAGCAACACCGCGCTCGTGCCCAATGCCAACATCGTCTTCGGCGGCAGCGGCGTGAACCGCACCGTCACCGTCACGCCCGCAGCAAACCAAAGTGGCACCGCCACGATCACGGTCAGCGGCAGCGACGGTGCGCTCACCACGATTGACACATTTACACTCACCGTCACCGCCGTGAACGACGCGCCCACGATCAGCAACATCGCCGACCGCAGCATCGCGGTGAATGCCAATACCGGAGCCCTCGGCGTCACCATCGGTGATATCGAAACCGCCGCGACCGCGCTCACGCTCACAAAGTCCTCCTCCAACACCACGCTGGTTCCCGCCGCGGGTATCGTCTTCGGCGGCAGCGGAGCGAACCGCACCGTGACCATCACCCCCGCGACCAATCAACTCGGCACCGCCACGATTACCATCACCGTGAGCGATGGCACCCTCACCGCGAGTGACACCTTTCTCGTCACCGTCACCGGCACTGCCATCGAAACGTGGCGCTTCGCCAACTTCGGCACCACTGCGAACACCGGCAACGCCGCCGACCTCGCCGACGCGAACAACGACGGTGAGCAGAACTTCCTCGAATACGCCACCGCGCAAAATCCCAACGCCAGCAGTCGCGTCGTGCTCTCAGCCATCCGCACCGCCAGCGCCGTGGAGATCACCTACACCCGCAGCAAAGCCGCGTTCACCAGCGGTGTGATTTCCGCCGTCGAGTGGAGCGACACCCTCGTAATCAGTTCTTGGTCCGCCACCGGCGTCACGCAGACGGTCCTTACCGACAACGGCACCGTGCAGACCGTCAAAGCCACCATTCCCACGAGCGGTTCCACTCGTGGGCGCTTTGCCCGGCTTAACGTCACCGCCCCATGAACTCGTGCAACAAACTCAGTCCGTGGTCTGACACGCCATTCGGAGCCCCGGTTCCCGAGTCCATCTGGAGAGCGGGGAATTCCGACCACCCCAGCGATGGACGCTTCAGGATGATCCACGCAATCCTGCTCCTGCTTTGTCTTTCATTCGCCCCGTCGCTCCGGGCCGACGACTTCAACCGGCCCGATGTGGCTTACACCCATACGGCGAGCAACCTCGGTTGGTATTGGCAGGCCAGCGGGGCCAGCACCTGGTCGCTGACCGATCACGAGATCCTGGTGAATAACGCGAATCCGTCACTCCAGGAGCCCGAGCAAACGCTCTACCATACCCGAGTCACTCTGCAGTCGGGCGATTGGAGTGCTTCCGTGGACGTGCGGGGCGAAACCCCTACCCGACGCGCCGGTTTGCTATTCATGGTGAGCGGCGGGGGAACGAATCATTATCAAATTCGCCTGCAGTTGAATACCAAGCAGGTGCAAGTGCTGCGACGGGGCTCGGCCGGAAGCCTGACCATCTACACCAGCGACACCAGTTCATCGGAGACTTTTGCCACCACCAAATACTACACCATCAGCGCATGGTCCACGGTCGCCACGCAGTTCAACTGGAACGTCAAAAACCCAGCGGGAACCGTCGTCGCCAGCGGTTCGTTTACCGATGCCAGCTATACGAGCGGCTACGCCGGCATCATCAAGAGCATTGGGGATGGAAACTCGGATATTTGCCACTTCGACAATTTCTACGTCCGGGAAATCACCGTCCCGCCCATCACCCAGCCGCATCCACGACTCCTGCTCAACTCCGCCGATGTCGTCGAAATCAAGAACGCCATCAACGCCCAGGTGGAGCCCCGCTATTCCGCTTGGTTGGATTTGAAATCCCGGGCGGATGCGTGGAGCAATGACCCCGTGGGCGCCCCTTACACGGGGCGGGACTCATCAGTCTTTTTTGATCGAGCGAAGGTCGCCGGCGGCCAGGCCGCGAAGATGGCGCTGGCCTATCAGTTAAAGGGCAACGCTGCCCATGCAGCCAAAGCCAGGGAAATCCTGCTGGCTTGGGCGCAAGCGACGCCTCTGCCCGGCACGGACTTTGACGAGACGATTCGCTTTCCAAATGCCAGCATGGAACTGGCGCGGAGCATCAACCAATTCGTCTTCTCCTACGACTATCTCCACGCCACGCTCAGCGCCGCCGAGCGGACGGTGGTGGAAAACTGGTTTCGCGCGGTGCTCCCGACGCTTCAGCAAGGCATCGACCGGTGGAATACGCCCTTCCAACGTTCCACCACCGATCCGCGCGGATGGGTGGAATCCAGCAACCTGGATAGCATCTATTTCGGCGGGCAGCTTTATCAGAACCATCTGGTCTCGCACACCATGGGCTATCTGTTGATTGGTTACGCCATCGGTGATCAATCGCTGGTTCAGTTCGCAGTGGACAGCCCGGAAAACCCCCGTGATTTCCTCGAACTCTTCGATGGCATGATCCTCATGGCCGGCGATCCCTTCGTGGCCCCCGCCGACACCATGAATCCGCCGCCCCAGGACGGTGAAATCGTCGATCGCTACCGCCACGTCGAGGATCTCGGCCTTTACTATGGGCAGCTCTCGCTTCGCCAGATGATGGCCATGTCGGAGACTCTCTTCGCCAACGGCCTGGATCTCTATCAGCGGACAGGGGCCTATGGCGAAACGTTGGAGAAGCCGTTTGATTTCTACGCCGACTTCGTCCGCACGGGCACTTCATCCATCAAGGGCGGGTTTTACACGGGCGAGGGGTTCGGCGCGGGTGGCTACAAGGCTGCGGCTTACGAAGTCGCCCACAAACGCTATCCCGCGAACTTGGAAGTCAAGGCGTTGTTGGATTCCGTGGATCGTGCCGCGATCGATCCCTCGGGCGATGCGGAAACCTATTTCGTTTACCCGACCCTGACTCACGGGATCAACGCTCCCCCGACCATCAGCAACGTCGCGAATCAAACCGTGAACGAAGACACCGCGACGAGTGCAATCCCGTTCACCGTCGCCGACGATTTTACCGCCGCCGCATCGCTCACACTCGCGAAGTCTTCCTCCAACACCGCGCTCGTCCCGACGGCCAACATCGTCATCGGCGGCAGCGGCGCGAGCCGCACCGTGACCGTGACTCCCGCTCCAAACATGAACGGAACGGCGACGATTACGGTCACGGTCAGCGAGGGCGCACTCACGGCCAGTGACACCTTCCTGCTGACCGTCAGCGCCGTGAACGACGCGCCGACGATCAGCAACATCGCCGCCCAGGGCATCGCGGTGAATACTGCTACTGGCGCGCTTTCGTTCACGATTGCGGACATCGAGACCGCCGCGACGTCGCTCACGCTGACGAAGGCTTCGTCGAACCCGGCGCTCATTCCGCTTTCGGCCATCGTCTTCGGTGGCAGCGGCGCGGGTCGCACCGTCACCGTCACCCCGGCCGCGAATCAACTCGGCAGTTCCACCATCACGGTCACCGTGAGCGACGGCACACTCACCGCGAGCGACACGTTCGTCGTCACCGTCACCGGCGCGCCGCTGGAGACGTGGCGCTTCGCCAACTTCGGCACCACGGCCAACACCGGCAACTCCGCCGACACGTTCGACGCCAACAACGACGGCGAAGCGAACCTCCTCGAATACGCCACCGGGCAAAACCCCAACACCACCAGCCTCGTCACACTCTCAGCCATCCGCACCGCCAGCTCCGTGGAGATCACCTACCCCCGCAGCAAAGCCGCGCTCACGGGCGGTTTTACTTTCGCCGTCGAGTGGAGCGACACTCTCGCCACCAACTCCTGGTCTGCGACCGGCGTGACGCAGACGGTCCTCACCGACAACGGCACCGTGCAAACAGTGAACGCCACCATCCCAAGTGACAGCACCATTTTCCGCCGCTACCTGCATTTGAAAGTCACCGCGCCATGACCATGTCCACCCTTCTTCGTATGCGTTTCAACCTCGTTCTTGTCTGCGTCTTTTTGTCGTGCCTTGGTTTTGAGGTGCGGGCGCAGGTTCCGGGGGCGGGGTGGGCACTGAATTGGAGTGATGAGTTTGACGGCGCTTCGCTGGATACGACGAAGTGGAGCATCACGACGGGCGCGCGGCGCGATGCGCAGAATGTGGCGGCGGCAGTGAGCATGGGCGGCGGGGCGATGACGATTGCGACTTACACGGAATCTGGGGTTCACAAGACGGGGTTTGTGGGATCGAGCGGGAAGTTCACGGATGCTTTCGGCTATTGGGAGGCGCGGGCGCGGTTCACTTCGCGGGATGGGATGTGGTCTGCGTTTTGGCTCCAGTCGCCCACCGTTAATAATACGGGGGACAACCCGGCGGCGAATGGCACGGAGATCGATGTGGTGGAGCATCGGCACAGGGACAGCGGCGGGGCGACGATCAACAATCGGACGGTGAGCAATGTGCATTGGGACGGCTACGGCGCGGAGCACAAAAGCGTGGGCAGCGGGCTGGTGAATAATCCCGGCGCGACTGCATTGCAGGGGAACTGGCATACTTACGGGGTGCTGTGGGAGCCGGGGATCAATCGCTTTTATATCGATGGCGTGGAGGTATGGTCGCAGACGACTGCGGTGTCGCACGTTAATCATTTCATTTATCTCACGAGTGAGGTGGAGACGGGGGGCTGGGCTTACAATATTCCGTCGGGCGGCTACGGGACGCTCGGGGCTTCGACGAACGGGAAGATGGAGGTGGATTATGTGCGCTTTTATTCGCGCTCGGAGCGGGTGGGAAATGGCGGGTGGACTTACCGACTGGGAAATTGGGATCAGTCGGGAAATTCATCGTGGTCGGCGACGGGCGGGCGCAGTGGCGGCGCAGGCGGCCGCATTAATCCGCAGACGGCGTCGGGTGCGAATTTCGAGCAGACGGTATCGGGCTTGGTGCCGGGTGTGCCTTATGTGCTGACGGGCTATGGGACGGTGGGCTCGGCGGCGTGGCCGGAGATTCGGCTCGGGGTGAAAAACTTCGGCGGTGCGCAGTTTTACGATGCGATCAGCAGCACGGGTTTCACGGAGGCGGAGGTGCCTTTTACGATGGGGCTGACGGAGACATCGGCGCGCGTGTTTGCGTGGGTGCCGGCGCAGTACGGCGATGCGTATGCGGACGATATGCAAGTGCGGCGCGCGGCAGCGACGATGGACGCAGGGTTTGAATCGGGGAGAGAAGATGAGTTTTGGTCGCCGTACGGGGACACGCTGGTGCGTTCGGTGTCGCCGGTGCGCTCGGGCGGTTATGCGTTTCGTTTTAATAACCCGGCGGCGGATCGCGGGGCCGAACAGACCGTGGTCGGGCTGACTCCGGGGGCGACTTACCGGCTGTCGTGCTGGATGCGCACGGACAATCAGTCGCTGCAGCTCGGTGTGAAAAATCACGGTGCGGCGCAGACTTCGACGAGCAAGACGGGCACGGGCAACACATGGACAAAGCACACGCATACTTTCACGATGGACGCGTCGGCGACGAGCGCGACGATCTTTTTATACATCCCGGCGAGCGCCGCAATCAGCGTGGTGGATGTGGATGATTTCTTCCTCGCCGAATCGCTGACTGCGGGCTGGACGGCGACGGACATCGGCACGGTGGGGCTGGCCGGCGAAAGCGGGATGCGCGGCGGGCGCTGGGTGCTGCGCGGCTCAGGCAGCGATGTTTCGAGCACGGCGGACAGTCATCGTTTCGTGCATACGGGGCTGACTGGCGACGGCGCGGTGACGGCGCGGCTGAGGAGCTTTGAGACTGCGCAGGGGACTTCCAAAAGCGGCGTGATGATGCGGGCTTCGCTCTCCGCCGACTCCGCAATCGTCCACCTCGGCTGGCGCGGAGACGACCGGATGGAAACGATCCGCCGCACCGCCGCCGCCGCAAGCGCCACCGCCGATCTCGGTGCGGTGGGCGGACGCGTGGAATGGGTGCGCATTCATCGGCGCGGAAATGTGTTCACTACCTCACACTCGCCGGACGGCATTACGTGGACGACCTTCGGCGCGCCGCAGACCATCACGATGCCTGCGAGCATTTTCGCCGGCCTCTCCGTCTGCGCCGCGACGATGACCGACTGGACTGAGACGAGCGCCGAGAATTTGAGCGTCGCACCGGACACTGCCCCGACCATCACCGGCCCGGCTGACCAATCCATCGGCAGGAACTCAGCGACGTCCGCGCTGGCCCTTACCGTGGGCGACGACTTCACCTCTGCATTCGCGCTCGCACTCACGAAAGCATCGTCAAATCCGACGCTCGTCCCCACCTCAGGCATCGTCTTCGGCGGCAGCGGCGCGAACCGCACCGTCACCGTAACCCCCGCCGCCAATCAACTCGGCACCGCCACGATTGCCACCACCGTGAGCGATGGCGCCCGGACCGCCAGCGACACCTTTGTCCTGACCGTCACCGGCACTACCTTGGAAACGTGGCGCTTCGCCTACTTCGGCACCACCGCGAACACCGGCATCGCAGCCGACACCTTCGATCCGAACAACGACGGCGAGCAGAACCTCCTCGAATACGCCACCGCGCAGAATCCCACAGCCTCCAGCCACGTCGCACTCTCCGCCATCCGCACCGCCAGCGCTGTGGAGATCACCTACACCCGCAGCAAAGCCGCACTCACCGGCGGGGTGACTTTTGCCGTCGAGTGGAGCGACACCTTCGCCACAAACTCCTGGTCCACCAGCGGAGTAACTCAGGCGATCCTCACCGACAACGGCACCGTGCAAACCGTCAGGGCCACCATTCCCACGGCGAGCACGATTTCATCGCGCTACCTGCGTTTGAAAGTCACACAAAATGCACCTTAGAATTGCTCTCATCAGTTCTGCATTCGGCACGCTGCTCCTGCCCGCGGGCTCTCTCTCGACCGTCGTTGCGGCGAACGGCCTCACCGGGAAGTATGACGATGAATACGACTTCACCTCGCTGCGCACCACATCATGAACATTAGTCACAAACTCAGTCCGTCGCCGGAAACGCGATCCCGCACCAAAATTTCGGACAGCTCCAACGATCCATGTGCACTGGCACCATGGGGAATGACCGGGGGCTGCGGGATGATTCAGGCTATCCTGCTTCTTTTCTGGATTTTTTTCGCCCCGTCGCTCCGGGCCGACGATTTCAACCGGCCCTCCGTGGGCTACACCAACACCGACGGAAAAATCGGCTGGTA
>JANNXQ010000258.1:0-5022 GCA_031409655.1 Chthoniobacteraceae bacterium | reverse complement strand
CCGCCGTCCCGTGCGGCAACCCGTAGCTCGCGCGCAGCGCCATTTTTTCAACAACGTGAGCACGTGGCGCTACGCGCGTGGTTGAAGTCTGCCGCACGGGACGGCGGCGCTCCCATGGCTACCCCCGCAACAGCGTGCGGTAGAGCGCCTCGTATTCGTCCACCATCTTGATGTACCCGAAGCGCTCCATGGCCCGCTCGCGCACCCGCTGCCGATCGAGCGCGATGGCCTGCGGGACCAGCTCCGCCATCCCATCGATGACGCCCGCGTGGAAACCCGTCACCCCATTTTCCACCACCTCCTCCACCGAGCCGCGCCGGTGCGCGACCACGGGGCAACCGCAGGCCATGGCCTCGATCACCACGAGACCGAAGGGCTCTTCCCACTCGATGGGAAAGAGGAGCGCGGCGGCATTGCGCAGGAGTTCGTTTTTCTGCGGATGATTCACGGGGCCGATCCAGCGCACGCTCTCGCCGTCGATCAGCGGCTCGATCTTTTCGGCGAAATATCTGGCCTCGTTTTGATTCTGCGGCTGGCCTGCGAGGACGATGCGCACGCCCGCGGCTTGCGCGATCTGGATGGCGCCGAGCGGATTTTTCTCCGGCGACATCCGGCCGAGGAAAGCCACGTAGCTCCCCGGCTCGTAACTCGGCTCATAGCTGTCAAAGTCGCACCCATTGTACACCACCGGAAACTTCCGCCCGAGCTTCACACTGGCCCCGCGCATCTGGCACTCGCTGATCCCCGCCACGGCCACCTCGGGCCAGCGGCGCATCACCCATTCGTCATCCAGATGCGGGCTCGTGTGCATGGTGAAAAGCCCGCGCGTGCGCGGAGCCGCCGCGAGCGGGATCCAGGCGCTGCTGAGATGATAGTGGATGAGGTCAAAGTGCCGCGCCTCCCGCAAGACCTCCGCCATCGTCGAGTTTGCGTAATATTCAAACATGTACATCTCCCCCGCCGAGATCCGGTCCGTGAGATTTGTCTCCACCGTGGAGTGGAGCTTCGCGCTCGTCGCGCAGTCGCCGGAGGAAAAGAGCGTCACCTCGTGACCGCGCGCCACGAGCTCGTCGGTCAGCAGTTTCATCATCAGCTCGATCCCCCCGTAAGTCGCCGGGGGAATGCGCGTCCAGAGGGGGGCCACTTGGGCAATGCGGAGACGGTCGGTTTTCATCGGCGAGCGTATTTACGGACGCGGCTGCGCCATCGCACTTCTATTTCGCACGAAATTCGCTACCTTCCCGCACTTTCCTAGTCTCGATGATCAAATCTCTCGCACTTTCCCTCGCTCTCGCTGCTGCTGCCCTGGCCCAGGAGTCCACGACTCCGGTCATCCCTGCTTTTCGCAGCGAGACGCCCGTGCCCGTCGCGCCACCGCCACCTGCCGAGCCGATGCCCGCTCCAGCGGCCGATCCGAATTTCGAGCCGCCCATCGCCAAGGCCATCCCCGTCGCCGTGCGCGATGTCACCACGCGCCTCCAGATCTTCCTCGATCAGCAGCTCTTCGGGCCGGGCAAGATCGACGGCGCGCCGGGCGAATTCGTGACCAAAGCCCTCATACGCTACCAGCGTTCCCGCGGTCTGCCGGAGACCGGCATCGTGGATGAAAATATCCCCCTCGACGCCGTCTTCCCCGTTTACACGCACTACACCATCCAGAAGTCCGACCTGAAATACGTGGGCGATCTCCCGCGCACGCCGCAGGAGCAGGCCAAGAAAAAGTATCTCCCCTACACCTCCCTCCTCGAGTTTCTCACCGAGCGTTATCACTGCGCGCCCGAATTCCTGATCAAGCTGAACAAGGACAAAAAGATGTACAGCCTGAAGCCCGGCGACGAAGTGCGCGTGCCGAATGTCGAGCCCTTCAAACTCGAGGAAGTGCCCGAGAGCGGCCTCATGCCGGAACTCCCGCAATACGCCGACCGCGTCATCACCGTGCATCGCCGAGAAAAGCTCCTCGATCTCCACGAAGGCGACCGGCTGATCTGCACCGTGCCCATCACCCCCGGCGGCGGCAGCCTCCAGACCCCTGCGGGAACTTGGAAAATCGTCGGCATCGCCGCCATGCCCACCTTTCGCTGGGACAAAAGCGTGCTCATGACCGGCAAGCGCAGCACCACCTACTACAATCTCCCCGCCGGCCCGCGAAATCCCGTCGGTGTCGTCTGGTGCGGATTAAACAAACCCGGCATCGGCATCCACGGCACGAATAGCCCGCAATCCATCGGCCGCGCCGCCAGCCACGGCTGCATGAGGGTCGCAAACTGGGACGCCATCCGGCTCTGCAAGATGATCACCAAAGGGATGACGGTGGTGATCAAGTAACACGATTGCCGCATTCATGCGGCGCGAACGGCGTGAGAACGCCAACGGCGTTCCATCTTCCAGCCCACGGTCGCGAGGCACGAGCTACCCTGGGTAACCAGTTGAGAAACCAGCCAACCCTGAAAGGGTTGAATCGTGCCTTTCCGGTTCGTGGCCAAGTTGCGGTTGAGTTGGACAGGATTATCAAGATTGGCAGGATTCACGGGATTCCATCTGTCGAAATCCTGTAAATCCTGTCTCCAGTTCAGGAAGCTTGGCCACAAACCGGATCGGCATGGGTTGAATCGTTTGCATCACCTCGCCAGAGGAAGAGAAGCACCGTCCGCTCAACGCTTCGGACTTCCAGCCGCGACTTTGAAATCCCCAAACTCCGCCCACCCTGGCCGCGTCGGCGCCCAGTCCGCACCGCTCCCGCCGTAGAAGGTCTCAAAGTAAATCGAGTCCACGCCGAAACTCGGCACCGAGCGCCATTCGAGGTCCGTACGCTCCACCATGAGTTGCTCGCTCTGGGTGCCCGCCGTCAGCCAGACCCGCAGCACGCCATCGCGTTTGCTGGGATGATTCATGATCACCGCGAGCCGTACCCGCAGCGGCGTCTCCGTGGGAAAGCGGAAGGTCTCGGGGAAAGGAAAACTCTCGCCGAAGCTCGACGGCTGATTCTTGTGATACACGTAGGCCTCCCCGCGTCCGTCCGCGCGCCACATCAGCCGCGCCGACCACCCATTCGTCCCCGTCGCCGGACGCCCGCCACTCACATTATCCGGCCCACCGCAGAGCCCGGGTAATTTTCCACCCTTCACCCATTCAAAGTCCTTCATGAAAGAGATCGAGTAGGAAAGTTCCGCCGCTTCCCGCGCCCGGAAAGGATACCGCCACCCCGCGCCATTATCCCCCGGCCCGATCGCCCCCGGCGTGTAAGCCACCTGCAACCAGCGCCGCCCATCGCGTTTCACCAGCGAGATGCGCCCCTGCTTCACCCCATCCTCAAACGCGCACCCCGGCCAGTCCCGCTTCCACTGCGCCAGGGTGTAAGGCCCCGGCGACCCGCTCAAAGCAACCGCCACCGGCTCCGCCGCACACACAGTAAAGGGAATCGCGAACAGACAGAAAAGTCGGCGCATAGAAGCCACTACTTAGTCGAGAAACGCGCGCCGCACGTCCAGCCATTCCGCAGAGCGTGTGAACTTTGGAGTGCGCGGACTTGTCCGCGCTTTGTGGCAGGAGGCAGCTTGCTGCCGTGGAGGGCGTGCCCCGCCTGGCGGATGCACTCATACCATCCCGTAAAATGAAACGGACCCGCGTCCTCATCCTCATCCTCGTCCTCGTCCTCGTCCTCGTCCTCGAAACGCCCCGAGCAGGAGTAGAAGGACCAGGAGGAGTAAAAAACTCCGATTGTTTTCGGGCTATGGTATCACCCCACCGCGCGGACAAGTCCGCTCCTCCACAAAGCGCGGACAAGTCCGCGCAGTCCAAAGAAGATGCAAGCGTGACGCGGCGGACCGAGCGCAGGATAGTCCCCGCCCCCGCCCATGCTCGCTGACCTCCACCACCCCGCCCTCCGCCTCGAAGACTTCCGCCAAGCCTGGTGGGTGCGCCACGGCGAGAGCGTGGGCAATGCTGGTGCCCGCACCGATGAACCGGGCACCTACTCCCTCACGGAGCGCGGCTTTGCCCAGTCGGCGCAGTTTGCCGGCTGGCTGGAGCGCGTGCCGGACTTGATCGTCACCTCTCCCTACACCCGGGCGCGCGAGACCAGCGCCCCCACCATCGCCCGCCACGCCACCGTGCCCGTCGAGGAGTGGCCCGTGCAAGAGATCTGCTACCTCGCCCCAGCCCGCTGCGTGCAGACCACCCAGATCGAACGCCGCGCCATGGCCCGCGGCTTTTGGGATCTGCTGGACCCAGACTTCGTCGATGGCCCAGGCGCCGAGTCCTTCGCCGACTTCATCCGCCGGGCGAAAGCAGCCCTCGAGCGACTGCGGGCGCGGCCAGAAAAGTTCATCGTCCTCTTTTCCCACGCCATCTTCATGCGCGGGCTCCTCTGGGTCGCCCTCACCCGCCCCGGCCGCATCGATCGCGAAGCCATGCAACTCTTCCACCACTTCAGCCTCAGCCTCGACGTGCCCAACTGCGGCCTCCTCCCCCTCCTCTTCGCGCCCGACGGCGCCCTCGCCGTGGGCCCCATCGAAGACCCCACCGGCACCGCCACCGCCCCGCCCACCGCCGAGCAGATCCGCCTCAGCGGCCTCTAGCCGCCTGTTGAAACCCATGCGTCGGTGGATGGCGTCGCTCCGCGCGCCATGCCAAACGCGCGCCGAAGGCCCTATGTCACACCGATGACCCGGATGGAAAAGGGTGAAACGGTCGGCACCCGAACCCTCGATTACCCAGCCAGCACCTCCTCTTCCCCAAGGTCAGAAACGCCAGACTGCAATCCATACCTATCCGGTTTGTGGCCAAGCTTCCGGAAATGGAGACAGGATTCACAGGATTTAGAGGATTACCGGATTTCGCCAGAGGGAATCCTGTGAATCCTGCCAATCCTGATAATCCTGTCTAACTCCCCCGCAACGTGGCCCCGAACCGGATCGGCACGCTTCAAACGCTCAACGCCAGACTGCAAACGAGACCAGTCAATGTCCGAAACCGTTTGGCGTTGAAGTCTGCCTCAGCGGCCTCTAGCCGCCTGTTGAAACC
>JANNXQ010000257.1:0-36169 GCA_031409655.1 Chthoniobacteraceae bacterium | reverse complement strand
GGAACTTCTCCCGCCGGGTGATCTTCTTTTTGCGGCTATACTCGGTCTGCGCGAAACTCCGTTGGGCTTCCATCCCTCTACGACCCCGCACCTCCTCATGACCTTTGCCCACGCGTCTGATTAAATCAGCGTTTCCTTAGGGAAACAATCACCAAGGGACACCATGAAACACAGCGTCATTCTGCTTGCGACGGACGACTCGCCGGTGGCGGGGAAGGCTCGGGGAACCAGCGGCCAGGACGCGCGAGGCCCGGGAGCCGGAGAAGATTCGCACCCCGCTGACGGGCGCCGACCTCATGCCTGGGTTCGCTGAATTCTCCGCGACGCAACCCGTCGCCTACGCCGTCCTCATCCTCGCGGGTGTGGCCGTGCTCGGGCTGGCGGCTGGCCATGTGCAGGTGCGGGGCGTGCGCTTCGGCGTCGCCGGGGTGCTGTTTGCGGGCATTCTCTTCGGACATTTCCGGCTCACGCTCCCCGCGGAGACGCTCGGCTTCGTCCGGGATTTCGGGCTGATCCTCTTCGTGTACACGATCGGCATTCAAGTCGGGCCGGGCTTTCTCACCTCGCTGCGGCGGCAGGGCCTGCCGCTCAATCTCCTCGCCACCGGCGTCGTGCTCGTGGGCGCGCTGCTGACCATCGCGTGCTCCTGGCTCCTGCACATCGACATGGCGGCGGCCGTGGGCATCTTCGCCGGCGCGACGACGAATACGCCCGCGCTCGGCGCCGCGCAGGAGGCGCTGAAACAAATGCCCGGCCTCGACCCGGCGCAGGTGAGTCTTCCGGCCCTCGGCTACGCGGTGGCCTATCCCCTGGGGATCGTCGGCATCCTCCTCGCGATGGTCATGCTGCGCGCGGTCTTGCGCATCGATCCGGCCCGGGAGGCGGCGGCCTTGGCGGCGGAGCAGGACGCCGGTGGCGAACCGCTCGCGCGCATGAGCATCCGCGTGCGCAATCCGAATCTCGGCGGGCTGCGGCTGCAAGAGATTCCCGGCAAGGAAACGCTCGGCGTCGTCATTTCGCGGATCAAATACCTGGGCGAAACCGAGGTCAGCGTGGCCAACTCCGAGACGGTGCTGCACGAAGGTGACATCGTGCTCGCGGTCGGCACGTCGCGCAGCCTGCGGGAGCTTTGTCTCATCGTCGGCGCGGAGAGCCCGGAGGATCTCATGGAGACGCCGGGGCCGGTGACCTTCGATCGCTTCGTGGTCACGCGGAAGGAGATCCTCGGCCGGACGATTCGCGAGTTGGAGCTGACGCAGCGCTACGGCGTGACGGTGACGCGCGTGAGCCGGGCGGATGTGGAGATGAGCGCGGTGCCGGCGCTGCGGCTGCAATTTGGCGACATGCTGCAGATCGTGGGCAAGGAGGCCGATATCGCAAAGGTCGCGGCGGTGCTCGGCAACGCGGTCAAGGATCTGAATCGCACGAACTTCATCGCGATGTTCACCGGCATCGGGCTCGGCGTGCTCCTCGGGCTCTACCCGATCTCGCTGGCCGCGATGCCCATGCCGGTGCGGCTCGGGCTGGCCGGGGGGCCGCTCATCGCCGCGATCGTGCTCAGCCGCATCGGGCGCATCGGCACGCTGCTCTGGTACATGCCGCTGAATGCGAACCTCGCCCTGCGCGAACTCGGCATCACGCTCTTCCTTGCGTGCGCCGGGCTGAAGGCGGGCGAACATTTTTTCTCCATCCTCTGGACCACGCAGGGCGCGCTGTGGGTGGCCTGCGGCGCGGTCATCACGCTCGTGCCGCTGCTCCTCGCAGCGTGGGTCGGCCGCTTTTTCATGAAGCTGAATTTCATCCACCTCTGCGGCCTGCTCTCCGGCAGCATGACTGACCCGCCGGCTCTCGCCTTTGCGAATGCGATCAACCACTCCGACGCGCCGTCGGTCGCTTACGCCACCGTCTATCCACTGACGATGCTCCTGCGCATCCTCGTCGCGCAATTGCTCGTCGTCCTCTTTGCCCGCTGAGCACGCCAAGGAGCGTCGGGAGATTCGCAAGGGGTGGAGAGTGCCGCCGCCGCATTCGCGTAGCCTGAGCGCACCACCAAACCAACCAAACCATGAGCACCACGCACCTCCACGAAATCAGCCTCGCGCCCTACGGCATCACCGTCGAAACCGTCCACCGCAATCTCTCGCCCGCGCAGCTCTACGAGCACTCCATCCGCTACGAGCCCGGCTCCTCGATCGCCGACACCGGCGCTCTCATCGCCTACTCCGGGGCGAAGACCGGACGCTCGCCGCAGGACAAGCGCGTGGTGCGGCATCCCGCCTCCGAAAAGGACGTGTGGTGGGGAGCGGTGAATGTGCCGATGGACGAGCACGCCTTTCATCTGAATCGCGAGCGCGCCATCGACTACCTGAACACGACCGAGCGGCTTTACGTCGTCGATGCCTTTGCCGGCTGGCACTCGCGGCATCGGCTGAAGATCCGCATCGTCTGCTCGCGGCCCTATCACGCGCTCTTCATGCAGACGATGCTCATCCGCCCGACACGCGAGGAACTCGCGACCTTCGGCGAGCCCGATTATGTGATCTTCAATGCCGGCCGCTTTCCGGCGAATCGCCTCACCGCAGGCATGACCTCGAAGACCTCGATCGACCTGTCCTTTGAGGAAAAGCAGATGGTCATCCTCGGCACCGAATACGCGGGTGAAATGAAGAAGGGCGTCTTCACGATCATGAACTACCTCATGCCCAAGCAGGGTCTGCTCTCGATGCACTGCTCGGCGACTGCGGATGCGCACCGGACCCATTCGTCCGTGCTCTTCGGCCTCTCCGGCACGGGGAAAACGACGCTCTCCGCCGATCCGAAACGCCGGCTCATCGGCGACGACGAACACGTCTGGGGCGACGACGGCATCTTCAACATCGAAGGCGGCTGCTACGCGAAAGCCATCGACCTCACGCCAGAGAACGAGCCGGACATCTTCCACGCCCTGCGCTTCGGCAGCGTGCTGGAGAATGTGGTCTTCGACGACGAAGGGCATCACGTCGATTTCCACGACACCAGCATCACGCAGAACACGCGCGGCGCTTACCCCATCGAGTTCATCAAGAACGCCAAGCTGCCGTGCGTCGCGGGCCACCCGACGGACATCATCTTCCTGACGTGCGATGCCTTCGGCGTGCTCCCTCCCGTCTCCAAGCTCACGCCCGAGCAGGCCATGTATCACTTCATCTCCGGCTACACCGCGAAGGTCGCGGGCACCGAGATGGGTGTGACGGAACCTTCGGCGACCTTCAGCGCGTGCTTCGGTGCCCCCTTCCTCGTCTGGCATCCGGCGAAGTACGCCGAGCTGCTCGCGGAGAAAATGCGGGAGCACAAAGTGAACGTGTGGCTGATCAACACCGGCTGGAGCGGCGGCAGCCACGGCATCGGCGCGCGCATTAAGTTAAAGTTCACCCGCGCGATCATCGACGCCATCCACGCCGGCACGCTCGCCAGCGCGCCGACGCAGCCCGACCCGATCTTCGGCGTCCAAGTCGTCACGCAAGTGCCGCACGTCCCCTCCGAGATGCTCATCCCGGAAAACACCTGGGCCGACAAAGAAGCCTTTGCCGCGACCGCGCGAAAGCTGGCCGGACTCTTCATTGAAAACTTCAAGAAGTTCGAAGCCGGCGCCGCGCCCGCGGTGAAAGCTGCCGGCCCGAAAGTGTAACGGTACGCGCCGCGGGCGTGGCTGGGCGGATGTTGCGGCGAGTTGCTTCCGCTCCGAACCGGCCCAGCCCCGGGAGATCGCCTACGACGAACCCTCGCGCAGCCCCGCTGCATATGCCTCAAAGAGCCGCCGAATCTCGTCCCGCACCCGGCGGAAGACGGCGAGTTGCTCTTCGTCACTTCCACCGGCGTGCGCCGGATCGTCGAAACCCCAGTGATACCGATGTACCTGCCCGGGAAACAGCGGACAGACTTGATCCGCATGGCCGCAGACCGTGATGACGGTCTGCACCGGACGATCGAGAAATTCGTTCAGGTGCTTCGAGCGATGCGCGGAGATGTCGATCCCGATCTCCTGCATCACGCGGATCGCGAGCGGATGCACATAGCCCGCCGGTTTCGATCCCGCGCTCGCCACTTCCACGAGATCGCCCGCCGCCGCGCGCAGGATACCCTCGGCCAGATGACTGCGGCACGAGTTCCCGGTGCAGAGGATGAGGACGAGCGGTTTGTTCATGAGGAAGGCGTGTCGCAACAATCCGCTCCGCGGACGCCGTAGCAGGCCGGGATGGCGAGCAGCGCGCCCAGGAGCGGCCCGGCGAGATAGATCCAGAGATGCTCCACGCGGCCGCTCATCACCGCCGGGGCGATGGAGCGCGCGGGATTCATGGATGCCCCGCTGATCGGGCCCGCAAACATCGCCCCCAGCGCGACCATCGCGCCGATGGCGATGCCCGCCGTGATGCCCTTTTCCTTCGCCCCGGTCGAGACGCTCAGGATGACGAGCATGAGCAGAAACGTGAGCACTACTTCGAGGATAAAACTTTGCGACGCCGCGCCCGCCGGATGGGTGGCGCCGAGGGTGGCATCCGCCGGGAAGAGCAAGCGCAGCAAGGCGCTCGCGGCGAACGCACCGATCAATTGCGCGCCAACGTAGCTCGGCACTTCCTTCCAAGGAAAACGCCGCGCCGCCGCGAAGGCCACGGTCACGGCGGGATTAAAATGCGCACCGCTCACCTCGCCGAAAGTGTAGATCATCGCGAGGACCATCAGGCCGAAGGTCAGCGCGATCCCGGCGTGACCGATCGTGCCGCCGCTAGCGTGATTGATGACGATCGCGCCCGTGCCCGCAAAGACGAGGGCGAAGGTGCCAAGGGTTTCCGCGAACAGCTTTTTCATCGGAGCGCGATCTTCCGCGGAGACAGGCGGAATTCAATGATCATCACGGGTCGAAGGTGCGGTCGGATGCGACCAAAAAAAAGAGCCCGCCCCGGCTGGGGTCCAGAGCGGGCCGTAGTTTTTGCACGTGAAGTGCGCCGAAAATTGAGTTGGCAGACCCGCTTCGGGTTAGGACCGAAGCGGGTATCTGATATGCCAACCCAAGGAGAAAACTACCGGAGGCGGCGGCGCAACCCAAGGAGTCCGGCGCCGCTGGCAAGGAGTAGCGCGCTCGACGGCTCAGGGACGACGGCCACACGGAAGGCGAGGACCATGGTGTCGTTCTCGAGTCCGGCGTTGTAGCTGACGTTCGTGCCGTTTGCTTGAATGAGTGTCCCGGTCTGGGTCTGGAAATCGTTGTCGTTTCCGACAAAGAGGAAGAACTCGCCGGTGCCGTCATTGGCCGGGACGAGCGACATTGCTTCCCACTTTTCCGAGATGGTGTTGAGGTCACCGTTGTTGGCGCCCAGGTTCAGGTTGAATTGCTCCAACTCGGTCACGCCGAGATCGAGTTTCCCCAGCATGTTCAAGGCTTCGGTCCACTGCACCGGAACGATGCTGCCGAGCAGCGTATCGGAGCCCACGCCGGTGGTGATCCGCAGGCCCGCCGCGTCATAGAGGCCGTCGATGTCCGTGCCGGTGGAGAGGTCGGCGAGGAGCATGGACTTGAAGACGGGCGCCGGGCCGTTGGCCCCAAGGCCGTTGCCGTCGCGCGAAAGGATCAGCAGCTTTTGATTGTCCAGTGCGATGACGCTGCTTTGCGCACCGGCGCGATCGACCGTGCCGCTCAAGTCCGAGTCGATGCGCGGGAGCTGGATCACGTATTGGTCGATCGGGTCCGTGGGCACGTCGCCGCCAGACACGTCATAGACCAACACCCGCGTATTCGTGCGGCCTTCATTGCCGGAGGCGGAATCCTGGATCGTGGCGCTCTGGAGGAGTGCAAAAAGCCGGGTCCCATCCGGGCTGAGGGCGATGCCTTCCATGCCTTGATTCACGCGGCGTCCATCCAGATTGGCCGGGCTATCGGTAAAGTAAGTGGTGCCAGCCGGGCGATGCGGGACGAGCGCCTGCGGGATGGTGACGATGCCGTCGATCTGCTTGCTCGCGTTGAAGTGATAAAGAAAGGCTCCGTATTCGTCTCCCATCCAGCCGGTGCCTTCCTTGCCAGGGCGGGTGTCGTAAGCGAGGCCCTCGGCATCGAGGGTGAGCCGGCTCGCCAGGGCGCTGTCGCCGGGCAACGTCGTGCTCGCCGTCACCGTCGGCACGGGCTGGCCGAAGAGGCTCGTCGCAGCGGAGTTCGCGAGGAGGCCGGTCGAGAGGCGGAAGTCGGTGCCCGCCGTGGGATCAGCGTCGTAGGTGAAGCGCGTCGAGCCCGTGTAAGTCATCGCGATCTGATTTTGCAGAGTCGTCGTCGCGTTCGACGTATGCGGCGTGAAGGTAAAGTCGAAGATATTGATACGCGCCGCGTAGTTCGAGAAGGTCGTTCCAGAGTTATATCCGCGGTCGGGCAGGAAACTGAACGTGCCGCTGAAAGAGCCGTTGCCGTTATTCACCCAATCAGTGATCTGCATGTCGGAGATCGACCCGAGCGTCTCGGTCGTCGTGCCGCCGTCAAAAGTCTGCGAGCTATTCGCGGCGACCCGGCCCACGCCTTGCAGGCCGAGATTGATGAACTGCGTCCCATTCAAGTTCACGCCCGCTGCGGACCAGATGCCGGTATTCGCGGAAATGACATCGCGGTTGGTCGAAGTAAATTGCGCCTGCGTGAAGCTGGAGAGCGCGATGAAGGCACTCGTCGAAAGGATGAGTCGCACGGCGCGGCCGCGGCTTGGGATGAAAGGAGAACGATGATTCATTGAGCGCGTCTTAAACCACAATCGAAAGGGAAATAGCACGCGCCGGATTGCAAAGATCGCGTGCCGCCACTACGGCATTTCCGTGGCGCTCGTTTTCGGATTGATTAGACAGTTCCGTGATTGCTTTGAGGATTGTCGCTTTTGCCCACAATTTGCATAGCGGGCAAACCGTTAATCAGGAAGTCCTTCCAGGATGGGACCGGAGCGGGACTTGATCTACGCCACCCACGAAAATCTCTTCAGGCCGGATCCAAGGCTCACTGGTAAGGTTGCGCGACGAGCACGACGGTGTAGAAGCCACGCCCGGTCGTGGCGTCCACGTAGAGGGTCACCGGGCTGGAAGTCGCGTAGCCGGTCGTGGCATTGGCTGGTCCTCCGGGCGTTGTGGCAAAGGCGATGGGTTGCGGCGCATCCGCTAACTCCTTCTGAAAACAGACCCGGTAACGGGCGTACGGGAAGATGTCGGTCTGCAAACTGAGTCGCCGCGACTCTGGTCCGGTGACGGAGTGGACGGCGATCTGCGAAATACTGAAGTGCAGACCGGGGATGGTAACTTTCACGGTATCCACACCGTCGTAACTGGTTTGAAAAGTATTCAAGCCGCGCAGAGCGGGCCCGCCGACCAGCGAGCCATCGATCGCATAGGTCGATCCGTGGCAGGGGCACAGGATGACTCCATCACTGTGGTTGTAAGGCTGGACAACGCAGTTCAGATGCTGGCAGTCGGAATCTATCGCGTAGAAGACATTGCCGGCCCCGCGATTGACGATCACCGGATAAAACAAATCCCAGAAAGATAACTGGATGGAGCCGCCGATGGCTTGCAGCGCCGGATAATCGCTGACCTTGACCGTGAGTATCCCATCCGGGCCTTCGAGCAGGGCGCCGAGCACCCGCCCCGACCACAGCTTCCCCGCGACGATGGACGAAGCCGAACCGAGGACGAATCGCTGGAGGAAGGAGCGACGATCGAGTGGAGACGACATAGGCTTGGGCTTGCGCGACTAATGGAACTTCCAGCAAACGCCCGCTCCGGGATGGGACCGGAGTGGGCGTCTGATCTATGCCACCCAAAAGGGAGTGCTAGCGGCGGCGACGACGCAGCCCGACTAGCATCGCGGTGCCGCCGAGCAGCGCGGCGGCAGTGGTCGGCTCGGGGACGGCGGCGATGTTGTCGTAGAAGGCGGTGGGCGGGAGCAGCACGGTCTTCACCGCGCCGATCGCGCCGACACTCACCGTGAAGCCGGGCGTCGATTGATTCACGGGCGCGGAGAAGAGGAGCGCATTGCTCGCGTCGAAGAACTGTACGTCGGTCCCGGAGAGGTTGCCGAAGGTGCTGTTGTCGAGCGTGGCCGTGAAGCTGTCGAAGGCGAATGGCGTATCGAAGACGAGCAGCACGGGGCCGCTGCGGGCGTCGAGCGCTTTGCCGGGTGAGGGCGCGGTGCCGTAGCCGACGGTGCTCGGGTCGAGTACGGGCACGTCGCCGCCCGTTGGGTCAATTTCCCAATGGTCGCTGCCCGGGATTGGATCGCCGAAGCTATCGAGCGTCGGCACGAACTGGCCGTAGCCGATAGTGAGGAAGATCGGTGCGAAGTCATCGGCGATACTGCCGGGGCCGTCAAAATTCAGGTTGAAGGCGCCGGCGGCCTGGCTCGTAGCCACCGCCCCAAGAAGGGCGGCGGCGCTGAGAGCGAGGCCAAGTTGTTTGCGAGTTTGCATGGTCTTGGCTGTTTGGTGACTTACTTAATTGGATGCTCCGCCGATCGCGGCTTGCATGGCTTTGAAGAACACGTCGGTGTTATCCATCACTCCGGTGAAGAACTTCGCGCCGCGGCCCTGGGCCGAGACGGGAATGTCTCCGCCCGTGTGGACGGCCGAGGTGCCGGCGTTGAGCGGGTCCACTGCACCGGTGAGGGTGAAGCCACCCGCCACGTCGCGGTTGACCGGTCCGGTTGGATAGGTGTTGAGCGGGGCCACGCCGTTGAAGGGCTGCTGGCTGTCGCGCTGAGGGAATGGGTTGGTGAGCCAGTCTTCGTTGCGGTCCGCATTGCCGGCGTAACCGATGAGCATCTTGTAGTCGGGGTCGGTGGTCGTCGGGTAGCCATCGCCTGCGATGGTGTAGATGGGGAAGCCCGCCGATTCATACGCACCGACCACACCCGAGCGGGGACCACCAGCGGCAATGCCGAGGCCCGAGGTGGAGCGGATCGTCAGGTCGGCATTGGTCACGCGCGACGCACCGATGATGGCGACGCCGGCGCACTCGTGGTCGGCGGTGACGATGACTAGCGTATCGGGATTGGCGGTCTGGAACTGGCGGCACTTCTCGATTGCGTAATCAAACTCGATGGTGTCGAGGATCCAGCGCTCGGTGTCCATATTATGCGCCTGCTTGTCGATCGAAGCGGCCTCGACCATGAGCACGAAGCCATTCGGGTTGGTGTTGAGGACCTGGAGCGCCTTGTCGGTCATTTGATCGAGCATCGGCTGGTCGGGGAACCCGTAGTCGGAGACGACGGGATTGCCGGTCGTGCTACCGACCGGGACGACGTTGCGCTTTGCAGGACCGTTAATCTTGTCGAGGGCGACATTCATGTTCGAAAGCGAGAAGAGGCCGAGGAGCTTGGTCGTCGCGACCGGGATGGCGGCGAGGCTCGTGGCGTCCGGCGTGTAGGTGAAGCCAGCCAACTGGAAATCATTGATCAGGTCGCGAGCAGGATCGAGAGCCCCCGCCACGACGCCCCAGCCCGCAGCGAGCTCCGCAGGGTGGACATAGTCGTTTGAGTTACTGCGCGCCGAGCCAGGCACCACGTTGGGTAGAAACCATTTGCGTCCGCCGCCAAGGAGCACCTTCAAGCCGCCGACCGCTGCCGCTTCATCGAGGAACTGATCGCAAATGCCCGTGCCGGCGCCGCGATTCGAGGTGTGGGTGCCAAAGGCGCCGGGTGTGGCGTCAAAGACATCCGAGGTCGTGACGATGCCGAGGCTCTTGCCCTGGGTGCGGGCGAGATATTCGCCAACGATCTCCACGCGCGGGTTATCAAAGTTGTTCGTCGTGTCGTCCGGAAAGACGTTCTGCTGGTTGTTATTCGCTTCATTGCCGCTGGAGTAACAGGAGGCGCCCGGCGAGGAGTCAGGGATGATAGAGTTGAGCGAGGCAGTCTCGACGAGGCCGAGGAAGGGCATCTTATCCACCGCGAGGCGGTCGTTCGATTTCCCCTGCTGGATGCCGTGGCGCATGATGCGCGCGGCAGTGCGGTGGTTGGATCCGAAGCCATCGCCGATGAGGAAGATGACGTTCTTCGCCTTCTTGCCCTGATTGGTGATGCCGACGACCTCGAAGTTGCCAGTGGCGCTGGCGGTCTGCGCATCGCTCTGGATCGCATCGGCCGTCAGCGTCTTGATGCCGGCGACGTTGTTTGCATAGGCGCGCAGGGTCCACACGGAGGTATTTGCCGGGAGGCCCGCGACGGTGGCGGGAGTCGAAGAAACGATGCCGGGAACGGGCACCCCATTCACCTTAAAGGTCACTCCGGTGATGGTCTGGCCGGCGTCGGGCCGCGCGGTCACTTGCAGATCGAAGCGCTGGCCGGGCAGGAAGCGCGCAATGATCGGGGGATTCGGATCGCTGAAGGTGAAGAGGGCGCTCGGCGGCGTCAGGCGGCTGATGACGGGAGCGGCCTCGGCCACGGTGGCGCAGCCGACCGCGAGAGCAGCGGCGGCGATGGTTTTGGTCAGGATGGAGGTGGGTTTCATTTGGTTTGGTTCACTGGTTGCGGAGAGGCGGACTGAGAAGAGGCGGCGGTCTTGGCCGGCGAATCGATGGTCAGGCGGACGACGGAAATGCGGCTGTCCGATTCGGGTTTGTTGCCGACGCTCAGGACTCCGGTGAGCAGCATCGTTCCGGGGGTGTAGGGCACGAGTTCGCCAAACTTGTCCGGCACGGTGACGAAGACCGTCTGCGGTGGCAGATCGTCCGCGAGGCCGTAGTGCGCGTGGCTGACCATCGCGGGCAGTTCCGTGAACATCATCCGCCCCGGCACCACGAATTCCATCCACGCCGGCAGCGGACGCTTGCCCTTCACCGGAGTGACCGGGCACGAGTTACACGGCGTGAGATCCTCCTTCACCATGTGGCCGAGGATGCGGACGCGCTTCCCATCCAGTGCGCGCAGCCGCTCGGTGATTTCCAGCCCGCGCGGTCCGACCGGGAGCTGGAAAAACTCGCCGAACTTCAATGCCTCGACGCCGTCCGGGAGCGGCGGCAATTCGATCGGCTTCGCCGCGGGCGGGGTGACCTTTTCCGCCATCGGCGCGACCGCGGGCCGGCGCGCATTCGAGACCGCGTAGGGCGGCTGATCCGGCGTCGCTGCGCCGGCGAGCAGTGGATTCAGCCCTAGCGAGGCACCCACGAGCAGGCCGGCGAAGCGATCGAGAGACGACGAAATTTGCATCGCCATCTTTTCGCCAGAACGCGCCCGCCACGACAACCATGCTCCCGCAACATGTTGCCGACGATTGCGGCGACGCCGTGGCGTTCTGCTGCAAAAACGACGGAAGAGTGACGGAATGGCGACAACGTGCAGATCAAGCTGCGGCAAGGTTTCGGAAGCAAGGAGGAGAGCGATGATGATCGGGAATCGCATTGACCACTCCAAGCCTTCGACTAGGATTAAGATGCTTAGTTCAACCCTCCACCCACCACCGAAAGGACACACTGACCACATGGGCCTCATGGACTTCATCAAAGGCGAACTGATCGAGATCATCGAATGGACGGATGACTCACGCGACACGCTCAGCTACCGCTGGCCGGACGACGACAAAGAGATCAAGAATGGTGCGCAACTCATCGTGCGGGAGTCGCAGGTCGCGCAGTTTGTTTACCTCGGGCAATTCGGCGACACCTACGGCCCCGGCAAACACACGCTGACCACGGAAAACATCCCCGTGCTCGCCACGCTGAAGGGCTGGAAATACGGCTTCAACACGCCTTTCAAGGCGGACGTCTATTACGTGAATACGAGGCTCTTCACCGGCAACAAATGGGGCACGGCGAATCCGGTAATGATGCGCGATGCGGACTTCGGCATCGTGCGCCTGCGCGCCTTCGGGACCTTCGATTTTCGCATCGTTGATCCGAAGCTTTTCCTCAAGGAAGTAGCCGGCAGCGATCAGCACTTCCGGCTCGATGAATTCGGCGACACCATGCGCTCGCGGATCGTCAGCCTCTTCAGCGAAGCGCTCGCGGAGGCCAAGGTGCCGGTGCTCGACGTGGCCTCGCGTTACAGCGAACTCGGCGAGGCCTTGCTCCCGATCATCAATCCGATTACGAAAGCCAAGTACGGCATCGAGTTCCCGAGCTTCATCCTGGAGAATGTGAGCGTGCCGCCAGAAGTCGAGCAGGCGATCGACAAGCGTTCGTCGATGGCGGCGGTTGGGAATCTGAACGATTACGTGAAATTCCAGATGGCTCAAGGCATGGGCAAAGGCGAAGGCGGCGGCGCGGGTGGCGCGGCTGCCGAGATGGCCATGGGGTTCGCGATGGCGCAGCAGATGATGAATCAACCCGGAGGAATCACCGGCCCGCAAGCCACATCTGCCGCGGGCACGCCCCCACCGCTGCCGGCAGCAGCGACGGCGGCACCCGCTTTGCTCTCACCCGCAGAAGCGGCTCAGGTCCTCGGCGTCACCGAAGCCGACGTGTTGCAGTCCCTCGATACCGGTGATCTCAAGGGAAAAAAGATCGGCGCGACTTGGCGCATCACCCGCGCTGCGATCGACGCGTTTCTCAATAGCTAAATGGCGCACCGCATTATCAAGCACTGGCGCTACTCGCTGCTCGCGAGCCTCATTGTCGCTATCTTCTGCGTGCTCGCTTTTCAGGCTGGAGCGGCTTCGCGGCCGCAGATCGTGCTCCAGAGCGCGCAGGAGGATGACTTGGTGGTGATCAATGGCTGTGTCGTTTCCGCCTGCCAGTATCTCGCCGGAGTGCGGGCGCACAATAACCTCGACCGCCACTTCTGGTCCCGCGTGATGCTCGTCCGTTACAAGGATCTGAAGTCCGGCCACGCCTACTGCGTCTGGGAGACGGATGGGCAGATCTTCGGCTATGATCGCAATGGCGGTGCCTTCCCCATTCCGGTCCGCGAGCGCGACCCGAAAGCCATCGCCAGCGCCTTGGCTGGGGAACTTGGAAAGGTGCTGAAGCGCGAGGTGGAAGTGGAGCGGGCCGAGTTCATCGAACCGGCGGAGGCCAAGACGTTCGCATTTTAAGCGCCGCGTCGCTTTCTCCCGGTAGTGCCCAACGAAATCCAAGCCCACAATAAATTCGCCTGCCCCGCCTGCGGTGCCGAGGCGCATTGGAATCCTGCGAAGAGCGCGCTCGTCTGTCCCTTCTGCAGCACCGTCTCACCCGCGGCACTGAACGTCGATAGCTCCGGCATCACCGAGCACGACCTCGTCACCGCGCTGCGCAACTACGAGAGCGAGACCCGCGGCTGGGCGGCGGAAAAGAAGTCGGTGAAATGCCAGAGCTGCCAGGCGATTTCCGTCTTCGATCCCACGCGGGTCGGCCAGCGCTGCGACTTCTGCGGCTCGGCGTCACTCATTCCCGCGGATGAAATCACCGCGCCGATCCGGCCCGAGAGTCTGCTCGAATTCAAACTCCCCGAGACGCAAGTCCGCGACCTCGTGCGGCAGTGGTACGGCCAGCGCTGGTTCGCGCCGAACAAGCTCAAGTCCCGCGCCCTCACCGACACCGTCCACGGGATGTACATTCCGTATTGGACTTTCGACGCCCGCGTCCACGCCGACTGGACCGCCGACGCCGGCTACCACTACTACGAGACCGAGCGCGTCACCGACTCGCAAGGCCGCACCCAGACGCGCCAGGTGCAGAAAACCCGCTGGCAGCACGCCTCCGGCGAACTCGAACACTTCTTCGACGACGAACTCGTGCCCGCGTCGAAAGGTGTGCAACCCGAACTGCTGCGCAAGATCGAGCCCTTTCCGACCACGAGCGATCTCAAGCACTACCAGCCCGGCTTCCTCAGCGGCTGGGTGGTCGAGCAATACCAGATCGACCTCATCGCCGGCGCGCAGCACTCGCGCAAAGTCATGGATGGGAAAACGCAAGCGCTGTGCAGCCAGCAAGTCCCCGGCGACACCCAGCGCAACCTGCAAGTCCAGGCCGACTACCGCCAGCAGACCTTCAAGCACATCCTCGTCCCCGTGTGGGTGCTCGGCTACACCTACGGCTCGCAGGTCTATCAGATCGTGGTGAACGGCTACACCGGCGCCATCGCCGGCAAGCATCCGCTGAGTTGGGTGAAGATCGCGCTGCTCGTGCTCGCGATCCTCATCGTGATCCTGATCCTCGCCGGCGTCTCGCAGAAGTAGCCCCCGGCGGCGGGACGCCGCTGCTACGTAGCTGCGGCGTCCCGCCGCAGTTCACTCCGAGCGCAGCGCCGCGACCCCGCTCCCACGCAGCGCCACCCGCGTCGCAATCCAGGTCCAGAAGACGCACCCAAGCGCGAGCCCCGCGAGCAGCAGTGCCACTTCGCGCAGCGGAAAGCCGCCCGCCTTTTCCGCGAGACTCGGCCAGACCGCCACCAGCGCACTCACCGTGCCGATGACGAGCGCGGCAACGATGAGCCAGCGATGCTCGGCAAAGACGAGCTTGCGCAGCTGCTGCGCGCGGAAGCCGACCGCTTCGAGCAGCCCAAACTCCCGCCGCCGCTCGAGCACATTGCGCGCAACGACGATCGCCAGCCCCGCCGAACCGAGCAACAGCCCAAGCCCGCCGAGCACCTGGAAGATCGAGAGGTAAGTATTCTCCACCGCGTTGAATTCCGCGAGTCGCCGCGCGGCTGGCGTCACCTCCAAGCCGCGATCCTGCAAGGCGCGCGAGAGTTCCTGCGCCACCGCCTCCGCGCGCTCCGCCGGTGCGTCGATGAGGAAGAGACGGTAGCCGCCGGAATTTGGGAAGCGCGCCGTGAAGTCGCGCTCGGCGATGAGCACATTCCCCTGGAGCATCGAGCCGCCGATCGTGCCGACGATCACGACGCGCAAGGTCTGCCCGCGGTCGTCGCGATACTCGATGGCATCGCCGACTTTCTTCTGCATCGCCCACTGGAGCGTGTTCGCATCGACGATGCCGGGCACCGCGCCGTCGTCGCGCCGGGCCAATGCCAAGGTCCACGATTTCGCGTCGCCAGCGTTCAGGCGAAAGCGCGTCTGCGGCGCATCCAGATCCTCCGCCTTGACCGCGAGCAGCCGCGGCTGGAGCGCGCGATTGAGATTCAGGCAGCTCGCATCGTCGCCATCCCGCACGCGCAGCGGAATGACCCGCACGTCCTTCAGCGCCACCTCGTCGAGCGCGTAAGTCTCGCGCCCTTTCGCCGAGTTGAGGTCTTCGTAAATCGGCGACGCCGCTTCGCCGAGCAGCGCAAAGCCACCGGTGCCCGAGTCGAGCTTCAACGTCTCGACCTGCGGACCCTTCCGAAACGCACTCACCGCCACCACCATGAAGACGCCGCTCGCCAGCACCGCGATCGTCGCCAGGCTCCGCCCCCGCCGCCGCGCCGCATTGCGCACGCCGAGTTGACCGAGCGACTCGAGACCCGTCCCGCTTGCCGTCCGCCGCAGACGGCCGAGCGCGAAGAGCAGACCGGCGATGAGCAGTAGCGCACCCGCACCAAAAAAACCTCCTGCATTCCGAGTGAAGATTGGAATCGCCAGCGCCCCTGCAAGACAACCCACCGCGACCGTCGAAGGTATCCCCACGGAGTTGGGGCGCCCTCGCCCCGAGTCTGCCACAATGGGCGAGGGCGCCCCTTCTCCTTGCAGCAACTCCGTCGCCGAATGCCGGAAGAGCCGCCGGCTCGCCAGCCACATCGCGAGCACCGCAATCTCGACTCCCGAAACAACGCCGATCGGAATCGTCCACGGCCCCGCACTGAATTGAAACTCCACGGCACCCACCGCGCCTTTCCAAACCGTCGCCAGCCCGCGCAGCACCAGCTTCGTGTAGATCACCGCACCGAGGGCCCCGAGCACACTCCCGACCAGCGCCAGCACCGCACCTTCCGTGAGCAACATCCGCCGCACGAGTTTCTGCGGCAGACCGAGCGCGAGCAGCGTGCCTGATTCCGCCGCGCGCTGCTCCAGCGTGAAGACAAAGAGCAGTCCCGTGAGCACCGCCGCCGCCGCGATGAGGAACGCGGAAAAGCTCACGAAGAGCCGGCCGAAATCCACCGGCGCCTTGGTCGCCGCGAGCGCCTGTTCGCGCAGCGGGAGGAATTGAAACCCGAGCATCTCCGGCGTGATTTTCTCGCGCAGCGCCTGCTCAATCTCCACGCGATCAGTGCCCGCGGGCCAGCGGAGCGCGGTCGTATTTCCCCAGCGATTCCCCCACATCTGCTGCCCGATGTGCAAATTCACGAAAGCCTTCGGCGTCCCGCGATACTGCTCCCAGTACTCCTGATCCTTGTCCCGCATCCGCGTCGCATCGAACTGAAACCCCGGCTTCCAATCGCGGCAGTTCTGCTTATCCGCGAGGCCGGGAAAATCCGGCATCCACGAGGTGTTGAGCTGCGGCTCCGACATCGGCAGCACCGCGAGCACCGTGAAGGCGCGCTCCTTTTCCACCAGCTCCCGCCGCTCGCCCATCGTGAAATATTTCACCGTCACCTTGCCGCCCGTCGTCACGCCGAGATCGTCCGCCGTCCATTGCGAGAGCACGATCTCATCATCCGCCAACTCGGCCGGCAGAAATCCCGACGACGCCGTCTCCACTGCCGTAACCATCGAGTAAGGCGTGGCCTTCTCCCCCGCGCGCAGTTCATTTACGAAGTACGTGAGCGCATCGACGCGGCGGCGATCCGGTGCCTGCGGTGCGGCAGCGACGATGGGCGGATCGAGGAAAACGCGCGAGGTGCGCAGTTCGAGGCCGGAGCCGTTCGGAAGATCGCGGAGCGCGAGACTGGCGTCGTCGAGCTGAAGCGTGGCGGTTAGTTTCTCGTCGCGCGAGAGGAGGAGGTTTGCACGGCCTTTCAGCGCGAGCTTTTCTTGCAAGACCGACAGCGGAACGTATCCGGAAAAGGGCGGCACCTGGCCTGCGGCCAGTGCGAACCGACCGAACTCGGTGTCCCCGACAATGCGTGAAACTTTTAAGCGGAGCGCCACCAGATCGCCTTCCTCGCCAGAGAGCGGCGCGTCGCGCGAGAATGCGCCCGGCTTCTCCACGCGCACGATCACGGCGTCGCCGGCTTTCACTGCGAGCTGCGTGGCGAGGCGTGCGTTCAGCGCGATGCCGTCGTCGGGAAGCGCGACGTCCGCACCGGATGGAGAGAGTTTCCAGAACCGCTGATCCACGCCGAGTACCTGCGCCGCATTCACGCGCGCTGTGCCGTCTGCTTTTGCGACGGTCGCGCGGACGATGAGCGCCGGAGCGGCGTCTGCGAGCGCTTCGCGAAAGAAACGATCGCCGCCAGTGAAGGCCGATTGCGCCTGCCCGACGCGCGCCAGTGCCTGACGCTTCAGGGTGCCTTTCACCGAATCGCCAACGAGCAGCGAGCCCGTGAGCACGAGCGTGGCCAGCGCCGCGCCGAGGATCACGCCGAGATGGGTGCGCCAGTAGTGCCGGGCGCTGGCGAGGATGAAAGTGAGGGGCGTCATCGGACGGTGCGGGTGCGCAGATCGACGCGCGGGCGGAAAGCTCCGGGGAGCGCGCCCGTCTCGGGCGCTGGCGGCGGCGTCCCGCCGCCGCGGACTTTCGTGGTGCAATCGGATTCGCGGCAACCGTTGCTCTGCAAAGAATGCGTCGCGAAAGTTCGTTCCGGCGGGACGCCGAAACCAGCGCCCGAGACGGGCGCGCTCCCCGGACTCACTGCCGCACCTCCTCGAATTTCCCATCCACCAATTCCACCGCACGCGCCATCCGCTTCGCGAGTTCGGGGGCGTGCGTGACCATCATCACGGCGACATCGTGCGACCCACTGATCTCCAGCAGGAGATCGACGAGCCGCGCCGCGTTGGTGCGATCCAGCGCGCCGGTCGGTTCGTCGGCGAGGAGCAGCTTGGGTTCATTGATGAGCGCCCGCGCCACCGCCACGCGCTGGCGTTCGCCGCCAGAGAGTTGTCCGGGCCGGTGATGCACGCGATGGCTCAGGCCCACCGCTTCGAGCAGCTTCTCCGCGCGCGTGCGCAAAGCCGCGCGGTCGCCGCGGGCCCGCGCGAGCGTGGGCACGAGCACATTCTCCAGGATCGTGCATTGCGGCAGCAGATGATGGAGCTGGAAGATGAAGCCGATGGTGGTGTTGCGATACGCGGCGACCTCGGCCTCGCTCAGCTTTTCCACATCGCGCCCCTCGACGAGCACCTCGCCCGAGTCCGCGCGATCCAGCGCCCCGACGATATTGAGCAGCGTGCTCTTCCCCGAACCCGACGGGCCGACGATCGAGAGCGTCTCGCCAGCGGTCAGGTTCAGATTCGCGCCGCGCAGGACATCGACGGCATCGCCGCCGTCCGGCGCGCGGTAGGTTTTAGTAAGGTTGCGGACTTCGAGGAGCATGGTGGGAAGAGCACTCATAGACCGGTTTTCACCCAGCGGCGCGCCTTCATCTCGAAGCGCGGGAGCGAATGCGCCGCCACGCGCGTCACCGGGATGCGCAGGGAAAACGCCGCGTTCAAGGCGCGCTCGAGCTTCTTCGCCGCGTCGTCGTCCGGCGATTCGATCTGCACTTCGATCTCGGGAAGCGCGCCGCGCCGGGTGACCTCGACGCGATATTCGAGCACTGCGGGGATCAGCTTCACCACGGCATCCACGGCGCTCGGGTAGAGATTCACGCCGCGCACGATGACCATGTCATCCGCGCGTCCGATGATCCCGCCGGCCAGCGCAAAGCCCGGCACGTCCAGCGCGCGGCGCACGAGATCGCCGGTGCGATAGCGCAGCAGCGGACATGCGGAGCGCCCGAGCGTGGTGAGAACGAGTTCGCCCACGGCACCCGGCGCGACGGGCTCGCCGGTCTCCGGCTCCACGATCTCGGCATAGTAGCTGTCCTCGATGACGTGCATCAGTCCAGGGTGCTCCGGCGTCTGATACGCGACCGGCCCGACTTCCGTCATCCCGTAGTGATCGAGCACGATCGCACCATTCCACGCGCGGCTGATCCGCTCGCGGACTTCCGGCACGCTTCCGCCGGTCTCGCCGGCGACGATGATGTGGCGCACCGCCGCTTCGCGCAGGTCGATGCCTTCCTCCGCCGCCGCGTGAGTGAGATGCAGGGCATAAGTGGGCGTGCAGCAGAGCACCGTCGCGCGGTGCTGGATCATCGCCCGCAGCCGCGCGCCGCTGCCGAGTCCGCCGCCAGGAATTCCGAGATGCCCGCACCGCGCCGCCGCCGTGAAAGCCGTCCAGAAGCCAAGGAACGGCCCGAAGGAAAACGCGAAGTAGATGCGCTCCCCCTGGGCGAGCCGCGCGGCGCGATACTTCGCCGCCCAATTCTCCTGCAACCACTCCCAGCTCTCCTCCGTGTCGAGCCAGACCAGCGGCCGGCCCGTGGTCCCGCTCGTCTGGCAGAAGTGCGTGTAGCGTTCGAGCGGCTCGGTGAGGTTCGAGCCGTAAGGCGGATGCTGCGCCTGGTCGCTGACGAGTTCCACCTTGTGCGTGAAAGTCATGCGCTCCGAAAACTCCGCGAGACTCGCAACGTCGGATGTCACCCCCGCAGCGGCGAGTCGGCGGGTGTAGAAGCGATTGCCCGGCGTGATCCGCGCGAGCAACACTCGGAGGCGTTCGAGTTGAGTCATCGAGTCAAGGAGCAGGGGCGCCCTCGCCCCAAGGAGTGACACGGGGCGAGGGCGCCCCTACTCCTTGGAAGAGCGCTTCACATTCTACTTCGCGCTCTGCTCGACCACGGCCACTGGCTTCTTCGCGACATGCGGTGCGGGTTTGTTTTTCGTCACGAGCGCGCCGCCGACCACGGCCATGATCATCCCGACCCAGAAAAGTCCCGGCACTTTCCCCAGCCCACCGTCGGGCGGCGCGACGATCAGCGAGATGATCGCATTCACCACTGGCGCCCCGGAGAAGACGATGGTCATGACCACCGCGGGATTCCCTTTTGCGCCGAAAGCGAGCAGCACCCCGAGCGCACCGATCGCCCCGACGATCCCCGCGATGAGCGACCACGCCATGCCCTTGAACGGATACACCCAGGTCGCCCCGCTGAGGACGAGGATGATGAGCGGCGCCAGCACCGCCGCGAGGAAGTACGCGATGCCGACGAAAAGAAACGCCTTCATGCGCCCATTCGCGGGATCGGCCATGCCCATCTGCCCCGTGTGGAGAAAGACGCCGTAAGTGCCCCAGCAGAGCACGGTGAGCAGGGCAAAGGTGAGCCAAGTGGTGGAAGTGTGGGAGTCGGTGGCGGGCATGGGTTGGGGTGGTTAGTTGGAGGAAGTGGAAGTAATCAACTCCGCCGGCGCGGGCGTGATCTTACTGCGGATATTTTCCGGGATGGGTACGGGCACGAGCTTGCCGGTGGTCTTGTCCACGCTCGCGCAGACGGCGGCGATCCGTCCGCGGGCGACTTCGGTGCCGTCGGCGACTCTCCGGAAGATGAACTGGTAACGGATCGAACGGGAGCGCACTTCGGCGACGAGGAGGTGAATCTCGACCTCCTCCTCGAAACGCAACGGCGCGCGGTAATCGCACGCCGCACTGACCCGCGGCCAGCCAGTGGTCGCGCCATTTTCATGCGCGTGGATGGAAAAGCCGAGCGACCGGAAGAAAGCGTGCTCGGTGGCCTCCATCATGCGGAAGAAATTCGCGAAGTGGACGATCCCGGCCATGTCCGTCTCGGCAAACTCGATGCGCCGGGTGAGCTTGAATTCGTGAGGCATCAGGCGGTCGCCGTCTCGCTGCCGCTCTCGATGGAGAGATTCGTGATCAGGAAGACGTCGATCATCTCCATATTGGTATCGTCGAGGTCGGTAAAGACGACGAGCGTGCGCCCGGCCGGAGAAAGCATGGTGTAATCTGGATGTTCGATACGAACGCGCTTCCCGCTCGCCAGTTCGACCGTGAACGGGACGAAGGGCATTTTGCGGAGTTGCTGACGAATGCGATCGGGAGCCATGGGAAGAAACTACTGGACCGCTCCCGCACGGGCAAGGCTGCCTTGGCCGAGGGCAGAGGTCGCCGCGACGAGCCGCTCGGCAAGCCGCGTCATGGTGTATTCGCGCCGCACCGCTTCGCGCCCGCGCTCTCCGGCAGCACGCGCCGCGGCGGGATCGGCGAGCGCTGTTTCGAGGGCCTCGGCCAGATGCTCCGCACTGCGCGCCTCGTCCGAACCGAGGTCGAAGAGCCACCCGCCGCCCGTCGCCTCAACGATCTCCGGGAAAGCCGAGGCCCGCGGCAGCACCACCGGCACGCCCGCCGCGAGCGCTTCGATGACGTATTGCCCGAAAGCTTCGCTGTAAGTCGCCGGCACGGAGAAAACGGTAAGGCTTTCGAGGAAGGTGATCTTCTCCTCGCGGCTCACATTCGGCAGCCACTCGACCTCTCCGGCCACGCCCGCGTCCGCGAGCCGCGCCTGGAGCGTCTCGACGTAGCGCGCATCGCCGTCCGTCATCGAGCCCGCGCAGCGCAATTTCAAGTCGGGAAAGCGCCCGCGTTTCTTCAGCAGGATGAAAGCATCGACGAGCAGCCCGATTCCTTTGCCGGGCACAAACCGCGCGAGGTAGCCGATGGTCGGTTTGGAGTTTGGAGTTTGGAGTTTGGAGTTTGGAGTTTCATACCCCTCGAGCGACACCCCATTCGGAATCACCCGCACCCGCCGCGCACATTCCTCCGCACTCCACCCGAGTCTTTTCGCCATGCGATCCGCAAAGTAACGGCTCGGCGCGATCCACAGATCCGCATCGCGCATCCGCTCCGCGAGCAAGGCCCACACGCGCGCACTCCACGGCTCGCCGAGTCCATCGATGAAAGTGTCTTCACCTTGCAGGAAACCAAGCACCGGCACACGGAGCGCCGCCTTGATCCGCCGCGCGAGCCCGGCCTGGAGGGCGGTCGAGATCCACACGGCCGCGGGTTTTCCGTGTTCGCGCAGCCACGCGATCAGCTCCTCGATTTCGCCCGCCTGATTTCCCTCCTCCCCGCGCAACATCGAGAGCGTCATCTCCGCGACGTCCGGCCCGCCGGTTTTTGCGGCGGCTTTTCCCGCGAGAAGTTTGAGCAAAGCGCGCTGCGAAAGCAGTCGATCCAGCCAGCGCGGCATGTGGCGGAGCAGTGGCACTTTCTCCCGCAAGTAGGTGCTCACGCCGCCGAAAAAGATCGGCGTCTGCGGAGACGCCGCGTCTTCGTCGAGGGTGAGCGGGAGATACATCGGCAGCATCAGCGCGCGATGGCCCTGGCGGATGAGTTCCCGCGCGAGCGCATTGTCGCGCATGCACACGCCGCAGTGGTAGCTGCCGGTGCCGGGGGTCAGGAGGACGATGTTCATTTCCCCGCAAACCCGTAGCAGATCACCCGCGCTTTCGTTCCACCAGTGCCGGGTTGGTTCTGGCAGATGAAAAGACGGCTATCGCTGATAACGGGTGGCGTCCAGGTCTCGGGCGCGTGGAAGAGTTTCGCCCGCATCTTGATCGCGGCCCCTTTGGGCGAGAGATCGAGCCAGGCGAGGTCCCCGTTTTCACCGAGGCAGAGGAAGGAACCGTCGGCGCGGATCAAGGATGCGCGTTGGAATTTTCCGCCAAGATCCGCGCGCCACTGCTCTTTGCCCGAGGCGATCTCGGAGCAGGCGAATTCGGCATTTTGCTGATGCATCCCGGCCGAACCGTAAAGGTGACCTTGGTGCGCCACGGCGGTGGTGAGATACGTGTCGAACTTCTTCGCGGTCCACACTGCCTTGGCGGAAAAGTCCGGTGCGATCTCCACGCACACGCCGCCCTCCGTGTAAGCCTCGGCGATGAAGATGCGGTTTCCGACTACGACGGGCGCGGACACATTCACGCTGGCAAACATCGTCGCCCGATGTGGCGTGGCGCTGAGGACCGCACCAGTCTTTGCATCGATGACGAGCAGGCCGCCGGTCGGCGTTTCCTCCATGCCACCTTGGAAAGCGAGGATGCACTCGCGGCCGTGGAGCGTCGCCGGAATGGGTGAGGAGTAACTTGAACCCCACGCGTGTTTCGCGGCCCAAACTTCTTTGCCGGTCGCGGCATCGAGCGCGATGACGGACTTCTGATCCCTCGTGCCGAGGGAGACGATCAGCCGATTCCCGAACACGAGTGGCGTGCCACCCTGGCCGAAGAAGGTCGGCAGTAAGTCATACTCCCTGGCGAGGTCGCGCTGCCACCGGACTTTGCCCGTGGCGAGATCGAGGCAGTGCAGTCGGCTCGAAAGTCCGAGTGTGAAGACGCGTCCGTCGGCAATCGTTGGGTTTGTGCATGGGCCGGAGCCGCCGCCGTATTTCGGGGTAAAGGGCGCGTCGTATTCGTGGCGCCACTGCCGCTCGCCGCTGCGCGCGTCGAGCGCATCGACGATTTCTTTCTTCCCCTCCGCGTGGAAGACGACCACGCGCCCGCCACTGATCGCCGGCGTGGAGTGGCCCGCACCTTTCGGATACTCCCACAGCTTGCGCGGACCTTCCGCGGGCCATTCGTCGAGCAGGCCAGTTTCGGCGGAGGTGTTGTCGTAGTTCGGCCCGAGGAAATGCGGCCAGTCCGCAGCCACCGCGGAGGCCGTGGCGAAGCAGAGCAGCAACCCGAGCCGCACGCTCATGCCGCGACGGACGCCGGCGCGCGACCGTGCGCGAGCGGCGGGGGGATTTCGGCAAACTCACCCATCGCCGCGTGGAGTGCGGTGAAGTCCAACTCGAACAAGTCGCCGATCAGCGAGTCGGTCAGCGGACCGCGCTGCTCGGGGTAGGCTTTGATCATTTTGCCGAAAGAGAAGTTCTCGTCGTAGAAGGCATAGACCACCTTGCGCATATTCTCGATGCCGCGGCAGAGCGTCTCTCCGTAGCCGTCGAAGCGAGCGGCGCTCACGTCGCCGGCGGTGAGTGCGGCATCCACGGCGTCGGCGGCGAGTTCGCCGCTCTTCAGGGCGAGGAAGACGCCGCTCGAAAAGACCGGATCGAGGAAGGCAAAGGCGTCACCGGCAAGCAACAGGCCATCGGCGGCGCAATACTTCGAACGGTAGGAAAATTCGCTCGTCACCCAGTACTCGCCGAATTGTTGGCCGACGCTGAGGTGATCTTTAATCCACGCATTGCGCCCGATCTCGCGGCACATGATCTCGGCAGGGTCTTTCGATTCGGAGAAGAGGTAGTCTTTCTCCGCGACGATGCCGACGCTCACGATGTCGTCCTTGAGCGGAATGTACCAGAACCAGCCACGGCCCTCGACATAGGCCACGGTGGTGTTTCCTTCGTCGATGCCGGGATCGCGTTTTGCGCCGCGGAAGTAAGTCCAAATCGCGAGCTTGTTGAGTTGCGGATCTTTCACCCGCCACCCATCGCGGGCGGTGGCCACCTGCTGGCGCCCCGAGCAGTCGATGGTGATCGGCGCGAAGGCCTCGAAGGTCTTTCCATCCGCGCCTTTCGCCTCCACGCCAATGACCGTGCCACTGTCGTCCTTGAGCATTCGCGTGACCGGCGTCTGCTCGCGCACTTCGGCACCTTTCTTCCGGGCATTGTTGAGCAGCATCACATCGAAGTCCGCGCGCTCCACCTGCCAAGTGATGGCACTGGGATGGTCGTAGTGCTGGAAGAAATAGAAGGGCTGCGACTGCCGGCCATCCGGGGTCACGAATTGCACGCTGTATTTCCGGGTGTAGGCGATGCGATCCATTTCCTCCAGCACTCCGAGTCGATTCAGAGAAAACCAGCAGAAGGGCATGAGCGATTCGCCGATGTGGTAGCGGGGAAACTTTTCTTTTTCGAGCACGAGCACCCGACGTCCCTTTTCGGCGAGCAGCGCAGCGGTAGTGGAGCCGGCGGGACCGGCACCGATGATGATGGCTTCGTAGTTCATGGGCGTAAGACTTCTACGATCCGCGCGAGCACTTGGTCGCGGTCCCCGAGCAAAACATTGCACCGGCCATAGAGCGTGTGCGCCCCCACGAGGTCAAAATGGGCATCCATCGCCGAGTCCGGGGCCAGCCGAAGGAAGGCGCGCGGCTCGCTGCGATAGCGGATGGCGTGGCGATTGAGCAGTCCGCCAAGCGGCTGGCGGCCTCCCAGGATGAGCGAGCGCAACGGCTCGGCAAACTGCGTGAGGTCGATGGCGATCGCGCCGTACTCCACGGGCAGTCCACCGTCCTCGGTGCAGAGCAGCACTTCGCGGCGGTAGGTATTCCCCTCGTGCTCGGAGTGCAGCACGCGGAGTTTCATCGCGGCGCCGTGAAACTTCTCCAGCCGTGAAGTCATGTCTCCATGGTGCACGAGGAGCGCGCGATACGGCTCGGGCATGGCCGGGCCGGAGATGCTTTCGCACGGTGGAAGCACTTCCCCGCTCAGGCGGAAAAAGTGGGAGAGCGGATAGAGGAGATCGGTCTGGGAGGCGGGAGCCGTCATGTGTACCGGGCGTTGCGGTGCTGCGGGAGAAAGAAGGCGTGCAGGATCACGTCCACCTTGAGCAGTGCGCCACGGGTGAGCACCAGCCAGTCGCCTTGCGCGGAGAGCAGGCCGCGGCGCTTCAATTCGTCGATGGGTTCGTGAAAACGCTGGGCGATGACGACGCCAAACTTCTCCTGAAAGTAACTCTGGCTGACCCGGCCCAACTTCAATTGCAGAATTAGTTCACGGATCATGCGCTCTTCGACGGTGGTCGCCAGCGCACGACCGATGGGCAGTTCGCCGCGCTCGACGGCCGCGGTATAGCTCTCGAAGTCCGGCAGATTTTGAAAATGTACGCCGGCGACATGGCTGAAGCTGGCGACGCCGAGGCCGAGTAAGTCCGCACCCTGCCAGAGCAGATCGCGGTAAAGGAACTTCGTCTTCTGCGGATCGCGCACAGCGGTGGTCGCGCTAGTCACGGTGTAGCCGTTCTTTTCCAGGGCCGCGAATGCCTCCTCCACCCAGCGCCGCTTAGTGTGCCAGTCGGCGACCGGCGCGACCAACTTCCCCGCGGCCTTCATCTCCTGGTAGATGGTCGTGTTATACGGGATCTCCATCTGGTAGATCGTGACGCTGTCCGGTTGCAGCTCGATGGTCTTGGCGATGTTGCGCTGCCAGTTGGCGTCGGTCTCCTCGATCATCCCGGCGATGAGGTCGATGTTGATCTGCGGGAAACCGATCTTCCGGGCGAAATTGTAAGCGCGGTAGATTTCGTCCTCTTTGTGCGCGCGCCCGTTGATCTCCAGGAGATGCTTGTCGAAGTTCTCGACGCCGAGCGACAGCCGGGTGATGCCGATGTCGCGGATGGCGCTCAGCTTGGCCTCGGTGAGCGTGCCCGGCTCCGCCTCGAAGGCGACCTCCTCGGCTTCGTCCCACGGCAGCATCGCCTTCATGCGATCGGTGAGCGCGGTGAGTTGCGCGACGCTCAAGTAACTCGGCGTGCCGCCTCCGAAATAGACGAACTTCGGCTTCCGCCCCGCGATGCGCGGCGTCGCGGCATACATCTCCAGTTCGCGCATCCCGTCGTCGAGGTAGCCCTTGATGTCGTCGGCGTTCTTATCCGTATAGACGCGGAAGTAGCAGAAGTGGCAGCGCTTCCGGCAAAAGGGGATGTGGAAATAAACGCCGAGCGGAACCTCGGGCGGCGCGGGATTGGCGAGCGCGCGGCGGACCTCCTCGGCCTTGTCCTTTTCCCAAAACGAAAACGGCGGGTAGTTCGCGACGAAGTAGTTCCCGGCAGTGGTCTCGTCGCCATCGGCGAGCAGGCGGTCGAAGGTCTCAGTGGTCATAGTGGCGGGGCGGCGGGAGAGTCGCGGATACGGAGGGACGACGCAACGAAATAGTGTGTATGCGTATTAAATCACCGCGGGGCAATCCTCTTTGGCTCCGAACAGCACGAACTCGGAGGAAACCTCATTGACCCGGGGTGATCGCGCTGACCGCTCGGGCGGCGAGATCGGCGGCAATTCTTGAGCGCTAAAATCCGGAGGTGCGCGCTCTCCGCCTCGCCGATGCGAAGGAATGTAAAAACGTGATCGAATTCTGCCGGAGGTCCGCTCAGTGTCCCGCACCATGAGCAAGAACCCCTGGATCGATATCTCCGTCCCGATGCGCAATGGCATGCATACGTGGCCGGGGGATCCGCCGTTCTACTTCACTACCCACGTGAGCACGGCGAAGGGCGACGTGTGCAATGTTTCTGCCGTCACCATGAGTTCCCATGTCGGCACCCACATGGACGCGCCGCTGCACTTCCTCCATGGGGCGAAGACGATGGATGACCTCCCGTGGGACGCTGTCATCGGACCGGCGCGCGTGGTGCCGATTCGCGATAAGTCGGCCATCAAGCCTGCCGAACTGAAGAAGCTGAAGCCGAAGAAGGGCGAGCGTCTGCTCTTTAAGACGAATAACTCGGCGGTGAGCTGGCAGAAGCCCGAGTTTGACAAGGACTTCATCTACATCGCTAAGGAGGGCGCGCAGTATCTGGTGGATTGCGGGGTGCAGACGGTGGGCGTGGATTACTTGAGCGTCGGGGGATTTTACAAAGACGGGATCGAGACGCATCACATCCTGCTCGGCGCGGAAGTGTGGATCATCGAAGGGCTCGACCTCTCGAAGGTGAAGCCTGGTAACTACGATCTGCTCTGTCTCCCGATCAAGTATCACGCGCGCGATGGAGCGCCGGCGCGGTGTCTGATCCGGCCGCGGTGAGCGGCGCTACTTAGCGGTGAAGCAATACACCGCGCCGTCTTCCGCGCCGATGACGATCCGGCCATCGGCGACGGCGGGTGACGCGGTCACGGGGGCGCCGATTTCGTAGGCCCAGCGTTCCTTGCCATCGGCGAGGCTCACGCCGTAGAGCCGGCCATCGCCGGAGCCGACGACGATTACTTCGCCGCAGACGACGGGCGAGCTCTCGACTTCGCCGCGGGTCTGGAAGGTCCAGACGCCTTTGCCGGTGGCGCGGTCGATGCAGTGCAGGCGCTTGTCGCGGCAGCCGAGGATGACCCGGTCTTCGGTGACGGCGGCGGAGGAGTAGTAGGGGAAATTGCGGTCGCGATACTTCCAGAGGATCGCGCCGTCCTTGGGGTTAAAGGCGATGACGATGTTGCCGTAGTTACCGACGTAACCGAGGCCGTCGGCGGTGGCGACGGAGGAGGCGATGTAGGCTTCGGATTCGATCTGGCGCAGTTCGCTGCCGTCCTTCAGCGCGAGGACGTGGATGAAGCTGTCGCAACCGCCGAAGATGATCTCGCCATCCGGCGTGACGACGGGCGCGCCGTTAATGTAATTTTCGGTCTCGTGCTTCCAGATGCCTTTGCCGGTGGCGGCATCGATGCAATGCAGGCTGGAGTCGTAACTGCCGACGAGGATCCAGTGGCCGTTGCCGGTGGGGTTCTTCGCGTAGTTCGCGCCGCCGAGGATTTTGTCGTCGGTCTTGTAGCGCCACTTTTCCACGCCGGTCGCGGCGTCGAGGGCGTAGAGACTGCCATCGCCAGAGCCGAGGAAGACGACGCCTTCGAGCACGAGCGGCGTGGCTTCGATGCCGGCTTCGGTTTTGAAGGACCACACTTCCTTTCCAGTCGCGAGATCGACGGCGTAGATCTTCCCGGCATCGTCCCCGAAGAAGACGCGACCGCCGGCGATCGCAGCGGCGGCTTTCACGGGCTTCTCGGCTTTGAATTGCCAGGCGAGTTCGACCTTCTCCGGAGCGGGCATTTGCGCGATCCCGCGGAGTTCGGGGCTGCCGCGGTGCATGGGCCAATCGGCGGCGGCGGCGGAGAACATCGAACATTGAACGTCGAACAGCGAACATCCAACGAGGAGCACTCGGATACCGTAACGCAGCGTGGTGGCGAACCTTCGATGTTCGATGTTCGACGTTCGATGTTCGATGTTTCCCCTCATAGCCCGAGCGCCTCCACGTAGAGCTGCTCGAAATCTTCCGCGCCGATCGGACGCGGATTGAAAGTCGCGGTCCATTGCTTCGAGGCCTCCACGGCAAGCTTGGGCAGGGTATCGCGGGCGATGCCGAGTTGGCTGAGGCCTTCGCGCATTTTCGCCACGTCGAGGATCGTCTGGAGTTCGCCGATCAGCTCGTCGATGGGCCCGAGATCCGCCTCGGCGGCCAGTTCATGGTAGCGCGCATGGGCCTCGGAATCGCGCGCATTGAAGCGCACCACCCCCGGCAGCATCAGCCCGACGGCCTGGCCGTGGACGATGCCGAAGTTTGCGGTCAGCGGATTGGCCGCGGCGTGCGCGGCGCCGAGCATGGAGTTTTCGATCGCCGTGCCGGCGAAGGCCGCACCGAGCTGCATCATGCTGCGCGCTTCGAGATCGCGCGGATCGCGGAGCACCCGCTCGAGGCTGCCGATGCAGAGCCGGAAAGCCTCGTGGGAATACATCGCCGAAAGCGGCGTGCGTTTCTTCGTTACCGCCGTCTCGACGGCGTGCGCCAGCGCATCGATGCCGGTGCAGGCCGTGACCCGTGCTGGCTGCGAGAGGGTGAGCAGGGGATCGAGGATGGCCACGCGCGCCGCCGCCTTCGGATCGCCGCACGCCATCTTCATGTGCGTCTCTTCATCTGAGATCAGCGCAAAGGACTGACATTCGCTCCCGGTGCCGGAAGTCGTCGGGATCGCGATCAGCGGCAGCATCGGCTTCGCCGCCTTGCACACGCCCCAGTAGTCCTTCATCTCACCGCCATTGGTGAGGATGAAGTTCGCGCCTTTCGCCGTGTCCATGCTGCTCCCGCCGCCGAGGCCGACGAAAAAATCGATACCCGCGTCCTGCGCCGCGCGGACGCAGCGATCCACGTCGAGGGTCGTCGGATTTTCCCGGACCTCGTCATACACCGTGACATGGAGACCAGCGGCCTCCAGGAACCCGATCGCGCGCGTCGGATGCCCAGCGGCGGCGAGTCCTTTGTCCGTCACGAGCAGGATCCTTTTGCCGCCCAGATCGCGCGCCAGTTCACCCACGCGCTCCAGGGTATCGGCGCCAAAAACGACCCGAGTGCGGGGTTGAAAATCGAAGCCGACGGAATGCATGAGCAGAGAAAAAAGTTTCAGCGAGCACCGCGAAAACCGCGGCGCCGTCGGTAGGATAGCGTGAGGATGGGCGGCGTCATCTCCGAGATTGGAACCATGAGGTGGTGGGGCTGCTGCTGCGGATTTATACGTCTGCGTAATAACCGCGACAACCGCATTTTCCTGAGAGCTCTTTCGGCCGCCCGTGCGACCGGCGTTTTCTGCCCGACCGCATTCGGCACGAAATGCGCTTGAAACTCACGAGCCAAAATCCACGCTTGCTGGCAGACCGGCCCGGAGCGCATCGCTCCGTGGTCGGCGAAGCTAGGAGCCACAGAAAATCCGATCATTCCGCAATGTCTTCATTCAAACTCACACCTGAGCAAAGCGCCCTCCTGCCCGACGACAACGACGTCGCCTTCTACGAGGCCAATGGGTACTACATCACCAAGGAAGGCGTCATCCCCGAGTCCCTGCTGGACTCGACCTACGCTGGCATCCAGCGCTTCTGGGACGGCGAAGTGGATGCGGTGCTGCCCTTTGACACTGGCTATGTGAATTGGAAGAAAGGCGACGGCGACGGGCAGCGGATCAATGAATTCATCTCGCTGCAAAAGAAGGAGCTGCTCGAGATGGCCGTCTATCCGCTCATTGGCGCCATCGCCGCCAAGCTCATGCGCGGCAAAGTCGTGCGTCTCCTCGACGATCAGCTTTTCTACAAGCCCTCCGGCACCAGCGACGCTCCGGGCGTCGGCACCGGCTGGCATACCGATCACGCCTACTGGGGGACGTGCAGTTCGGATAAGCTCATCACCTCCTGGGTGCCCTTCCACGATTTGCCGCAGAACCGCAGCCCGCTCGCCGTGATGCCCGGCAGTCACCTCTGGAAGGGCATGGAGCACTTCCGTTTTTTCAATAAACAGAACTTCGCCGAAATGGAGGACCGCCTGCGCGCCGAAGGCCACGACGTGAAAGTCGAGCCCATGATCATGAAGCGCGGCCAATGCAGCTTTCACCATGGCTGGACCGTCCACGGCAGCTATCCGAATACCAGCGGCGAGCCCCGTCTTTCCTACGCCGCGCACTATCAGGACGGCGAGAATCACTACCGCTCGATGCTCGATCCGCAGGGGCGGAAGGTCGAGATGTTCGACGAAAAGCTCTGCCGCAAACTGCCGAACGGCGACCCGGACTTCAGCGACCCCGCCGTCTTCCCGACCGCCTGGGCGGAGTAGCGAGGCGGGCTGTATTCCGAGGGAAGTTCGGACATTCGGCCGGCGCGGGGCTTTCACTCCGCACCGCTCTGCTGGTCGCTGCCGCGATCGTTCAGCGCCGCCCCTTGCCCCGCCGCGGCCGGCGCGGACGCCAGCTCTTCGCGATCGCAGCCAGATGCGCATTCGTCGCCGCGAGGTCGAACTTCTCCGCGTCGAATTCGCCGATCCAATCCACCAACTCCTCATGCCGCTCATGCGCCGGATCGCCCAGCGCCTCGAGCACCTCTGCAAAGCCCCACGGCCCGCCGCAATCCTCCGGCGGACAGGCGCGGGCACCCTTGATGCACGTCGGCGGCGCGGCGGGCTCGGACGGCAGGATTTTTTTCAGCACGACGCGGTGCTCCCAGCCGTCACCGAAGTCGTACTCGTAAAACAGTGCGTCCTTTTCGCTCAGGTCAAAGTCCGCGAGCCGGCATTTGCGCTCATCCTCCGGAGGCTCGTCGGAGGCCTCGAAGTCCGAATTCGGATACGGTCGCTCGAAGCGCACGCCATCGATGTCCCAGGCGTGCAGGTGACTGTCCTTCCAGCCCATCACGGCCTGCACCACGTCGTGGAGTTGCGCGAGCGTGATCGTATTTTGCACGCGGAATCGCCGCCAGGTCCGCGGCTTCACGTGCCTCAGCGTGATCTCAAATTCATAGGTCGCCGGTGCCGCCGGTTCGTCTGCGAACATCTCCAGGTCGTCATCGTCGATATCCGCGAAGGCCTGCGCGACCCACTCGGTGAGCGCCGGATCGCCCTCGGCCAGTTTCTTGATCAGCTCTAATCCGGCGAACGACCCATCGTCTCCACCCGGCGAAATCGGAAACGTGTGCCCGGCCGGAAGCAGCTTCGGCGGCGGCCCCGACAGCGGCAGATCGGGAAGAAATGGCTGCGCCCCGGCAGCGGGCGCCTTTCCCTCCGCGCGAAACTCCGCCGGCAACCCGATGCGCTCCGCCAGCGCCGGCTGCGCGTGAGCCCAGCGCCGGAGATAATCCGCGAGCCCCAGCCACTGCGCAAACCGCGCGAGCACCGCGCCGTCGATCCCGCCCGGCTCACCAGCCTCGATCGCCTTGAGCGCTTTCTGCGTCGTGGCGAGCGCCTTTGCCGCATCGGCATACGAGATGCCGCGCCGCTTGCGCTCATCGCGCAACGCCGTCGCCAGCGGCACCAGCGCCGCCATCCCTTCAATGTCCACGCCCACCTCGCGCATCATTTTCACAAAATCCTCGCCCATCGTCGCCTTCATCGCCGCCGCCACATGCTGAACGTCGAAGGCCGTGGGAACGTGGGGCGGATCGGAGGGATCTGGATTCGCAGGCATGGACTGAGACTGCGCCAAAGGCCACGCGATTGGCAATATTGAGGCGACTCACCAGCGGCGAAAAAGCCCCGACCGCCGTGCAAACCAAACGCACCGATCCGCTGCCAAAGTCCGTGGCCACCGCCCTCGCCGCCGCTAAAGCCGCGAGCGAGCCAGCCGCCGCCGCCGCACTCGACCGTCTGGTGCGCGAACCCCACTACAGCTCCCGCAGTTTCCGCCATCTGCGCACCATTGGCTTCGCGCATTCGGATGAGGGATTTGCGCGGCTCGTGGCGGCGCATCCCACGCTCTTCAAACCCTTGCGCATCGTCCGGCGCGACGAGAGCGGCCAGCGTGTCATTCCGGGCTGGCCCGGCGTGAGGCTCGTCGTCGCACGCTGAAACCTTACCGGAGAGCGAGCAGCGCAAAAAAGCCTGCTCGTTCTACGCCCGCTCGATCGAGCGGCGTTTGTAGAGGAACTCGAACATGTTGCCTTCGTGCGGCTGGTCCCAGGAGATCTTCATCGTCGAGATCGGGCCGAGGTTCAGGCGTTCGATGAGGTGGGAGTCGAGGAGTTGCTCGGTGAAGGCGGGGTCTTTCGTGATGGCGGTGACGACCAGCGAGTCCCCGATCTGCGCGAGTATGTCCTTCTGCGGCACTTCGACGACGCTGGCGTAAGGGCAGAGGTATTCCTTGTTCGAGAGTGGGTGCTGGAAGCTCTCGCAATGGACGATGGTCGGGCGCAGATACACGCCGCCTTGAAACTCCGCTTTGCGTGAGCCGTGGCGATACTTCGCGGTTACGTCCGTCGCGCCGGGGGTCTTCAGGCCGTCCTCGATCGCGGCGTCGATGAAGTCCGCCATCTTCGGATTAGCAAAGCCGGAAAGCTTCGCGTGCTCGTCGTCGAAGGGCAGCGGCTCGTAAGCGCCGAGTTTCCGCGCGAGGGCGTCGGCGATCTCCGCGCCGTATTTCGGCACCACCACGCAGCTCGCATTCACGCAGGAGCGTCCGCCATTTTCTGAAATCGAGGCGACCATGAGATCCACGTAGTGCCGCCAGTTTTCGATCTCGTCGTCGCCGATGAGGATCTTGCTGAAGCCCGGGCCGTGGACGGAGAATTTCGGATTGTCCTTATACTGCGCGACCGTATTCGCATCGCCGAAGATGAGCGCGCGTCCGCAGCTCTTCATCACTTCCGCGGAGCCTTCGTGATCGGTGGGATAAAAGCCGAACGCCTCCGCCGGCGCACCGGCAGCGATGAAGGCCTGGATCAAACGATACGGCGTCCAAGGCTCTTCGCGGCCGGGCTTGATGATCACCGGCGTCTTCAGCGCGATAGCCGGGAGCCAGAGCGAATTCACCGCGGGCGAATTGCTCGGCATCACGAGCCCGAGGGCATTCGTCGTCGGGTAGTAGCTCACGGCCGCGCCGCTCTGCTCGCCGTAGCCGCGATCGATGACGAGCGGCGCGAGTCCGCGCGTGAGGCCATTGAGCACCACGCCCATGTGCGTCATCGCGTGGTGAATCTTCTGCATGTTCCGCTGCACCATGTTGTGCGGCAGTCCGCTCGTGGCACTGAGCGTCTCGATGTACTGGATGCGCGTCTGCTTGTGTCCCTGGTCGCCGAGCGGCAGTTCGCCTTTGAGGAAAATCTCGCCGGCCTGCGCGGAGATCTCGATGAGCTGCGCGACGGAGAATTTCTTCAGCGCCGCGCGCGCCTCGCCGATCTTCGCGAGATCCTTGCGGATGATGCCCGCATTCACCTGGCTGACGCTGGCCATCGGCAGGCCGGTGCGGTGATTGAGGACCTGGGTCTTGTCGAGACTTTCGTAGGGTTTGCCGCGACGGATCGCGGGGAGATGCGGGAGATTCATGGTGAAGGATTACGACTGGAGCGAAGGGCCGGATTTATACGTCTGCGTATTAACTCCGGCAATCGCAAACTTGCTCGCGAGTCCCAAGGGCGGGGCGGGAGCGCCGCATCACCACGCCATGCCGAACGCGGTGAGTTCGCGTTCGAGCGCGTCGAGTTGCCAGACGATCGCTCCACCATTGGCCGTCCGCACGGCCAGTTGGCGACCGTCGCGGCTGAATGCAAACGATGCGGTACCGCGATCGGGCACGGGGGCGAGGCACGCGAGTTCGACGAATGGAGGGACCGCGCGATGCAGCGTGATGCCAGCGCGGGTCTCGATCGCGAGCAGCCGCGCATCGGGACTGAATGCGAGCGCGTGGATGCGAGTGTCGATGGTGAAGCGGTGCGTTTGTGCGCCGGTATCGGTGTTCCAGAATGCAACGGTCTGGTCACTGGCGGTCGGGATGCAGATAGGGACGGGTCAGCTATCGCCTCCATTTGTCTGGCACTCTGTTTTCTGAGTCTGTGTGCCGCGCCAAGAGGGCGCGGGAGTCGATGCTGTTGGGGATGGCCTCGAAGGCTCCGGTTTGAAACACGAGTGGCGCGCGAGGAGCCTCACTGCGATTGCAGGCGGAAGAAAGCCGCGTTGTCCGGCGCGGTGAACTGGAACTCCAGCTTGCCTGCGCCGTTGAGCGTGGTTGCCGCGCCCGGTGCGGTGAGCATGGAGAATGGCGTGAAACTCAGCGGCGTGAGCGTGGTGCTCTTCTCCACGCCGATGGTCAGGGTGAAGACGCCCGTCGTCGGGTGGCGTTGAATGAGCGGCGTGCCCACTTTGAGCGCCTGCACTTGCGCGGGCGTGTAGAGACCGAGGCCGGAACGGAAGGAGTTGACCAGCGCGGGTTGAGCGACCTGCCAGTCGAAGCCCTGTGCGCTGGACACGAGTTCGGCGGCGTCGTTCAGGCCGTCACCATCCGTGTCCAGCGTGTTGCTCGCATACCGGTAGAGATTGGTGCCAGTGCCGGGGCCGCCAAAGTTGGTCACCACGACATCGACCAAGCCGGTCGCATGGGCACCGGTCGTCGCGGTGATGGTGGTCCCATTCAAGACCGTCACGCCGGTCGCCGGCACTCCTCCGAGGGTTACCATTGTCGTGGATGCCAGGTTGAACTCGGGTCCGGTGATGGTCACAGTTGTGCCGCCGGTCGTGGGCCCGCCGGAGGGAGTGATACCCGTCACCGTGGGGCCAAAAACCGTAAAGACGTAGGCCGCTCCGGCAAGGCTGGCGCTCTCATTGGGCGTGCCCGCTCCGGCGGCCACCCCCAGCGTGCTGCTGTCCTCAAAGTAGGCCCCGACGACCACCGTGTCGCCCGCGACGGCCACCGAGATGCCGAACTGGTCATTCGCCTGCGTGGTGCCGACGGCGGCGGGCTTCAGATACGCCTGCTGCGTCCACACCCCGGCGCTACGCACGAAGATGTAGGCCGCTCCGGTATTGCCGTTCACGCCAAGGGCGTCATCGGGCGTGCTGTTCACACCAGTCGTTCTGCTGTCCTCCAAGTTGGCCCCGACGACCACCGTGTCGCCCGCCACGGCCACCGAGTAGCCGAAAAAGTCCCCCCCCTGCGTGGTGCCGACGGCGGCGGGCTTCAGATACGCCTGCTGCGCCCACACCCCGGCGCTGCGCTCGAAGACGTAGGCCGCTCCGGCACTGTTGGCGCTCTCGTTGGGCGGCCCCGCTCCGCCCTGCTACCCCCACGTGCACCACCCCTCCTTCCATCCCCGCCCGTCCACCGTGCCGCCCGCGACGGCCACCGAGAAGCCGAACTGGTCATTCGCCTGCGTGGTGCCGACGGCGGC
>JANNXQ010000256.1:0-39327 GCA_031409655.1 Chthoniobacteraceae bacterium | reverse complement strand
CCACGCCGGAGTGCTCTGCAAGGATGGAGAAAGACGCTCACCCGCAGGGTGAGCACAACCGGAGTCGTGGCGCTGCTGCATCCCGCACGACAGCCGCTTCTTTCACAAAACGACAGCCGCTTCCAATCACGCTTTTAGGATAATCGAAGAAAAATTGAAAATAATCCCGGTTGGGGCGGGCACGCCGGCAAACCGAAGGAGTTATCGTGTCCACTATTGCGAAGGAGGCCGAAATCCCGCTACCACTGGCGACGTGGCTGCAAGCGGGAGTGGAAACCATCAAAAGACCTCACAACCGTTGAAAACGAGAATCACGCACACCGAAAAGTCCTATTCCTATGATGGCGGTGCGTTATAGCGCGTTTCAGACGCTATGCCGCTGGGAGCGAGTCCTGGCGCAAACTCACCTTGAAGTTGCCGCCACCGATGAAAATCATCCCGGCGAAGGGAAGCCACGCAGTGTTGGTGCGGCTGGGTTGCACGCAAGTTGAGTTCGCCGCCCTGCTCAATGTGCCGTAGGTGACGGCGCTCTCGTGGAAAACCGGCCCGCACAACCCGAGCGGTGCGGCCTTGCGTCTGCTCGCGGTAGTGAAGCACCAACCCGGAAGCGCTGGAGGCGTAACAGCTCTTGCCAGATGTGAGGGGAGCGCGCCGTAACGCCGTCGTGAAGCGCGGCAAAGATGGTCGTTTATGCCAGAATGAAAGCATCGTGCAGGACGCACTTCGATCCGTTCCAGAGCGATCAACGAAAAGAAATGGATGCCCATCGCCCTTGAAGCTCATCGCGATCCACACACCGGTGGGCAAAGCGCGGTGCTTCGGACATGGCCTGTGCGGGAGACATCGCTCATGTGTTCTACTTTTGTTCTACTTTGATGCCCGATGAACTCGATCCTGACGGGCGCTGACGGAATCGGTTGAATCGCCTGCCACGCTTGTATTCATAAGCCTTTGCGGGCGATCTGCTGCAATGAAATGCAAAGGCGAAAAATGGCAAAAAGCCGAATTTTAAGTCCGGTATGTCTGCCATTCCATCACACCGCCAAGTGCTCGCGTTTTAACATCGCGCGAAATGCCCGCAACCGGAAAGTCCGACGAAGGCCCGCGTCAAACGGACTCAGCGTTCGATGCGGTTGCCTTCGCCGCTTTCGATGAGGATCGGTTCGAAGGGCGGCTTTTCCGCGCGATCGTCGCGGAGGAAGCATCCATGCACAAAGCTGTCGCGCACGTTCTTTAGCAAAAGGCCGGCGTGGTCGGAGTCGAGCACGGTGCAGTCTGCGACGTGCATGCGGCGGCAATCTTCGAGCGTGATGGCGGCCGGTTGCTCGCGGACGCCGAGGAGGTGCAGGCCAGTCAGCGTGCAGTCTTCGCAGGCGCGAAAGGACACGCCATGTTTCGGTCGTTCGCCCTGCCAGAGCTCGTAGCCGGGGTTGCGCTCGAAGTTGTTCGCTCCTACCACGACGTTGCTGCTGCCTTCCACCAGCAAGTCGCGATCGAAGCCTTCCCAAAAGGTGTTTCCCGTCAGCACGATTCCGCGCGCGTTTTGGATGTGTACGTTCACCCGCACGTCGCTAAAGACATTGCCGGTGATCGTCACGTGTCCCCAGCGCGGGCTCTTCGCTCCGGCGCGGGTGGTGGCAAGATCCTTGCCGGGGCCGAGGATGCGGATGTTCGCGGAGCCGAGCGATTTTCTGTTGTGCTGCAAGGTGCAACCGGTGATCGCGATTTCCGCGATGGAGCCACCGCGGGAGTCGAGGAGGACATTGGCGGTCTCTGGCGCGTCGGCAGTCATGTTGCTCTCGATGTCGCTACCGGCGATGTGGACGTTGCGCACTTCGCCGCCCCGCGAGACCACGCCGCCACCGGCGCAGTAGCTGATGTGGCAGCCGGTGATGTTCGACTGATGCAAGTTCACGTCGTCGTAGAAAATGCCGATGCCGGTGTTGTGGTAGATCTGGCACTCGCTCACGAGCAGGTTGCGGTTGCGCCCAGTCAGGTGAATGCCGTGCTGCACGCCATTGATGCGCGTGCGCGTGATCGTGAGTTGCATGGTGCCATTCGCCTCGATGGCATCGGCCTCGGGATGATCCCCGATGATCTCGAGCCCATCGACCATCGGCATCCGCTGGCGGGCCGTGACCTCGGGCTGCAGCGTCTTCGGATCTGCCGAGCCACCGTGCGTGCCGACGAAGCGGAACGCCGGCCCCGCGCCCGCCATCACGATGCGCGCCGTGCCTTCAGCGTTCAGCGAGGTAAAGCCAGCGGTATCCAGCGTGATGACCACGGTCTTTGTCAGGCGATAGGTGCCCGTGGGAAAATGGATCGCGCCGCCAGCGTCGGCCGCCTTTTGGATCGCCGCCGTGTCGTCCGCCTTGCCATCACCGACGGCACCGAGATCAGCAGCGAAGGTCTGCGAAACGAACGCTAACGCCACGAATGCCCAGAGCGCGTGCATCGGCTTGAGTGATTAGAGCCCGACGACATCCCAGCCCTTGCGATACGCCCGCTTCACCAACGCATTCGCCTCCACGACGTTGGTGAACTTCAGCGCCGCGGCGTCCCACTTCAGCTCCTGCTGGGGAAAGCGCGAGGCGACGCTGCCGAGCAGCACCGCTTCGGTGAGCGGGCCAGCGTAGTCAAAGCTGGCGCTCGTCTTCCCTTCGCCACGCGCGGCGTCGATGAACTGGTGCCAGTGGTTCGTGCCTTCCACGGTCTCGATCTTGCGCTCCTTGAACTCCGGTCCCACGAGTCGCGGCGCGCCGACGTGCGGGAGCACCATCACGCCATTTGTGCCGATGAAAATGCTGCCTTGGTCGGGTGCTTTGTTCGCTTTGTCCTTGTCGTCACCGTCGCGATTCACAGCCAGCGCCAGAATCTCGGCGGGCGGGCGCTGCTGGCCATCATACCAGGTGACTCGCACCGTCTCCTCCGCCGTGTAGGCCGTGCCGGGAAAGACGTAATGGCAGATCGCGTCGGTCGCCCAGGAGTGCTCATTCGGCGCGGCGCCTTCGCTCCGCACACTGAGCGGCGCGGTGAGCGCGAGTGCCTTGAAGACCGGGTCGTAAATGTGGCACCCCATGTCGCCAAAGGTGCCCGTGCCAAAGTCGAGCCGCTTCCGCCAGTTCCCCGGATGATACCAGCCCTGACCGATGAAGGGCCGCTCCGCGCACCCGCCCAGCCACCGATCCCAATCGAGCCCCTCAGGCACCGCGTCCGTCCGCTCCGGCTTTTCGCCCACATCGCCCCACGCCTTGCTGCTCCACGTGTGCACCTCCTTGATCTTCCCGATCACGCCGTCCTGCACGAGCTTCACCGCGGTGCGATACTCCGAGCTGCTGTGAATCTGGATGCCCATCTGCGTCACGAGCTTCTTCTCCCGCGCCACCTCGGCGAGTCGGCGGCATTCGTAAAGGTCATGCGTCAGCGGCTTCTGCCCATAGACGTGCAGCCCGCGCTGCAGCGCCGCCATCCCGATCGGCGCGTGCATGTGATCCGGCGTCGAGACGTTCACCGTCTGCAAGTCCTTCTCCTTCTCCAGAAGCTCGCGGAAATCCTGATAGACCGTCGCCTCCGGGAAGGCCTTCCGAAACTCCGCCGTGCGCTTCAGATCCACATCACACGCCGCCACCACTTTCACCGCCGGATGTTTCGCGATGGCCGTGTAGTCGGACTTCGCCATTCCCGCCGCGCCAAAGCTGGCGTGACGGATCACGGAGTTCGGCGATTGCGCGAGGAGGCCGCGCGTGACCCACGGCGCGATCACGGCACCGGCGGCGAGTTGCTGGAGGAAGGAGCGTCGGGAGGGATGCATGGCGAAGGTGGTACGTTCTCGCCCGCACGAGAGCAAGGTTGCGCGCTTCGTGCATCGGGCTGGCGACACGCGCCGCGTCCGCTACGCTCAATGCGATTTGGAATGCGCCGACCCTGATTATTACGCCATCCTCGGCCTCGACCGCCGCTGCACCATCGCGCAGATCCGCGCCGCCTACCGCCTGCTCGCCAAGCGACATCACCCGGATCTGAACCCCGACGCGCCCGACGCCCTCGCGCGCTCGCAGGAACTCAACGTCGCCCACGAGACCCTCAGCGATCCCGCGCGCCGCCGCGCCTACGATCGTGACCGCGACGCTGCCGAGCGTCCCGCGCACGGTCCGGCGTCCGCCAAAATCGAGCGCCACGTCGCGCAGGACGTCTTTGTGCGCATCGAAGACTTCTTCCGCGGCACCACGCTGGACGTGCGCGTGAAAGACCCCGCGAACCCGCACGGCTCCGAAACCTACGAACTCCACGTGCTCCCCGACACTGCCCCAGGCACGCGCTTCAAGATCCCCCGCAGCGAGCCCTTCGAAGGCGGCTTTGTGCAAGTGCGCGTGAAGGCGTTCCCTTCCGCCCGCTTCAAAGCCCGCGGCTCCGATCTGCGGTGCGACCTGCGGATCAACTTCCAACGCGCCACCCGCGGCGGCAGCGAAATGCTCCCCGGCCCCACCGGCTCCATGCTCCACGTGCAAATCCCCGCCGGAATCGCGCGCGGCGAAACTCTGCGCCTCCCCGGCGTCGGCCTGCCCAAGCCCCGCGGCGGCCGCGGCGATCTCCTCGTGCGCGTCACCTACCGCCCCGAAGTCCGCATCACCCGCCGCTGATCCACCACCGCATGGACTGGGATGGCTGGGATGGTGAGACCACAGATTTCACGGATTACACAGATGGGTGGAGAGAGCAGGGGAGAAGGTTCGGCGCGCCCGATGATCGAAACCGCCCCGCAACCACCCAGTGCTTCCGCACCCGCCCATCTTTCTTTTAGCCTGAAAGCGGGATTGGGGTTATAAGGCGCTGCGGGGACGAGCCGCTCTGCTTTGGAGACGAAGTCCTGCGAGCGCTCCTGCCTCGGGCGCTGGGAGCGGCGTCTCGCCGCCTAGCAGCTTGTTGAAAAATCTCTGGCGCCTCGGTGGATGGCGGCGCTCCGCGCGCCATGACTCGCTTCGCGCGCAGCGCCCCTCTGAAAGATGGGCCTGCGGCCAGACTTTGGCATGGCGCGCGGAGAGACGCCATCCACCGAGAATGCGTTTTTCAACAGGCTGCTAGGGACTTTCATTTTGCACGCGGACGATCGAAGAGTCCTGTTTTCCTTTTGATCTAGGCAAGTTCGTTTCGCCGGGACGCCGAAACCCACACGCGGGACGCGTCTGCTCCCCGAAAACTCGGTCCCGCGCGCGTTGCGACTACTGGCCGCCGGAGGTGGCGGGTGGGGCGAAGACTTGCAGTTCGTGGATGGACCAAAAGTTGCCTTTGACTGCGCCGGTTTGGGTGATGCGGATGAATTTGGCCTTGGCGGAGGGGAACTGAATGACGGTCTGCGGGCCGTTGCCTTTGCCGGTGGCGACGGGCTTGCTCCATTTTGTGCCGTCGGAGGAAAGCTCGACGGTGTAGCCGCGGGGGTAGTCGTTTTGCGACTTCACGCATCCGAGTTCGAGGCCGCTGATGGTGGTCTCGGCCGGGAGTTCGATTTTCACCCACATGCCGGGAGTCTGGCTGACCTTGGTGGTGTAGCGGGATTCTTCCTTGCCATCGACGGCCAGCGAGCAATCGCCGTCGGCGTGGCTGGCGGTGAGTTTCCAGTGGGCGCGTTCGGTGAGGGGTTGCGGGAGTTGGGCGCGGAGTTCGGCGACGGTCCAGGGTTGGACGCGATCCTTGGTCGAGGCGCGGAGGCGGGCGACTTCCTGCGGACTGACGAAGCTGGCGCGGTTGCCAAAGGAGTTGCGCACGTAACTGAGGACGCCGGCGATCCAGGCGTCGTCATTGGTCGCCATCGGGATCATCTGGCCTTCGTATTTTTTGCCGTCGATGTCGCCGGTGAGGCCTTGCAGGAGCACATGGATGGGACCTTCCCGCCAGCCGATGACGGTCTTCGATCCGGCGAGTGCGGGAGCCAGCATCGAACCGGGCGCGGCGCCGAGCATGGGCATGCCTTTGCCGTCGAGTCCGTGGCAGGCGGAGCAGAGCGTCTGGTAGCTGTTCTCGCCATCCTTAAAGAGTTTTTGCTCCGCAGCGGTGAGGTTCTTGAGAGAAGAGGCGGGCACCGGCGGATTCAGGATCTGGCTGCCGATCTCTTTGACGCCGGCCATGGGGCTCGTGTTGGCCACAAGCGCGAGCGACTTCTTCCAGTCTGGAAGTTCGAGCCGCTTGGCGGTGAGGATGGACTGGATGACGACATTCGCGTCGGCATCGGCGGTCATCGCGAGCACGTCGGGGACAAGCGATTTTTCTTCGGCTTTGTAAAGGGACTCGCTCACGCGGAGGGCGGCGACGCGGAGTTGCGGATGGGTGTCCTTGAGCTTCTCGCGGACGAGCGCGGGCGGGAGGGCGTTTAGACCTTCGAGGGTCCAGAGGGCGTGGAGGCGGGCGAGGGGATCGGCGTGGGTGCGCGCCATCTCGGCGAGCGCGGGCACGATGCTGGCGTCCTGTTTCAGCACGAGGAGCTTTTGTGCGGTGTCGCGCCACCAGCCATTCGGATGCGCGAGATGGGCGACGAGCTGGGCTGGCGTCTCGGCGAACATCTTCGGCTGGGGGCCGACCTTGGTGGTGTCGTGGACGAGGCGGTAGATGCGTCCCATGCTCACGGGTTTATCGAGCTGATACTGCTGCACGACCTTGCGCAGGTAGCTGCCTTCCTTCACCCAGTTTCCCTCCTGGATGATGCCGCGATACATATCGACGACGAAGAGGGTGCCGTCGGGCGCGTTGTTGAAATTGATCGGGCGGAAGAGCGGATCGGTGGAGCGCATGAACTCCGATTTGCCGTAAGGATTGCTGAGGAAAGTGAGGCCGTCTTTCACTTCGATCTTCGTCCGGCGGGCGAGGCGGCCGACGGGCTCGCCGAAGAAAAGATCGCCGCGCAGGTCCGCCGGCAGACGATCGCCACGGTAGATCTCGCCGCCGCAGGTGGCGGTGAAGTGATTGAGCGTCTTGTCTTCCGGGCGGAAGCGACGGTCTCCGCCTTGCACATCGGGAATGCCAACCAGCGGCCAGACCACATCGAAGTCATTCACGAACTGCGTCTTCGTATTAAAGGCGCCATAGACGATCGGCGTTTGGAAATTGATCGGCCCCCGTTCGCCGCCGGCATTGACAAACCAGGTCTTGCCCCAGTCATCCTGGGAGACACCCCACTGGCCGCCGTTTGGCGCGGTGGGTTCCTTTTGCACGCCGTTCGGTGTCCAGCGCAAGCGATAGGCGTTGTAGGTGGTGTAAATCCAGTTGTCCGTAGCCCACATCAGGCCGCTGGGCTGATGTTCCATGTTGCCGCCGCGTGGTCCGCCTTCGTACCAGATCTCCTTTTTCTCCGCGACGCCGTCGCCGTCCGCATCGGTCCAGAGGAAGATGTCGCTGGTGTCCGTCTCGCCGATGAGGGCGCGGCCTTTGTCCAGCGGGAGGACCATCCGGGGGATGAGCAGCTTGTCGGCAAAGATGGTGTGTTTGTCGAAGGCGCCGTCGCCTTTCGAGGACCAATGGAGAGACACGCGGCCAACCGGCTTGTGTCCATCGGTGCCGTCGATGTCCTGCATGTAGCTGCGCATCTCGACGACGAACATCCGCCCGTCGCCATCGAACGCCGCGGCCACGGGCTCCTTGATGTCCGGCTCGGCGAGCACCGTCTGGAGGCGATAGCCGGGCGGGAGCTGAATGGTCTTCAGCGACTCCGCCGGCGAGCGCGGCTGCACCGGCGGCATGGGCGGGAACTCGGCGGTTTTCGCGGGCTCGGGAGCACCGTGGGCGGAGAGGACGAAAGCGAGGAGGGGAACGAGTTGACGGAAGTTCATGACGAAGTTCAGGTTTAAGCGGGAGGCGGTCGAAAGATTAGCGGCAAAGTCGCGCGCCACGCGAGTGCGGAGATGCCGGGATGGTTTCCGGTGCGGGGGAGAAAGGGTGCGAAATTTTCACCCTCGAATTCCGCGATGATCGGGTCAAGGTGGGGACATGAAATCTGCGTTCATCCAATTTTTGAAGCGGGCCTTCCGTTCGGAAACGAAACTCCATCCGGTCGAAGCGAAACTCGCCAAGCGCTGGATCAAGCAGCGCTTGCTGGTAAATTTCCCCGAGTTGCGGAATAACCCAGCCGCGCTCGAAGATGCCTATCAGCAACTCAACCTGGAACCGCGCCTCGGCACTGAGGAAGGAGAAGAGGGCGCGGTTTTCGAGCTCACGATTCCGAACGAGCGGTAACTGCCCGCCAGATCAGAACGGGATGTCGTCTTCCGAGGGCGTGTCGAGATCGGGATCGACCGCCGGACGCGGTGGCGCGGCCGGACGGGCTGCCGCACGGGTGGGGCGACTGGCTTGACCAGGCTCGCCACCTTCCTCACCACCACCACCACCGGTGCCGGGACCGCCTTCGCGGCCGCCGAGAAACTCAAAGCTATCGACGACCACCCGGAGCTTGCTGCGCTTCTGGCCGGAGGCCTTGTCGTCCCAAGTATCGAGCTTGAGCCGACCTTCGACGTAGATCGGGCGCCCTTTCTTAAAGTACTCGCCGATGATCTCCGCGGTGCGGCCAAAGGCTTCGAGATCGATGAAGGTGACCTCTTCGCGCTTCTCGCCGCCTTCGGTCGAGTAGTTGCGGTTCACGGCGATCCCAAAGTTCGCGATGGCCGTACCCTTCGGGGTGTACTTCATCTCGGGGTCCCGAGTGAGGTTCCCCATCAGCATGACTTTATTTAAATTTGGCATCTCAGGATCCTTTCCGTTAGGAGACTGGGGCGGAGGTTACGCGGCTTTCTTCGCCGGGAGGCGCAGGTAGCTCTGGCGATAGACTTCTTCGTCGAGCTTGAACTTCGAGCGCAGTTTTGGGAGCGCTTCCGGCGCGGCTTCGAAGATGAAATTCACGTAGTAGCCGCTCTCGAGATCCCCGGCGACGTAGCTGAAGTGGCGGCGATCCATCTTCTGCACGGTTTCGATCTTCGCACCTTCTTTGGTGAAGTCTTTTTCCAGGCGTTCGATGATTTCCTTGGCGCTGTCTTCGGTGCCTTTGACGTTGAGAATAAGCAGGCCCTCGTATCGGTTTTTCATGCGTTGTGTTGGTTTGGTATGGGTTGGGTGGTTTAAGTTGTCTTCCTCTTAATCTTCCTCTTCCTCTTCCTCCCGCCGATGAGAGGAAGAGGAAGAGTAAAAGAGTGTCAGTTGTAAGCGTTCATGGCGGCTTCAAAGCCGTTGGCTTGGGTGCAGTCGATGGCGGCGATGGCGCGGTCGAGGCTTTCCGCGAGCGGCTTGCGCTCGGCTGCGCTGAAGCATCCGAGCACGTGGCCGACGGCCTGATCGGCTCCGGGCGCCACGCCGATGCCGACCCGTAGCCGGGCGATGGCTGGAGTGCCGAAATGCTCGATGATCGATTGGAGGCCATTGTGCCCGCCAGAAGAACCGCTGGCGCGCAGGCGCAATTTTTCCAGCGGCAGCGCCATGTCATCGAGGACGACGAGAACCTCCGACGGCTCGATCTTATAAAAGTCGCTGATCGCCCGTGCGGCTTGTCCGCTGAGATTCATATAGGTGAGCGGCTTGCAGAGGATCACGCCGCCGGTGCGCGCGACTTCCGCCTGCCAGTTTTTCTCCTTGTGAAATGTCGCACGCTCCCGTGCTGCCAGACGATCGAGGATCATAAAGCCGACATTGTGCCGGGTGTCCTGATAGGCGCGGCCGGGATTTCCCAGCCCGACGAGGAGGCGGAAGACCGGAGCGACGGGCATGAGGTGAGGATCGACGGATGAACTCGCGGACGGACGGGGCGCGCACCGAAGCGCCAGGAGGCATGAGTCCGATCGTCCATTAGTCCAGCACTCCAGGAGAAGGTCTGCGGACTACTTCTTTTCGGGAGCCTTCTTTTCGGGAGCCTTCTTGTCCGGAGCCTTCTTGTCGCCAGCGGCGGCAGCGTCAGGCTTCTTTTCCTTGAGGACTTCCGGGCCCGTGGCCGCAGCGGCATCCGCGGCGGGAGTGGGCTCGATTTCGACCTTCGGCGCGGCAACGCGGACGATGGTGAGATCGGCGTCGTGACGGACGGTCACGCCTTCCGGCAGGACGAGATCCTTCACATGAACGGCTTCGCCGACATTGAGCTTGGAGACGTCGATGTGGATGATCTCGGGGAGATCTTTGGGCAGACATTCGACTTCCACGGAGTGGAGCGCGATCTCGAGAATGCCGCCGAAATTCTTGACGCCTTCCGGTTCGCCATGCGGCTCGACGGGGATTTGCGCGTGAATCACTTCATCTTCCCGCACCGCGTGAAAATCGACGTGCAGGATGTGGCGCTTGATCGGGTCGTGCTGCACTTCTTGGATCAGCGCGAGGCGATTCGAAGTCTGGGAGCCGTCGGCGATGTGCAAGTCCACGAGGACGTGCTCGCTGGTCGCGTGATTTAGGAGCGTCTGGATTTCGCGGGCATTTACCTTCAGGGGCAGGGGCTTGTCCTTGCCTCCATAGACCACCGCCGGGACGAAGCCCTCGCGCTTGAGTTGATTGACCGCAGAACGACCCACTTGGGTCCGGGTCTGCGCGCTTACTTTTTGTTGTTTAGCCATAGGATTAGATTTTGTCGTTGTCGCTGATTCTGAAGAGGGAGCTGACGGACTCGTCGTCGTGGATGCGGACGATGGCTTCCCCCAGCAACTCCGCGATGCAGAGTTCAGTGATGGTAAAGCCGTCCCCCGAGCGGACGGGCACGCTATTGGTCGTTATCAATTCCGCAATCTCCGATTTCTTCAATCGCTCGATGGCGAGATCGGAGAGCACCGCATGGGAAACGCAGGCGATGATCGCCTTGGCGCCGCGTTCCTTGAGAATCTTCGCCGCGCTGCAGAGCGTGCCAGCCGTCTCCGTGAGGTCGTCCACGATGATCACTTCGCGGCCCTCGACTTCACCGATGACATTTTGGGCCTCGATTTCCGTGGGGCTGATCCGGCGCTTCGCGACGATGGCGAGGCTGGCATCCATGGCCTGGGCGTAAGCGGACGCCATTTTCAAACCCCCGACATCGGGCGACACGACCACCGGATTTTCAAACTTCCGCGAACGCAGATGCCGGATGATGACGGGCGCGGCATAAAGGTGATCCACCGGGATATCGAAGAAGCCCGCGACCTGCTGGGCGTGGAGATCCATGGCGACCACGCGGTCGATGCCTGCGGCCGTGAGCAGATTGGCCACGAGCTTGGCGGTGATCGGGACGCGGGGCTGATCCTTCCGATCCTGCCGCGCATAGCCAAAGAAGGGGAGGACTGCGGTGATCCGCGCCGCGCTCGCCCGCTTGGCCGCATCCACCATGATGAGCAGTTCCATCAAGTTCTGATTCGTGGGCGGGCACGTCGGTTGGACGATGAAGACATCGCGCCCGCGGATGTTTTCGTCGATCTTGACGAAGGTCTCGCCGTCGGGGAAGGAGTCCACCGTGGCTTTCCCGAGAGGCACGCCCATGTAGGTGCAGATCCGTTGGGCGAGTTGGCGATGCGCCGAGCCGCAAAAGATCTTGAGTTGAGTCTGGGCGCGGAACATTGGGAAAAAAGGGAGTGCGACTGTAGAGGCCGAAGTCTGAAAGACAAACGGAAAATCCGGGCGGATTCGTGAGGTCGGGAGAGGCGGTTCGGGGCCGGGCGGCGTGACGCTTCCGTTCTGTTGCCGCGCTTTCCGCTAAGTTGTTCGAGTCGTATCGAGCCCGCGAGCACCGGCGGCAAAAGGCCCGCTGGCAGAGGATGAAGCGGTTGGTGGGCAATAATTTCCTTTTGACACACCTTTACGCACTGCTCTATCCGTTCGCCCCAAGCCGGGTCATCCCTGTCCCGGCCAGAAACCAACAACCAAGGAGTAAATAACTACAATGAAGAAAATCGCATTCTCTCTCATCGCGTGCCTGAGCATCGCGTCGAGCGCGTTCGCTGGCCAGCAGATGGCGAGCGGAAAAGACTACAAGGGCGCAGCTGCCGTCCCTTGCTTCCAAGATCAAGAACTGCAACTCGATGTCTTCGGCCTTTATGGCTGGACGACCGACGGCCCTCATGATGATGGGTTCGGCGGCGGTATCGGGATCAGCTACTTTTTCATGCGCAATCTCGGCGTGGGAATTGACGGTTCGATCCGCGATGCAGATGACGACAACATCTGGACGGTCAGTGCGAACCTGATCGTCCGCTTCCCGATCGAGGGCAGCGTCTGTGTCGCCCCGTACGCCCTCGTGGGTGGCGGTATCCAGGGCAATGACGGCACCGAAGCCGAAGTCCACGCTGGTGGCGGACTGGAGTTCCGGTTAAATCCGGGCCTCGGTATCTTCACCGAAGGTCGCTACTATTGGGGTGAGGACATCGAGCAGGCCCAGGCCCGCCTCGGCGTTCGCATCGTGTTCTAAGCGAACCGATTCCTGAAATCACAAAACGCCGGGAGGAAACTCCCGGCGTTTTTGTTTTACTGGGATGCGGTGAGTCGCTGGCCCTTCCGGGTCAGAACCCGAGCTTTTGCAACTCGCGGTCGAGAGTCGCGTGAAAGACCGGGATGTCGGCCGGTGGCGGGCGGTAGCCTTCCACCGTCGGCACCATGCCGAGTCGGCCCGTCTGGTCGAGCTGCCAGGCAGCCTTGCCACCGTCGGTGAAAGTGACGCTGCCGCTGACAATCGCACCGGGACGGGTGATTTCATCGACTTGGACATTCACCCCGCCCGCGGGTGCGGGTGGTGCGTCAGGGGAAAGGAGCGCGCTCGGGGCCTCCGGCAGAGCGGGCGCAGCCGTCGGATCGACGGGCTTCGGCGGGGGAGTGGTCTCGGCGGGAGTGACCTTGAGGTCATCGACCAGAAAACGCGCCTCCATGTAGGTCAGGCGGATGTCGAATTCTTCGGCCAGGCGCTGCTGGACGGTGGCGAGGGTGAGGCCGTCCGCAATCCACGCGGTGACTTTTTGCTTTTGTTCGTCGGTGAGTTGCACAGTGGCGGGTATTAAAGGGTCGTCTGGTGCGGTGGCAAGCGTCTCGGCGAGTGAAAGTGCAGCGGTCGTTTCCGAATCGCTGGCCGACCAGCCTGTTGAAAAACGCATCCTCGGTGGATGGCGTCGCTCCGCGCGCCATGCCGAACTCTGGCCACAGGCCCATCTTTCAGAGTGGCGCTGCGCGCGAAGCGACGCCATCCACCGAGGCCCCAGAATGTTTTCGATAGGCTGCTAGGCGGCGCCCCCGGCCAGCCAGGGGGCGAGTCTGGTCTCGGCGTCGGCGGTGAGAGCGACGCGAAAATCCTCGGCCGCGAGCAGCCGGAGGCGGCTCCCTTTCTCATCCACGAAACACAACTCCACCCGCCGCGGCCCTGGACTCTGCCGCAGGATGTCGCGCACGGTCACCAAGTCCGCCTCCGTGGTCCGCGCGCGCTCAAAGGTCAGCACCACCGGGCGATCGCTGGCCGAAGGTGCCGGCTTCTTGATCGGCTTCACTTCGTCCGCCGTGACGCGTGGCCCTTCTTCGCGAAGGTCGAGCCGGCCCGTGATCGCGACCACATTGCCCTGCACGAGCTGCGACTGCGCGCGCGTGTAGGCCTCGCTCCAGATCATGATCTCCAGTTGCGCCGAGAGATCTTCGAGCACCACGACGGCGAAAGGCTTCGAGTCTTTCTTCGTGAATTTCTTTTCCACCGAGACGAGTGCGCCGCCGATCGTCACGGTGCTCTTTGGCTCCTGCTCCGGGAGTTTGGCGATCGGGGTGTAGCGCGGATTTGCGAGCGCGGAGCGGTATTCGTCGAGCGGATGTCCGGTGACGTAAAAGCCGAGCAGCTCCTTCTCAAACCCGAGCTTCTCGGTGTGCGTCCACGGGGTGACCGCAGGCGCACCTGACCTTTTGGTCGGCTTGGGCGGCGCGGTCTCGAAGGCATCAAACATCGACACCTGGCCCGCGGCCTTGTCCCGATGCGCGCTTGCGGCCGCTGCCATCGCGGCATCGATTTCGGAGAAAAGCTGCGCGCGCTCGGTGCGGGTAAAATCAAAGGCCCCGCACTTCACCAGACATTCGATGGCCTTCTTGTTGATCTTCCTTCCGTCCATCCGCGCGCAGAAATCATTCAACGACGCAAATACGCCACCCCGATCGCGCTCCTCGATCGCTGCGATCATCGCGCCTTCGCCCACGTTCTTGATCGCCGCCAGTCCGTAGCGGATCGCCAACTTCGCTGGCGCTTCAGCCGCGTCCGGCGGCTCTTTGGCTAAAGCCAAAGGCCCGTTTCCCGGCTCAAACTTCTGTCCGCTCTCATTGATATCCGGCGCGAGAATTTTCATCCCCATCCGCTCGCACTCGCTGACGAAGATGCTGATCTTGTCGGTGTTCGAGACTTCATTGCTCATCACCGCGGACATGAATTCGACCGGGTAGTTGGCCTTCAAGAAGGCCGTCTGGTAGCTGATCCACGCGTAGGCCGCGGAGTGCGACCGGTTGAAGCCGTAGCCGGCGAATTTATCGAGCAAGTCGAAGATCTCATTCGCCGTGTCAGACTTGATCTGGTGCAGCTTCTCGGCGCCCTCGACGAATTTTTCCCGCTCCTTGGCCATCTTCTCCTTGTCCTTCTTGCCCATCGCGCGGCGGAGCAGATCGGCGCCGCCGAGGGTGTAGCCGGCGAGCACCTGCGCGGCGCGCATGACCTGCTCCTGATAGACAAAGATCCCATACGTTTCGCCGCAGACCTCGGCGAGCAGCGGGTGCAGATACTTGATCTTCTGCGTGCCCTTCTTGCGCTTGATGTAATCCGGGATGAGGTCCATCGGGCCTGGGCGATAGAGCGCCAAGATGGCGTTGATATCCTCGATGTCCTTGATGTCAAATTGTCGGCACACCCCGACCATGCCGCCGGATTCCAATTGGAAGACGCCGGTCGTTTCGCCGCGATTCAGGATATCGAAGGTGCGCTGATCATCGAGCGGGATGGTGTCGATGTTGAAGTCGGGCGTGTGCTTGCGGATGAGCACCACGGCGTCGGTGATCACGGTGAGCGTCTTCAGGCCGAGGAAGTCGCACTTCAGCATGCCGACCTCGGTGAGCGGGTTCATCCCGTATTGCGAGATGATCGAGCCGTCGTTCGCGCGGGTCAGCGGGATGTATTCGGAAAGATCGCGATCGCTGATGACCACGCCTGCCGCATGCACACCGACGCCGCGCGTGAGTCCTTCCAGCTTCGTCGCGATGTCCCAGAGCTGCGAAGTCGCCGGCTCCGTCTCCACCGCTTTCTTCAGCTCGGGATTCTTGTCGATCGCCCCCGGCGTGTGCTCGACCTCGCCCGTCTCCTTGTTCTTCTTGTCCAGCCCCGCGAGCGTGATGCCGAGTTCGTTCGGGATCATCTTCGCCACGCGATCCGCATCGCCGTAAGCCCAGCCCAGCACGCGCGCCACATCGCGGATGACGCTCTTCGCGCCGAGCGTGCCGAAGGTGATGATCTGCGACACCGCGCGCTCGCCGTATTTCTGCCGCACATACTCGATGACCTCGCCGCGCCGATTCACACAGAAGTCGACGTCGATATCCGGCGGCGACACGCGTTCGGGATTCAGGAAACGCTCGAAGAGCAGCTTGAATTTGATCGGGTCGATATCGGTGATGCCCATCGCGTAGGCGACCATGGAACCCGCCGCCGAACCGCGTCCCGGTCCCACGGGGATGCCGTGCTGCTTCGCCCAGTGGATGAAGTCCCAGACGATGAGGAAATAATTCACGAACCCCTGCGCCTCGAGCACCGCGATCTCCAGTGCGTAGCGCCTTTGCACTTCCTCGCCGTCCGCCTTTGAGCCGTAGCGCTTGCGCAGTCCTTCCTCCGTGATCTCGCGCAAATATTGGTTCTGCGTCTTGCCCGCGGGCGGCGTGTAGTTCGGATACTTCGCCGAGGTATCAATCTTCAGTTCGCAACGCTCGGCGATCGCCAGGGTGTTGTCGCAGGCCTCCGGCACTTCCGCAAAAAGCGCGCGCATTTCCGCCGGCGATTTGAAGAAAACCTCCGTCACATACTTCATCCGCTTCTCGTCCGTGATGTTCGACCCAGTCCCAATGCAGATCAGCGCGTCATGCGCGGCGTGATCGGCGCGATCGAGGAAATGCACGTCGTTCGCCGCGACTAGCCCGAGGCCGAACTCCTTGGCCAGCGAAGGCAGCACGCGGTTGCACTTGATCTGCGCCTCCATGCCGTGGTTGTGCAGTTCGAGGAAAAAATTCTCCGCCCCGAGGATGTCGCGATACGCCGCCGTCAGCTCCTTAGCGCGGGGTAATTGGTCTTCGATGATCGCCGAGTTGATCTCGCCCTTCAGACACCCGCTTAGCCCGATCAGCCCCGCCGAATGTTGCGCCAGCAGTTCCTTGTCGATGCGCGGCTTGTAGTACATCCCGTCGAGGTGCGCGATGGACACCAGCTTCACCAGATTGCGATACCCTTCGTCATTCTGTGCGAGCAGGGTGAAATGAAACGCCGACTCCCGCTGCGAGTTCGCCGACTTCTTCAGATGCGACTCCGGCGCCACATACACCTCGCACCCGATGATCGGCTTCACGCCCGCCTTTTTCCCCTCCTCGTAAAACTCGATCGCGCCAAACATGTTCCCATGATCCGTGATCGCGAGCGCCGGCATTTCGTACTCCTTCGCCCGCGTCATCGCCGCTGCGATCCGCACCGCGCCATCGAGCGTGGAATACTCGGTGTGGCAGTGCAGATGGACGAAGGAATCGGAGGACATGGAGCGGCAAAATATACGCGCCCAGTTTGGGACGCGAAGCGGGAACTTCGGGGTGTTGCCGGACGGCATCGCCCCGCGAACCGGACATTGCACCGAGGTCTCCGCGAGGTAGTATCGTGGGCATGACTGCCGAGCGCATCGAAAGCCAAATGCTGACCGTCGAAGACTACCTCGCGTGGGAGGATGCCCAGCCCGAGCGGCACGAATACATCGGTGGGACCATCTATGCGATGGGGGGCGGCACGACGGCCCATGCGGCCATCGCGACCAATGCGCTGATTAGCTTGGGAAGCCAACTGCGCGGTAAGCGCTGCCGTCCTTACGGTTCAGATTTGAAAATCCGCGTGCAGTATCCCACGCACACCCGCTTCTATTATCCGGACCTGACCATCGCCTGCACGGATGGGCCTTCAAAGTCCGTCTTCCACGACCAGCCCGTGATCATCATCGAAGTCATCTCGGAATCGACGCGGCGGACCGATGAACTCGAAAAGCGCGACGCTTATCAGACCATCCCGAGCCTCCGGGTTTACCTGCTGCTCAGTCAGGAAAAGGCCGAGGCCGTGGTCTGGCGGCGCGGCGATCAGGGCTTTGCCCGCGAGGTCCACAGCGGTCTCGGAGCCGTCGTCGCACTCCCCGAGATCGGAGCGAGCCTGCCTCTTGCCGAGGCCTACGAAACGGTTGCCTTCGGGGTCTAGCCAAAGTCCGCGGCCAGCTTCCGCGCTCGTCCGAAAATCGTCCTCCGGCGCGGGCTCGAGGGGTTTCGCATTGGTGCCGCGGCGCGCGCGTGCCTACACTTCCCCTTCACCACGCACCCTCTCCCCGATGAAATCTCCCTCCCACATCACCCGCCGCCATTTCCTCGCCAGCACCGCCGCCGCCCTCGTCGCGCCGCGCGTGCTCACCGCGCAGAAGACGGAGCAGCAGCTCGTCATCGGCGAAGGCGAGCACCGCTACGAAGTCCACCACGCCTGGCCGCAACTCCCCGATAAGTACACCTGGCAGACCACCCACAATGTCGCCGTCGATCGCGACGGCCTCCTTTACGTCATCCACGAGGGCCGCGCGGAACTGCGCGATCACCCCTCCATCTTCGTCTTCGACCCCGAGGGGAAATTTGTCCGGGCGTTTGGGAATCAATTCCAAGGGGGCGGCCACGGGCTCGAAGTGCGCACCGAAGGCACCGAGCAATTCCTCTGGGTCACCGGCTACCAGCAGCTCAAAAATTTCGCCAAGCTCACCCTCAAAGGCGAAGTCGTCTGGGAAAAGCGCGCCCCCATGGAATCGAAACTCTACCCTGCGGCCGAGGACACCGCGCCCGCGAAACGCTGGGGCCGCGACGCCTTCATGCCCACGAACTTTGCCTTTCTGCCCGATGGCGGTTTCTTCCTCGCCGACGGCTACGGCTCCTTCCGCATCCATCGCTACGACAAGGCCGGCAATTGGGTCGGCCACTTTGGCGAGCCCGGCACCGGCCCCGGCCAATTCAACACCCCGCATGGTCTCTGGATCGATGCGCGCCCCGGACGCGATCCCGCACTCGTCGTCGCCGACCGCGCAAACAAGCGCCTGCAATGGTTCACCCTCGAAGGCAAACACCTCAAGACCCTTGACGGCTTCATCCTCCCGGCAAATGTGGACACCCACGGCGACCTCATGCTCGTCCCCGACCTCAGCGCCCGCCTCACTTTGCTGGATAAAAACGACGCCATCATCACTCACCTCGGCGAAGACCCCGCCTGGCGCGCCGAGGTGCTCAAAGACAAGATGGCCCTGCGCAAAAACGAAAAGGGCGAAGGCTGGGTCTCCGGCAAATTCCTGCATCCCCACGACGCCTGTTTCGATGGGGCCGGAAACATCTTCGTCGCCGAGTGGGTGCAAAGCGGCCGCGTGACAAAGCTGCGGAAAGTGAGCTAGCGAAGACGGCAAAACGGAGCTGAGTTTGCGGAATTGCTCCTCAGCCAGGAGAGGGGATTTGACGGGTGGCTGAAGCGACGGAGGGCGTGGTCCTCTTCCCTCGGTCGCGTTGCGAGGTGACGGCACGGCCATGCTCCCCCGTCTCCCGCCTGCATTCCGTCCATGCACGTTGCAGAGGTGCCAGCACGGCTTGGCTTGCGTGGGACGGTCGCGGCTCTGCTGCTCGTGCTCGGGGGCAAAATGAAGCCCGGAGATTCCGCGGCGTGCGAATGATTCCGCAACGCCACCGAACGATATCGCACCGCCAGGAAAGGTGGGCCGCCGCAGCACTGGGGCCGGTCCGCAGGAGTTTACTGGCTGTGAATTGCCTTGCCCTTGCGCAGCGAAAAGCATTTTCTAACAGCGGTGGTTTTTCGAATGGCTGCAATGCGCGCTGGGAATCACGGCACGACGCGGCGCGGCCTCGGGAGAGCCTCCTCCTTCCCCTCTCCCCCCATGAAAACTCCCCCGCTCGCGCCACCGGCGGCTCCGGGTTTCCTGCCAGCATTTCCAGAAAATAGGGAATCAGCCTCCTGAACGCACCCGCCATCCCACCGCCGCATCCAAATGAAAACCCCATCCGCCCTCCTCCTCACGCTGCTCACCGCATCCTTCATCCTTCATCCCTCATCCTTCCTCCTCGCCCAGGGCCCCCTCACCCCGCCCGGCGCGCCGGCGCCGACGATGAAGACGCTCGATCAGTTGGAAGCCCGCACGCCCATCTCCAGCGCGCCTTTCGTCCTCGGCGCGTCGGGCAGCTACTACCTCACGGGCAACCTCACCGTCGCCACCGGCACCGCGATCACCATCGCCGCGGATAATGTGACCCTCGATCTCAATGGCTTCACGATCTCCTCGACCGCCAGCCCGGCCGCGGGGAACGCCGTGACCATCACCGGCGTGCGCAGGAACGTCACCGTCAGAAACGGCCACATCCGCGGGACCACCACCTTCGCCGCCGGCACCTTCACGCCAGGGGGATTTCTCGACGGCGTGAGCACGTCCAGCGCAAGTCCCTCCAGCGACAATCTCCGAGTCTCGGAGGTCAGCGTCAGCGGCGTGGGAAGTGACGGGATCTTTCTGGCGTTCAGCGACGTTCCCACCCTGGTCATCGAACGCTGCGCGGTCTCCGTCTGCGCCGGTGCCGGGATCACCGGCGGACTGGTGCGGGACTGCGCGGTCAACGTCAGTGGCACATTCGGCATCGTCGGCGGCACGGTCACCGATTCCTACGCCGAATCCGTCGGCGCCACGGGCGCCGATGACGCCATCAACTGCGTGCTGGCGGAAAACTGTCGCGGGGTCGCCGCCGCCGGGAAGGGGATCGAGGCCGGAACCGCCAGCAATTGCCACGGCACCAGCGTCTCCGCCAACGGCGTTTCGGTCGTGATGGCCAGCAACTCGACGGGCGTCAGCACCTCTGGCGTGGGCTTGGGCGGATCGAATGCCCACCATTGCTTTGGGAGCAGTGTCTCGGGCGCGTTTGGGCTCACCGTCAATGGCACCGCGAGCTTCTGCCGCGGCTCGCGCAATGGCGGCGTGGCGCTCCAGGCCAACGTCGCCATCGGGTGCAGCGTCATCGGCACGGGCACGGTGTCCTCGACGAATAAATTCCTCGGCACGCCGTAGCCTGGAGGAACGAATATGTGCTTCTCCCACCCGCATCCGAATTTCCCCCCGGCTAGCACACGCGCGCTGCGGCCAGGCGCTTTGGAGTGCGGTGACTTGTCACCGCTTTGCGGCGGTGCGGAGTTGCCGGCGCCCCCCGGCGCTGCCCTTCGGGCTGCCTTCGGCAGGCTTTCTCGCTCCGCTCGAATGTCCGCAGTGGCGGGGAGAGTTGCGCAGCGACACGTCATCTCCCCGCCGCGGGAAACAAGTTTCCGCCACTACAAAGCGGCGACAAGTCGCCGCACTCCAAAGCCTGCTGCCGTGCTCCGAATGCATCACGACTTACCCATCACCAAACCATGAACACTCGCCTCCACTCCGTCGCGCTCGCCGCACTCCTTGCCCTCACCCTCTCCCCACCGCTCGCGCGCGCTCAAAGCAATCTTCCCATCCTCACCCTCCACGATGCGGAAGTCTTCGAGGGCGACTCGGGCACGACCACGCTGGTCTTCAGCGTGACCCTGGATCGTCCGAGTGCCACGACGGTCTCGGCGCTCGTGAGCTTGTCCTCGGGGTTCTTGACGCCGGTGGGCACCGCTGCGGCGACGGCAGGCGCTGCGCCTGGCTCGGGCGTGGACTTCCTGAATCCGGGCAGCGTGCCCGTGAACATCCGAGCCGGCGCCACAGCAGGGAGTGTGACCGTGACGGTCTTCGGCGACCCGAGCATCGAGCCGGATGAAGTCTTCGCTCTGGTGGCGCAGAACATCGTCGGCGCGCGCACGACCTCCGGCTCGAGTAGCGCCCTCGGCCTCATCCGCAACGACGACGGCCCGCCGCGCATCTCGATCGCCGATATCTCCGCGAGCGAACCCTTCGGCAAAACGAAGACGCGCAACGTGAACTTTACCGTCACCTTATCCCATCCCAAACCCGGCGATGGCACCCTCAGCGGCACGACCGTGCATTTCGCCACGGTCCCTGGCACGGCCACCGCCGGCAGCGGGAGTATCACCGATCCGAATCCGTCCGACTACGGCGGGCGCCTCGGGACGCTCGACATCCCGCAAGGCGCCACGTCCGGGCAGATCAGCGTGCCTATCTTCGGGGATGACCTGACCGAGCCCGACGAGACCTTCCAAGTAACCCTGAGTAACGCGACCGGCGGGACGATCGCGGATGGCAGCGCGACCTGCACCATCCGCGACTTCACACTCACCACGGGCGCCTTCGACTTCGCGCCTGACAAAGCGCGCGTGCCCGTCGAGGAGACGCAACTCTTCACCGTCATCTGGACCGTGCCGGAGGGTGAAGTGTGGCGCGCCTTGAAGACCATCGACCTCCGCCTGCGCGACGGCCACGACACCGCGCTCTATGTCCGCTGGGATGAGGCGAGCAATACCTTCAGCCTCGCGGAGACGCGCGGGAAGAAACACGACCGTCGGCGCAAGGGTCATCATCACGACGGCGACGATTGCGAGGATGCCGTGACCTTCGGCCATGGGCAGTTACCAGGAAGTAACAGCGTGCTGGAAACAAAGCGCGCCCGGCTCGACCTGGCGCAGACGACCGTCACTGGCAGCGGTCCCGACGGCGTGACCGTGACCTTGCAACTCGCCCTCAGCTTTCCGCGCAAGTCTGCCGGCCACGCCTTCCGCGTGGAAGTCGCCGCGAGCGACGACCTGGGCCACACCGACACATTCACCAAAGCCGGCACCGTCTATGTCGAATGCGCAAAAAAATAGTCCAGGGCTTCAGCCCGTCACCGCGTGGCCTGAAAAATCCGCACGCCGTCCCAGTGAGCGCAGCCGGTGCGGGCTCAAGCCCAGTGCTACGTTCCCATCCGTAAACTAACCACTATGAAACCCACCCTCCATCTCACGCTGCTCATCGGCTTCTTCATCCTTCAACCTTCAGCCGTCATCCTTGCCCAGGGCACCCTCACCCCGCCCGGCGCGCCCGTGCCGACGATGAAGACGCTCGATGAGATCGAGCCGCGCATCAATCTCCAGCGGACGGTCAATCCGCTGCCGAATGACGCTAACTATCATTACATCATCAGCGCGCCCGGGAGCTATTACTTGAGTTCCAACCTGGGGATAACGAAGCCGAATGGGATTCATGTGACCGTCGCCGGCGTCACGATCGATCTTCAGGGGTTTCTCATCTCGCGCAGTTCCGGGACGGGGGGCGAAGGCATTACTATCGCTCCCACGGCGGATCGCTGCGTGGTGAAAAATGGCGCGCTTGCGGGGTTGGGTCGTGCCGTCCAGTGCGTGTCGTCCTTATCCATCGTGGCGCGTGGCGGCGCTTTTTTGCAGCTTTCGGCCTCGGGTTGCACAGGCCAGCCGATCCTGCTCGCTGGCAACGGGTGGCAAATCGACGGGTGCAAGGCTTATAGTAATTTCGGCAGCCCTATTTCTGCCGGTGCCGGATGCGTGATTAGCAATTGCACGGTGACGGATAACCAAGCCCCTTCCAACGGCACCGCAGCCATTGGCGCGGGCGGCGGCTCCACGCTGGTCAACTGCACGGCCATGAACAATGCCTTTACCGCCGCGATCTCTATCGGCGTCGGCAGCACGGTGACCAACTGCACGGCGTTCGCAAACCAGACGGAATGGGGTTTTCTTCTCGGCCAAGCCAGTACGATGACGCACTGCTCCGCTGGTTTCAACAGCAGCACCGCAGCGACTTCGGGAGGCATTCGCGCCGACGCCGGATCGACCATCATCGGCTGCACTTCGTATAGCAATTCGAGCACTGCACCCGCCAGCATCTCGACTGGCATGGGGATCTCCGCTGACGTTGGCGTGACCATTAAGGATTGCACGACGAATTACAACAAAGCGGTCGGCATCCGCGTGGCCAGCAGTTGCCTGGTCACGGGTTGCAACTCCAGCCATAACGGCGGGAGTTCCCCTAATGGCGACGGCATCCGAACCAACGGAGATAACAATCGCATCGACAGCAATCACGTCGTCAGCAACAGCCAATATGGAATCCGCACCAGTGGCACGAGCATCGTCGTCCGCAACAGCGCGACCGGCAACGCCACCGCAAACTACGATGTGAGCACGGGCGCAAACATCGGGCCGATCCAGACCCCCAGCACCGCGACCAGCCCGTGGGCGAACTTTTAATCCCGACAGCCAATCCGCATCACTACCTCCATGAACACCATTCGACCCACATTCTTCCCGCGTGCTCTCCTCGCCGCCGCCTTCCTCCTTCACCCTTCATCCTTGATTCTCGCCCAAGGCCTGCTCACGCCGCCGGGTGCCCCCGCGCCGACGATGAAGACGCTCGATCAGATCGAGCCGCGCACGCCGATCTCGACGCTGCCGTTTGTCATTGCCACGGCGGGGTCTTACTTTGTCACTGGCAATCTCACCGGCGTGGCTGGGCAGAATGGCATCACCATCAATGCGGATAATGTGACGCTCGATCTCGGCGGCTTCGAACTGGTGGGCGGCGGGACCGGGCTCACGGGCATCCGCGTGAATAACGTGAACGCCACCATCCGCAACGGCACCCTGCGTGGCTGGAGCACCAATGGGGTTTTTGGGAACGTGACCGAAACCAATGTCTCGCATCTGCGTGTGCATACCGGCACCGGCACGGGGATCCGGGTCGGGAACAACGGCACGGTGCGGAATTGCGAAGTGCGGGCCATCGCCGGCACGGGCATCTTCACCGGCACTTCGTTCAAGGTCATCGAATGCACCGCGGTCGGACAGACCGGCGCGACGGGAGCCGGCTTCAATATCGGGTCGAGTGCGACCGTGCGCGATTGTGTGGCCTCCGGGAATGGCTTCACTGGCTTCAGCATTGCCGGGAGTTCGGCCATCGCAGGCTGCAGCGCCACCGCGAATGCCTCGAGTGGATTCAGCCTCTCGGACTACTGCAGCGTGAGCGAGTGCAGCGCGGTGAGCAATGGCCTCGATGGATTCTCGTGCTCGGCAAACTGCGTCGTCCAAAACAGTGCCGCCGCAAAACAGACCACGGGTGGCGGATTCGTCGGAGGCTTCGGCTGTTCACTGATCAATTGCACCGCAGCGAACAATCAGGATGGATTCAACCTTGCCGACAACGCGAGCGTGCAAAACTGCACGGCGCTGAGTAACACAAACCTCGGGATCTTTGCGGCAGCAGGCGCCATCTTAGCGGGCTGCTCGGCGGTCACGAACGGGACCACGGGCGCGGTCGGCAGCACCGCGATCTCGGCGGGCGACGGCAGTTCCCTCACGAACTGCACAGCCAGTGGTAACGTGGCCGCCCGCGCGATCTTTGCCGGGGCGGGCAGTACGCTCACCCATTGCACGGCCCGCAATAATGCCTCCACCGCGGCCGTCTCGACCGGCATCTTCGCACTCTCCCAGACGACGATGACCGGCTGCAACGCCACCGGCAATAGCAACAGCAACGCGATCGTGAACAGCGGCACCGGCGCGGGCATCTTCGCCGGTGACGGCTCGACGATCAGCACCTGCACCGCGAACGCGAACTCCGGCGACGGCATCCGCATCGCACTCAACACCCTCGTCACCGGTTGCAACGCCAGCGGCAATGGCGTCCTGGCGGGCGCCGGCGCCGGCATCCACACCCTCTCCACCGGCAACCGCATCGAAGGCAACAGCGTGACCGGCAACGATCGCGGCATCGACGTGGACGGCGCCGCAAACGTCATCGTCCGCAACACCGCCTCGAACAACGCGATCAACAACTACGACATCGCCCTGAGTAACCGCTACGGCCCGATCGTGGATATGACCGCCGCCGGAGCGCCCGCCGCCGCCGGCAATGCCGCCGCCTCGACCCTGACGAATGTCGAACCCAACGCCAATTTCGCTCACTAACCTCCTACTCCATCACTAACCATGAAAACCTCCATCGCCCTGCTTCTCCTCGCGTCTTTCGGCGCGCAAGCAGACACCAACATCGACCTCGCGGTCGCAAACTCCCACGCCTACGGCGCGAACATCGGCTGGATCGCCGCCCGCGGCGATGTGACTAACGGCGCCGTCGTCGGCGAATTCGTCTGCTCTGGCTTCATCTACTCCGCGAACTGCGGCTGGATCCATCTCGGCGACGGCACGCCGACCAATGGCATCCGTTACCTGAATAACTCGGCCGCCGACTTTGGCGTGAACACCGAGCAATACTTTGCCAACGGCACGATCTGCGAGGCGAAGCTGCGTGGGAATGCCTATGGCGCGAATATCGGCTGGATCGTCTTTGAGAACGGCGGCAACCCACGGGTGGATCTCGCGACGGGCCGTCTTCTCGGGTATGCGTGGGGCGCGAATGTCGGCTGGATCGCGCTCAGCGAAACGGGCGTGACGGTCAGGACGACCTCGATCGCGCCAGGACTTGATGCGGATGCGGATACCATCCCGGATAACTGGGAGCGCCTTTTCGTCGGGGCCAATGATCTCACGAAACTAACACTGACCGGCGACCGCGACAGCGATGGGGAACTCGATGTGGAGGAATACGCGGCGGACACCGATCCCTTTAATCCCGCCGATCGCCTGCTCATCACCGCCTTCATCGCACCACGGCAGATCGGTGGAGTCGGCCCAGTGGTCAGCGACCTTACTTGGACGAGCAAACAATCGCGGAAGTACAGCATCGAGATCAGTCCCGATCTCATCGCTGCCTTTGCACCCGCCTTGACGAACATCCCTCCGGATGGTGGCGTGACGAACTTCGAGCGTTTTAATGATACGCCGGCGTCGAAGAAGTTCTACCGCATCCGCGCCAAGCTGCCGCTGGCGCCGTAGGGCGTCGGATTTGCCGTGGGTGCCCTTCGCGTCATCGCGTCAGGGAGATGCGGAGCGTTTCCACATAGCCGGCGAAGTCCTGCATCTCGGCCTGCGTCGGCGGGTCGCTGAAGGTGCCGGTGTAGGGGCCCACGGCATTCGGGTTCAGCGCCGTTGTAGCCATCGCCGACTCGAGCTGGGCCTCGGTCACTTCGCCGGGCGGTCCCTGCGGCCCCGGTTCGCCCTGTGGTCCCGGCGGACCTCCCGCGGGCCCTGGCTCGCCTTGCGGTCCCTGCGCGCCTTCCGGACCCGTTGGTCCTTCCGGTCCGGGATCGCCCTGTGGACCCTGCGGTCCCGGCGGTCCGGCGGGGATGTGATTGATCTTCGTATCGAGTCCGTTGAATTGGTCCCGCATTTCGGCGGCGACCATCAGGGAGCCATCGAGCGGTAAGTTAGGATTGAAAGGCATGGTAATGGGTTAGTAGAAAGTGGTGGCAGGCTGTCAGTGAGTGGCGGTAGTTATCTTGCTGGGTGGCGATGGGGCGTGGCTGCCGGAGTTGAGGTTGAGGTTGAGTGTTGGAGCCCCTCCAGGAGCGACGACCACAAAGGCCATCCACCTTCCATTCCCGCGGAGCCCGCATCGCTGCGGTCGCGCGGCTGACTCGCAACACTCAACACTCAACCTTCAACTTCTGGGCGGTTACATTACCGGACGCAGCGCCGGCTCGCTCCACGGCCCCTGGCCGAGGCGGTTCACCGCGGCGACGCGGTACCAGCAGGGTTTGCCCGGGATGGCTCCATTGCCGGTGAATTTCGGCTCCGGCGTCGTGGCCATATAGACCCAGTTGCCTTCGCCATTCGGATCCTGGCTGCACTGGATCACGTAGGCATCGGCATTGGCATCGCGCTTCCAGCGCACCACGGACTTGCCGGGCTCGCCATTGAAGGCCACGCGCACGTTTTGCACCTGGCCTACGGGTTGCGGCGGGGAGGGCGGGGCTTTGATGCCGAAGCCGGCGCTCAGGATCTTTTCCGGATCACCACCCGTGGCGCTCTCCGTGAAGGCGGCGAGACTCGTGAGATCCCGCATCCAGACGGTTAGCGCCGCGTCCCGGGTCGCCGTGATCGTGGCGCCCGCGGTGCGATGCGCCTCCATGGCGGCTTCCGCCGCCTGGAAGGCTGCCTGCGCCGCGCTAAAGGCCGTCAGCGCGGGACCGTTGCCAGGCACGTTGGAATTCCCCGTTCCTTTCGTGATAATATCTTCCCCACGGAAGAGCTTTTGTAAGTTCGTCAGTTCAGCGACGAGGATGGTTATGTTTGACATGGACTGATTAGTTCTATTCGGAGGGATGGCCGCCCAGTGCCGCTGGCCCCAGTGGATATCCTGGCCCCAGATCGGCGGAGGTTGGCTGACCTCTTTGGTTTTATTTGGTTTCACTTTACGTTAGCTTCAGAGTTATTCCTGAAGCCGAAATACGACTTAGCTTTACGCGTGCCAACCAAGGCCATCCGCCAGCCTTTCCAGAGTAAAGATACAGACAAAGCCCGACAAACCTCAGGCTCCTGCGCGACAGCCCGTTATTTCATTTCTGAGACGCCCATTCTCACCCTGTCCGATGACGAGCAGTTATCCGCTGCGTCCAGTCCCGTTGCGAGAACGCCAACGGCGTTCCATCTTCCAGCGCAGGGTTGCGAGGCACGAGCTACCCTGGGTTTCATAGGGCAAATGCGCGATAAACCCGGAAGGGGTTTCGTCCTCCACGACGATTGACTCAACCCTTTCAGGGTTGTGCCTATTTTGATGCTCAATCCCAGGGTAGCTCGTGCCTCGCAACCTACTCGCCCACCCACCATCTTCTCTATTCCCCTCCGTCTCCTCGCCGGGCTGATGGATGAAACGCCGTTGGCGTTCTTCGGATTTCATGCAGTGCGACGGTGAAAAGCGGATGACGATGAATCTTCAGTTTACTTTACTCAGGCCGACTACCGAAGTTCGCGCCGGTTTCCGTTCCTTTTCAATCCTAGGGGGGATGTGAGGATTGCGCGACGCTGGGGCCTGGCTGCGATTTGATTCACACCCACTCCGCGCACAGCAGCTCCGCCTGTGCCAGCACGGTCTTCACTGCCTCGTCCTGCAAGTCGGGCGAGCCGAAGGAGCAGGGCGACTGAGACAGGCAATGCGCAGCATTGGGCGCAGCCCGACCGAGCGGCGGCAGCGAGGAAGCCAATAGCCGTGTTTGTTCAGGATGCGTTTCACCATCACCTTGATCTTGGCACGCGCGCTTTCGTGGAGGGTCCAGTCGATGGTCACGCTCTGGGAAAGTTCGAATGCAGAAGTGCGAAGTTCGAAGTCCCGACCATTCGTCATTCCGAATTCGTCATTCGACATTTGCCCCGGTCCACTTGTCCCAGTTGAAACCGTGCATCAGGTCGCAGGCGACGCCGTGTTTCTCCAGCATCACGGCGATGGCTTGCGCGGTGTCGAAGGTCGGATTGCCCTGGCCGCCGCGGCGCAAAGTATGAAGGCAAAATTATGAAGGATGAACCGGAGCCGCCTGAACTTCTTCCTTCTGCATTCATCCTTCGTCCTTCCCCTGGCCGTGGCCTTGCATCGGCTTGTCGGCATACATGGTGTGCAGGCAGGGCGCGTCGAAACTGGTCAGCCACATGTCGCGCACGATCACGATGCGGAACGGGTCTTTGGCGTCCCTGAAGCGGTTCGCCGGCTTGCGGCGCTTGTCTTTGCTGCAACCGAAGGTGCCATGCGTGGCAACCAAATACAGGATGGGATGGCGCCTTGGGTTACGCCGCGCCTTCCTCTGACCCAGACGGACGGTTTTTCCCCATCCGGCTCTCCAGTCAGCTAGTGAGTCCTCGACGGAGATTGGCCGTTTCGTGTTGACGACCCTCTTCCACGATGAAGCGGCCGAGATTACGCATGTATAGGATGGACCAGCGATCGTCTCTCGCCGATCAAACGAAACTCACGGCTTGTCCCCGAGGGGATCCTCTGGAGCGGAATTCGTTCCGCCATCATGTTCGGGAGAATTTGTCTCGCCGAATAGTTCAACGAGATCATCACTAGCTTCCCCCTTAGCGTCGAGAGCACTACCGATTGCCTCGTGCAACTTGGCAAGCACTGGCGCTTGGAGGTGGTCGGTTGTTGCAAGCCGCAGAATTTTCGCATCCTCGGCCGTCAAGACCGGGACTGGACCGCTGGAATCCAGTTGCGGGACCAGTTCCGCCAATCGGCGGTTCGCTGCGGCCACTTCCCGCTCCTTGTGAGCCGCGATTCGCTGTCTCGCGGTTCTCAGTGATTCATCGAACCGCTCGCGAACGTCTGTTGGAATGTCCTCCTCAGAGAGTGCATCGAGAATTTCGAGATCCTTCTCCGTTAGCTCTGGCAGCTTGTGGTCGGGTGCCAGTTCCGGTAGCAACGCTTGAAAACGATCTGCGGCCTCCTTCTGCCGCTTCGTTTGTTCTTCCCACTTCTTCAGCCGGGAATATTCGAGATAGTAAAGGTTCGCTTGGATATTGTCCGTGTTTGAATAGACATAAGCGAGGAAGAACTCTGTGATTGTCGCTTTGCGAATATGGAGTTCCTCCGCCAGCCGGAGCACCAGCACCATCCGATGGCCGTTCTCCTGCTCAAACGCTTCCCACCATTTGCGTGCCGAACCGGTGGTCGCCGGCCAATCCAAGAAATTCTTCACCTCGTCGAGCCGATGTCTGACCGCTTCGTCCGTCCACCCGCGAGAATCCGAAACTCCCGCCGGGAGCGCTTGTGCGTCCGCTGGGGTAAAGGGAAGCGGTGGCACGGGTTCCCCCTTCTCCTTTGCTTTCTTTGTAGCCTCCTCGTGTTTCTTCAACCTCGAATAGTGCATGTAGTCAAGGTTCGCCTGAATGTTGTCGGTGTTTGAATAGACATAGGCTAGGAAGAATTCGGTAATTGTCGCTTTGGAGATCGCGAGCGACTCAGCCAACCTGAGAACGAGTGCCTTGCGATGTGCGTTCTCGCTTTCAAAGGCTTCCCACCACTTTCGAGCCGAACCGGTCGTGTTGGCCCATTCGACCCTGACGAGAACCTCGCAATAGTGGCGATCGATCTGTTCGTCGGACCAGCCACTCGTGTCGGAAACGTCTGTAATTGTCGGAGTCGGAGCTGGAATTGGGGGCATCGGGGGAAGTTCCGAGAGCCGCTGAGCTGGGCACGGCGGGAACTCGGGCACGGGCTCTTGAAGATGCTCGGTGAAGAACTGGTGAATTTGGTTCTTCAGCAAGCGCAGACAATAAGGCTCACCGTCTGCATTGGCTAGGCTGGCCGCCTCCTTTGCGAAGTGAGTAGCCGGTTCTCGTTCATTAACGGCAAAGTGTGCCTCCGCAATTGCCAGACAGGCCTCCGCTTCGATGCAAGATAGTCCACGCTGTTGCGCCTCGTTGCGAACCCGCCGGCCTTCCTCCAACGCTGACTGCGGCCGCCCTCGCCTGGTCGCGAGCCGAGCCCGTTTGCCGGTCAATTCGAGCCGGGAGGCGGTAAACCGCGTCATCTCCACGTCGCTTAAAGTATCATCAACGAGCTTCTGGCATTCAGGACTCTCGCCAAAAAGCAGGGCGAGCTCGGCGGACATGATTACACTGTGGAGACGCCCGTAAACAAGGTTGCGAGAAAAACAATCGCTGCGAAATCGGGCGAGGATTTCCTCCAGCACACTCCTTTGCCGCTCACCCTTTAGCCACTGTGCAGCGGCCAAATTGAATTCCCCCTTGATAACGTCGGCATCGCTTGGGTAGTGTGATTGTAGGTAGGAAAGAACATGAACCGCCTCATCTATCCTCGAAGTGGCTGCGTTTACTGCGATTTGCGAACACAGCAACCAAACGCAAGACCGATCCGATAGTGAAAAGATTTCGTGTTGCGCCGCAGTTCGTAGAAACCGATCCTCTTCGAAGCGACGAGCTTGGCTACTAGCGATATCGGCGCACACGTTGCACGCCATTCGAATTAAACTCCCGTCGGCGGATTGCGTCGCCAGTTCAAACGCCCGTGTGGCGTGTCGTTGCGCGCGATCAAGTTGTGCTTTGAGAAGAAAGGTGTCCGCGAGACGAGTGAGAAGTCCGATGCGCGCCGGGACTGAATACTTGAACTCATGTTGGTAGAATTCCTCCAGATACTCCAACCGCTTGTCAATTTGTGAGGAGTTATATCGGAACCAGTCGTCCACGAAAACCAGGTAGGCGACAAACGCCTTTTCAGAATGCGACTCTTTCCGGCTGAATGCGTTGAGCCGAAGCAGTAGCTCGCCGAAGCTCTCGTTAACCGCTGATGCGCCTGAGGCAGCCAACGCCTCCTGAGAATCACCGCCGTGTCGGTCAATGATTCGCTGGTTAATTGCACCTTGATCTCCAAAGTGTCGCACTGCATGACGAACCACCGGGTGCATGTCGCAACTGCCCGTCTGACGATCCCACCCTACGAGCTTCCTGGAGTGCAAAAGTCGCAGGTCCGCCTCGAGTTCCGAAGGACGCTCAAAGAGCGCTTGCGGCCCACAAAGGACCCTCTGGAGGTCAACGAAACTGGTTGCGATTGGGCAGAACTCCACTTCATAGAGAACTTCCCGGTGTTCGTCTGAAAGATCGTCGATGCCAAGCGTCACGACCGCGATACGAGCCTCTTCCGCATCGCCCCGAAGGGCAGAGGCAATTTTTGCGATTCGGCGGGGAAATTCCTCTGGAGAGTCTTTGCCCCGTGCGGCAAACGCGAATGCCAACGCTAAATAGAGAGGGTATCCTCCGACTTTGCTGTGGAGACCCGAAAACTCCTGCTGCCATGGCAGATCCAAAGCCACAGCAAGTTCCCGAGCTGTGGGCAAATCGAACGGTTCAAGCGGCAGCCGAGCAACACCGGCGAGGTTTTTAGGGTCAGGGAGAGTCGTGGCGCCGGTAATTGGCGTCGATCGGTCCTGTAGATCGGATGGAAAGAAACGCGATGTGATCAGCACGCGAGAACGTCCGGGGCGGGCAAGTCGGCGGAGCACCTCGGCCTCCTCATCGGTCATCCGATAGCAATCCTCCCTGGCAAGTTGGCGCGCAATTTCGTCGGGCCATTCGCCGAACAAGTGGCGATGAAACTCAACGCGTTCCTCGACAAGCTCCATGAGGTCACGTCCCTCGTATCCACGAGCTCTAAATTTTGTGTAGAGTTTCATCCGGCGCTCAAGACCATCGAGAACGAGAAGAATCCGCCGTTCTTCCACGATGCGCAGCAGCTTCTCGAGAGATGAGACATCGGCGTCACGAATCTGTTCGAGTCCTGGCAGCCGCAGGAGATAGGGCAGAACAGTCTCTGCCATAACATCAAACCCGGTTTCCACTGCGTAAAAACTGAACCAGGCAACGGCCTCAAAGTGAGGCGTTGATTTTGAGAGAAGGCGCTGCAACCAATTCCAAGCGAGGGCGCTCTTGCCCATTCCGCCAGCCGCGTCGATGCAATAGATGCGCGCTCCGAAATGAGGTGCTCTCGAATCCGTGAGCCATCCGTCCAGAGCGCGCAGTTCGTCGTCCCGTCCGACGAGATTCGTTTCAACAGCGAGGCTATATTCCTGGACAAAGAATGGCTGCGGAGGTTGAGGACCAAGAGTCGAGTCCGACGCACTTGTGTTCACGTCACGGTTCAGCTTGCCGGCTCTTTCCAATTCCCCCAATGCATCGATCGCCAAACTGTAGAGATGTCCCAACCGGCGAAAGCGGCGGACCGGTTTGTGCCGTTCGCGAAGAAGGGCGTTGAATTCCCTGACTCTTTCAAAATCGTCAGCGCTTTGCTCGTGCGATTTAAGGAGACTTGGATCGTCGGCTTCAAATACGACAATTGGACTTCGTTGCAGACTATAGGTCGCCTCATACTCGATCTCGGTATAACTGAGCTTCTTGCCGGGAATAACCGACCCCCGATAATCCGATAGTAACCCAAAATACAAACCAGTCTGTTCGGCCAACCGCCGGGATGTGTCTTCAGCTGAAAGTCCTTTCGGTAATTCCTCAAACATAACGCAAGGCATTCCCGTCGAATACGTCCCCACCGCCTCTTGGAGTTCGCCCCTGGCCTCTTTGAGATCGGCAAATGTGCTGCTCACCAAAATAATTTTCCGAGTCTGACGGGACTCTATGAGCAGCCACCAAAGCGCTCTCACCAAGCTCTTTTGGAATTGATCGAGATCAGAGACTTCGTTCAGAACGCGACTGTCATGTAGGTCTTTCACCATGCGCATCCTAGCATCGTGGCTCTCTCGTGGGAGGAAGTCTGCTTGAGTGCCGGGCAGCTTGAAGGCCAGGAGTGGTCTGAACGATCGGGCCAACGCGAAGTCCACTTGCGCGTGACCGAGCGATATTCTTTTCCCCGGAAGGAATTCGCCGTATCGGTGGCCCACAACGGTTAAGACGCAGTCGCAATCGGAAATCTCGCGTTCGCATTGCGAAAGAATTTCTGTTTGAAGCCGGTCGGAATCCGGATGCCAAATAAGCTGAACGTCCCTCTTTGCAGTAACTTCCTTGACGATTTCCTGCGCCTCAATCAATCCGTCGATGCTGCTTGTAACTACGATTGTGAATGGGTTCATGGGTATTGGGATGTTTTGTCTTGGTCGCGTAGCTGGAAAAGTCTGCACTCTGGGAGCAAGTTGATGTAAAGGAACTGCGCCAAGGAGCCCTTGATGGGGGCGTCGTCGAGCCGCATTGGAATGAAGCGGCGTTCCCGGTTTAGCGGGTCGCAAAACCCGAAAGTGACGGTGTGCTCAGGGCCGAAGTCGGCTTCGATGCCGCGCAGGGCGAGGTTCATCACGTCGAGGTGGTGGGTGCTGGCGTTGCTTTGTTTCGGCTGCTGCCGCCGCAGCCTCACCCTGCGGGCTCGCATTGCGAGACCAAATGGGCGCTGCCGCCGCGCCCATTTGTCCTGGCCATAGATGCTGATGTCGCCCAACTTGCCGCCGTGGGATTCGGCGAATTTTTCCGACTGCACGAACATGCCGCCGGAGCCGCAGGCGGGGTCGTAGATGCGGCCTTTGTCCTTCGCTGCGCTCACGACCTGCGGTGAGGCTTCGCTTTGAAGGAATGCGCTGCCGCGCAGGGCAGTGTAGGGGGCGAGCATCTCGACGAGGCAGCGCACGACGCAGGACGGGGTTTAGAATTGATGAACGCCCCCCGCGTTCACCCTGCGGGCTGCCTATGGCAGTCTTTCTCGCTCCGCTCGAATGGCCGCCGTTCTTGTCCTCGGCGCTGGCGAAGCGGGTGAGGAAGTATTCGTAAACGCGCCCGAGCAGATCGACGGAGCGGTGGGTCTTCTCGCCCTCGCTGGCAGCGATGAGGCTGATGGTGGCGATGAGGTCGATGAGTTCGCCGAGGCGCTGCTTGTCGAGGCCGGGGCGGGCGTAGTCCTTGGGGAGGACGCCTTTGAGGCGCGGGTTGTCGCGCTCGATGGCGACCATGGCGTCGTCCACGGTCTTGCCGATGGAATAGCCACGCTTTCGGATGGGGAAAACCGCTTTACTCACGGCGCTTGACGCTGCCGGAGGTGAGGGCGGGGGTAAAGGGCAATTCGCGACTGGGGCGGGAAAAATTTGCCGGAAAATGGTCTCGCAGGACTCGGAAAGCTCTCCCGAATCCTGCCTCCCGGAACAGGAATCCCGGTTCCCTGAACAGGAATCTCAGTTCCCTGAACAGGAATGGGGCGTCCCTGAACAGGAATCTCGCGTCCCTGAACGGGAATGGGGCGTCCCTGAACAGGGATCTCTCTTTCCGGAACAGGGATGCGGCGTCCTTGAACAGGGATCCCTCTTTCCTGAACACGAAGGCGACCGCCTTGAGCACGGATGCTTCGCCCTTGAACCCGCTTCGGGGTTTCCTGAACAGGGGGGCAGGTATTTCAACAGGCTGGTAGGCTGGCTGCGCCGGGCGCGGCGCCTTGGGTACGTAAGTCCTGGGTGTGCGCTGCGCGGGTTGTAAAAGGTTTGCCGCACGGGACGGCGGCGCTCCGAGGTGGGCCGGGGAAGGACGGAGATCACCTCCGCGCAGGGAGGGCGGCGACGATGGCGTCGATGTCATAGACGCAGCCGCCCCAGGTGCCGCCGCCGAGTTGTTGCAGGGCGGCCCAGAGGCGGGTGTCTTCGGGCTGGGCGGGATGGGGCGCGAGGCCGGGGTGCGGCTCGCGGGCGGCGAGGGTGGCGTGGTCGTGGCCGAGGAGTTCGACGCGGCCGGCCATCTTCACGCGGTCGATCTCGATGCGGATGGTGTCGCCGTCACGGACTTTGCCGATGGGGCCGCCGGCGAGGGCTTCGGGGCCGATGTGGCCGATGCAGGCGCCGGTGGAGACGCCGGAGAAACGGGCGTCGGTGAGCAGGGCGACGTGTTTGCCAAAGGGCAATGCTTTCAAGGCGCTGGTCACCTGGTAGGTCTCCTCCATGCCGGTGCCGAGGGGGCCGACGCCGGCGAGGACCATGATGTCTCCGGCCTGGATGAGGCCGGCGCGGAGGGCGGCGATGGCGGCGGCTTCGCTGGTGAAGACGCGCGCGGGGCCGGTCTTCCGATAGACGCCATCGGGATCGACGACGCTGGGGTCGATGGCGGTGGCTTTGATGACGGAGCCTTCGGGCGCGAGATTGCCCAGCGGGAAGACGAGGGTGCCGGTGAGGCCGCGCTCGCGGGCGCGTTCGGGGGACATGATGACTTCGTCCGCATCCACGCCATCGCGCTCGAGGAGGAGGGCGCGGAAGCGGCGGCGGCGGTCGGACTTTTCCCAGGCGTCGAGCTCCTCGCCGAGTGTGGTGCCGCTCACGGTCTGCACGGTGGTATCGAGCAGGCCGAGGGCGCGCAGGTGGAGCATGACTTCCGGCACGCCGCCGGCGAGGAAGACGCGCACGGTGGGGTGAAATTTCGGCCCATTCGGGAGCACGTCCACGAGGCGGGGAGTGGTGCGGTTCACGTCGATCCAATCCTGCACCGTCGGGCGCGGCAGCCTGGCGGCGTGGGCGATGGCGGGGATGTGGAGGAGGAGATTCGTGGAGCCGCCGAAGGCGGCGTGGACGACCATGGCATTGCGAATGGCGGCGGGAGTGAGGACGTCGCGCATCCTGGCGCCGCGCGCTTCCAGAGCGGTGAGGGCGCGGGCGGAGCGCACGGCGATATCGCGCCAGACGGGCTGTCCGGAGGGGGCGAGGGCGGAGTGGGGGACGGCGATGCCGAGGGCTTCGGCGACGACTTGCGCGGTGGCCGCGGTGCCGAGGAATTGGCACCCGCCACCCGGCGAGGCGCAGGCGCGGCAGCCGAGTTCGGCGGCCTCTTTCAGCGTGAGCAGGCCGCGGGAAAAGCGCGCGCCGATGGTCTGCACGGCGCCGGCGTCCTCGCCGGTTGTGGGCGGGAGGGTGACGCCGCCGGGGACGATGACGCCCGGCAGATCGGGCATCGCGGCGAGGGCCATCATCATCGCGGGGAGGCCCTTGTCGCAGGTGGCCACGCCGATGACGCCGGAGCGGCGCGGCAGCGAGCGGATGAGTCGTCGGAGGACGAGCGCGGCGTCGTTGCGATAGGGCAGGGAATCGAACATCCCTGGCGTGCCTTGCGTGCGGCCATCGCACGGATCGGAGACCGCGCCGGCAAAGGGCACGGCGCCGAGCCGCCGCAGCTCGCGCGCGGCGGCCTCCACCAGCAGGCCGATCTCCCAGTGGCCGGTGTGATAGCCGAGCGCGATCGGCTTCCCATCCGGCGCGCGCAGGCCGCCCTGGGTGCTGAGGATGAGATATTGCTTCCCCGTGAGCGCGTCCGGCTCCCAACCCATGCCGACATTTTGCGTCAGCCCAAAGATGTCGCCACTGGGGCTCGCGCTGAGCATTTCCGCCGTGAGCGGCAGCGCGCCCGCAGGACCGGGTGCGCGGGTCTGGATGGTGAAGACGGATTCATCGTCGGAGAAAAGCGCGTCGGCGGGCATGGCGGGGACACTGAACATCGAACGTCGAACATTGAACATCGAACATTGAACGGAGGATCCGCACTGGCGCGCTCCCGCTTCGTTCGATGTTCAATGTTCGACGTTCGACGTTCGACGTTACGCCCCGCCTCCACCGCCCGGCGCTCGACACCTTCTGAGTTTATGCTTATGTCCGCGCTTCACTTATCCCTTCAATGAATATCCTCACCCGCACACTCCTCCCGCTCGTCACTCTCGCACTTTCCACCGCGCCGCTTTCCGCCGCTGATCCCGTGGACCTGAAGCAGCAGTGGCAGACTGGCAAAAAATATTCGCAGTCCATGAAGATGCTGCAGACCAGCACCACGCAGATGGGGCCGCAGAAGATGGAGCAGAAGATGACCATGGGCATGGACATGAGCACGACGGTGAAGAAGCACGAGGACGGCAAACAGAAGCGGCTCTCGATAAAGTATGACCGCATGTCGATGAACATGAACATGAATGGTCAGGAGATGGCGTTTGATTCCGCCAAGCCCGAGGCCGACTCGATCGGCATGGGCAAGCAACTTGGCGCGCTCGTGGGTAAAGAAATCAAGATGCTCGCCGACGAGCAGGGCGAAATCACCGGGATCGAAAATTTCGAGGAGTTCATGGGTGCGGTCGGCGGCGGGATGGCGGGCAGCCCGATCGGCGAAATGTTCACGAAGGAATCGCTGACCGACATGGTGAAACAGGGCGCGCTCCGGACGACTCCCGGCAAGCCCGTGAAGGTGGGTGAGTCCTGGCCCTGGGATTACCAGATGAAGATGCCGCAGATCGGGAACGTTGGCATCAAGGGCACTTACACTTACAAAGGCACTTCGAACCGTGCGGGCGTCCCCTGCGCGGAGATCGCGATGGAAGGCTTGATGAATTTTGACGTCGCTGCCGCGCCCGCCGGTGCTTCCGATGCCAATCCAGCGGCCGCCATGATGAAGGCCATGGGCATGAAAGTAACGAACGGAAAGATGAGCGGCACGATCTGGTTTGACAACGCGCTCGGCATGGCGCGCGAGACGCAGATGAAGCAGGAGATGGAGATGTCGATGAACAACCCGACGGCCCCGGACCAAAAGCTGATCATCCCGATGAAGCAGGACGTGACGATGACCCTGACGAAGGTCGAGGACGCGAAGTAAGGCGCGCGAGCGCGCGAAGGTTCTTTAGCTCGAGCCTTACTCGCGTTGCGCTGCTTGTTTGGACGGAGGAACCTGGACCTTGGAATTTTCCTTCCTCCCGATACAGAGCAGCGCTTTCTCGGTGCGGAGAAGGATCTGACCTTCGCTGATCGCCGGGGACGCGTAGCAGCGTTCGCCGAGTTCGTTCTTCGCCACGAGTTCGAAGGTCGGGCCGGGACGCACGACGTTCATCACGCCTGCGTCGTTGAGGAAGTAAACGAGACCATCCGCGAGCACGATGGAGGCGTGCTGTTCGCCGAGTCGCTCCTGCCACGCGATCTCGCCCGTTTTTGCCGCGAAGCAATGCGCGATGCCGCTGTCCGAGGTGACGAGAAACCAGTCGCCCGCGGAGATGGGCGAGGGGACATAGGCGGCGCCGCGCGTCGTGCGCCACGCGATGGCGGAGTCGGTGACGTTGCCGCTGCCGTCGGGGCGGATGGCGAGGATGTGATGCTCGGGAAATCCGGCGGTGAGGAAAAAGAGATTCGCGCGGTCATTGAAGACGAGCGAGGCGACGAACTGCTCCGTGGGGCCGTCGATGATCCAGAGCAGCTTGCCGGTTTCGGGATCGTAGCTGGTGACGCATTTGCTGCCGGAAAGGACCATCTGGGTGCGCCCGGCGACTTCGCGAATGATCGGGACGCAATAGCTGCGCGTCTTGTTGGGGCGGTCGATGCGCCAGAGTTCGCGGCCATCTTCGCGGGCCAGCGCCACGATGTATCCGTCGCCGTCGTGATCGCAGTTCACGATGACCTTGTCGCGATGAACGATCGGCGAACTGCAAAAGCCGTGCATGCTGCTGAAGCGGCCAGGGCGTTTGAGCCAGAGCGGTTTCCCCGCGAAATCGTGAGCGGCGACGACGACCTGGTCCTTGTCGAGAAACGCGGTGAAGATGCGCTCGCCGTCGGTCGCGGGCGTGCTGGAAGCGTGCGAGTTCAGCCGGTGAATCGCTTCGGGCGGTGCGGTGATGACGGTGCTCTTCCAGAGGATCGAACCGTTTGCCCGATCCAGGCAGATGAGCAGGCGCTCATTCGTCGCCTCGTCTGCGCAGACCGTGAAGATGCGGTCGTTCCAAATAATCGGCGAAGCGTGTCCCTCGCCGGGAAGAGCCGTCT
>JANNXQ010000255.1:0-2327 GCA_031409655.1 Chthoniobacteraceae bacterium | reverse complement strand
CACCCGGACGTGAAGGTGTTTGTGTCAAAGCGGGAGTGATGACGGCGCTTTCGCGCGGACGGGGCGCGGACGAACGACCCACGCGCCTCGAGCGGGCGGAGTGCTTTCCTGCTTCCGGTGCGCCTCGTGCGGTCGAAAGCGGGGTCGCGTCCGACTTGCCACCGCAGTCCACAGGGGCCCAGCCTTTTCATCCCGACGATCGCCCTCGGACTCATCTTCCCCATTTTTTTAGAGTTATTTTGATAAAGTGGTTGATTTCAGGCGCGTTTGTTCAATTATTGTGTTGTCTCTAATTATCGAATATATTCCTGGCCTTTTGCGTCCTGCCTGGCATCCTGGTCGCGGATCTCCAGCCATGTTCATCAAGCGCAATCAAACGTCTCTTGGCGGCAGGCCGTACGGCTCGGTCCTCCTCGTTCAGGGCAAACGCGTCCCGGCCAAACGCCCCCCGGGCCGGCCCGCCTCGGCCGAACCCCCACGGAAATCCGTCGTCATCCACCAAACGCTGGCCAATCTCTCAAAACTCCCGCCCGACCTGGTGGAACTTATCGCGAGCTATTGCCGGAACGGGGCCAACCCGCCGCCCCCGGCGTCGGCCGGGGCGGCAACCGCGGCCGCCGCCGCTGTCCCCTCGGTCCATCTCGGACCGGGCTTCGGCCTGTTGGCCGGCCTCCACGCCCTGGCCCGGGAAATCGGTTTGGTGCAAGCCGTCGGCGAGGCCACCCGACTTCAGCGCCTGGCGCTGTTCCTGGTCTACGCCCGGCTCGCCGATCAAGGCAGTCGACTCTCCGCCGCGCGCTTCAGCGAGGATCACGCCGTGCGCGAGATCCTCGAACTCGACCCCTTCGACGAGGACGATCTCTACGCCGCCTTGGATTATCTGGCGGGACATCAAGCGGCCATTGAAGGCGCCCTCCAGAAACCGACCCCATCCGGGACCCTCTTCCTCTACGACGTGACCAGCGTGTACTTCGAGGGTGAGGACAACGAACTGGCCGAATACGGCTACAATCGCGACGGCAAAAAGGGCAAAAAACAGATGGTGGCCGGGCTTTTGACCGACGCCACCGGGGACCCGCTGGCCATCCAGCTCTACCCGGGGAACACCAGTGATCCACCCACCTTTCTGGACGCGGTGAACCTGGTGAAAACCCGCTTCGACGGCCAGGAAATGGCCTTGGTGGGGGATCGGGGCATGATCAAGCGCCTCGGCAAGGAGGCGTTGGGCGCGGCGAACTTCCGCTACGTCACCGCGCTCACCGATCCGCAGATCCGGGGACTGCTGAAGCGAAAGGTTTTTCAGTTGGAGCTGTTTGACGAAACGCCGGTGGAGGTCGCCGCCGGAACCAGGCGTTACGTCCTGCGACGCAATCCCGACACCCAGAAGCGGGAGCAGGCCCGGCGGGCGGATCAGTGGGCGAAGGTTCAGGCGTGGTTGCAAGCCCGCAACGAAGCGTCGCTGAAGCGGCCGAGACTCCAGCCGGCCACTTCCTTGCGGCAGGCACAGGCCCGGGTGAATAAATATCGGCTGGCCGGCTGGATCACGCTCCGCCTGGAGGGTCGGCAGGTTCGGTGGACCGAGGACGCCGCCGCCCGCACGCGGGACGCCGAACTGGACGGCTGCTACGTGGTGGAGACCGATCTGCCCAAGCCGGCGGCCAACGCCCAAGAGGTGCATGATCGGTATTTAGACCTGACCTTGGTGGAGCGGGATTTTCGAACCCTCAAGACCGGGCTGCTGGCGATTCGGCCGGTGTTCCTGCGGAAGGCCGGTCGGACCCGTGGGCATGCCTTGGTCAGTTTGCTGGCGTTGAAATTAGCGCGGGAACTGGACCGGCGGATGGCTCCGCTGGGGATCACGGTCGAAGACACTCTGAAACGGCTGGGCGGGGTGCGGTTAGTCGCTTTGGGCGATCCGGCCACCAAACTTTGGCGGCTACCCGAGAGCTACCCGGCGGCGCAGACCGAAGTACTCGCCAGGCTGCCCAAACTCCCGGCGCCCCTGTTGTCCCTAGGAAACCCCAACCGCAACCGACTTCGCAACCGCCGGCAAGGCCGTACCTGACAACATTTTACGACGGAAGTCGTCCCGGAGATTTGCTGCTCTGAGAGGGGGGAAGATGAGTCGGAGCTGCACCCACGGCTCATGGGAGCCAAGAATCCCTTTTTTGAGGTTGCCTCGGTTCGCGGGCCAAAAAAGTCGCCGAGCATTCGCTCACGGCGATCCGGGAGAGCATTGCCGCCGGACGAAAAGGCCGGGCGTGAGAATCGGATTGGACTCTTCCGTGATGCTGCGATTGCTCGTCGGACAGCCGAAGGATCCGGCG
>JANNXQ010000254.1:0-15208 GCA_031409655.1 Chthoniobacteraceae bacterium | reverse complement strand
GCCGGTCTCAAGACGCTCGCATTGCGTTCGATTTCCGCTATCATCGCGCCATGCCCGACTCAAGACCGATCAACGAAATGACCGTTCCTGAGAAACTCCAACTGATGGAGGCCCTTTGGGCAGATTTGAGCCGTGACCCAGAATCGCTGGAATCTCCGGATTGGCACCGTGACGTTCTCGAAGAGCGAGAGCGCCGGATCACCTCCGGCCAGGCAGGCTTTTCCGATTGGGAGCAGGCCAAATCAGACATCCGCAGACGGGTGTCATGACGATCGAGGTTCTCGACGATGCCAAGGAAGATTTGGTCGCCGGCTACCACTTCTATGAGGAGCAGTCTCGCGGTCTCGGCTCTTACTTCCTCGACTCTGTCTTTGCCGATATCGATTCACTCTTTCTTTATGCCGGCATTCACCGCGTCGACTATGGCTCGCATCGATGTCTTGCGAGCCGATTCCCGTTCGCGATTTACTACCGTGTCGAAGGAGAGGTTGTTCGCGTCAGTGCCGTTATCGATTGTCGGCAACGTCCCTCATCAATCCGCCGCCGCCTACGGCCTTGATCAAGCCACACCATTGCAGTGCGGGGCTTCAGCTCCGCCACACCGGTCCGGCGCCAACCTTCAAACGCTAAAGAATGCCGCCTTCACCGCCCAAGGAGTGGATCTGATCGAACCTAACCGCGCTCGAACAACCCGAGCAGGTGCTGGATCTCCACGCGCGGGTCTTCGCCTTCGTCGAGCGTGTGGGTCACCTCTTGCAGCAGCAGCGCGCGGAAGTCTCGGCGCAGGCGGCTGAGGGCCACGCGCAGGGTGTTGGCGGTCATGCCAAAGCGCGCGGCGATGTCGGCGAAGGCTTCCGTCACCGGCTCCTCGCTGCTCAAGAGGGGCGACAGGGCCTCGTGCAACTCGAGCTTCCCACGCTCGGCATACTGCGCGCGCAGGCGGGTGCGCGCTTGGGCGATGAGTTCCGCGGCCCAGCGGCGGTCGAAGAAGCGCTCGGGAGTTTCCTGCGTGGAGATTTGCTCGCGCTGCCAGCGGGCTTCTTCTGCATCCCACAGGTCGGCCTCGGCGCGCACGCGCCGATGGCGGCGGTGCTCGCCGCGCTGCCAGTTGGATTTGAAGCGGGCGAGCGAGGTGAGCAGGAAGGTGCGGAGCTTGCCGCGGGCCGGATCGGCATCGCCCAGGGAGTCGGTGCGCAGCATCTTTTCAAAGAAACCCTGGAGCAAATCCTCGGCGTCTTCGTGGCCAAGGTGGCTGCCGCGCAGGTAGCCGTAGAGCGGGTAGCGATACGCAGTGAAGAGGTCTTGCACCGCGCGCCGGGCTTCGACGGGATCGCCGCTGTGCAGGCGGATGGCGAGGGACCAGCGGGTGAGGGGGAAGGGGCTGTTTGCCTGAGATGAGGGACCCATCGCGGGGCCGAGAGTATGGAAGTTGCGGTAACTACGCGAGCGCTGAAATGATGAAGGCGCGGAAAGTGAACATCGAACATCGAACATCGAACTCCGAACATCGAAGTGACGCGGCGCATCGGAACTTCGATGTTCGATGTTCGATGTTTGTCTTTTTTCCGTCTGCATCTGAAATGTCTTCGCCCTTGCGGGGTATAGAGAATGAGGAAACCCAATGACGAATCTCGAAAGGCCACTCATCTTCACCCGAAGCCGCATCCCCTTGCCATGAACCCCCGTGAACTTTCCGACGACGACATCGCCCCGCTGCTGCGCATCGGGCTGGAGGATGACGGGGACGACCCGATGCCGGCCAGCTATCCTCAAAGCTGGGAGGCACCGAGCGTGGACGAGCTGCAACGGGCGCTGCCGCAGTATGAGATCAGTGGCTTCATCGCGCGCGGCGGCATGGCGGCGGTTTATCGGGGCAGGCAGAAGGCGCTCCGGCGCACGGTGGCTATCAAGGTGCTGCCAGCCGGCATCGACGACGGCGACCGGCAATTCGCCGCGCGCTTCCGGCAGGAGGCGCAGACGCTGGCCCGGCTCTCGCACCCGAACATCGTCGCCGTCCACGAAGCCGGGGAGACGGCGGAGGGACTGCTCTACCTGGTGATGGAATTCATCGACGGCACGGATGTGGGCCAGCTCATCGCCCGCGAGGGCGTCGTCGAGCCGCGGCGCGCCATCCAGATCACCAGTGCGGTGTGCGAGGCGCTGGCCTTTGCGCACGGGGAAGGCATCATCCATCGCGACATCAAGCCCTCGAACATCATGCTCGACCCCAGGGGCCGCGTGAAGGTGGCGGACTTCGGGCTGGCCAAGGCGGCGATCCTGAACCGGGAGCTGCACACCGGCACCGAGATGGCGATGGGCACGGCCGATTTCGTCGCGCCCGAGGCCCTCATCGCCGGGACGAAAGTGGACCAGCGGGCGGACATCTATGCGGTGGGCGTGATGCTCTACCAGATGCTCACCGGGCACCTCCCGCGAGGGCGGTTTGCCTCGCCCAGCAGCGTGGCCCCGCAGGTGGATAGACGGCTGGATGCCGTGGTGGACAAAGCGCTGCAAACGGATCGCGAACTGCGCTACGGCACCGCGACGGAGGTGCGGCGGGATCTCGACGCGATCCAGACCACGCCGCACGTCACGCCGGGAGCGGAAGCGCCGCCGCCCGCCGCACCGCCGCCGCACCGCCGGCGCGCAGATCGAAGCGCGGCATCGGGATCGGTCTCGCCGCGGGCGTCGTCCTCGCGAGCGCCACCGTTCTTTTCTTTTGGAAAAAAGGGAACGCGTCTCGTGCTGCGCGCGCGGAGAAAAGTAGTCCCGCGCTTCAGCGCGTAGAACCGCCAGCAGCAACCGGACGTCCAGACGGGCTAAAGCCCGCGACTACTCTTGCCACTGCCACGAAGGACGCGCCCTTCGTGAACACCCTGGGCATGAAATTCGTCCCCGTGCCGATCCTGGGCCCCGCCCGCAACGCTTCGCGTAGCGATGCGGGCGGGGGGCCGACCGGCGGGCAGCCGTCTCGACAAGCTCGAGGCCCTGAGCCTGCCGAAGGGCGCGTGCTCTTCAGCGTGTGGGACACGCGGGTGCAGGATTATGGGGTCTTTATCCAGGAGACTAAACGCGAGTGGCCCAAGGCGGACTTCCCGCAGGAGCCCACGCATCCGGCGGTGTATGTGAGTTGGGAGGATGCGCAGCTTTTCTGCCAATGGCTCACCGCGCGGGAGCACGCGGCGGGCAGGCTCGGGGCGAATGAACGCTACCGCCTGCCGAGCGATCACGAGTGGAGCTGTGCCGTGGGAATCGGGGCGCGGGAGGACGCCGCGAAACTGCCGTCCGAGAAGGACGGGAAGATCACCGATGCCTTTCCCGCGGGCACCCAATGGCCGCCGCAGAAGGGAGCGGGCAACTATGCCGGGGAGGAATTGCAGCCGGAGCGCGAGACCGGGAAATTCAAGACCGCCAAGGCCCTGGCCGCCGACAAAGCAGGTGGGGGCGAGTTTGTCGCCTCGGGCTACAACGATGGTTTTGTGAATACGTCTCCCGTGGGCAGCTTTGCGGCGAATCAATTCGGCCTCCACGACCTGGGCGGCAACGTGCGGCAATGGTGCGAGGACTGGTTTGACCAGGATCAAACGGAGCGTGTCTTGCGCGGCGCGTCGTGGAATGGCCGGCGCCGGAGCGTCCTGCTGTCGTCCGCCCGCAACCGCAATGCCCCCACGAATCGCGGCCACTACGACGGCTTTCGCTGTGTGCTGGCGGGTGCGACGGCGGACCGCGCCGCCGCACCGCCACGATAGGCCGCCGGAGTGGTGATGTGTCTGTGTGAGTCGTGAGGACGCGCCTCAGGCGGAGCGAGGCGGTCGCGAGCGTTTCAAGCGCCGATAGAGCGGCAGGCCGGTGGCGATGAGGGCGAGGCCGAAGAGGGATTCGAGGCGCGAGGTCACGAGCGTATTGGCGAGCAGGGCCAGGGCGACGGCGATGAAGACGGCGGGCAGCACGGGGTAGCCAAAGGTGCGGTAGGGGCGCGGGTGGGTGGGCATTTTCCGGCGTAGGGCGAAGACGGCGGAGGTGGTGAGGGCGTAGAAAATCCAGCCGGCGAAGACGACGCAGTCGGTGAGTTGATCGAAGGTGCCGGAGATCGCGAGCAGGCTGGCCCACAGCGCGAGGACGATGATGGACGTGACCGGGACGGCGGTCGTTTCATTCAGCCGGGCGAAGCGCGCGAAGAATAGTCCGTCGCGGGCCATTGCGTATGGGATGCGGGCATTGGTGAGCAGGGAGCCATTGAGCAGGCCGAGCGTGGAGAGGATGAAGGCGACGGAGACCAGCGCAGGTCCGCGTTCGCCAAGGAAAGTGCGCGCGGCCATCGCGGCCACGGGCAGGGCTTCACGATGTCGTGTGGAGTTCGCGGTGAGGATTTCGTCGAAGGGCAGCGCGTAGAAGTAGGCGAGATTCGCGGCGGCGTAGGCGAGGAGGACGACGGCCATGCCGAGGAAAAGCGCGAGGGGAATGGTGCGGCCAGGGTTGCGCACTTCGCCGGCGACCATCGGCATGTTGTTCCAGCCGTCGAAGGCCCAGAGCGCGGCGACCATCGCGGCGCCGAAGGCGGGGAAGCCGCACCAGCCGCCGGCTCCCGCAGGCGCGCTGAGATGCGCCCAGGTCGTCCCTTTTCCGAAGAAGAAAACACCGATGACGATCGCGGCGATGGCGGCGACCTTGAGCGAGGAAAGCACAAATTGCAGGCGTCCGCCAAAGACCACGCGCAGGCAATTGAGCGCGGCGCAGGCGAGGATGATGAGCACGGCGACGACCTGCTTGCTGCCGAACTGCCAGTCGAAACTTTGGCCGAGGACGACGAAGCTGCGTCGCACCCAGACGGCATCGAGCGGCACGACGGACGACAGGAAAGTGGCGAAGGCGACGCCGGCGATGGCGATCGACCCAGCGCCGCCCACCGTGATGCGCATCCAGCCGAAAAGGAACGCCGGCAGATCGCCGTAAGCCGTGCGCAGATAGACGTATTCGCCGCCGGCCTTTGGGAGGAGCGCGCCGAGTTCGGCGTAAGTGAGCGCGCCAGCGAGCGAGAGCAGCCCGGCGACGATCCATGCGGCCAGGACCCACTGCGGCGCGCCGACGGCCTGGGCCATCGGCGTCGTTTTCAAAAAGACCCCCGTGCCGATGATCGTCCCGATGACGAGCGCGGTGGCGTCGCGGAGACCGAGGCCGCGGATGAGTTCAGGCTGGGACATGAAGGCGGCGCAGGATGCACGAACTCCGGTGAAACCGGAAGCTGCCCGCTACCCGCCGCGTTACTTCGCGCGTTTCGCCTTCGGCTTCATCATCCGGAGGATCGCGGCGGTCGCGTCGTCGCGTTCATTGCCGATGCCGGATTGCTGATAGACGATCTCGCCGGCGGGATTGAGCACTGTGATGAGCAGCGAGTGGGCGAATTGCAGATTCGAGCCGGGGAAATAGCGGAAGCCCAGGAGGTCCGCGAGCGCCTTCACGTCGTCCGACTTTCCGCGCAGGAGGCTCCAGTGCTCGATCGGCAGGTCATATTTCTCGCGGAAGGCCCGCAACGCTTCTGGCGTATCGCGCTCCGGGTCGATGCTCACGAGAAGGAAATCCACGCCGCCCCGCACGTTCGCCGGGAGCGCTTTTTCGATCGCCTTCAGGTCCTTCACGATGAGCGGACAGGAGTGCTGGCAGCTCGTGAAGAAGAGCGCCATGACTTGCGGGCGGCCACGCAGCGCGTCGAGCTTCACGTCCTTGCCGACATCCGCCGTCCACGTGGCGCCGAGCGTGTAGATGGACTTGTCGCTGAATTTTCCAGGCGGCAGCCCCTCGCGGCAACACGGTGGCTCGGGGGCTTGGGCAGGCTTCTTGGCCGTGACAGCCCACAGGGTGACCGTGCCGAGGAGGAGAAAGGCGAGGAGTGAGGACTTCATCGGGGAGATGCGGTTCATGACCAAGCCTATGCCCAGCGCGGTGGGCGCGCCTCACCTGCCTTGGCGAAGATCGGGCCTCCTTTGCGCTCCCGAGCCAGAAAACTTCCCCTCGGCATTCCCGGTATTTTGAGCTATCCTCTGCGCCTTCAGACTCCGCCCGACGCTCCGGATTTCCCCACTCTCCCCATGCCGAACGCCAGACCAGCGCCGGGTTCCTCCCTCGCCTCCATCCTCCTCGCTGGCGGCCTTTTACTGGTACTGCTCAGTCGCAGCTCCGGGCAGGCGCAGGTCCTCGAAGGCGAGGCCCGGCCACCGACGGCGCAGGAAATCGCGCTCGGCTACCGGGCGGATCGGCTGATCGCCAAACCCAAGGCGGCGGCCCGGCAGGCGGCGGGCTTCGCGGGGCGGGCGGCGGCCGTGCAGGCGCGGCTCGGGGTGCGGGTGCAGCGCGATCACGGGCGGGTCGGTGGGATGCAGACGCTGGCCGTCTCGGGCGGCGGACTGGCGGTGAAGATCGAGGCGCTGAAGGCGAGCGGCCTGTATGAATATGTGGAGCCGGACTGGATCGTGCATGCTTCGCTCACGCCGGATGATCCGCGCCTGGCCAGCGGCGAACTGTGGGGCCTGAACAACCTCGGCCAGAACGGCGGGATGAATGATGCGGACATCGACGGCCCGGAAGCCTGGGACACGCGCCACGATGCGCCCTCGGTGATCGTGGCGGTGATCGATAGCGGCGTGCGCCATTCGCACGAGGACATCGCGGCGAATATGTGGCGCAATCCCGGCGAGAGCGGTGGGGGCAAAGAGACGAATGGGATCGATGACGATGCGGATGGGTGGATCGACAATGTCTTCGGCATCGACACGGTGAATCGCGACGGCAATCCGATGGACGATCACGGCCATGGATCGCACTGCGCGGGGACGGTCGCGGCGGTCGGGAACAACGGCTTGGGCGTGGTCGGCGTGGCGTGGCAGGCGCAGATCATGGCGTGCAAATTTCTCGCCTCGAATGGCTCCGGGTCCACGTCGGACGCGATCACCTGCATCGACTTTGCGCGGACGAAAGGCGCGCACATCCTGAGCAATAGCTGGGGTGGTGGCGGCTACTCGCAGGCGCTGCGCGACGCCATCGCTTCCGCCCGCCTCGCCGGGATGATCTTCGTGGCGGCGGCAGGCAATGCCGCGCAGAACAATGATCTCGTGCGGAACTACCCGAGCAACTACGAGGAGGATAACGTGGTCGCCGTAGCGTCCATCACCCGGCAGGACACGCTCTCGGGCTTCTCAAACTTCGGCTCCGGCCTCGTGGATGTCGCTGCGCCGGGGAGCGAGATCGTCTCGCTCGGTATCGGGAGCGACTCCTCCTACGCCACGCTCAGCGGCACCTCCATGGCCACGCCGCACGTCGCCGGAGCGCTGGCGCTTTTGAAGGCGCAATTTCCGGCGGATGGCTATCGGCAACTGATCAACCGTCTGCTGCGCACCACCGTCCCGACTCCGGCGCTGGCAGGCACGACGCTCGCGGGCGGGCGGATCAATCTCGCCGACGCGCTGGCCGGCGGATCGTCCGCGCCTTTCAACGACGACTTTGCCACGGCGCGGATCCTCACCCAGAACGCACTGCGCGTCCGTTCTTCAAATGTCGCGGCCACCCTCGAGGTCGGCGAGCCGGAGAACGCCGGAGTGCCCGATGGCGACACCAGCGTGTGGTGGCGCTGGACGGCGCAGTCCTCGGGGACGGTCGGGGTGAGCACCTCGGGCAGCGATTTCGACACCGTGCTCGGGGTGTACACCGGGGGCGATCTGGGCACGCTCGCGCTCGTCGCGGCCAATGACAATGCCCTCGCCGGAGGCACCACGAGCGAGCTCACTTTCTCCGCTGCCGCGGGGGTGACTTACGCGATCGCGATTTCCGGCAAGGGAGGCGACACCGGGCGCGTGATTTTCAATCTCGGCGCGCCGCCGACGAACGATCACTTCACGGACGCCACGACCGTGAGCGGCTCGACGGTGGAGGTCAGCAACGTCGCGAATCTCTACGCCAGCAAGGAATCCGGCGAACCCGCGCATGGCGGCAATCCGGGCGGCGCCTCGGTCTGGTGGACGTGGACCGCGCCGTCGAATGGCGTCTTCACCGCGACGAGCAGCGGCAGCGCCATCGACACGCTGCTCGCGATCTACACGGGTGCGGCGGTGCAGGCGCTCACGCTCGTGACGGAGAACGACGACGAAGCGCCGGGCCTGACCACGAGCCGGGCGATTTTCAACGCGACTGCGGGCACGATCTACCGCATCGCGATCGACGGAAAAAATGGCGCGACTGGCCGCCTCGCCCTCGTCATCGCCCAGCCTCCGGTGAATGACGCCTTTGCCAATCGCCTCACGCTAAGCGGCAGCGCGACCACGGTGACCGCGGCGAATATCGGTGCCACCAAGGAAGCCAGCGAACCTGCGCACGCCGCGAATGCCGGCGGGGCCTCAGTCTGGTGGACGTGGACTGCGGCGACCACGGCGACGGTGACCATCGACACGATCGGGAGTAACTTTGACACCACCCTCGCCGCCTACACCGGCACGGCCCTCGCCGCGCTGACGAATATCGCGAGCAATGACGACGCCGTCGGGCTCGCGAGCCGGATCACTTTCACGGCGATCGCGGGGACCACCTATCAAGTGGTCGTCGATGGCTACGACAACGACACCGGGAATATCACCCTGCGTCTGGCCGTGAACTCGCAGGCCTCCAATGATCACTTTGCCAACCGCGCCGTCATTCCCGGCGGCGACGCCACCGTGACTGGGAGCAATGTCGGCGCGACGAAGGAAACCGGTGAGCCAAATCACGCCGGGAACGCGGGCGGCGCCTCGGTGTGGTGGGCGTGGACGGCACCGGCCACGGGCGCCCACTCGGTGAGCACCGGCGGGAGTGGATTTGACACGCTGCTCGCCGTGTACACTGGGAGCGCCGTGGGTGCGCTGACGCCAGTGGCGAGCAATGACAACTTCGGCTCCGGCTTGAAGAGCAAGGTGACTTTCGCCGCCATCGCGGGGACGCAGTATCAAATCGCGATCGATGGTGCGGGCGGGGCCGTGGGGAGCATCAGCCTGAGCGTCGCCGCGGCGCCTCCGGGACCGGTGAATGATCACTTTGCCGCTGCGACGGCGATCGCCGTCGGCGAGACGAGTGTCGCGGGCACAAATGGGAACGCGACCAAGGAAGCCGCGGAGCCGAATCACGCCGCAGGCACCGGTGGGACCTCCGTCTGGTGGACGTGGACGGCACCGGCTTCGGGGGTGTTCTATGGCAGCACCGATGGCAGCAGCTTCGACACGCTGCTCGCGATCTACTCCGGGACGGCTTTGGGGGCGCTGACGCCGATCGCCAGCGACGACGATTCCGGCGCCGGGCTGAACAGCCGCACCGCCTTCCAGGCCACTGCTGGGACGACGTATCGGATCGCCGTCGATGGCGCTTCGGGAACCACGGGCAGCATCACGCTCAGCTTCGGCGCATCCTCCGATCCGCTGCCGGAAAATGACCTCTTCAGCAATCGTGCGCCGCTCGCTGGCACGGCCTTCGCAGCCACGAGCAACAGCGCGCTGGCAACGAAGGAGCCCGGCGAACCGAATCATCACGGACGCCCCGGCGGGAAATCCGTGTGGTGGACGTGGACCGCGCCGAGCCACGGCCTGCTCACGGTGCAAACGGGTGGCAGCGCCTTTGATACCGTGCTCGCCGTGTACACGGGCGCGCCGGTGGGCGGGCTCACTTTCGTGGCGAGTAATGATGACTCCGGCAGCGGCTCTTCGAGTCAGGTGACCTTCCCAGCGACCGGCGGCGCGACCTACGTGCTGGCCGTCGATGGCTACTCGGGAGAAGGTGGCGCCGTCGCGCTGCACGGGAGCTTTGTGGATACGAATTCCGCCCCCGTCGCGCTGGCCGATATTTTCGTCGGCGCGCCCCTGGGTGTGCCCACTGTCTTGAGCGTCCGCGCCAATGACACCGATGCGAATGGCGACACCCTCACGGTCACCGGCACCAGCGGCGCCCCGCCCGACGCCACCGTCACGCATGACGGAAACACCGTCACCTTCACCGCTGGCGCATCCATGGGAAGCACCGGCGTGAACACCTTCAGCTACTCGATCTCCGACGGCTTCGGCGGGACGGCGAGCGGACTCGTCAACGTCTATCGCAGCCCGGCAGCTCTCTGGCGGGCGGAGAAATTTGGCGTCGATGCGGCCAATGAAGCAATCGCTGGCGACGGCGCGGATCCGAATCAGAACGGCATCGTGAACCTCCTGGAATATACCCTCGGCGGCGACCCCGTCGGGCTCGGCACAGACGCCAGCAAACTGCCGAAAGCCTACCGCCATCCGCTCACCCATCGCTTGGTGCTGAATTTCGTCCGGCTCCCGGACCGCACCGATCTCGTGCTCACGGTGCAAGGTGCGGATTCTCCCGAAGGCCCGTGGACGAATCTCGCCCGGAGCACCGGAGCGCAGCCCTTCACGCCGCTCGTCCTCGGCACGGGCGCCGCCGAGAGCGACATCGGCATTGGCCGCGCGGTCAGCATCTCGGATCAATACCCGATGACCGACCCCGCGCACCGGCTCCGTTTCCTGCGTCTCGAAGTCACCCGGCCCTGAGAATCCGGCTAAGCATTGAACAATCTCCCGGGTCTAGCCGTCTGCATGGGGTCGGCAGGCTGAGCAAAGGCTTGGCAAACCTCGCCGCATCTCCAATCCTCCACCTCACCGTTCAAACCCACCCACCATCATGAAACTCAAAACCCTCCTCACCTTCGCCATGACCCTCGCCCTCGGCTTCACCACGGCCCTCGCCGCGGAAGACGACACTCCGCTCATGAAGGAAATGAAGGCCATGAACAAGAGCCTGCGCACCCTCAAGCGCCAGGTCGCCGACGCCACGAAGAAAGACGAAAACATCGGACTCATCGCGGGCATCAAGAAGAACATCGATGCATCCATGAAACTCGAGCCCGCGCAGACCAAGGACATCCCGGCGGCAGAGAAGGCAGCCTACCTCGACAAGTACAAGCACCAGATGACCGACCTCTCCAAAGCGTTCGATGAGCTCGACACCGCGGTGAAAGCCGGCAAGGGCGACGCTGCCGCTGCGATCTTCGAGAAGCTCAGCCAGTCGAAGGAAAAGGGTCACAAAGACTTCGGCGCCGACGAATAACCGACCGTTGCCCATCCCAACTTACCCACAGCCCCGGCAGCCTGCGCTCCGGGGCTGTGTCGTGTCGGGAGTGGAAAGTGAAAGCGAACGTGGGAGATTCTTCGCATGACTCGCCAGCAACTCCTCGACCTCTACTTCATGGACGCGCGCGCGAAGCTCCTCGACCTCGCCGCCTTCCTCGACCGCATCGACCGCGGTGAAGGGGAGCCCGATTTCCGCCTCGCGGCTTTCCGCAAAGCCCTCGAGGAACTGCACAGCAGTGAACCCTCCCGGGCGAAAAGCGTCCTGATGTCTCTGAGCGATCCGACCACGGAACCCATCGCGAAAGCGCCAGGCAAAGGCGCCTGCGGCGCGTGGCCAGGCGAATCCTGATTAATTTCCCGAATGCGCTACATCGAACCCCACGCTCACATGGTTAGTCGCACCACGGACGACTATGTCTCGATGGTCACGGCGGGATGTTCCGCTGTCTGTGAGCCAGCATTCTGGGCGGGCTTTGATCGCAGCGGCGTGCAGGGATTCCACGATTACTTCTGCCAGCTCACGGACTATGAACCAAAGCGCGCGGCGAAATTCGGCCTCCCGCACTACTGCTGGCTTTGCATCAATCCCAAGGAATCCGAGGACATGGTTCTCGCGGAAGAGGTGCTCTCGATCATCCCACAATTCATCGACCAGCCGACCGTGCTCGGCATCGGCGAGATCGGGCTGAATAAGAACACCCGCAACGAACTCGCCATCCTCGAAAGGCACATCGACCTCGCCGCGCGCTTCGATCAACTCATCCTCGTCCACACGCCGCACCTCGAAGACAAACATAAGGGCACGCGTTTGATCCTCGATGCCATCAAGTCCGACTCCCGGATCACAGCCGACCGCGTGATCATCGACCACGTCGAGGAACACACCGTCCAGATGGTCCTCGATCGGGGGCACTGGGCCGGCATGACGCTTTACCCCGAATCGAAATGCACCTCCGCGCGCGCCGTCGATATCATCGAATGTTACGGCAGTGAACGCCTCTGGCTGAACAGCGCCTGCGACTGGGGCATCAGCGTCCCGCTGGCCGTGCCTTACGCGGGCCTCGAGATGCGCCGCCGCCAATTCAGCGCGGAGAAGATCGACCAGCTCCTCTACGGCAACCCGCAGAAATTTCTCGGTCAAAATCCACGCTTCAAAGCCCTGTGATCGCAGGCTGCGAAACTCAATCGCTCGCGAGCAGCGCCTCCCGCGCAGCCGCGAGTTCCTTCCGCTGCGCCGCACTTACTTTCGGATAGTGGAGCTTGCGCGACGCCAGCGCGTCGATCACCGCCGCAGACACGATCACCCGCGTGAACCACTTATTATCCGCCGGCACCACATACCAGGGGCTATCCTCCGTGGCCGTCTCGCGGATCGTCTCTTCATAGGCCTGCATGTAGTCGGCCCAGTGGGTGCGCTCTTTCACGTCATTCGCCGAGAACTTCCAGTTCTTCTCCGGGTGATCGAGCCGCTCGAGAAAGCGCTTCTCCTGCTCCTCTTTCGAGACGTGCAGGAAAAACTTTAAGACGATGGTCCCATTGCGCGTCAGGTAACGCTCAAAGGCCCGGATGTCCTCGAATCGCTCCTTCCAAATATGCTTGGTCACACACTGCGCCGGCAATTTCTGGCGCGCGAGAAACTCCGGATGCACCCGCACCACGAGCGTCTCCTCGTAGTAGCTGCGATTGAAAATCCCGATTCTGCCGCGCTCCGGGAGCTGCTTCATACACCGCCAGAGAAAGTCGTGATCCAGATCCTCCGAGGTCGGCGCCTTGAAGGAAGACACCTGGCACCCTTGCGGATTCACCCCCGACATCACGTGTTTGATCGTCCCATCCTTCCCCGCCGCATCCATCGCCTGAAAGATCAGTAAGACCGACCAGCGATCTTGCGCGTAGAGCACGCCCTGGAGTTCCGCCAGCGCCTCCACACCCATCCGCAATGCTTCCTGCGCGCGCGGCTTATCCTCCGCTTTGAGGTCGCCGGTGTCAGCCGGGTCCACGTCTTTCAGGCGAAACTTTTTTCCATTGGTGAAGCGGTAAGCCTTTGAAACCTGACGCGCAGCCTTGAAGATTTTAGCGAGTTTCATGGGCCTTTTGGTCGTGCTTGGAGCGGAAGAAAGCAACCCTTCAGAATCCCGGTCGTCCCTCCCGGATGCGACGGGAGAAATCGGGCGCGTCGTTCGCGGCCTTGGCCGCTTCGTTGATGAGAGCGCGCTGTTTTAGCTCCACGAAGGGCAGGCCGCCAGTGGCGAGGGCGCGGCGCTCGTACAGCATTTCGTCGCCTTTGCCATTGAGCAGCATCCGCCAGTCCCACGGGAGGCGCTTGGCGGCGGAATGTTGCGTGCGGATGCTAGTCGTGCAGTTCGTGGTGATGGCGCTGTACCAGCGCGGGTGGTCGCGCTTGTGGTTGAGCGAGCGCACATATTCGAGGAAGCGCTCGCGGGCCTGGGCGGGTTGGGCGGCCGTGCGATAAAGATAGATGTCTTCGCCTTGGCGGTAGTTCGTGCGCACGCGGATGACGTCGCGCTCGTCGGCGACGATATAGGTCAGCTCGAACTGCCGGTAGAGGCCACCAATCGCGGAGTAACTCTGTCCCACCTTTTTCCGCGTCTCGATGGAGAAGCAGACCGGCGGCGCATCGGCGAATTGGAAGCTGGCGATGGGGTGCGCGATGTAGGGCGAGCCCCAGTAGTTGATCGCGAGGTCGATGCCGGTGATCTGCGAGAGACGCACGGTGCGCGTCTCCCAGCGCGCGGTGTAATCCAGCTCGGTGCGGTAATCGCAGTTGCGGACGTTGTGCAGCGTGACCTCGTCGCCGTTGATGTCGGCCCACGCGAGCTGAGCCACGTCGGGTTGCCAGTCACTTTGGTTACTCGCTTGCAAAGTCAGCCACCACCCGAGCACGAGGACGAAGCCCGCAAAGACCGCGCCGATTTTCCGCCATGGGCCGCGCACGAAAACCACCCCGGCAATGAGCGCGAGTGCGAACGCCCAGGCGACCGCGCCCTTTAGTACCGGGAAGTCGTAATGCAGCGCGCCGAAGGCCCACGCCGCGCAGCCAGCCGCAAGCAGCCACGCCAGCGCCCACGCTCCAATCCGCAGTGCCCGCTTCATCGCCGGGCGTGCAGCTTGAGGATGCGCCGCACTTCCTCAATGGCCTGCGGATTCTGGTGCGCGCTATGGCTCGAGGGGACGACGAGTTCGCTCTGCGCGCCGTCCATGTGGCTGCTCCAGTAGGGCACGATGCCGTCGGACATCCCGGGCTTGGTCTTGTCTTTGTTGCCGCCTTTGCCGCGGTCGCCGGAGATGACGTGATACGGGATGCCGGGCGTAAGCGGGATGGTCTGGATAATTTTTACGAAGCGGTTGTTCGGCGCGAGCGTATCGACGCTGTTTGGGATTCCTTTGATCCGCAGGTCGTCGCCTTGGAAGGTGGCGAGTTTGAGCGCGTCCTGACCGATGCTGAGCAGCGTGGTGGGCGACTTCACGAGCATCGAACCGAGGCGACCGGCCCAATTGCTGGCGAGGTCGCTGCCCCGGAGCGGCGCGGCAACAAAAATCACGCGACCGATCTCCGGCCGGTGCCGGAAGATGAGGGTCTCGGTGAAGAGCTTCCGGGTTTCCGGCGAGAGTTGCACCTGCGCCGGCGGCTTGTTGAACGTCTTCATCCAGAGCTTCTCGTCGGTGTCGGTGATGAGCAGCCGGCTGATGCAGCCGCCCATGCTGTGGCCGACGACGACCATCTTTTTGCGCAGCGGGAATTTCTTTTCGATGGCGTCGAGTTCGTGGCGCAGGATCGAGGCGGAATACGGATACGGATAGCCGCTCGGGTAGCTGTAAAACCAGAACTGATAGTGCCGCCGGATGGCCTCGTCGCCGCGCAGGGTATTGATGATCGGCACCCAGGTCGCCGGCGAGTCGAGCAGGCCGTGGACGCAGATGACGGGGATCTTCGCCGGGTCGTAGGGCTGCAGCCGGGCGATGCGTGCGGTCTGCGCATATTTCTGCGGACGCAGAAGGCGCTCGAGGCCGAAGAGGAACGGCTTTTCCTTTGAGAGTGCGATGGCGAGCGG
>JANNXQ010000253.1:0-23892 GCA_031409655.1 Chthoniobacteraceae bacterium | reverse complement strand
GAATAAGTCAGCTGCTTTCAGGCGCCGCTTCTCTTGCCGCTCACGGCGTCCGGTCACTGTTTTGGTTGATCTTCTTGCCATCAACCGTAACTAACATAACTCGGCATCCGATGTGAAGCTGTTTTGGAGGGCTCAGTAAGTGCGGCTTTCCGCTCAAGAAACGGGGCATCATGGCACCCTCCGCCAAGGAGAATGCAACGCCCATCAAGCTTATCGAGCGAAATGTCTCAGGATGCGCAGGAGTTGCACTAATCCTTCTGGGGTTATCCATTGTCTGGATTCCCATATTCGGCTGGGTAGCAGGGCCTCTAATGATGGTTGCAGGGATGGTGACGATGGTTCGAAAGGATCAGGTCTTTGGCTACGGTGGAGATTGTCCATATTGCGCCTTGCCTATCGAATGCGCCAACGCGCAATCGTCACTGCGGTGCATCCATTGCGGGTATCAGGTTATTGTGAAGAAGGGAAACTTCGTAACCGCTGGCGCAGCCACCGATTCCGCCTTCGCCCTCGCTGATCGGACCGGATACCTGATTCCACCCTCACCTGAGGCATCGGGACTGCTAAAATGGGGAATAGCTGCCGCAATTTTAATGGGGATGATCTTCTTGGGTTCGCGCCATGAACAGGTCGGGCCGTCTGCATCAGCGAATGCCTTCGAGACCGTTTCCGATGCGCAGCGTGAGGCGATTCGCCTGTATCCCGAACTCGGCGTTGCAGGCTCCGAATTCAACCGCCTTTTCCTTGAACGGCATAGGCATTACCAACAAACGCGCCCGGCGTTCTTTCAAGAAACCGCGTGGCCCATTCGACTCGCCGAGGAGATTGCTCAAACGTCGATACGAAACGCAGAACCACTTCCCCATGCTGTGAAGCCTACCGATTGGATGTGGAAGCGACGCGGAAATCCGCTCGACGAAAAGCCGGATCGCTAAGTCGGTCGCGGTTCCATTGCCACAATCCACCAGCCCACTTATCGCGTCCGCGCAGTGTGCCGCCCATGAATCCACCGGCCCTCTCGCGCCGTTACCCTACGTGCTCACCGGTCCACGCCCGGCACACCCCAGCCGACGCCATTCAATATGCGGGCGTCTCGCCAAGGGGCGTCTGAATTCACCTCGTTACCAAGTTGAGGACTTGGTAACGGAAGCCCTGCTGGAGAAGCCGTGCTTCGTGGGCCGGGATCGGAGCCCGGTGAGCGCTTTGAAGCTCCCAAGGAGGGGCGATCTTGCCATCGCCCAACCAAAGCACTCCGGGCAAGAGAGCACTCTCCTCCGCCTGGCCGCGAGTGAGTGCGTTGCGGGCGGAAGAGAGGGCCGACGACGGCGGGATCGTTGCCTGCCGAACGCGGCCTTGGCAGTGGAAGCGTGGTGGGGTAGCAGTCGGACATGTCAATCCAGCAACTTCTCATCACCGAGGTCTCCCAACAGCCGGAGCCCTTGTTGCGCGAGGTGTGGCATTACTTGAACTTTCTAAAGGCCAAGGCTGCTGACGAGCAACCAGCGCAGGCTACGGTGCGCCCCGGATTCGGCTCCGTGCCGGGCATCGAACTAGCGGCGGATTTCGACGCGCCGCTGGCCGAGTTTGCCGACGATCGTCCGTGAAAGCGATTCTGGACGCCCATGCGCTGCTTTGGTTCTTCGCGGGCAGTAGCAAGCTCAGCGCAACGGCGCTGGCGTGCATTCAGGATCCGCAGAACACGCTGTTTGTCAGCCCCGCGGCCCTTTGGGAAATCAGCATCAAGGATACGCTGGGAAAACTGACTCTGCCGGAACCCTTCGAGCAACTGTTGCCCGCCCGGCCCGATGCTTCCAATATTCTGCTGCTCCCCATCCTGGTGCCGCACGTTCACGCCCATCGGCGTCAGCCGTTCCATCACGACGATCCGTTTGACCGTTTGCTCATCGCGCAGGCCTTGGCATGGCGCCACCTCGCGTTTGCAACTCATATCGCTGTCTCCGAAAGCGCGGGGAGATCAGCCGGCGCACCCCAGAAGTGCGCGCACGGCGGTGCGGACCGCTTCCGCACGGCGCACCACGTCGCGCGCTTCCGTACGGGTGGCGTCGTCGCCGGGATAACGAATGTGAACCGCGAAATTCTTGAGGATCGCCAGGGAGGGCCGGAAGGCGTCGAGCAGCGGCGCCACGGGCAGGCAGTCATCGAGCAACAGGAGGAGATCGTGGGTCTTGGAGAAGGGCCGATGCGCCTCGATGAGCACGGCCTTGAGATACTTCTCGGAGCCTTGCTGCGCATGGAAGCACGCGGCGTCGTAGTTCGGCGCTTTGCGTGCGCGCAGTTCGCGGCGCGCGGGGTGGAAGTCGCCCTCCGCTTTGCTAACCCACTTCGCCGTTTCCGGATTCATAGAGGGACGATCCGCGATCGAGAATCTCCCGGACGAATCCGTCGCCTGCGGCGAGCCGGTTGCGGATGCGCTCCGGTGAGCGAACCATTAAGTCGAGCGGAAACCCGGCGGGCACTTTGAGTTCGATGGCCGCGGCCTGGTAAGCCTGATGTCCCTCGTGCGGCATGACGACGAGCAAGTCCACGTCCGAATCCTCCGTGGGCGTGCCGTAGGCGTAGGAGCCGAAGAGGACGATTCTCTCGGGATGAAACTCGCGCGCGACGGCTTGCGCGTATTTCAGGATGCGGGTGCGGTCGATCATGGCACGGCGCAACTTGCGCGGAATCGCCGGGAGATTTCAAGCGCGCCTTGGGCCTGTCCGGTTTTTCCCCAAAGGGCAAGGACGCTCAGCTTCCCGGAGCCGGGCGGGACATCGAACTCGGCGGCCTCACCGCGGGCAGCCAGTGCGACCGGCTCATCGTCACGGGCACCGCGACCTTGCATGGCACCTTGTGCGTGACGTGGGTGAACGGTTTTCAACCCGCGGCGGGCCAGAGCTTCCAAGTGATGACCTTCGCCGCGCGGAGCGGAAGCTTTGCGCAACTCGATGGCTCGACGATCAACGGCACCCGCCGCCCTTCGGCGGGTGCCGTTTCTTGAATCAACTGGTGGCGAGGCTTACGCGGGCTGGAGGACGGGCTGCGGTGCGGGGCTCGGGGTCGGCGTTGGAACCGTGATGACAGGCGGGTTATCCTTCTTCGCCCGCACCGGAGCGCGCTCGACTCGGCTGGCGCTCTCCCAGGCGCGCAGCTTCTCGGGCTGGCGCTCGTATTTGTTGCGCATGATGGTGTTGAGGAAGCCGACCTCGTCATTGATCTCACCGAGGAGCCGACCGATGAGCGCGGTGTTTTCGATGCCGTCACTGACTTCGTTGCGGTTGTGGTTGTTGGCGTCGTCGATGGCGTCGCGGTCGTCGCGCAGGCGCTGGAAGATATTTGCGTCGATCTCGAAGGCGAGGAAACGCGCGCGGAGGGCGGCTTTGGCGGTCTTTTCTGCGGCGGAGTCGTCGTCCTGGTCTTCGAGCAGGCCGCAGAGTTTGTCGGCCTGGGTGGTGATGGCGATTTCCGCGCGGGAGGGCACGGCGTAAGGGGCGGCGAAGCCGGTTTCTACACTCTTTTTCTCGATGGACCGGGCGGTGTCGGCGAGGCGGTCGAAGTCGAGCATGAGGGCGTCGAGCAGGGTTTCCTTGCTCACGCGGGAGGGAGTCTGGCCGGTTTTGGCGAGGTCGAGTTGGGCGAGTTTGGCGGTTATATTGCCAAAGTGGACGCGGGCAACACTGTCGGCAGTGAAGTCGGCGTCATTGCTGATGCCGAAGGTGACAACGCGCGTGGCGCGTTCGTAGCGGCGGATGTCTCTGTCATTCATGCGTGGCCTCCGCTGCAAGGTCCATGCCCTCCCTTTCCACATCTTCGACCCCGGCGCCCGCTCACTCGGAGCCCATCTGCACAAGGTGGAACGGCATCTTGCAAGCACTTGGAGCCCGCCTGCACACGGTCAGGGACATCTTGCGCGCACTGGGAGGCCGTCTGCGCAAGGTGGGAGGCCATCTCGCACGCACTCGGAGCCCGGCGCGCACGCACTTGGAGCCGGGTTTTCCATGTTCTAGGGCGAAACTTTCGGGCGTGAGGCTGTCGGCACCGCATCGGAAGGCGGCTCGCATCAAGTCGGAGACCGACTCGCGCGCACTCGGAGCCCGGCTTGCCGGAATTGGAGAGGCTCGCCCCGACTCGGAGGCCGAACCGCAGTGGGTACGAGCGCGCATCGCACCACTTGCAGCCCAGTTCCTCCGGCGGGTGAGGCGGTGTGGTGGGACGCGCCGCCATTCGCGGGCGATCACGGCCCGCCCTCGTGACGCCGGCAACTGTGGGGTTGCCAGCCGGGCGTGGATGGTCAATCATCCCGCCCCTTTCCGAAAAACCGGCTCTCCAGTCTCAACCCCAACTCCCAACTTTCTCCCGCCAATGGCCAACGCCAACGATCTCCGCAAAGGCATGTGTATCCGCTACAACGGCAACCCCGCGATCGTGCTCGAAGTGATGCATCGCACCCCGGGAAATCTGCGCGCCTTCGTGCAGGTCATCATTCGCTACATCGGCACGGGGAAAAGCGCGGATATCCGTTTTGGTTCGACGGACAAGGTGGACTCCGTGGAGGTCGAGCGGAAGGAGCTTGAGTATTCTTACAAGGACAACACGGGCTACCACTTCATGGACCCGGAGACATTTGAGACGATCTCGTTTGACGAAAGTTTCGTCGGCGATGCGAAGATGTACCTCGTGGAAAATCTCAAGGTGAACGTGCTCTATGTGGAGCAGAAGGCCGCGAATCTCGAACTGCCGGCGCAGGTGACGCTGAAGGTAACCGAAAGTGCCGACGGCGTGCGCGGCGATAGCGCGAACAATGTGCAGAAGCCCGCGATCATGGAGACGGGTCTCAGCGTGACGGTGCCACTCTTCATCAAAGAGGGCGAGATGGTGAAGATCTCGACGACGAACGGCGGGTATCTCGGCCGGGCCTGACGCCTCGGCTTGAGCCTGTCGGACGTGTGGACGGTGCGGGTTCTTTTTCGGAAGGAACGTCGCCTGGCCTCTGCATGCCTAGCGCGAGATTTAGATTTCCCGTGCGCAGGGATTCCTGAGCAAGCTCCCCGCTGAGTGAAACGCCGTCCTCCGCGCAAGCCCGCAAACCTTCGTCCGCCCCGTCGCCGACGCGAGCCCATGTCGGTGCTCCGGGTCGCGAATTTCGTCACCAAAGTCTGCGCCCGGCGTGTGAAGACGTGGTGGCTCAAATTGTACCTGGGACTCCTCCTGCTCGTGCCCGCGGCGCTCCTCACGAAGACCTTCTTCGCGGCCTTTTCGCGGGCCGCAGTGGAGCGCGACCTTTGGCTCACGGAGGAGGTTTGGTTCTGCGGACTCGGCGTGGCGCTGTGGACGTGCTGGTTTTTCGGGAGCATCTGGGCCTACGGACGACCGGAGCCGGTGCGGGCTTACGTCTTCGGGCACGAGCTTTCCCACGCGGTCTGGGTGTGGCTGCTCGGCGGGCGGGTGAGTAAGTTCGAGCACTCCGCGGATGGCGGCTTCATCCTGACGAACAAGAGTAACTTCTGGATCGCCCTCGCGCCTTACTTTTACCCGATCTACACCTTTGCGGTCATCGCGGTCTTCGCCTTCGTCGGCATTTTCTACGACCTCACCAGCATTCACGCGAAATTCCTCTGGGTGCCGGCAACGCAGTGGATCTTCCTGCTCATCGGACTTACGTGGGGATTCCACTTCAGCTTCACCTGCTGGATGATTCCGAAAGGCCAGAGTGATCTGCGTTCGCACGGCACCTTCTTTTCCCTCGTGGTGATCTATCTCGTGAATCTCGCGCTTATCTCGGGTTTCCTCATCGTCGCGGATGAAACGATCACCATGCTTTCATTCGCCAAAGCACTGCGTTGGAATGTTGAAGCCTTTTCCGGTTGGGCCGCCAGCCATCTCACCGCCACCTTCTGGGGCTGCGTTGGGTGGATTACCAACTAAGTTTTCAAATCCTGACCGACTACTTCAGGCCCAGGATGAAGGCCTGCACGTCCGCGAGTTCCTGCGGCTTGAGGATCAGGTTCATGGGTGGCATTGGCGAAACACCGAGCTTCTCAAAGCCTTCGGCGAGCTTGGCGTTCGGTTCGAGCAGCGACTGGATGAGGTAGGTGGCATCTTTGCGGCCAGCGATGCCATCGAGCGGCGGGCCGACGGTGCTGCCTTTTCCCCCGAGCATGTGGCAGTTGAAGCAGGCAGCGACCGGGTGTTTCCAGAAGATCTCTTCGCCGCGTTTCGCGAGGCCAGTGAGCGCTTGTTCGGGGGCGGCATCGACGGGCTGCAACTCGGCGAGCTTCACGTCGTCGAAGTAACCGTCGCCTTTCGCGACGTGCAGAATGTTGATGCTCGCGGTCGCCTTCTCCTTGCTGTCGAAGATCGTCTCGACCTCGACCCAGCCGGACTCGCGTGCGGTGAGTTTGTCGGTCTCGGCGCGGCCGAGGTGATCGTTGAAACTCACCTTGCCCCGGAGGCCGTGCGACTTCACCCAGCCGCTCAGGCGATAGGTCGTGTGCGGTTTGATCGCCACGTTTTGATGGAGGCTCGTGTCCGCTTCGTCGCGCGTGATGCAGCGCAGGGCGCTCTTCCCGCTGTGCGCTTCGCTTACGATCTGCCATTCGGCGCCAGCGTTGCCCTTCTTGTGCGCCGGGCCGCCGTAGTCGCGGCGCTTCCAACCCACCGGCAGGCCGTTCGCGTCGAGGTCTTCGAGGCTGGCATTGGTGAGAAGGTTGGGGCCTTCCTTGAAAGTGCCCGTGCCATGTTTCTTCCCGAGCAGCTTCGCGGCGTCGCTCAGCCACTCGTCCTTCCGCACCAGAGGATCGGCGACGAGTTTGCCGATGAGCGTTTGGATTTCCGGGGTAGTGGGGAAACTTGCGAGCTTCACGAAAGCCGCGAGCCGCGTGTTGAGATCAGGATCGGCAAAGACCCCCGCGCCGAAGTAGAGCGCCTGCGACCGGGCGTCGGCGTCCAGGGCGCGGATCGCGTTGCGGCGGAGCCGCGCGTCCTTCGCGAGGAGCGCGGCCTTGTGCGTCGCTTCGTCGAGAGTGCCGAGGCCGTGCAGCGCCCAGAGCGCGTGGACAGATCCGATGGTTCCGTCATTCGCGAGCACCAGCGTCTTCAGCGAATCGGTCGCGTCCGTCACCCGGCCTTCCACGAGATTCTTCTGCGCGAGCAGACGCCAGGATTGGATGTCGTCATTCAGCGCGGCGACGAGCTCTGGCGCTTTCGCTCCGGCGAGCGACTTCTTCACCACCTTCGCGTTCTTGGCGATCACGCGATAGATGCGGCCGCGTGCGTGGTCGCGCAGTTCGTTCACGTGCGCGCCGCCAACACCCGTCTCCGCCTTGTAACCACCCCGTTCGGGGCTCGGCGTCGGGTTGTGCTGGATGATGAAGTTCTGCCAGTCGGCGATCCAGACCGCGCCATCGGGGCCGACTTCTGCATAGACCGGCGAGGTCCACTCATCGCTGCTCGCGAAAATATTCATCCCATCCTGCGCCACGTAGCCCGCGCCGTTTGGACGCACGTCCATCAGCGCCACGAGTTTCATCGTCGGTTCGCAGACCATCGCCTTGCCCTGGAAACGCGCGGGCAGGTTCTTCGACTCGATGAAGGCCGAGCCCGCCGCCGCGGTGTAGCAACCCAGCACGTCCACCTGCCGGTAGTTCGGCGTGATCGCGTGCGCCAGTTCCACCACATTGATCTTCTTCGCCGTCATGATGTTCATGCCCGCCGGAGCCGCGGTCTTCGGGATGCCGCAGTAGAAGATCGGCGCGCCATTCGCCGTGCCGCCAAATTGATCGCCCGCGTCGTTCGCGCTGTGCGCCCAGGAGTTATTCGTGAACTGATGCAGGAACTCCAGCGCCGACCCATCCGCCTTAAAGCGATACGTGCCCATCGCGAACTGCTGCTTCCTCCCATCCACCATCCGCTCAAAGCCCGAGTAACCGACGCACCCATAGAGCCAGTTATCGTAGCCGTAGTGCAGGTTACTCGCCTGCGCGTGGGTGTCGCGCACGCCCCACGCATCGATGATCACCTCGCGCACGTCCGCCTTATCGTCGCCGTTTGAGTCCTTGAGGAAGACAAAGCGTGGCGGCTGCGAGACGATCACCCCGCCGCGCGCAAAGACGAGGCCGGTCGGGATGTTCAGCTTATCGGCAAAAACCGTGAACTTATCCGCGCGCCCATCGCCGTCCGTGTCTTCGCAAATCTTGATGTCGTCGTTGCCTTCGCCGCCTTCCACCACGCCGTGCGGATAGTCGCGCGTCTCGGCCACCCACAGGCGCCCGCGTTCATCCCAGGCGAAGGCGATTGGCTTCGTGATGTCCGGCTCGCTGGCGAAGAGCTCCAAGCGGCAATCCGCCGGGACCTGCGTGCGTTCCATCGCCCCCTTCACATTGTAGGGTTGCTGGAAAGTGAGCGGCTCCGGGCGCTTCTCGTAGTTGGCCACGTTCGGATTCTTTTCCCGCACCTCGGGCTCGCGCGAGCTGAGGAACTTCTCCCACTCCCCGCGCACCGTATCCCCCACGCTCCAGACGATCGCGTTGCGCAGCATGCACTGAAAGTCCGGGTTCTTCCACGTCCGCTCGTCGTGACCGCTCGCCGTGTAAAAGACCCGACCTTTGCCCTGCTCGCGCACCCAAGTCCAGGGCTCGCGATGTTCCCCCTCCACCCGCTCCGCGAGTAACTTGCGGCCCTGCGTGTTAAGCTGATCATGCACGTAAGTCTCATCCCACGTTTCATACTCATTCACTCCCGCGAGGATGGGGTGCGACTGATCGACGAAGGTCGTCTTGAAAGTCCCCGTCTTGTGCGACGCAAAGCGACCGCCGACCAGCGCGCTGAAGCGCGGCTCATTCCCGAAGCACGCACTGGCGCAGTGGATCGGCAGGAAGCCATGCCCGCTTTCCACGAAGGTATTCAGTGCGTCGAACTGCTCCGGCTTCATCTTACCGTGGTTTGCGTAAAGCATTACCGCGTCGTAATGCGCGAGGGTCGCCGCGTTCAGGCAATCGGGTTGGGTGAAGTAATCGAAGTAGATCGCCTCGCGTCCATTCGTCTCCATCAGGAAAGGCAGATACGTCGCGCTCGGGTGATGTTCGGATTCATGCCCGAGGAAAAGCACGCGAATCGGACGCGGCGCGGCGGTGCCGGTGACGCAGAGGGCGAGTAGGAGCAAGAGAGGGACGAGTTTCTTCATGGCGAGGGATGGAGCGAGGGAGAGTGTGAAAGAGAACCAAGCGACGGCAAGTCCGCGAGGGGCGGCGGTGGAGATTTTTTGTGGGAAACAGGACATCGCGCGGCTTCGGGCACGCGCTCTCTCGGCTGGACGCCCGACCCCGCCGAAGGTCGGTCCTTGAGCTTTGCCTGATCCTCTCGCACTGTCCCGCCCCGCTTTCCCATGCTCACGATCCGCAATCTCAAAAAATCCCACGGCGGCCGCGTCCTCTTTGAAGACGCCGCCATCCAGGTGAACTACGGCGAACGCGTCGCCCTCGTGGGGCCGAATGGTGCCGGCAAGTCCACCCTCTTCAACATCGTCCTGAAGAAAGAGGAGCCCGACTCCGGCACCGTGGAGCGCGATGCCTGGACCATGATCGGTTACCTCCCGCAGGAGTCCGAACCCGTGGGTGCGGAGACCGTGCTCGACGTGGCCACTGGCCGCGCGGGCGAGCTGCCGGCGCTGGAGGCCAAGCTGCACGCCCTCGAGCAGGCGGGTCAGGTGGACGGCCCCGAGTATCTCGAAGCACACGCCAAACACGAAGCCCTGAGCGACCCGCAGGTGGAAGCCCGCGCCAAGAAAATGCTCGGCGGTCTCGGCTATCGCGAGTCCGACTTCGCGCGTCCCGCGAAAGAGATGAGCGGCGGCTGGGTGATGCGCGCCCACCTGGCCCGCCTCCTCGTCATGGAGCCCGATCTGCTGATGCTCGACGAGCCCACCAATCACCTCGACCTGCTCTCGCTGCTCTGGCTGCAAAAGTATCTCAAGAACTACTCCGGCGCCGTCCTCCTCATTTCCCACGATCGCGAGTTCATGGATGAGATCGTCGAAAAAGTGTACGAGATCAACGAGCGCAAACTCCTCGAGTACGCCGGCAACTACACCGCCTTCCTCGAACAGCGCGAGGCCGCGTACATCCGCCAGGAGGCCGCTTACAAAAATCAGCAGAAGGAAATCGCCAATCTCCGCGAGTTCTACGACCGCTTCCGCCAAGTCGCATCAAAGGCCTCGCAGGCCATGAGCAAACTCAAGCAGATCGAGCGCATGGAGCTGATTGAAAAGCCCCTGCCGCCGAAGAAACCCTTCCGCTTTAATATCCCACAACCCGTGCGCAGCGGGCAGCGCGTCATGGCGCTCGAAGGCATCCACATGGCCTACGGCGATAATGTCGTCTATCGCAGCCTCGACCTCGACATCGAGCGCGGCGAACGCACCGTGCTCGTGGGTCCGAATGGCGCCGGGAAGTCCACCCTGCTCAAGATCCTCGCCGACGAACTGCAGTTCCAGAAAGGCAAACGCACCCCGGGGCTCAATGCGAAGATCGGTTACTTCAGCCAGCACCGCTCCGCCACTCTCGATCCCGCGAAGACCGTGCTCCAGGAAGTAATGGCCGCCAACGGCGAACTCAGTGAAAACGAAGCCCGCGGCATCCTCGGCTCCTTCCTCTTTCGCAAAGAGGAAATCTACAAGAAGACCGAGATCCTCAGTGGCGGCGAGAAGACGCGGCTGAACCTGATCAAGTTCCTCGTCGATCCGCCGAACTTACTCCTGATGGACGAGCCCACTACTCATCTCGACATCCACACCGTCGAGTCCCTGATCCTCGCGCTGGAGCATTATGAGGGCACGTTAGTCTTCATTTCCCACGACGTGCATTTCATCCGCAAGCTTGCCACGAAAACGCTGCACGTCACCGGCGGCAAGGTGATGCCCTATCCGGGTGGCTACGATTACTTCCTGGAAAAAACCGGCGCGCTCGACAACGAACGCGCGGCGCTCACCGCGCAGTAGGCCGCCGCGCCGCCTGCCTCCACACTTGGCGGAGTCGCTGCGCTGTGGCACCGTCTGCGCATGGAAGAGCGCATTCTCATTGATCCCACCATCTGCAATGGTCGCCCCGTCATCGCGGGCACGCGGATAGCCGTGCAGACCGTCCTCGAGTTTCTCGGCGCTGGGGACGAGATTGCCGATGTGCTGGAGGAGTATCCGGCCCTGGGCCGTGAGGGGCGGTTTTGCCATTGACGGAATCGCCAGAGTTCTCACAATGCTTACCGGAGTGAAGTCCGGCGGTCTCCATGGCCGCTAGTGCGACGCTCCAGCGATCATTTCTCCCGATGAAGTTCTCCCCACTGTTGGCAACCCTCGGCGCTTGTAGTGCTGCTCTCGCAACCGCCTTGGGCCTCAATCTTCCCGTGGTGCTCGTCGGCGATGCCAATAACCCGCCGGACCCCGGAACTGGGAACCTCTATGGCTCGGTGAGCTACGCCTACTCGATCGGGAAGTTCGAAGTGACGCTGGGCCAGTATGGGGAATTCCTGAACGCCGTCGCGGCTTCGGATACCCACGGCCTTTACGACCGGGCATTGGGTTTCGATGAAGAAATTGTGCAGAGCGGTCTCGCCGGCAGCTATCAATACTCGGTGACCGGCGATGTAAACCGGCCGGTCGCGTATGTGACGTGGTTTGATGCAGCCCGGTTTGTGAACTGGCTCCACAATGGGCAGCCCGCCGGGCTCCAGAACGCCGCGACCACGGAGGACGGGGCGTACACTTTGTTGGGAGCCAACAGTGGGATCTTTCAAAGAAACGCTGACGCCCGGTGGTGGATTCCCACAGAAAACGAGTGGTACAAGGCCGCCTACTATGACCCGAGTCCGACGGGGCCGGCGGACGACTACTGGCTCTACCCGACGCGCTCTGATACCGCGCCGAGGAGCCGCAATGGCAGTGCGACCGATACGAACAGTGCAAACTTTTACCGCGACGACGGACTCGATAACGGATTCAACGGGGGCTTTGCGATCTCAAACTCAACTGCTCAGCCTAATATCGCGACGACTCTGGTCGGAGCCTTTTTGGCGGCTTCAAGTTACTACGGCACCTTTGATCAGGCCGGGAACCTGTCCGAATACACGGGAACTGTGACGCAGTCGCAATTCTACGTCAGTCGTGGCGGAGGATGGGGCGACACGTCGGCTGGATTGCGCTCGACCGCCCGACCCGGGGATGGCGGAGTCTCTACGCAGCCCTACCAGGGGTTTCGCGTGGCCACGGTTCCCGAGCCGAGCGGCGCGGTGCTTGCCGGCCTCGGAGCGGCGATCTTTTCCACCCGGCGACGGCGGAGGTAATTCGGGCGGCGAGTGGCCGGAGGGATTTCACGGAATGGGCTGGCCGGTCGGGCTCGATTCTTAAACCTGCCCCTTGGCGGTCCAGGGGCTGCGCTGCTAGCCGACGCGCGATGCCGACCGCGTGTTCGTGGATGGCCTTCGACCCGCGTATGAAGGAGGGGTCCTCTTCTCCAAGCACGCCCTCCGGCTACGCGCCTTTGGCCCGGCCAGCACCATGGCGGTGGATGAAGTGCTGGGGGGCACCGGATCGGAGGCGATGGCGCTCCCCATTTTCACTGCGCCGACGCTGCCTGCCGGGGTGGTGCCGGTGCCGCCGGGGACGCTCACCCGCCTCTTTAATCTCGTGCGTGAGATCAAGGACAGCAGCAGCTACACGGAGGCGCTGGGCCTGGATCTCGGCATCGTGCCTACGGGCGGCGGGGCGTCGCATCCGGTGCCGGGCTTGAAGGCGGTGGCGATCCAGGGGCCCGAGTGCCAGTGCGGGCAGTTGGAGTTTACGAAGTACGGTCACCAGGGCATCTTCGCCGAGGCCCGCCGGAATGGGGGCGCGTGGGAGTTTCTCGGTATCGACACGGAGAGTCCGTATGTGGATCAGCGCCCGCTGCTCGATCCCACGAAGCCCGAGGTGCGCGAGTATCGTGCGCGTTATTGGGATAAAGGCACGCCGAATGGGGATTGGACGGATGTGGTGAAGGTGACGCTGGCGCCTTGAGGCAGGGAGAACGTCGAACGTCGAACATCGAACATCGAACATCGAATACAGCCGCGGGAGCCGCACTTGCGTGCAGCGCTTGGGGGCTCGTTCGATGTTCGACGTTCGACGTTCGATGTTATCTTCCCCACCGGCCTCGTCCGAACGGAGCCACGCTCCACGATTCACTGATCCCTATTCACGAGTCGCCGTCCCCGCTCCGCCGCGACGCGCGGGCGGGGCTGCCTGGGTAGTGCGCGCGGGCGGGTGTCACGTCGCGGGCGCTGAGCGGCGGGCGTAGCTGGCGGCGGCGAGGAGGGTGGCGGCGCCGATGGCGAGCAGGCCGAGGCGGAAGGGCGCGGTGGCGTGACTTTCCAGCCAGAGGACGCGGGCGAGTGCGGTGGCGAGGAGGGTCCAGGCGAGGGCGCGGTAGAGGGGTTCGTCCAGCCACCAACCGAGGGCAAAGATGATGACGGCGACGACGGACCAGACGACGGCGAGCGGGACGGCGGCGAAGTGGACGGGTGCCCAGAGGGTGACCCAATGGACGACGCTGGCGAGGCCGATGAGGGTGCCGATCTTTTGCAGCATGACGGGCAGCAGGCAGGTGCGGCGGCCGATGACTCCGAAGCCGAGCAGGAGGATGAGGCTAAAGAGGTGCCGCAGCAGGAAGCCTTCGCTGCCGATCCAGCCGAGCCACAGGGCGAGCAGGGCGCCGCTCGCGCAGACGAGGCTGGCGAGCAGGGGGCCAGCGGGCTGGACGACGACGCTCCAGATGAGGAGGAAGATGGCGGCAAGGGCGAGGGCGGGGATGCGGTTTGGGGGGCTGAGGTAATGCAGGACCCAGACGACGAAGAGGGCGGCGGCGATGATGCCGTAGAGGGCGGCGACCCAGCGGATGGGTTTCTCCCATTCGGTGTTTTTAAAAGGCTGGGGAATGAGGCGGGCGAGGATGGGCAGGGCGACGATGGGGGCCAGCGCGGCGAGGGCGCCGGGGAGGGGGGCGGTGGTGTGTTGACCGATGAATTCGCCGATCGCGGTGATGGTGAAGAGCTGGCTGAAGGCGGTGAGGAAGAGGTCGCGCAGGGCGATGGAAAAGAGCAGGGCGACGAGGGCGAGCACGCTCATGGCGAGGAGAGCGGCGGGTTGGCTGGCGAGGCGTCCATCAATCCAGAGGAGGGCGATAAGGACGCTGGCAGCGGCGGCGATGGCTTGCACCAGACCGAGTTCCCACGCGGGAAGCAGCGAGCGTCCGCGCGTTTGCCACCAAGCGCTGACGGCGATGGTGGCGAGGACGAGGACGACGGGATGCCACCACGGACGGACGAAAGCCTCGAGCTGTAGAAACCAGACGACGAGCGCGCCGAGGGAGAAGGCTTTGGCGAGCCAGGGGATCTCGAAGACGGCGAGGGTGGCGAAGGAAGCGGTGAGCAGGACGCCTTCGAACGCGAGGACCGGCGCGCGCTGGGTCTCGGGTGTGAAGTGCAGCGTGGTGGCCATCCAGACGCCGAGGCCGAGGGCGGTGAAGACGGCGACGGCCCAGCGTGCCCAGAGGTCGCGGCGGGAACTGATCGAGCAGGCATTGAAAAGGAGCACGCCGCCGGTGAGGGCGCCAAGGCGGAGGCCGTTTTCCGCGTGCTCGCGGAGGGGCATCCAGACGGCGGCGACGGTGAGCAAGGCGGCGGCAAAGGCGAGATCGCGCCGGAGCCAGTCTTCGCGGCGCGTGACGGTGAGGACGCAGAAGGCGCTGGCGACGGCGAGCAGGGCGGCGAGTTCGCGTCCGGTGAGCGCGCTGACGATGCCGAGGACGGCGAGGAGTCCACCTTGTACGAAGTAACTGCGGCGGATGTCCGCGGGGCGAGTGAGTACACCGGCCACGAGGAGTACGACGCCGAAGATGAGGGTGGATTTCCAATGCCAATCCGGATGGGCCGGTGGGACGATGAGTACGCCGAGGCCGAAGAAGAGGAGGTTGTTCAGCGTGCTGAAGGCGAGGCGATGGCTGGGTTCGAAACGGGCGAGGGAGCTAGTCCGGGCGAAGAGTAGCCAGACGAGGCCGAAGGCGCAGAGGGTCTCGAAGTATTCGTGCAGCTCGAGGTAGCGGTCGGCGTCGAGGCGGCCATCGTCAAAGGGCCACCAGACGAGGAAGCCAGCGTAGGCGATCGCGAGCGTGAGCCACGCGACGATGTTGCCACCTGAGCGCACGACGAACCAACCGGCCGCCGCGGCGAGCACGACGGCGGATCCGAGGTAGGAGGACGCGAAGGGCTGGAGCGCCGCCCCGAAGCCGGCGAGCGCGAAAGCGACGGCGGCGAGTTTCGTCGAGTTGCGCCGGGCCGCGCAGCGCGTGATAACTTCGCCGATGAAGGCGAGGGCGAGTAACGCAAGGAACCACCCTCGCAAAAGAAAAAACGAGCCGTGGTGATGAGCGGCGAAGGTGACGGCGTAAAGCGTGGCGAGCCCGCCGCCAAGGACGATGCGGCCAAAGTCGCGGAGCGCCTCGGAGAGCCGCTCGAGCCAATTCCCGAGGGCAATGAGCGCGCCTGCGCCCGCCCAGGCCAGCCACCCGCGCCACGAGTCCGCGCCACTCCACAGGACCAGTGCCGTGAGGACCAGTGCCATCCCGAGGATTGCGGCTGACAGACCCAGCCAACGCGGAGTGAGTGAGGGACGGTCGGCCGTATTCATCGCGGGGAAGCGAGTATCCCGATCGGGCGGATCTGCCGCGCCGCTTTCATAGCGTCTTCAGGTACTCCACGAGCGCGCGCCTCTGCGGGTCGCTGAGTTCTGTGCCGTATCTCGCGCCACTGTGGCCGCCGTTGCCATTGCCGCGCTGCGTGGTGTCGAGGAGGAAGCCGCGGCGGCGCGCCATCGGCGTGTCGGATTCAAAGCCCACCTTCACCGGATCGAAGACATCGTAGCCGCGATGGAACTGCTGCGGTCGCTTTTCCTCCGCCAGCAGTAAGTCCCAGAGCGTGGGCACGGTGCCGTGATGCAGATAGGGGGCGCGCAGCCAGAGGCCATCGAGCGGCGGCGATTGATAGCCGGTCGGGTTCGTTTCGATCATCGGCGGGCGGTCGATGCCCATCTCGCGCACCCGGCGATTCGCTTCCTTCGCGGCTTCTCCATTCCAGGAAAGCATGCGCTCGCGGTCGGTGCCGATCTCGGCGAGCGGGATGATCTTGTTCGTGTATTTCGCGCCGACGTCATGGCACTCGGCGCAGTATTGCGCGTAGAGCGGCTGGCCTTGCGCGACGAGCGCCGGGTCGATGGGAAAGGGATATTTCGGCGGCGGAAATTCGCCGAGCCAGGCGTCGAGTTCGTGCATGCGCTCCACGAACCACGGCTGCGGTGGCGCGCCGAGTCCGAGCGCCGAATCCATGAGCACCGAGAGCGTGGATGGCGTGTCGCCGCTCCAATTTAGCAAGAGCCCCGGTCCGCGCCGCACCTTGAGATTCCAGATGGAAGGGAAGTCCGCCTGGCCCACGGTTGCGTCCACGGGCAGTTGCGTCGTGAAGTACTTCGTGAGGTTCATCGGATCGTCGCGCCCGGGGCCCCAGTCGGGTTTCTTCGTCCCGTTCGGTTCATGCTCCATCCAGGCAAAGAGCCGCTGCTGCTCGCGCAGGCCCATGCGGGTGAAAGGGATGAGCAGGTAACGATAGATCTGCCGGTCGAGCCAGGAGAGGCCGCCATTGCCGTAGGCATTGCTGCTCACCTGCTCGATCTCGGGCATGAGCGTCGCGGCGCTGAAGCGCGGATCCTGCGCGGCGCGGGAGAGAAAGCGGATCATGCCCTGGACATCCGTGGTGTGCGCGCCGCCGGCGATCTGGACGTGGATCGGGCTGTCCTCGCTTTCGCGCCAGGTGGTGGCGTGGCAGAGCGCGCAGTTATTCGTGACGCGCGGGAAGACGCCGATGGTCTTTTTGGAAAAGCCCACGGGCATTTCCTGGCCTTCCTCCCAGACGACACCGAAGGCCTTGTAACCGCCGGGGCCGGGCAGCAGATCGGGAAAGACGCGCGGCAGTACCAGCCAGATGAGATACGGGAGCCCGCGGTCGCCCTCGGAGCCGAGCGAGCCGTATTTGAATTTCATCGCCGCGTCTTTGAGGATCGCATCGTCCTGCGGCACCACGCGGAAAAGCTCCCACCAGGTGAAGATGCCGACGATGGCGAGGACGGCGACCAGGACGGCGGTGGCGAGTCTCCAGCGGCGATTGGCGGTCGTGTTCATGGGGTCAGAAAGTCTTCAGGAACTCCACGATGGCGTCCTTGTCTTCGGCTGGGAGGTCCGTGCCGTACTCGTGGCCTTGGTTGCTGTTACCCTCGTTGCGCTCGCGCGGCGTGCTGTAGTCGAGGCCGCAGCCCACGGTGAGTTCGGGGGGTAACTCGGCGAGGGTGATCGTCATTTCCCCGTTGGCGCTGTGTGCGACGGGGATGTCCCAGAGCAGCACCTTTCCGGCGGCGTCCGTCACCTTCACGATGATCGTTTCGCGGGTGAGCGGACGGTCGAGCGTGATGACGCGCGCCGCTGCATCGATCGCAGTGACTTTCGCAAAGGCGCCGGTCTGCTCCCCGGGGATCGCGCGGGTGTCGAAGCGAAAGTAACGACGACCAGCGAGCTGGGGATTTGTCTTTGCGGAGGCGGTGGGCTCTACCGCCACGTCCGAGACCCAGCCGACCCGCACGGGGTCGAAGACGTCGTAGCTGCGATGGAAGACTTTCGGGCGTTGCGCGGCTGGCTCCAGTAAGTCGCGCAGCGTCGGCACGGAGCCATTGTGCAGATAGGGCGCGCGCAGCCAGATGCCGTCGAGCGGGGCATTGGCGTAGCCGAAGGTTTTGCGGAAGTGGGAAAAGCGTTCGTCGCCGTATTCGGCGTAGAGCTGGTTTTGTCCGGCGGCGAGTTCGTGGGTGTAACTGTCGAGCCGCCACCGATCGGTGCGGAGCTTGGGTGCGTCGATCGGTGTTACTTTGCCGACGAACTCGCCCGCGAAGTCGCGTCCGTTTTTTCCGTGGCAGCTCGCGCAATGCTTTCCATAGAGCGGCTCGCCGCGCGCTGCTTTGGTTTGGTCGATGGGGAAGGGAAATGCGGGCGGGGTGGCGTCCATGATGAAGTTCTCGACGCGTTTCATGAGCGGGCGATCGAGCGACGGCGGCTGTGCGCCGGTGCCAAAGGCCGCGCTGCGGTTGCGCTCCTGCACCCGGTTGCAATTCCCGTCCCAGTGCAGCCACATGCCTTCGCGCGGACGCTGGAGCCAGATCGAAGGCAGGTCGCAATTTCCCACCCACTCGCGCTCCGGGACTTTGTGCATGGGGAAGTTCATCAGCACCTTGGGCGGATTAAAGGTATCGACGCGCCCCGGCCCGGAGTCCGGCTCGCGATCCATGAAGCTGAAGCGGTCGCGCAGAAGGAGCACGCGGTCACGCATCAGATAGACGCCGAGATTGCGCAGCGCTTCCTCGTCAAACCGATCCAGCTTTCCGCCGATCGTCTCGATCGCGGTAAGAATGCGATTCGGCGTGAAGCGCTCGTCGGTCACGCACTGGAAAAGGAACCGTTCGAACTGCTGGAGATCGACCGTATTCGCGCCCATGCCGAGCACGACGTTGGGCTTATGCTCTGGCTTTGCGCGCCAGGTGCCCACGTGGCAGACCGCACAATTCAGGAAGACGCGGTCCATCCCCTGCACATTGCGCTGCGAGACGCCGATGGGCAGTGCCTTGCCCGATTCGTAGATGAAACCCATCGGCGCATACGGCGTCTCCGGCAGATACTTTCCGCCCGGCAGATACTCCGGGAAAAGCGCGGGCAGCACCTGCCAGATCCAGTAAGGGAAGCCCGAGAGCCGCTCCCCGCCAGTCGAGCCATATTTGAAGTGCTCCTCCGGTGTCGCGTAAGTCACCGGTTGATCGCGATACAGCCGCCCGAGGAAGTACAAGCTGACCGTCGCCCCGATCCCGATGGCAATCGCCAGCGGCCCGCGCCAGCGCGCCGGCACCCATTCGATGAGCGGGCGGCGATCCATCATGGCAGGGCGGGAGTAACCGGCGGGACTGTTAGTGAGGGAACTCCAGAGCGAAGTGGATCAGCTTCTTCTTTCCCCAGAAAACGATGCCCAGATAGATGCCGGGCGCCACTTCGCGGATTTCGTCCCGGATCCATTTGGCGAGCAGGGAGGTCTTTGAATAGTCGAGGACGATGCACTCCTTCTGATCAAACCAGCTTCCGTCCTTATAGACCTTAGCGACGATGGCTTTGTGTCCGAGCGGAAGGATCCGGTTGCGGAGTTCTCCCTGGGCCGCATCGAAGACTTTCCCTTTCCAGTTAAAGAGATGCACGAACTTTGCGATCGCATCGGAGACCGCGGTCCCAGGAGCGATGATGGCGGTGCCTTCGCCTTCCCCGTCGGGAATGTTACCGGCAGAGCTTTGCCGGAAGATCTCGTCGAGTTCCGCGCCCGACATTTTGAGGAAGGCTTCGGGATTGAGAGCAGGTGTGGTTGGCATGGGTGGGGTGGGTTAGAGGGTTTTCAGGTATTCGATGAGTGCGCGTTTGTCGTTGTCCGGAAGATCGCGGCCAAAGGTGTGGCCGCGATCGGTGACCAGGTCCGGACACTTGCTGACCTTGAGGAGGGCCGGAGCGACGTTCCTTTTCAGTTCCTCTTTCGCGGCATCGCCGTCGAGGCCCCCGGCCTTGATCTTTGCGAGAGTGACTTTCAGCTTGATGAAGAGCTTCGCCATAGCCAAGTGGTCGGCCTTCGGGTCCACGTTTCCGAGCAGGTTGATCGGCGTGCCTTGCGGAATGTGGCCGACGCGGAAAAACTCGGCACCATCCGGGTCTTCCTCGATGTGACCTCCGGCGCGCAAGACCGCCACGACCTTGGACGGCAGGCGCGAGGCCTGGAGCTGGATCTGGCAGTCGTTTTTGGTGCGCCAGATGGAATCCTTGTCTTTGCGCCTCTCCGGCCAGAGCAGTTTCTCCGCGGCGTCCTCAAAGGCCTTCATGCGACCGGCGATGGAGGGGTCGATGGTTTCCTCGCCGAGGGTGTTGTTGTGCAGGAAGGGCGCGGATGACCAGATGCTGATGAGCGACGGAGTGCGATAATAGCCGGGGCCGCCGCCTTGCGGCTTAAAGTCTTCCTCGGCGTTAGTGTAAGGGTTCCAGACTTTGATCGTGCCGACCGCGGGCAGTTCCTTGTAAGTCTTCGACGAGAAGTTATCCCAGACGTGTCCGGCCATGGCATTGGTGCCGAGGGCGCGGCCGGCGTTGGTTTGGATCTTCGTGAGCGGGTAACGCCGTTCATCGGAGAAGAAGTTATCTTTCCGGAAGTCGGTGGTGAGGATTTGCTCCCGGAACCAATCCTCCTTATCCACGCCTTCCGGCGGCTGCTTGCTCGAGTGGCAGGTCGCGCAGTTCTCGGCAAAGGCGACTTTCCCGCGCTTCATCTTTTCCTCATCCGCAGTGATGTAACTTCTGCCGTCAGGCTTCCCTTTTTCGACGGCATCTTCGAGCCGGTAAGGCTGAATCTTGCGGAAGAAGTCGCGGATGTTCGGGAGCTTTTGTTCGGTCGCCAGCCAGAAGACGGAATGTTTCCGGGCGGTGGCGATGTCGAAGGGCTTCTGGGGGATCAGTCCGATCAGCGCATTGTGCTGCTGGAGCCAGTGCTGGTGATACATCCCGATATTCACGAAGACCCGGATCGTCGCGCCGGGGATGCCGATCGAATCCGCGCCGTCCTTCAAGATGTGCGCCACTTTCATCTTCGGCGTGTTGCCGGGAAAATTAAGCGCGCCGCCCGCAACTTCTTCCTCGACCTGAAGCTTCTCCCGCTCGGTGAGCATGAAGATCGCATTGATCGTGTTTGGGTTATTGATGTTATCCGTGGCGATGCGGGAGGTGTCCGACGTGCCGCGCGGCTGCGCCTCGGTCATCTCGTAGAAAAATCCGCCTTTGCGCACGTTCGGGGCAAAGGTGCGGCCTTCGCGGATGTATTGATTGCCGATGGCCGACGCGAGGTTCTCGTACTTCGGCTCGGCAGGATTCTCCGGCGGGAAACAGGGGTGATAGGCGATGTGGCAGGCGCCGCAGGACACGCCGACCCGATACGGGCGCACGAGATCCTTCTGTGCCGCGAAGTCCGCGTCGTCGTAAAACTTCTTTGCCTCGCCCGTGGCGGGATCGAGGTGCTGCTTCCACTTCTCGACGGCGGCCCCGGTAAAGTCTGGATTGTCGAATAACCGGAAGCCCATCACGCCGGTCGGGCGACCATAGACCGCCGGGTCGATGCCGGTGGGCTCGGTGCCTTCGTCGATCCAGAGGCCGTATTGGTCCGGCTTCGCGGCGGTCTTAAAGTCCGGCTGATTGATGAGCCCTAATTCCTCGAGCCGGTGCGCGCGTTTGCGCGAGTCGATGGTCTTGAGAAGGTCGAACAGGCCGAAACCTTCGCGGGCCATCTTATCCCAGAATTGCTCGTTGCCGGCGGTCCAGAGGTTCCACGAGTTGCGCCCTTTGATTTCGTCCCCAGTGAGGGTCGCACCCGCATCCATGCCCTCGAAGACATCAGCGACGACCTCCGCAAACTTTTCTGGTGGTCGCCCGTCCCGTTTGTCGTCGAGCGTGTCGGTGCTGATGACGGGCTTTGGCTTGCAACCTGCGAATGGGAGGGCGAGCAGGAGCCCGCAGACCGAGAGGCGTTTTGGGAACGATTTCATACATTCTCCTCCGAACATTTTTAGCGTAGCGGTTTCCGGTTTGGCAGCGTCCCGGGGTGGTGTCCCGGAAGCTCTTTGGAACACATAAGCTAATCCGAAAACGGCGAGCAATAATTATCTTTGCTGAAAAGGCCCATGCTCAGGAACCATCAAGCAAGGCGGATAGGGTCGGGTTCCTTCGGAGAATTGGTGAACGATCTTCCGCGCGAATCTGCGAAATGCGCACCCTGCGATCGACGCCGGAGAGCTGGGAGTCCTCCGGTGATGACGGGGAGGAGCGCCGGCGGGCTGCCATAGGGGCGCTGCGAGGAGAGGCTGGACGGGGCGGCGGAAAGTGGCCCTAATCCGGCGCTCCACTCCTGCCTCCTACGCCCGTGCCCTGGCCCCAGACTTACGACCCGCTCGGCGGCGTCTTCCTTTCCGCGATCGTTGCGTCGCTGCCGGTGGTGTTGCTGCTCGGGTTGCTCGGGTTTGCGCACGTGCGGGCGCATTGGGCGGCGCTGGCAGGATTAGTGAGCGCTCTGGGGATTGCGGTGTTTGTCTTTCAGATGCCGGCTCCGCTGGCCCTGGCCTCCGCTGGGTATGGCGCGGCATTTGGGCTCTTCCCGATTGGCTGGATCGTCCTGAACGCGATCTTCATCTATGAGCTGTCGGTGACGACCGGTGGCTTTGAGGTGCTGAAGCGACGCATCGCGGCCTTGTCCGGCGATCGACGCATCCAGGCGCTGCTAATTGCGTTTTGTTTCGGCGCATTCATCGAAGGCTGCGCGGGTTTCGGCGCGCCAGTGGCGATCTCCGGGGCGATGCTCGTGGGCCTGGGCTTTAAGCCGCTGGAGGCGGCGAAGCTGGCGCTGATCGGGAATACGGCGCCGGTGGCGTTTGGTTCGCTGGGGATCCCGCTCACGACGCTGAGCACGGTCACAGGGCTCGATGTCTTTGCTCTGAGCAAGATGGTCGGGCGGCAGTTGCCGATCTTTTCGTGTCTGATCCCTTTCTGGCTCGTGGCCGCGCAGGTCGGCTGGCGCGGGATGCGCGAAGTCTGGCCCGCGTGTCTCGTCACCGGGGTGAGCTTTGCGATCACGCAGTTCTTGGTGAGTAATTTTCACGGTCCGTGGCTGGTCGATCAGGCCAGCGCGCTGGCGGCAATGGGCGCGCTCGCGCTGCTACTCCGGGTGTGGCGGCCCGTTGGTTCGACGTTCGATGTTCGAAGTTCGACGTTCGATGTTGCCGCGGATGGTGTGGTGAAAACATCGAACATCGAACATCGAACACTGAACATCGAACGCGGACCTTCGACTTTCCGGGCCTTACTGCCGTGGCTGCTGCTCAGCGTCTTCGTCATCCTCTGGAGTATCCCGGCACTCAAGAACGCGCTGAACTCGATCTCGGCACCGAAGTTTCCCGTGCCGCTGCTGCACCTCGGGATCGAACGCGTGCCGCCGGTGGTCGCGCACGCGGAGGCGGAGAAGGCCGAATTCGTTTTCAACTGGCTGACCGCCGCGGGGTCCGCGCTCTTGCTCGCGGGCGTCGTGGGGGGATTGGCACTGGGGTTGCGGCCTGTCGCCTTGGTGCAACTCTATGGGCGAGTGCTCTGGCGGGTGCGGGTTTCCTTACTCACGATCATGCTGATGCTGGCGCTCGGATTCACCACGCGGTTCTCCGGCTCGGATACGACGATGGGGATCGCCTTTGCGCACACCGGTTGGTGGTTCCCTTTCTTTTCGCCGCTGCTCGGCTGGCTGGGCGTGGCGCTCACGGGGAGCGATACTGCTTCAAATGTGCTCTTCGGCAACTTGCAGAAAGTCAGCGCGGAGCAGCTCGGGCTTTCACCGATCCTGACCGCGGCGGCGAACAGCTCCGGCGGGGTGATGGGGAAGATGATCGACGCGCAGAGCATCGTGGTCGCGGGTGCGGCGACGAGCGGGGCAGGGGAGAGCCCGCGCACGGGGGACATCCTGCGTGCGGTCTTCTGGCACAGCCTCGCGCTCGCGGTACTCATGGGCGGGCTAGTGATGCTCCAGGCGTATGTCTTCCCGTGGGTGATCCCGCGGTGATCCGGGAGCGCCGCCGTCCCGTGCGGCAATCAACGCATTGCGCGAAGCGCCTATTCAAATTTGCGCTGCGCGAGTGGGAACGTTGCCGCACGGGACGGCGGCGCTCCC
>JANNXQ010000252.1:0-2946 GCA_031409655.1 Chthoniobacteraceae bacterium | reverse complement strand
CCGATGTCCTCATGCTCACGGCGCACGCGGGGGTCGGGGATTCATTCCCCGTGCACGAGGAAGGCAAGCCGAAGGCTTTCGATGTGAGAGTCAAGGAGGGTAATGACGACGCGGTGGTGATTGAATGCCTCGTTGGCAAAGAACACCGGCAGCTCTTCCTGCGCCGTGACGGCACAAACGACTTTCGACATGGGGATTTCCGCTACGTGTTCTTGTATCAATCGGCGAGCGTGGGCGCGGATGGAAAGGCCACGACGGATAAGGCGACGATCGTCGTGCAGCGCATTCCGCTGAATAACATGTTTGGCACGACGACGGACAACGGGGTGCGGCTCTATACCATGCGATTCGGCGGCGATGGAATTTCGGCGCTGCGAGAGACGCTGCGTGATGCTTTTCCAAAGGACAGCGTGGTGCTCAGCGATTCCGTGCGCGAAACGCGGCTGCCGGAATTCGAGCTCCGCAACGTGCGGCTCGCAGAACTCGGGAGGACCATCGAATTTCTCAGCGACGGTCAGCTGAGTGTCGAAGTGGTGGAAAAGGATGCCGACACGCCGGGCAATATCTGGCGCATCGGCCGCAAGAATCCCGCCGATGCGGCTGCCTCCACGAAGATGCGCTCGGTCGCAGCCCCACACCTTTTTGCGGATGAGAAAAAGCTGGATGCCTTCCGACGCGAGGCAGCGGAAATGGAGGAACAGCGACTCATGATTGCCGTCGAAACGGGGGGAGGGGGCGGCAGCCCCAGACAGACAAAAATTCAGCCACTCACGAGCCAGAAGCTCTTCGTCCTCATCGGCAACGAGGATGGCGTTGCGGGACTGGAGAGCTTCATCAAAGCCGCGGAGCAGCGTGTCGCGGAGGATGCCGCCGCGAAGGAGGCACGGGCCGCGGCCAGCGCGCCGACGATGCGCGCCGTCCTTGCACCGCACCTTTTTGCCGATGAAGAGAGGGTGAAGCGTCTCACGGAAGAGGTGACGTTGATGACGAAGGTGTGGAAGGCCACGAGCGAAGAGATATGGAGGAAAGCCGGCTCCGAGACGGAGGGCTTTCGTGTGGCGGAAATTGAACCGCGCAAAGAGGCGAAGGTATTCACGCTCTTCGGATCCGACGAAGCCATCGCAGGCATGGAGAGCCTCATCAAAGCCGCCGAGCAACTCGCGGCGGAAGAGGATGCAAAGCGAGATGCGGCAATGCAGGCGGACATGGAGGCGGTGAGAGCTGATCAAAAAAGGGACGCGGAGTTGCAGGCCGCCAAAGAGCGCGCGAAAGCAGAGAAGCGTGAGCAATGACCGCACATTCACTGCCTGGCCACCTCTGCTGATCGGCATGGAGAGCGGAACCACCGAGCGGCCCGCCGGACGCGCGCTGGCCGAGTGGACGCGCCTGCTCGCCGATGGTGATGACGAGGCGTGGCGCTGGTTCCATGGACGCTACTACGTCACTCTGCTCCGCTACGCCGCGCACCGCTCGGGCGACGCTTCCGCCGCAAGCGAGATCGTGCAACACGCCTACCTGCGCATCGCGCGCCACGCCCGGCCGTTTGCCGAGGAGCGGGACTTCTCCGGCTGGCTCTGCTGCGTGGTCCGCTGCGCCGCCGTGGATCACACCCGAAACATCGCGCGGCGAGGCCTGCTCGCGGAGAAATTCGCGCACTGGCGTGCCGCACAGTCCGGGCCCGATGCCGGCTGGCAGGCTTCCACCAACCACACCGCCGAACTCACCAACGAAGCTCTCGCAAAACTTCCCGCCGAAGACGCCGCGCTGCTCCGCCGCAAATACTGCGATGGCAGCACCACTGACGAACTTGCCGACGAACTCGATACGACTTCCAAAGCCATCGAACACCGTCTCGCCCGCCTGCGCGAACGCCTCCGGGAAATCATCCTCCGCATCCGATGAACACGCCACCCGAACCGCTCCTGCAAAGTCTCGCCGACGAAGCCACCCACCTACCCCTCCGCGCCGCCATTGAGGCCCGCCAGAGAAGCGCGCACCGAGTGCAGATTCGCCAGCGATTCGCCCTCGCGGGAACCATTGCGTTACTCGGCCTCCTCGCATGGGCGCTCTTTCCGTCGCGACAGGTGAGCCCCTCGCTCGTCGCCATCCATCCAGCCACGCCGAAAAGCACGCCCGACCTCGCGCCGCCCGCACCGGAGCCGCGGGACGATGTGAAAGTGCAGATCGACGAAGACGCCGCTCTCGAGCCGCTGCCGCTGCCCACCGGCCTCGACCGGGAACAGCAGGAACTCGTCAAAGCCGCCGGCGACCTACCCCTGCTGCTCGTGCGGGACAGCACCGGCAAAGTAACGCGGATCCACGTCATTGAGCGTTGAAGCGTGCATCTTACTCCGGACGTTTCTCTATGAAGTGATCCGCAGCGAAATTTGAACCGGTGCAAAGGCATGGTGTCTCATCGCCAGCCGCTCCGGTCCCGGTCCCCCCAATGAATCCACCATCACCCGGTCCGCAGAAGCATCCCGTCACGAAGGCGGCGCGCACGGTCACGGCGCTCCCGCTCGCGCTGGCGGGCGTGGGGAGTTTCGTGCTCGGGTTTGCCGGCATCCGCTGGAGCGAACGCGCCGAGCCAGTGCTTCCGTCGGTGGCACCGCCGCTTGCGCCTCTCGTGGCCGCGGAGCCTGTGCGGGAGAAGGTGGACGACTCGCCCGCGGCGTCGCAGGCGCGCACGGCTGAGGTCTTCCGCGTGGCGGATCAGCGGGCCGGGTATGTCCGCGATCACGCGCTCTATGCGGCGCTGCTGAAGATGGACGCGGCGGACTTCCTCGCGGCGGCCAGTGATCCGAATGCGCTGCTGGAGCGCTTGCAGAAAGGCGGGTCGGGCGCGGAGACGCGCGGGGCTTTTGCGGAAGTCTATTTTAGTCGCTGGCTGGCGCTCGATCCGGCGGCGGCGCTGCACTTTTTCGGGAGCACGCCCTTTCTCGGCGT